>NCHN01000008.1 GCA_002281875.1 Sphingobacteriia bacterium 24-36-13 | reverse complement strand
TGGTGGAACTAGATTATTGGATCAAAATATTTCATTTACTCTACAATAATGGTGCGTATGAAAAAGATTGTTTATTCAGGATTATTGATGACTACTGCCTTGTTAGTAGCAATGGGTGCGATGGCGCAGTCTAAATATAAAAAGCCTGCAACAACAGCAGCCAAGCCAGCTACAACAACAGCTAAGCCTGCAGCAACCAAACCAGCAGCTAAAAAGCCTACTTCAAAATATGCAGCTGCTAAAACCAAGATCAATCAGGTAAACCCTGCTGCAGATACAACAATAACACCAACAGAACCTGTTACGGGAACTTCTAGATATAGAACTACCAATAATAATACAGCACTAGGAACTGGTACCACAACTACTAATCCTTCTGCCGCTGTTACATTTAGTTTTGATACTACGGTTCAAGGAGGTTTTGATGCAAAGCCTGAAGTTTCGTTAAGAAACAATTATGCAATGCTTAGAACACAGGTGAGAGATCGTAAACCTTTGGAATATGAAGACCTGCGTGAAGACGATGCGGTATTCAGTCATTTTATTTGGAGAGAGATTGATGCTAGAGAAAAAATCAATCAATCATTTATGTATCCAGGCAAAGATGATAATGGTGACCAACGCTTTTTCTCTTTATTATTAAGTGCAATAAAAAATGATAGTGTAACTGCGTTTTCTGCAGACAACGATCGATTCACCACCCCGCTTACCACTTCTCAAGTGATGTCGATGGTAAGTGGTGCTTTAGATACTGTTGATGTGGTTGATCCTGCAACTGGAGCAGTTGAAAAAGTAATCACTAAGAAACCTAAGTTTAGCCCTGACTCTGTATATACATTCAGAATTAAAGAGCAAATCATTTTCGACAAAGAAAGCAGCAGAATGTTTACGCGCATTTTAGGAATTGCTCCTATTGCTAAACAAGTAGTAGCTGGTAAGTCTTTACCAAGGGTTTTATTCTGGGTATATTATCCAGACATTAGAGCATCTTTAACCAAATTTGATGTGTACAACCCAAAGAATATTGCTGCTAGAATGACTTGGGAAGAATTATTTGAAAGCCGTTTCTTCAGTAGCTATATTATTAAGAGCACCATTAATAACCCAGGTGACAAATCTTTAAGTGCATTCATAAAAGATCCTTTGTTCAGGTTATTAGAAGGAGAGAATATCAAGGCGAAGATTATGAACTACGAGCAAGATTTGTGGGCTTATTAAGTCTATTTAATATCATTTGTTTCCACAAAAAGGGGCCCTCGGCCCCTTTTTTATTTTCAAAATCTTATTAACAGTAAATGGATAAAGTTTTTTTTATATTTTATAAAGGAAACTGTAATTTCACTTCGGTTTTTCATAGGATATTGGATTTTAAAAACGGGGCTGGATTTCTATCCTGGCCCTTTTTTTATTCCTTACCCTTAAAATACTTCGTTAGAATGGTTGCTCTATTAACGCCAACCACCATTGCCAGCGCTTGTTCAGATTGAAGTTTAATATTTTTTACCGATTTAAAATTTCGCAATAATTCATCAATGGTTGCTTTTCCTATACCAGGCACTTGTTCTAACTCATTTTTGAATGTGCCTTTTGAACGTTGGTTTCTATGAAAAGTGATGCCAAAACGATGCACTTCATCTCTAATTCTTCTAACTAATTTTAATGAGTCGCTACTCATGGGCAGTTTAAATGATTCCGAATCTCCTGGGAAAAATATTTCTTCTTCATTTTTTGCTAAGCCTACAACGGTAGTTACACCTACTATGTTGAGTTCTTTAAAAGCCTCCATTGCAGAGCTTAGTTGCCCCTTTCCACCATCTATAATCACTAATTGAGGAAATGGCAGGGCTTCTTCTTTTAAGCGTTTGTAGCGCCTGTAAACCACTTCTTTCATGGTAGCAAAATCATTTATGCCTTCAACTGTTTTTACATTGAACCTGCGATAGTCGTTTTTAGAAGGGATGCCATTTTTAAAGCAAACCATTGCACTTACCGGAAAAGCACCTTGAAAATTAGAGTTATCAAAACATTCTATATGAATTGGTACTTCATCCAATTGTAAGTACTGTTGTAATTCATACAATACCTTTTTTTGTTCGTCATCTGTTTTGCCCTCCAATCGTAACATTTTTTTCTTTCTCAACTCCTCTTTAAAGTAAGCCACATTTTTTAAAGAAAGGTCAAGTAGTTTTCTTTTATCTCCCGCTTTAGGTATGGTAATGATAATAGAAGGATCAGGATATTCAATCGGGAAGGGAACAATCAGTTCCTTGGCCATACTATTAAATGTGTTGCGCAATTCTCCAATTACCCAAACCAAAACTTCTTCTTCTGTTTCTTCTAATTTGGTTTCAATGGGAACAGAATGGGTTTGAACAATGGTACCATTTTGAACCATCAAATAGTTTACATAAGCTTTGTTATCGTCCTTGGCTATACTAAATACATCAATATTGGTTAAGTGCTTGCTGACCACTACCGATGAAGATTGATAGTTTTCTAAATGATCAATCTTTTTTCGAATTAATTCGGCTTTCTCAAATTCAAGACCCATTGCATATTGCTGCATTTCTTCTTTAAACTGCGCAATCACAGAACCAAGATTTCCTTTTAGAATATTGCGCATTTGTTGAATGCCATTTTGATAATCTTCCAAGGATTGCAAACCTTCGCAAGGCCCTTTGCAATTGCCTAAATGGTATTCTAAACAAACTTTAAATTTTCCCGCTGCAATATTTTCTTTACTTAAGTTGAGCTTACAACTTCTTAATGGAATATATTGCTTTACAAATTCTATCAGCTCTCTTACTTTACCAGCAGAAGTGAATGGTCCAATATATTCTGACCCATCATTAATTTTTCTACGGGTTAAAAATATTCTTGGAAATGCTTCCCGTTTTACAACTATATAAGGATAGGTTTTGTCGTCCTTAAGTTCAATATTATACTTGGGTTTATATTCCTTAATTAAAGCGTTCTCTAATAAAAATGCATCTTGTTCAGAATCTACAATGGTGAATTCAATTTGATGAATTCGTTTCACCAACTCATGCGTTTTATAACCAACAAAGCTTTTGCTAAAATAGGAGCTGACCCTTTTGCGTAAACTTTTTGCTTTCCCTACATACAATAGCGTATGGTCTTTATCGTAGTATTTATAAATACCAGGCTGTAAAGGAATCGTATGCGCTATTTGTTGAAAAGCTTCTTGCGTCATTATTGATCTTGGTTTTTCCAACTAATTTCCTTGATGCTACTTTCAGTATAGCCTTGTTGCGTTCTTTTAGAACTACTTATAACAAATTGCTTATTGGCTATCCAACTGAATTGTTCCGTAATGGTAGTATCTTCGGATTGTTGAATTACTCTTATAAACAAACGCTTGGGCAAATTGGTTTGCTGATTCAAAAGCAGATCAATGTTTTTGATATGGGCTTTAGAACTGCTGTAGTTGATGGTATAACTTTCAGTACCAAGGTCTTGAAAAACAGATTCTATGAATAAATTTTTATTTGCTGTAAACCACTGGGCCTTTTGTAATACAATTGAAGCAGCAGAAAGAAAATCGTCTTTGCTTATTTTTCTTGAACTGGTATCGATGCCTTTGGATATCTTTTCTACTATAGTAAAATTGCGTAAGTCTACATATTTCATTTCGTCTGAAATAAAATTAGCAATCGGATAATATTTGGCAGTATCCGCCACTACTTTATTACTCAAGCTATCGGCGGGCTTATTGTTATTACAAGCTATAATCCCCCAGTATAAAAAGCAAAATGAACCAATGCGAAGAAAAATATTCATGGAGCAAAACTATCCAAAAACCAGCAATTAGCGTTGCTTAGTAAATGCCAATCGAATACCATAATCCATTAGGTATTCTTTAATTGGATAGCGATTGGTATATGTTGGTAAGTGTTGATACCTAATTTGAGGACCTAACTGCCAAAGATTGGAACCCGATTTAAAGTTGACATGAATACCTGCACTGGTATTGATATTCCATCTACGAACAAAATCATTGCCATCGGCATAATTTTTAAAATCGGTAGAAAGTAAAAATACATTTGAGTTAAAAGAATAAGTGGGTTGTACAGTTGCTTCTGCACTAATACCAAATTGTTTCCCTTTTATAATATCCCATTGAACACCTACGGGCAATGCAACTTGAAAACTCTTATTGTCTAATTGTTCTTGTTTAAATCCGCCAGCATTATTATAATTCGAGAACATGTTAAAGTTCTCTACGCTCCCATTGTTGATTAAAGAAACAGTAGCTAAACCAGTATTGGCTCTGAATGTTTCAATATTATAGTGGCGAATATTTACTTGAATACCTGTTTTAAATTTCAATCTTGAATTGATATTGTATAATGCGGCTAATCCAAGTTCTAAGCCCATTCCAGGACGATGACGCACTACCTCATTTACGCCAGCAGTATAGTTTAAAGCCAATGGTACGTTTTGTGAAGCGGCTATATTAGTTGGCTGATATATTTCTTTAACCTGTGCATCAGATAATGATCGATAACTGGTTGAAGGAGTTATGTAAAATTGAAATCCTATGCGTTTATTCGGAATAGGTAAACTGATGGCATTATTTATTGGCTGTGTTCTTTTCTCATCATTTAAATTAATACTCAACGCATTTTCTTCTGCAGATTTAGCCAATTGTAATTGCCCCATACCCACAACCAATTCTGCTGAGCTAGAAATAGTTTCTGTTGCATTGAGTTTTAATGCTAAAGGAAGCGCTTCAAGATTTTCTTCTATTTCTTTCTTTGTTTCATTTTTTACAACCAATACTTCATTCATTGCAGGAACGGTATTGATTACACTATTATTAATAGTAGTGATCCCCATTTGCCATTCTGTATTAATTCCAGTAGGAATTGTTGCAGCAGGTTCTCTTAAATGTGTAATGGTTTGCTCTGTAATATGATTAGGCTCAATGGCATGATAATAAGCTTCTTGAGGAGCAGGAGCATGCATACGTGTTTCAACTGGTGCAGCAATCAATTTGGTGGGATTATTGCTTACTACAAAACGGAAACGGTCTGCAGAGGGGGCAATTAATAAAGTGGAAATAGTTAAGCTAACAATTACCAATAAAGAAATAACTGTAAGCGCAGGCCATGCAGGATTGCCGTGCAATTGAGTGCGGATATTATTCCACGCTTCATCTGCAGGATACATGCGATGATCCTTCAGCTCTTCTTGCAAGAATTGCTCAAATTCGTTGTCTTGGTAATACTTACGATCCATATACTAAATGCTACTTCTTAAAAGCAGCCGCCCAATTGAAACGTTCTCTTGGTTGTTCAATAATTCTTTTCTTAATTAAAATACCTTCTAACATCACTTTTGCTCTGGTGTATTGACTTCTACTGGTGCTTTCTTCAATATCGAGCATGTCTGCAATCTCTTTATGACTATAGCCTTCCATGGCATACAAGTTCAACACCGTTCTATACCCCAAAGGCAATTGCCTAATACATTCTATAATTTGTCTAGCCTGCATTACTGAAGGCATTGTTTCTTCTTTTACTTCTAAATAATCTGCTTGATCAAGATCTATGCTGTTGCTGAACTTTTTATTCTTCTTTAAAAAATTAATACAAGTATGAACAATGATTCTTCTAATCCAACCTTCAAATGCACCCTTGTTCTGAAATGTATGAATTTGCGTAAAGATTTTAATAAAGCCTTCTTGCAACATGTCCTCTGCATCTTCTCTGCTATTACCGAATCTATAACATACACTCAGCATTTTAGGACTGTATCTATTGTACAGTTCCCGCTGCGCTGAGGGGTCGTTATTTAAACAGCCTACCAGAATGGTTTGCTCGGTCATGTGGGGGTTTATTTCCCTAAATATAAGACATTTTTAATGTTAAAAAGCTGCATAAAAGCTTTATTTAGCGTCATAAGAATACCAATTCTACATATGGATAGCCAATTTATACCCCCGCCACTTACAGGACTTACCCCTTACACAGGTAATTTTACCCAGCTTGAATTACAGCATTTATTGAAGCGAACCCTATTTGGTGCCAGCAAGGATGACCTAACTTATTTTAGTGGAAAAACACTGGCGGTTGTATTAAATGAACTTCTGAATCCAATCACTACGCTACCAGCACCACCCATTAAAGAATATACTACATCCACATCTGCATCTGCACCAGATACAGCCATTGCCCAAGGCAGCACATGGGTAGGAGATCTAAACAATGATGGAACAGTACAAAGCCAAAGAAGGGCTTCATTTAAAAAATGGTGGATGGGTTTAATGATCAATCAAGACCGATCTATCTTAGAGAAAATGACCTTGTTTTGGCATAATCATTTTGCTACGGAGTCGAACGATATTGGTAACGCACAATATATTTATCGACATCATCAATTATTGCGCACCAATGCATTGGGAAATTTTAAAGTGCTAACAAGAGCGGTAACAGTAGATTCAGCCATGCTGGGGACAATTGAATACAAGAACAGCACCCGATGAAAACTATGCCAGAGAAATTCAAGAATTATTTTGTTGTGGGAAGGGACCAGACTCATTATATACAGAAGCCGATGTTAAAGCAGCAGCAAGGGTTTTAACGGGGTGGAGGAACAACAATACCACTATGACATCTTATTTTGATGCTACCCGACACGACACTACACCCAAGGCATTTTCTTCTTTTTATAATAACACGGTCATTGCGGGAAGAACCGGAGCAACTGCAGGAGATATTGAATTGGATGAAATGTTGAACATGATATTTAATGTGCAAGAAGTAGCTAAATATATTTGCAGACGCATATACCGATGGTTTGTTTATTATGATATTGATGCATCGGTAGAAACAAATATCATTACGCCACTCGCCAATATTTTTAGAAGCAATAATTATGAAATAAAACCAGTACTTCAAGCACTATTGCAAAGCGAACATTTTTTTGATACACTTTCTCGTGGATGCCAAATCAAGAGCCCGGTAGATTTAGTAGTGGGTATGTGTAGAGAATTCAATATTCAATTTCCTCCGTCAACAGATTATGTTACCAACTATGCCCATTGGAATTATATGGTTACATGGGTGAGCAATATGCAACAGAATATTGGGGATCCACCCGATGTAAGTGGTTGGAAAGCGTATTACCAAGAACCACAGTTTTATCAAATATGGATTAATAGTGATACCCTTCCTAAACGCAATCAGTTTACCGATACGATGATTGTGAGTGGGTATAGTTTTGGCGGAAAGCGAATTCAAATTGATGGTATTGCATTTGCAAGAACCTTAAGCAATCCCGCTGATCCGAATGTATTGATTAATGAATTAACCGCACTTATGTTTCGATTAGATATTTCAGATGCATCAAAAGCACAATTAAAAAGAGATATTTTATTAAGCGGACAAACCAGTGATCATTATTGGACCGATGCTTGGAACCTATTTATAAGTACACCTAGCAATACTGCTAATGCAACAACGGTGCGCAACAAAGTACGAGACCTTATCAAATATTTAATGAACCTAGCCGAATACCAACTAGCCTAAAACCAAACCTATGAAAAGGAGAGACTTCTTAAAAAACACCGTCCCTGCTGGTATTCTGCTACCCTCATTGGTAAGTGGATTTTCGTTCAAAGTGTTTGGTGCATCTTCTGTTTTTGCAGCAGCACTTCAAATGCAAGCAGAACAGAACGACCATATTTTAGTAATCATACAATTGAATGGAGGAAATGATGGATTAAATATGGTAGTGCCTATTGAAAACTTTGCCAACTATGCCAATGCACGACCCAATATTTTTATTCCAGAAAATAAAGTATTAAAATTAACGGGAGTTGATAAAGCAGGATTGCATCCAGCTATGACCGGATTACAAAGTTTATACAACGATGGAAAATTAAATATTATACAATCGGTGGGCTACCCACAACCTAGTTTCTCTCATTTTAGGGCTACCGATATTTGGATGAGTGCAAGTGATAGTAACACAGTAGTAAACAGTGGATGGGCGGGCAGGTACCTCGATTATCAATATCCAAATTTTCCAACAGGATACCCCAATGCAACCATGAAAGATCCATTGGCCATACAAATAGGATCGGCTACAAGCCTTACTATGCAAGGGCCTGCAGTGAATATGGCTATGAGCATTAGCAATACCAGTAATTTTTACAACTTAATTAATGGAGTGCAAGATCCTGCACCAGCAACACCTGCAGGAAAAGAATTAACTTATATAAGACAGATCACCCAACAAACACAACAGTATGCAACAGTAATAAAAGATGCAGCTGCAAAAGTGCCCACACAATCAACCTACCCTACCAACAATTCATTGGGCGATCAATTAAAAATTGTTGCCAGATTAATAAAAGGAGGATTGCAAACCAGGGTATATATGGTAAGTACGGGAGGCTTTGATACCCATGCTTCACAAGTAAATGCAGGGGATACAACTACAGGAACACATGCTACTTTATTAGGAAGAGTAAGTGATGCCATTAAAGCTTTTCAAACCGACCTTGCATTTTTAGGTGTGGATGATAAAGTAGTGGGCATGACATTCTCAGAATTTGGAAGACGCATAAAGAGCAATGCAAGTAGCGGTACCGATCACGGCGCAGCCGCACCAGTATTTGTTTTTGGCAAACAAGTAATTGGAGGAGTTACAGGTAATACACCCAATTTTGGTTCAAGCGTAGGAGTGGGCGACAACGTTCCATTTCAATATGATTTTAGATCGGTGTATTCTACACTATTAAGTAATTGGTTATGTGTAGACGATAACGATTTACAACAAATCATGTTGAAGAATTACCAAAACCTTCCATTGGTAAGTGGTGCAGCATGTAAGAAACCACAGCCATTAGCAACGGAGCAATTAGTGAGTAATTATCCAAATCCATTTACATCAAGCACCGTCATCACATTTAAAACAGCGGGAGGACATACATTAATTCAAATTATAGATACCAGCGGAAGAGTATTGGCAGTATTGACCGATAAAGAATACCCTGCAGGAACCTATACGGTTACATTCAATAGTGGATTTTTGCCAACAGGGGTCTATTATGCCCGCTTTCAAAACCTATCTGTGCAACAAGTGCGGCCTATGCTAAAAGTCAGGTAAAATCCACCCCTAAAAATATTTTTGCAACAATGATGTAAAAATTCAAATGCCTCCCTATATTTGCAACATAGTAGCAAAAAATAGAAGGATATGAAATCAATTGTTTTGACATTGTTTTGTTTAGGTTGGATTACAGCCGCCGCTTTAGCCAATGGCTCATTAAAAGGTAAAGTGACCGACGCACAAACGGGTAAACCATTAGTGGGGGCATCTATTTATTTACATGAATTAAAAACAGGAACAGTAACAGGAGCCGATGGAAGCTATGCAACAGCCAATATTCCTTCAGGAAAATATTTGGTTGAAGTAAGTTTTATGGGCTATGCAGCATTCTTGAAAACAGTTGCCGTTACTCAAGCGCAGGTTTTAGATATTGCATTAAAGCAATCAGTAGTAGAGCACGAAGCAGTAACCGTAACCGGGGTTGCATCTGCAGTGAGAATCTCACAAAATCCACAAGCCATTTCAGTAGTAAGAAAAACCGATTTAATGCGTTTAAGTTCAACGAATATTATTGATGCGTTGAGCAAATTAGTGCCTGGTGTAGGCGCATTAAGCACAGGTCCTGCAATTAGCAAACCCATCATTAGAGGTTTAGGATACAATAGAGTCATCACTATTAATGATGGTGTAAGACAAGAAGGACAACAATGGGGAGATGAGCATGGTATTGAAATTGACGAAGCAAGTGTGCAAAGAGTAGAAGTATTAAAAGGACCAGCTTCATTATTATACGGATCTGATGGAATGGGAGGGGTAGTGAATATCATTACGAATGTACCAGTAGAACAAGGCCGTATTAGAGCCAATTACAATGTAGCCACCAATAGCAATAATGGTTTAATCAGTAATAATTTTAATACAGCAGGTCATTTTAAAAATGGATTCAATTACAATATGTATGGTTCATTTAAAAGTGCAAAAGACTATCAAAATAAATACGATGGTCGTGTATTAGGAAGCAGGTTTAATGAGCGAAATTTTGGTGGATACATTGGCATCAATAAAAGCTGGGGATACAGCCATTTGATGGTAAGTAATTTTAATCAAAACCTTGGTTTAGTAGAAGGTGATAGAGATGATGCAACAGGAAAATTTATTTTGTTTGCAGGTTCTCCACTAGAAAGAATTGCAACCGATGCAGATTTAAATGAAAGAAAAACACAAACACCATCACAAGGTATTAATCATTTTAAAATTGCTTTAGACAATAATATTGCATTAGGAACAGGTAGACTTCAATTTAATATTGGCTATCAGAGAAACCAAAGAAAAGAATTTGGAGACCCTGAAGCGCCCACCAGTCCTGAATTGTATTTTGATTTGCGAACTGTGAATTATAATCTGCAATATCATTTTGCCGATATGAACGGATGGAAAACTAGTATTGGTGTGAATGGAATGCAGCAACAAAATCAAAATAAAGCAGACGAAGTATTGATTCCAGCATATAAATTATTTGATGCGGGTTTATTTGTTTACACTAGAAAAACATTCAATGATAAGTTGACATTGAGTGGAGGACTTAGAAGCGATTATAGAAAATTAAACAGCGAAGGATTTACAGAAGGTACCGAAGTAAAATTCAATACTTTCAGCAAAACCTTTAGTAATATCAGTGGATCTGTTGGTTTGAGTTACAATGCATCGGAAGCAGTAACATTGAAAGCCAATTTGTCTAGAGGTTATAGAGCGCCTTCTGTATCTGAGTTAGCCAGTAATGGAACTCATGAAGGAACGAATAGATATGAGCATGGCGATCAAAACTTGAAGAATGAAACATCAATACAAGCCGATGCTGGAATAGAAGTAAATACACAGCATTTTAGTTTTCAAGTAACCGCTTTTTACAATAGCATCAGCAATTATATTTTCTATTCTAAGTTGAATAGTGTTTTCGGTGGCGATTCATTAGTGAATGTAGATGGAGAAGATATGATGGCATTTCAGTTTAGACAAAACAATGCAAGATTGTATGGCTTTGAAACCAAGATAGATATACATCCACATCCATTAGACTGGTTACACTTGGCTAGCACTTTCTCTTATGTGGCAGGCAAATTCAATACCCCTTATGAAGGAAACAATCGCTTACCATTTATTCCACCTGCAAGATGGACCACCGAATTAAGAGGAGACTTTGCAAAAGTGGCTAATGGATCATTAAGAAATTTTTATGTGAAGATAGAGTTGGATAATATGTTTACACAAAACCGAGTATTCACCACTTATAATACTGAAACAGCAACACAAGGATTTTCCTTACTCAATTTTGGAATTGGTGCAGATATCCAAAGCAAGGGAAGAACATTTGCTACCATTAATTTAGCTGCAAATAATATTACCGATGTAGCTTATCAAAATCACTTAAGCAGATTAAAGTACACAGCAGACAATTTAGTAACAGGACGTGCAGGTGTATTTAATATGGGCCGCAACTTTACCCTCCGCTTGAATATTCCACTAGAGTGGAAATTAAAATAGGCTTTTTTGTTGGTTTGGTTTTACAAAGATGAAAGATGAAAGAACGCACTCCTTGTGAAAGGGGTGCGTTTGATGTTATTGACGGCCTATTACGTGGTAAGCGATTTGGTATTGGGTATTGGCAATTAATGCAGTACCGGTGGATATTGTAAAAGTTGATGTAGTTGTAGAACTTGGCAAACAGTAGATACTTGTGGCAATTCCAGGAGTTGCTCCATTTATAATAGGCTGAATTATAACAACAGGATTACTTCCTGCAAAGGTTGAACCAAATGTAATTGTTATAAAATTACCAGTTCCTGCAGGACCTGCGCCGGTTGTAAATGTTATAAAACCTGCTACATCATTTCCCGAAAGTGAAATAGAACCAACTCCTGCTGTTGCGCCAGTGATTGTATTATTGTGTGTTGTTACAGCAGTTGTGCTTGTATTACCAATAAATTTAGATGCATTCATTGAACCAGAAGTATTTACTTTTGTAACAAAAGTGTTTCCAAGTTGTACAGAATTATTTCCAGCTCCAAAAGCATTATAGCCAATTACTATTTCATTTTGCCTATTATCTGCAGAAGGTCTAGCAAATGATCCAATTAATACACTTTCTGTGAGAGTTCCTACAACATTTGTTGTTAGATCGGAAAAAGTTGTACCATGATTTCTTCCAGCAATGTAACCAAGAACCGTGTTGTCTGCTCCTGAAGTTATATTCTCAATTGCTGCTCTTCCTATTGCAGTATTTCTATCTGTATTCACTATTGCTCTTAAGCTAGCTTGACCAATAGCAACATTGCTTGTTCCATTTTGATTACTTGTCAGGGCTCCTTGGCCAACTGCGGTATTATTTGCACCACTTAAATTTGCGAATAGCGCTCCTTGTCCAACTGCTGTATTATCATTACCTGAATTTGTATTTGACAAAGCCCCTGCCCCAAATGCTGAATTTTGATGCCCAACTGTTATTCCATTTAATGCAAATGACCCGAATGCTGAATTATAATCACCAGCTCCATCCGAGTCGTTTGTGTTAAGTCCAAAGCTTGTATTACCAACAGTTGAAGTAGGATGAATTTGACCTGCGAATGTATTGTTTACTCTAAATCTTAATGCAACAGCATCTGTTGTTCCAACGAAATTGTTAGCTGCGTTCAATCCTGTGTTCCCAAGAACATTCCATTGTGTAGTGGACGCAGAAGCGCTATTTGCAGAATACCATTGTGTAGTAGAAGTTGCATAAAATTCTGCGTAGGTATTTGCTGGAATATTTGAAAAAACGGCATTTGTACCTAGAGTATTAATTTGACCACCTGCAGCAGGATATACATTAACAGGGTTTGCACCTCTATTAACTATGGTAATCCTTCTACCTTCTATACCTACAGGTAAAGTAACAGCAGATGAAGCGGCAGCGGTTAAAATAATATTGTGATCAGTAGTAATGTTTAGACTTCCTTGAGTATTTGCCCCAGCAGTTATTGGGCTGGTATTTGTATAATTTATTGCAGGAGTATTTATTGTAGGTGATGTTAATGTTAATCCAGCAACATTTGTAGTAGTTGAGCCTAGTGCAATACTTGTTGAACCTAGGTTAAATGAACTATTGACTAATTTTATGTTTGACACAGTTCCATCAGCAATTTTATCATTAGTTACACTACCATTTAAAATCTTTGCTGTTGTAATTGCATCATTGCTAATAGTTGTTGCATAAGATCCTGCAGTATTAGTTACATCTCCAGTTAATGCACCAAAATTCCCTGCTAACAAGGTTCCTGTGACATCTGTTCCTAAAGGAATTTGCGGAATAAAGGAGATAGTACTACCTGCCCATTTGCCATACCCAGTTCCACTTATAGCATTTTGTTTATTATTAAATGTTGTCCAATCGGTGTTGCTTAGTAACCCACCAGTCACTAATGCAGTGGATGAGTTTGGTATATTAAAAGAATGTACGGTCCCTGCATTTGAAATATTAAAAGTATTACCTGCAGTACCAACTGCAAAACTCTGGTTAGCGGATAAGTCTATTCCATTAATAGTTCTAGCTGTTGATACCCCACCTAAGCCACCAATTGTATATTCCGGTATGTTAAGTATTCCAGTGATATTATTATATACTGCTTGACCACTATTTCCAGTTGTTGTTAAACTTATTGCAGATCTAGCTCTGGTGTTATTGAAATATAAATTTGTTCCCTCATTTATTTCTGTAGTAGTGAATGTTCTATCTGTTGATAAATCAACGCCATTGATTTGTCTTGAAGTTGGTACTCCACCAAGTCCTGCTAAAGTATATGCAGGAACATTTAACGCTCCAGTAGTATTATCATAAGCAGCTGCACCATTTGTACCAGTTGTTGTTAAACTGATAGATGTTCTTGCTTTTGCTTGAGTAAAATATTGATTAGTGCCCTCAGGAACAACTGTAGTATTTAGTGTTTGCCAAGTTTTATCTCCCCTCCAATATTCCAAAATATTGCCTGGCGTAATGGCTGTTTCACCACCTAGTCCGCCTAATGTATAACTAGGAACATTTAAAACACCTGTAGCTGGGCTATATACTGCAGAGCCACTGGTGCCAGTTGTGGTTAAGCTAATAGATGATCTTGCCTTTGCTTGAGTAAAATATTCATTCGTGCCTTCTGGAACAACAGTAGTGTTAAGTGTCTGCCATGTTTTATCACCTCTCCAATATTGTAATGCATTACCTGCAGTGATGCTAGGTTCTGCTCCTAAACCTGTAACTGTATAATTGGGGATATTTAAAACGCCAGTTGTATTATCATAAGTTGATAAACCACCCGTGCCAACTGTTGTTAAACTGATTGATGTTCTTGCTCTTGCAGCAGTAAAATACTCCCTACTTCCTTCTGCAATATCTGATGTACTAAATGTTCTATCAGCCGATAAGTCTAAACCATTAATTAATCTGCTAGACGGTACACCACCTAATCCATTTAATGTATATGCTGGTATATTGAAAACACCTAATGCACTATTATAAGTTGCTGCACCATTGCTTCCACTAGTCGTGATAGACAATGCATTTCTTGATCTTGTATCTGTATAATAAAAATTAGTTCCTTCTGGAACAATAGATGTACTGAGTGTTTGCCATGTTTTGTCTCCTCTCCAATATTGTAATGTAGTGCCTGGAACAATTGCATTTTCTCCACCCAATCCTGCAATAGTATAATTCGGAATATTCAACACGTTCCCGCTTAAAGTGGCTGCACCACTGGTTCCTGTGGTAGTAAGACTGGTTATTCTGTTGTTATATGCTGCATTAAAATTGGTGTAATCGGTACTGCTGATTAAGCCTCTTGCAAAAACAGAAGCGTTGGGAATATTAAAGGTATGCACTGATCCTGCTGAGCTAATATTAAAATCTACACCAGTAGTACCTGTTGCAAATGTTTGAGAGCCTCCTAATGTTAATGGCAATGTATTGAGTGTAACACTGTTATTCGTAAGTCCTATATTTCCATTTGCGTAAGTAATATTAGTGCCCGCACTTAATTGATTTCTTACATCAGTTTGAAAATTACTTAAGGTAAGATCACCTCTAAAATATTGTGCTGCTGATCCTAATGGGATAGCGTTTTGTTTGTTATTAAAAATATTCCAATCACCTACGGTGAGTAATCCACTGGTAATAGCTGTTGCTGTAGGAATGGGGTTGGCCACTACATTCGTTACTAATCCTTTGTTGTTTACTGTAATAGAAGGAACAACAATATTGGTTCCATATGTACCCACTGCACTGTTTACTGTTGCAAGGGTTAATGGCAATACTGGAGCGGTTCTGCTACTGGTAGAAACACCTGTTGCATCTCCTGTAGCGGTAACAATAATGGGCTGGTTCTCGGTTAAATAAATATTATTATCTACCGATCCATCTGCTTTTAAAAACTGTGCAGCTAATCCGCCTGCTCTTATAAAACTTGCTGCAGTAATATTGTTATTGAATGTTTTATTGCCACCAATGGTTTGCGTATTGGGTGTGATTAATCCTCTATTCGCAATAGATGCATCAGGGAAATTGAATGTATGGGTATTGCCTGCAGAAACAATATTGACGTCAATGCCATTGGTACCAATTGCAAAATCTTGGGCATCACCCAAGTTTAATATCAAACCATTCAATGTTACTCTGCTGTTAACTAATTTAATATTCGCAATCGTATTGTCTTGAATTTTTGCATTGGTAACTGCTTGGTCTGCTAGTTTTGAGGTAGTTACATTTAAGTCTGCAATTTTGGGTGTAGTAATCGCTTGGTTAGCAATTTTTCCAGTAGTTACTGCTAAAGGTGCAATGATGGGATTGGGATAGGTTGAACCCAATAGGTCTCCGCCTGCTGGGCCAACAGGGTAAGCTGCGTTGGCAAACAATGCATAGGGGACTGCTTGTAATTGAGAAGTGCCTGCTTGAAAATAATTGGTCCCTCCTTCTGGGTCAATCTCTACTTGTAAATATTTATTGCCACTAATCCAATTAATAGAAGCCATACTTCCTAGTACATTACTAGCTCCAGGGCTCCCTATCACCACTGTAAACAAACCAAATTGATTGGTTCTAATATTTCTTGATTCAGAAAATACAATAGATCCATTAGGCGATCCATCACGTATACTCAATCGAATACCCACATCTCTAAACGTGAGTGCAACTCCATTGGCATTTCTGGCAATTGCTTGGTAGTTCAGTTGCTGTGCTTCTGCCCGCATCACTGCAAATACCACCAACATCAACATAATCACAAAAATTCTCTTACACATAATTCTATTTTTACTTACCGTAATTTTAATATTTTAAACACACTGTGTTTTTTTAATTGCCCCTTGCTGTACAAAGACAGCATCAAGTAATATGGCCCTGATGCATATTTGCTGAAATCTATTTTTTGGTTAACGGGTAATGTTTTGTATTCAAATTCTCTTACACCATGGGTATTGCCTAATAGATCTAGAATTCGCAATACCACTCTGCCAGTATCGTTGCTGAATAAATCAAATTGAAGTTGAGTGCTTACCGGGTTGGGATAGTATTTTACTTCTTCTTTGTTCCATCCTTGAATGGGTACAGTTTGTAAATCCAATGGCACAAAGGGTTGTAGCACTCCTTGTGTTAAAAAGTACATTCCTCCATTAACAGAAAAAGTTTCAATAAGGGTAGATTCACCTACACTCCATACTAAACTAAAATTGGGAATAGTGGGGGCTCCTCTAAATACATAGTTGCCACCAGTGGAATTAAGGGTTCCAGGTTCTAATAGTTGAGCTTGCACATTAAATGCCAGCATCAACAATGCAGTCAGTTTTATAAATTTCATAACCGGGGGGGTCTGAGTATTTTATAAACGCTTTTTCGAACGTTTTAGTTTCAGCAAGATAAAATATATCTACTCCCTGCTGCCCCTGATTTTAAACGTTTTTAAAGGATTTCATGTAGGTTTTCAACTACATGATTGTATCAAAAAACCCTTTTACTTACACACGTTAGTAAGGCAAGTTTTGATATGGTTAAAATATAAATTTGTAACTTGAACTATATGGACATAAGCATCAACACTCCTGCACTTTTATTCCCTGCTATAAGTTTGATTATGTTGGCATATACCAATCGTTTTTTGGCATTGGCAACAAGAGTAAGAAGTTTACACAACGAGTACAATAAAACGGAAAACAATTCAGTAGTACATGGTCAAATTAAAAACCTGCGATTTAGAATCAAGCTCATTAAGCAAATGCAAGCGCTGGGAGTAATGGCATTTTTAAGCTGCATCATCTGTATGTATTTTATTTACATAGAATGGATGATCATGAGCCACTGGGTTTTTGCCTTCAGTTTGCTCAGCTTTTCCTGCTCTCTGGCTATATCACTCTGGGAAATTCAATTAAGCACCAAAGCCCTCGAGCTAGAATTAAGTGATATGGAAGGATTAGAAGACCCTACCGTTATTCAATACATCAAGAGCAAGTTTGATAAAGACAAGGAATAAGACAATTTCGTACTTCTAATTATCATGATAATTGCAAGTAGTACTTTCAAATGTCATGATATTTGAAAGTAGATATTACTCATTATCCTCTCTAAGCATAATCTCTAACAACTGAATATTCTCTTTGTCAATATAGTATTCAAAGAAGCGCTTATCTGCTTGACTTCTGATATTGCAAACCAATTCGGTATCGCCATCTTGTAAGAAGTTGAATTTTTCATTAATGCTTTTCATCACATCACTTCTTACTTTTTTTTGCAAGCCTATATTCTTGTCTTTGATGCCTAATACATAATTGATCTCAGTAATAGTAGTGGTGCTGTTTTGCTTCGATTTTTCTAATAATAAATTGAGCAATTGCTTCTCTGTTTCGTTGAACTTTATTTTTACAGCAGAAGAGATAGGAACCTTATTGGCAGCATCTTCTAGCAGTTGCTCTCTTTTTTTCTTTGCGGCTCTTTTTCTGGCAGCAGCAGCTGATAGTATAATGATAATAGGAGCGATGCCAAAAATAAAACCAGAATTATTTTTCTTCCAAACCTTAAAATTCGCTTTCTCAAATTTTGAGGTATCTACTTTTACTGAATCATATAGCCAAGTCTTTCCATTCAAATAGTAAATGGTTTGGTTATGATAATAGGCAAGATGTGAGTTATTGATTCGTTCTAAGCTTTGTGCGAGGCTTGGCTCAGTATATTCTTTAATGATATTTTCTTCAAAATTAATTTGATAAACTTTGTGGTTAAAACAGATGAGTTGACCAGAATCGGTGGCCAATACCCATTTTGTTTTTTGGAGTATATCAAAATAATCAGCGTTGGTTTTGCCTAATTTTTTCCAAGTCTTGTTATTTAAGTCTAGCCGATATACTTTTTGATCAAATTGGTCTTCTTCCTTCTCAATTTTAACCCCAGAGTTAATTATTCGCTGAAATGGAATAAATAAATATTGGGTTTGGGGATTGAACCAAGATAGTTGACCCGATGTCCCCAACTGGTTTGCAAAGGGCATATGAATTTCCTGATCAATGGGTTCAGCATCCCATTCTCGGTCTTTGCGGTTGTATTTTCTGAGAGTTCCACTGGTTTTCCAATATCCATAGCCACCAATATTGTAGATTTCTTTTTGATGGGTAAATAGAAAAGCTTCAATATTATAATTATAATTCTCGGTTTCGTCAATACGTTTGAAAGTTAAAACAGAGTCATTCGGATTTTTCAATTTGTATAAAAACCCCGATCCGTTAAAATGAATATATAAATCAGGCCCACTTTTAAAAAATTGATAACGCCTCGTTTTCAGGTGCTTGAACTCGGGGTTTACAAAATTGAATTCTGCAGACCGTAATGGTTGAATAAGTGCTTCTCTCCGAATCAAATCAGTAAAAAAAGGTGACTTTTTGAGTGTTAATACGCTATCAATCTCCTCAGAAAACACTGAACCCGAAATAAGTAACCCTATTAGTAAAACAAGTAGTTTTTTCATTTAAGTGCAGGAATTGGTCAAAATCTTCTGCAAAATATAGGAAATAACCTATTTGTTTACTGGTTACTTAACCTTTTATAGGTGATAAAGGGGTCAAATACGTTTTATTTGTGTCAGATTTTGACAATCTAGCCAGCCACTGACGAGTGAAGTTTCCGGGGGGGGATTGCACTTTGAGGTGGCTGGATTTTTTCAGCCTAGGCCAAGTGCTTACCCCTTTCTTTCCCCAATCTGCTGGCGCCACATGGCGTAGTACAATCCTTTTTCGGTAAGCAATTCGGCATGACTTCCAGTTTCTACCACTTTGCCCTTCTCTAATACATAAATGCGGTCGGCATGCATGATGGTGCTTAGTCGATGGGCAATCATGATCGTAATCTGTTCTTTTAGTGCAGAAATAGAACGAATGGTATTGGTGATTTCTTCTTCTGTAATGCTGTCCAAGGCCGAAGTGGCTTCGTCAAAAATCAAGAGTTTGGGTTGTCTAATTAATGCGCGGGCAATCGATAATCGCTGTTTTTCGCCTCCGCTTAGTTTTAATCCACTTTCGCCAATTAATGAATCAATGCCATCATTGGCTTTAGCCAACAAATTATCACAGCTGGCTTTATGCAATGCGGCTTTTATTTCTTCATCGCTGGCATTGGGTGCCACAAACAATAAATTCTCTTTTAAAGTACCCGCAAATAATTGGGTGTCTTGGGTTACAAACCCAATTTGATTGCGAAGCTCTTCCATATCAATCTCATGGCCATGTATGCCATTGTAATCTACCGATCCTTCTTGGGTATGGTATAAGCCTACTAATAATTTAACCAAAGTACTTTTACCGGCACCAGATGGTCCTACAAAAGCAATGGTTTCTCCTTTTTTTGCCTGAAATGTTATTCCATCTAATGCATAAAAACTGGCAGTTTGGTGCTTGAAGCGAATATCATTGAAAGCCAAGTTGCTAATTGGTCCAATAGCTTTAGGACTGGCCGGCTTGGGTTCTGATGGCTTTTGCATCAGCTTATGAAAATTATTCAATGATGCTTCTGCTTCGCGGTAACTTAAAATGATATTACCAATTTCTTGTAATGGTCCAAAAATAAAAAAGGAGTAAAAAGTCAAAGTCATTACTTCTCCTGCTGTTAGCTTTCCTTGAAATACCAACCACAACAAAGTGAACATGATGATTTGTCGGAGCAAGTTTACAAATGTGCCTTGCACAAAACTGAGTGATCGAATGCTTTTTACTTTACGTAATTCAAGGCCTAAAATTTTGTAGGTATTTTTATTGAGTCGGTTAATTTCTTGTTCGGTTAATCCCAAACTTTTTACTAACTCTATATTGCGCAAACTCTCTGTGGTAGTGCCCGCTAGGGTAGTGGTCTCTTTTACAATATCTTTTTGTATGGCTTTGATTCGCTTACTTAAAAAACTGGTAAGCAATGAAAGAAATACAATGCCAACGGCATAAATAGGCATGATGCTCCAATGCAAACGGAAGGAGTAAACAGAAATAAATACTATACCTACGAGTATACTAAAGAGCACATTAATGAATGCAATGATAAATTTTTCTGTATCGGTTCTTACTTTAGAAAGAATGGATAATGTCTCTCCACTTCGTTGGTCTTCAAATTCTTGGTAAGGTAACTGCATCGAATGTTTTAATCCATCCGTAAAAATTTTTGCACCAAATTTTTGAACAATCACATTGCTCATATAATCCTGAAATGCCTTGGCAATTCTTGAGATCATGGCCACACTAATCAATATACCTAAGAAGCCCAGTACGCCCCATATAAATTCTGATTCGGTTCTTGTACCCGTTGCAACAAATTGTTTTTGTTCATTAAAATACCCGGTTTGCAAAGGATGCATTCCGTATTGGTCCAATAGCTTACCAAAAAAGTAGGGATCGAGCATGCTGAAACTCTGGTTGATGGCCGCCAATAGCAAGGCTAATCCAATCAGCCATTTATAAGGTTTGAGGTATTGTAACAGTAATTTCATGATAGGGGCAAAGTTACCATTTGAGGCATTATCCACCACTGTTAATAATAAGATGATATGGATTTGCGGTAATAAGGGATTTTAGTTGGTAACTTCAGAAAACCCTATTTTATGCGTTGGAGAAAATTCAATGGAGAAAACATCGTATTACCTATTAAAGATGCGGTAGAGGAAGCCATCAAAAGAGAAACCGCAAAAGGCACTAAACTAAAAGTTTGTATTGGCACCGACAGCCAGGTTAAAGGAGAAGACACTGAGTTCGCAACAGTGATTGTATTCTTGCGCGAACACAGTGGTGGCTTTATGTATATCCACAACGAAAAAACCAAACAGCGGTATCATTTAAAAGAAAGAATGCTTACCGAAGTGGCTAAGAGCATTGAAATTGCCTACGAACTTTGCCCTTTGTTTATTGAGCACCATATTGAAATGGAAGTGCATGCCGACATTAATACCAACCCCATGTTTAAAAGCAATGATGCATTGCGTGAAGCAATGGGATATATATTGGGAATGGGTTTTGCCTTCAAAGCCAAGCCGGATGCATTTGCCAGCAGTTGTTGTGCAGACAAAGCAGTGAACTAAAAAAACTCATTAAAAGTTCTGTAATAATGCTCGCAAAGATGCGGCTAGCAGGGCTTGTTTCTTTACTTCAAATAATGGTGCCTTATCTTTTGGTAAGCGCATGGAATATTCTTTTCCCGCAGACAAAGCTTTTTCAAATCCAGGGTTCCATTTATTAAACTGTTGAATGTCTAAACTAAGCTCGTTGGCTATCACCAATGATTGATACCTGCCAGTAATTTTTATTTCTGTGGAGTTGGCCAATTCTTCTGCACTTAATAAAGAAGTATTTCCGTTTTGTGGCGTATTCTCTTTCTGGTATTTGGTTTCAGCAGCAGTCATGGTTGTCCATCCACCACCACCTTCCATAACATAATGCGTTGCAATAAATTTCTTTACATGGTTACGTGTTTCTTCTGGTAAATGGTATTGCAATTGCCAAAAATCTCTACTGCCCGTTTTTTTAATGGCTTGTCTAACCCTTCCTGCGCCTCCGTTGTAACCTGCTACTACTAAGAGCCAATCGTTAAACTGCGCAAATAATTCGCGCATAATTTTAGCTGCCACATGGGTACTTTTATTGTAATCCATTCGCTCATCGGGATTGCGTACACTTAATCCAAAACGTTTTGCTTCAAAGTCCATGATTTGCCAAGGGCCTGCTGCACCTGCCCAGGATACTACCCCTGCGCCTAAATTGCTTTCGATAACGCTGAGGTATTTCATTTCTTTAGGCACGCCATATTGTACCAATACTGCATCATATAAATCAAAATAGGGCTTACCCCATAACTTCATTTTTTCTAAAGACTTGGTATGCTTGCGCATGTATTCTTGCACAAAGGAAACCGCTCTGGGATTGAGTTGTGCGGCATAAGGCTTAGATGCATCAAACTTATTTTTGAAGAGCGATTTAAAACCAAACTTGTCGGTGGTGCTGTCTTTTTGTGCATGAGCACTAGTGTTTGGGAGCATGCATAATCCTACTAATATTGCTTGTATAAATAATCGCAATAGATTTTTTATAGATTGATTATAGCTGCAGTTTTTCATGATTTAAGCTCCATCAATTGAGCACTCAATTGCAATAGATTCATTTCATCAAAAGAACGCGTCATGAGTTGCAAACCAAATGGCATTCCATTGGGATGCGTAAACAAAGGAATGGAAATAGCAGGTATACCAACCAAGTTGGGATATACTGTATAAATATCTGCTAAGAACATTTCAATGGGGTCATCCGATTTTGCGCCAATATTGAACGCGGTTGCTGGAACAGTTGGAGATAGGATGGCATCGTATTCGCTGAAAATAGCATCAGTTCGTTGTTTCAGGAGTTGACGAACTTGTTGTGCTTTAGTAAAATAGGCATCAAAAAATCCTTCACTCAATACAAATGTGCCTAGTAAAATTCTTCTTTTAACTTCCTCACCAAAACCTTCTGAGCGAGAAGCTTTGTACATTTCGGTTAAATCAATTCCTTCTTTATTGGTTCTATGACCAAAGCGTACTCCATCGTATCTAGATAAATTGCTAGATGCTTCTGCAGTAGTTAACACATAATAAGTAGGAACTACGTATTCCAATAAATTAAAATCGATGGCTTCTACTATATGCCCTGCTGCTTGCATGCTTTTTATAAAGGCGAAAGTTTGCTCTTGAATAGCTGGGTCTAAGGAAGGATGATTCAATGCTTCTTTAAAATAAGCAATCTTGTATTTTTTTTCAGGAGCTTCAGTAACGCTACTGTATTGTTCAACTGGGCGTTGAGAAACCGTACTATCATACTCATCTGCTCCTGCAATTACTTCCAATACCAATGCGGCATCTTCAACAGTACTAGAAAAAATTCCTATCTGATCAAAGGAAGAAGCATAAGCAATCAACCCATATCTGGATATTCTTCCGTAGCTGGGTTTAATACCCACTACGCCACAAAAATCTGCAGGTTGTCTTACAGAGCCGCCTGTATCGCTGCCCAAACTAATCATGCAGAGCCCTGCTTGTACGGCAACTGCTGATCCCCCAGAAGACCCTCCGGAAACTTTATTGGTATCAGCTGCATTGCGAACAGGTCCAAATGCAGAATTTTCATTGCTGCTGCCCATGGCAAATTCATCGCAGTTTTGACGACCAATAATAATGGCTCCGGCGGCTAATAATTTTTCGGTAACAGTGGCGTTGTAAACGGATTCAAAATTGCCCAACATTTTTGAGCTCGCAGTTAATGTATGCCCTTTATGGGCAATCACATCTTTTAGCCCCACTACCACACCGTGTAATGGACCTGTCAGCGCTCCACTGGCTGCTGCTGCATCTAACTGCTTTGCTCTTTCTACTGCTTCGGTTTCATACACTTCTAAAAATGCATTTAAGTGGGCATGTTCAGCGATGGCCTTAGTATAAAAAAGAACGGCCTCCACACAAGTGGTTTGGCCGTTTTGCAATGCTGTATGAAATGCTTTGATTGTAGTAAAACCAAACATTACGCGGTTGTGCTGTCTTTTTCTTTAATGCCTTCTTCTAATTCTTTCTTCACGTTGTTCTTGGCGTCGTTAAATTCACGGATACCTTTACCAAGACCTCTCATGAACTCAGGAATTTTTCTTCCACCAAATAAAACTAGGACTACGATACCAATGATCAGTAATTCCTGAAAACCTAAACTTCCCATAGTATATTATTTAATGCCGTAAAGTTAAGGCAAAACTGTACCACAAACCCAATAAAAAAAGCGCCTCGATAATTCGGGACGCTTTTTTATATAATTTATCGTTCTACTAGAAACGTTTTTCTTTAATACGAGCACTTTTACCGCTTCTTTCACGTAGGTAAAACAACTTCGCACGACGTACTTTACCTTTTTTGTTTAAGATAACTGACTCAATATTTGGAGATTGGATGGGGAACAAACGCTCAACACCTACACCATCAGAGATTTTACGTACGGTAAATGAAGCAGTAGCTCCTACACCTTGTAGTTTAATAACATCTCCGCGGAAAGACTGGATACGCTCTTTACCACCCTCTACAATCTTATAGTTAACGGTAATATTATCACCAGCTTTGAAGCTAGGTAATTCTCTTTTCGTGGTCAATTGTTCGTGAACAAACTGTACTGCTGCCTGCATAACATTTATTTTTATCGGACGGCAAAGGTAATGGGAATATTTTAAAAAATGCAAATTTTCATGAATTTTCTATCGAGCTACGTTTACAGCCCTCTTTTCCCTAATTACCGTCACCCTAATTTGACCTGGATAGGTCATTTCTGTTTGTATTTTTTGTGCTATTTCAAAACTGAGTTTATCGCTGTCTACATCGCTTACTTTATCTGCCTCTACAATCACGCGTAACTCACGTCCTGCTTGAATTGCATACGCTTTCTCTACCCCTTGGTAAGCCAATGCTAGGTTCTCTAAATCTTTGATTCTTTGCAGGTATTGCTGCATAATTTCCCTTCTAGCACCCGGTCTTGCACCGCTGATGGCGTCACAAGCCTGAACAATAGGAGAAATCACGTACAACATTTCCATTTCATCGTGGTGAGCCCCAATTGCGTTCACTACCGCAGGGTTTTCGCCATATTTCTCGGCTAATTTAGCGCCTAATAATGCGTGGCTCAATTCGGTTTCTTCATCAGGAACCTTGCCTATATCGTGCAATAATCCCGCTCTTTTAGCCAGTTTAGGGTTCATGCCTAACTCGGAGGCCATAATCCCACATAAATTGGCTGTTTCACGACTATGCATCAATAGGTTTTGACCGTAAGAAGAACGGAAACGCATTTTACCTACAATTCTAATTAGCTCTTTGTGTAAACCATGGATGCCCATTTCAATCACAGTGCGCTCTCCAATTTCCATTACCTGGTCTTCTAATTGACGACGGGTTTTCTCTACCACTTCTTCAATACGTGCAGGGTGAATACGTCCATCGGATACCAAGCGCTGTAAACTCAAGCGGGCAATTTCTCTTCTTAGTGGATCAAAACTGCTGAGTATAATGGCTTCCGGCGTATCATCCACAATTAAATCAACTCCAGTAGCGGCTTCAATGGCGCGGATATTACGACCTTCTCTACCAATGAT
Organism: Sphingobacteriia bacterium 24-36-13; assembly: GCA_002281875.1. Classification (GTDB taxonomy): domain Bacteria; phylum Bacteroidota; class Bacteroidia; order Chitinophagales; family Chitinophagaceae; genus Sediminibacterium. The sequence goes on along the minus strand of NCHN01000008.1, from coordinate 69,622 downwards.
TTGACCTTTTATTTCGTCGGTTTCTAAGTTGAATACGGTTACGGTATTTTCAATGGTATGCTCTGCAGCGGTACGTTGTATAGACTGAATAACAATCTTGCGAGCTTCTTTATTGGCTTTTTGTTTGGCGTCTTCAATAATTTCTTGTTGCAATGACAAAGCCTGTGTGTGCGCTTCCTGCTTTAAGCTTTCAATTAACTGGGCTTTAGCATCCTCAGCAGTTAAGCCAGCCACTTTTTCTAATCGGCGGATATGCTCTTCTTGGTGCTTTTCTAACTCTGTTCTTTTGATATTAACCAACTCAATCTGACGGTTCAAGTTTTCTTTGATGGCGTCGTTTTCTTTCACCTGCTTTTCAATGCTGGCTTCCTTTTGGTTGATGGTAATTTCTTTTTGCTTGATGCGATTTTCTACTTCGCCAATCTTGCGATTGCGCTCATTTACATCGCGCTCGTACTCCGATTTTAATTGTACAAACCTTTCTTTTGCCTCTAATTGCTTCTCCTTTTTAATGGTTTCTGCTCTTAGTTCAGCTTCTTTTAAAATGGTTTGTGCCTGTAATTCGGCGTCTTCTACTTGTTTTTGGGTGTTTTTTGCAAAAATGACTTTACCCGCTACAACACCCGCTACTAGGGCTACTACAGCTGATATGATGGAAATAATTATTGGATCCATGTTCTTGGCAAGGGTTTAAAACGTTCACAATTCTATTTAACAGATCAAATCTCATTTATATATAATAAGTAATTGACTTGCTACGAAGATAACAAGAAGATAGGAGATTTTTGAGTACAGCAATAAATTAGGGGTGATCTTCCAATGCTTTATCAATGGATTGTGCCAGTTCTTTAATTTGTTTAGCGGTTTCATCGGCCAATAAAGCCAGTTTGGCATTGTCTTTTTGCTCGGTTGCAAACCAAAGCAGTACCATGGCTAAGTAGTCTTGGGTGTCTTTGCCTGCAAAATCTGTTTTGAATTGGGCTATTTTTTCGTTGATGGTTTGGGCAGTCTTGCGCACCATTTCTTCATCTTCCGCTTCAATTTTTAATCGGTAGTTCCGGTCGGCAACAACAATATTTACAGGTATTAATTCAGACATGGTATTAAGCGTGCAGCAACGCCAGGCATTTATCTATTTCTTTAAGATAGGTATCGATTTGTTTTTGCAATTTGAGTTTTTCTTCGGGATCCCAGCTGCCTGAACTCATTCTGGCTGCTGCCAATTTTTGTTCCAATACAGATAAAGCAGCTGTATTACTCGCTTGCAACTGTTGAAAGGTGCTCAACTCTTTTTCAAGTCGTTGGTTCTCTTTTTGAACCTGGCGATAGGCTTTCAACAGTACCTGCAGTTTTTCTTGCAGTTCAGTAATATGTTCATTCAATACAGCCATAGTAGAAAATTAGGCGTTATTTTCTGATTTCAGCATTTATTTCCTTTTCAAAACACTTGATCAATTTATTCATCATTGCATCAATCTCGTTATCAGTGAGTGTTTTTGTATCGTCGGAAAAAGTGAAGTTAACTGCCATTGATTTTTTATCGGCACCGAGTTTATCGCTTTCGAACACATCAAACAAATTCATCTGTTGTAGCTTATTTATTTTAAGCCCTTGCACTGCTTTTTCAATTTGCTCGTAACGGGTTTGTTTGTTTACCACCAATGCTAAGTCTCTTTGTACAGCTGGAAACTTATTCACTTCCTTGTACACTACTTTTATTTTCTGTACCGCTTTTACCAAATTGGCGAAAGGAAGATCAAGCATATAAACGGGCTGCTTTAAATCAAATTGATTCAATTTGTTTTTGCCTACCATTTGTAAGGTTCCCAACAATTGTTTATTAGCGTAAATAGCAACGGTATCATCCGTTTCAGCCAATTCTTCCATGCTAATATGTTGTAGGCCACACCACTGTAATACAGCAGTAGCCAATCCTTTCATGCTATAAAAATCTATAGGAGTTGTTTTGTTTCTCCAACCTTGTTCCGCACTATTACCTGTTGCGAAAATGCAAAAATGTTCTTCTTCTTTAAAGCCTTCGCCGTCTACTAAATAAGTTTTACCAAATTCAAATAACTGCAAATTGGTATTTCTTCTATTCACATTGTAAGCAATAGTTTCTAATCCACTCTCTAACATAGATGGGCGCATCACATCTAATTCTGCGCTCAAATTATTCATCATTTTAACCACATTGCCCGAATGAGCTTCGTCAAAATATTTACTATTCGTAATTGAATTGGTTAATATTTCTGTGTACCCTTTACCTACTAAGAAATGGGCAATTTTTTCTTTTAAGTTTTCTTTGATGCCCAGTTTTTCTACTGAAGGGCTGATGCTGATCATGGTCGGAATGTCTACATTGTCTAAACCATCTATGCGTAAAATTTCTTCTACTAAATCGGCTGGAATGCTGATGTCTGGCTTGCTGTAGGGTACTTCTACCATTAGCTCGTCTAATCCCTCTTTGGCTATTTCAAAACCCAATGAAGTTAAAATTCGCTTCACTTTATCGGCATGATAATTCTTGCCACTTAATTTTTTGAGATAGTGATTCTTAATGGTTACCGTTGTTTTTGGTTTAGGGTTAGGGTAAACATCTATAAGGTCACAAGAAATGGTTCCGCCTGCTACTTCTTTTATTAGCAATGCAGCACGCTTGAGCACATTTGCTGTATTTGAAATATCAATTCCTTTTTCAAAACGAGTAGCAGCATCGGTTCTTAAACCATGGCGCATAGATGTTTTGCGAATGGTAGTTGAATGAAAACATGCACTCTCTAAAAAGATGGCCTTAGTTTCATTGTTTACACCACTCTTGCTTCCGCCAAATACACCTGCAATACACATACTTTCGTGGGCATTGCAAATCATCAAATCTTCTGCATGTAAACTTCTTTCTTTATCGTCAAGGGTAGTAAACTTTGTTCCGGTGGCCACATTCTTTACAATGATTTCATTGCCTGTAACGGCTTTCAAATCGAAAGCGTGTAAGGGTTGGCCTGTTTCGTGTAAAATATAATTGGTAACGTCTACAATATTATTAATGCTTCTTACCCCAATAGCAGTCAACTTATTCACCAGCCATTCAGGGGAAGGTGCAACGGTAACACCTGAAATAGTTACCCCTGCATACCTTGGGCAATCATTGGTATTTTCAACGGTTACTTTTATGGGTGCATCATTATTATCGGCTTTGAATCCATTGGCATATGGTTGCTTAACGCGGGTTTCTTTTTGATGGTGCGTTAAGTAAGCAGCAACATCACGCGCAACACCTAAATGACTCATAGCATCCATTCGATTAGGCGTAAGCCCAATTTCAAAAATATAATCCGAATAAGGTTTAAAGTATTCAGCTGCTGGTGTTCCTGGCGTTAAATGATTCGGCAATACCATGATGCCATCGTGGCTGTAACCCAATCCCAATTCGTCTTCTGCGCAAATCATTCCCTGGCTTTCTTCGCCCCTGATTTTAGCGGCTTTCATAGTCATGGGTTCTCCAGTCATTGGATAGATGGTTGCTCCCACCGTTGCCACCGCTACTTTTTGTAATGCTGCTACATTGGCTGCGCCACAAACTACTTTCAATGGTGCTTCTTTACCAATATGGATGGTGGTCAATTTTAATTTATCTGCATTGGGGTGTTGCTCACAAGTCAATACCTCTCCAATTACCACGCCCGCTAATCCGCCCTTAATTTTCTCATATTGCTCCAAACTCTCTACTTCTAAACCAATAGACGTAAGGATTTTAGACAATTGAGCAGGTTCTATTGCATCTGGTAAATATTCACAAAGCCAATTGTAACTGATAGTCATAGTAAAGCGACGATGGTTAAAAATGCGAATTTAAGGTATTCGGCGTAAGTGAGCGAGATTGGGCTTTATGTACGATTTTTGCAAAATCATCAATCATTTCAAAATGAAGCAGGTAAACGCCTTTTTTAAAACAATCCTCCTAGTGCTCATTATATTACTAGCTTTTCAACAAGCAAATGCTCAATCTAAAGAAACCATCACTAGACTAGCAGTATTGGAAGTTGACTCTGCTTATTTATCTGAATATAAATCTTTTTTAAAAGAAGGAGTGGAGCAAGCCCTGAAAAAAGAACCCGGGGTGCTCACCATTTATCCAATGTCTGAAGTTTCGCGCCCCACTCATTTTACCATTTTAGAAGTATATGCCAGTAAAGCTGCATATGAATTGCACTTAAAAACACCTCATTTTTTAAAGTATAAAAATGGCACTTTGCATATGGTTAAATCGCTTCAATTAATTAATGTAGACCCACTAACTCCGCAGTTTACCATTCACCAAAAGAGAAAAGAATAAGTAGCTTACTCCGTTATTTTTTTTGATTTAAAATCAACCTAAGGGATGTGTCTTTCGTAAAATAAGCCCAAACCCAATTAATAAAAATGATGAGTTTGTTTCTTACGCTTAAAATGAGCATCAAGTGTAAGAACATCCAAACTAACCAAGCAAAATATCCTTTGAAATGGTAAAAGGGTAAATCTACTACTGCTTTGTTCCGACCAATGGTGGCCATAGATCCGAGGTCTGTATACTCAAATTCTTTTTGAGGAGTATTATTCGCTTGGCGCTTCAGATTTTTTGCCAAGTTCTTGGCTTGATTGATTGCTACATTGGCTAATTGTGGATGACCTTTTGGGTACTTGGGTGTTTCCATTAAAGCAATATCTCCAATTGCATAAATATTTTGACTGCCATCAACTAAATTGGTTCTGTTAACCGCTATTCTATTGCCTGGTTTCATGGCTCTTGAGGTCAGTCCAATTATTTTGTTACCAATCACTCCTGCTGCCCAAATTACTGTTTTTGATTGTAGGGTGTTACCATTACTTAGTTCAAGTGTATAACCGTCATAATTTTTGACAAATGTTTCGGTGATAATATTTACCCCCAACTGTTCTAAGTATTTTGCTGAAGCCGCTTTTGCCAATGGGCTCATGCTATTTAAAGTATGCTTACTGCCTTCTATTAAGTTGATATTGAATTGTGCAAAGTTGATTCCGGGGTAATCTTTGGGTAAAATATCTTTTTTAATTTCTGCAAATGCCCCAGCTAATTCAACGCCTGTGGGTCCTGCACCTACAATGGTTAAATTTAATAAAGCAGCTTTGTCTTTTTCTTCTGCAGAAATAATGTCTTCGAAGGTTTGAAGGATATGATTTCGAATTTCTATTGCATCATTTGTTGTTTTCAAAGTAAAACTGTGTTGCCTTATTGTTTCGTTCCCGAAAAAGTTGGTGGTGCAGCCAACTGCAAGTACTAAAAAATCATAATGGAATTCCCCAATTGAAGTTTCAATTGTATTAGCTGAACTATTTATTGAAAGTAGTTCAGCTAAACGGATTTGTAGGTTTTTCTTGTACTTAAAAATATTTCTTAACGGAAAGGAAATGCTTGCTGGTTCTAACTGAGATGCTGCTACCTGATAAAATAGAGGTTGAAATTGATGGTGATTAATTTTATCAATTAATAAAATATCAAATAATTTTTCATCTAAATTTTTAATGAGCTGCACTCCTGCAAAACCACCCCCTACTACAATGATTTTCTTTTTTGTAGTTAGTTCCAAAATGAATCTTTTTTATTGGTGTGTTTGGCAAGCTTCTCTACAATTTTAGAAGTAGCCCCATCCGCATATATGCCATATGCATTTAATAATGTTCCTTTTAAGTTGTGCTTAATGGAAGAAATAGCAAATACAATCATTTCGTCCGCAGGGTCAGTATCTCCTTCAAATCGATAGGTTTCTACTATTTCAAACTCTTCAGGAGATAATTGGGTCATGGTATTGGTGCAGATTAAACAATCGGCTTCTTCGTGAATATTGAAGTCGTGCGTGAAGCCGCGCTTTGCCAAGTCATTTAGGGCTTCACTCACTGTATCGTAATTGAATGCTTCTTTCATAGGATGGATATTTAGGTAGGATTTTGATGACCCTAATAAAGTTAGGCTAAGTTTTGGCCAACTCCTTTTATACTTAGTTCATTCCAATGAGATCAGCCCTATTTTTCTGAATTTTCTTTGTTAACCAGGGAATGTTAATTTCTCCAAATAATAGAGGAAAACTTTTGAAAATGGGGGATAAGCTTAGTACTTTGTGTGAATAGACGGGTAATTGCTGTGGATAAGCAGGGAATTAGCTGTGGAATAAATAGAGCCCAAAAAAATTTCCAGTACCAATTCCATACCATTATATTCGCTCCCCCTTACCCAGCTGTTAACAATTCGGTAACACTGGTTTGGAGGAATCATCTGGAGTTTTTTAAAAGAATAAGCAAAATTGAGCATGGAGATTACTAGTTTAAATAAAGACAGAAAAAGAAGAAAACCAGCGATAGATCTAAGCACTATGGTGTATGGTAAAGTACCTCCTCAAGCAAAGGAATTAGAGGAAGCTATTTTGGGTGCATTGATGTTAGAGAAAAGTGCTTTTGATACGGTATCGGAAATTATTAAGCCTGAGTGTTTTTATGTAGACGCACACCAATATATTTTCTTGGCTATGCAAAGCCTGCAACAAAAATCTATACCAATAGATATTTTGACGGTGGTGGAAGAATTGAAAATGCAGGAAAAATTAGATTTGATTGGGGGGCCTTATTTTGTTACCAAGCTCACCAACTCAGTAGTTTCTACTGCGAATATTGATGCACATGCTCGTATTGTACTGCAAAAATTTATTCAACGTGAATTGATTAAAATTAGTGGTGAAATTATTGGAGATGCTTATGAAGAAGGTACAGATGTTTTTGATTTATTAGATGAATCAGAAACCAAAATGTTCAATATCACCAATAATTATTTAAAGAAAAACTTTGAAGATATAGGAGGTGTTTTAATTGAGGCCATCACTCGTATTGATGAACTAAGAACTAAAACAGATGAGATTTCTGGGGTACCTAGTGGCTTTGCTTCATTAGATCGAGTAACTTATGGTTGGCAGCCTACCGATTTAATTATTTTGGCTGCGCGTCCATCAGTAGGTAAAACAGCTTTTGCCCTGAACCTCGCTCGTAATGCTGCTTTGCATCCAACTAAACCTGTAGGAGTTGGTTTCTTCTCCCTTGAAATGAGTGCTGCGCAATTGGTGCAGCGTATTTTAAGTGCGGAAAGTGAAATCAAAATGGAAAAAATTAGTCGTGGTAAATTGGAAGACTATGAGTACCAGCAATTGCATAGTAAAGGGATTAAGAAATTAGAGAATGCACCTTTGTATATTGATGATACGGCTGCCTTAAATATCTTTGAGTTTCGTGCAAAAGCCCGTAGAATGGTGAACAAGCACAATGTGGGTATTATCATTATTGACTATTTGCAATTGATGAGTGGAAGTAACGATAGAGGAGGCAATCGTGAGCAAGAAATCAGTAATATCTCTCGTAACTTAAAATCGTTGGCCAAAGAATTGAAAGTGCCCATAATTGCACTGAGCCAGTTAAGCCGTGCTGTCGAAACCAGAAAGGAAAGTAAAATGCCTCAGTTGAGTGACCTTCGTGAATCGGGAGCCATTGAACAGGATGCGGATATGGTAATGTTTATTTATCGTCCTGAATACTATGAAGTAAACAACAATGAAATGGGCGAAAGCATAAGCGGTGAAACCCATATTCGAATTGCCAAGCATAGAAATGGTTCTTTGGAAACCATTAAACTTCGTGCGAAATTAGAGATTCAGAAATTTGAAGATATGGAAGCAGAATCTGGTCCTAGTAATTGGAAATCAGTTGGCCCAACTGCTGCCTCTCAGGGAAATGGAGAAACAGCATTCTTTATTCAAAAAGGAAGTAAGATGAATAACTCCGCTGATTTTGATGAAGGCATAGATAATGATCAACCTTTCTAGTAAAATCCTTATGTCTATTCCTTTTTTTTACGAAGCACTATTGCCACCAAACCCAGGTTTGTTCACGCTTTCTGAGGAGTCTAGTAAGCACTGTAGTATTGTTTTGAGAATGAAAACAGGAACTACCATTGCATTAACCAATGGTCTTGGTTTAAAATGTTTAGGTGAAATAGTTGCTGCTGATAAAAAAAAGACAGTAGTTCAATTGTCCGCTTTTGAACAAATGCCTTCACCCAATCCTCAAAACAGTATTGCTATTTCTTTTGTAAAAAATGCAGCTCGAATGGAGTGGTTTCTAGAGAAAGCCACTGAAATTGGCATAAGTGCTTTCTATCCCTTAATTGCCGATAGAACGGAGAGGACTCATTTTAAAAAAGAACGTTGGGAACAAATTTTGGTATCTGCTATGTTGCAAAGTCAACAAACGTATAAGCCTGTATTACACGACCCTATACAGTTTAAACAGCTGATTCAACAACCGCTGAATGGCCAACTACTTTTAGCACATTGTGAGCCTGGCGAGAAAAAAGCCATTCAATCGATTGACCAGTCTGTAAATACTTTGTTACTCATTGGTCCAGAGGGAGATTTTACCCCAAGCGAAATTGAAATGGCCGCTAAAGTTGGGGCTACCATGATTGGTTTAGGAAATACTCGACTCAGAACTGAAACTGCTGGAATTGCAGCTGCTGTGCTTTTACAACATAGATAATCCTCTTACAATTTGTACCTTAGCAGCATGCGTAATCAGTTGGTATGTTATTTGGGTATTCTGGTATTTCTTTCTTTTTCTTGTAATTCGGGTTCAGCAAAGAAAAAAATTACAAGAGATAGTACCATTACTCTAGCTACTTCCTATAATCCACTTTTTTTAGATAGCATTTCTTTGGTCCAATTTATTTCTACGAATAGTTGGGTGAAAGAATTTGAGCAACAGTTGGTTGATTTTTATACCGATCGAAACTTTGAATATGCTTGGTTCGATTCTACTGGACTATCTGAGCAGGCACACCATTTTTATAATTTGCAAAACGATCATATTACGCGTTTGTTGGATAGCAGTTTATTTAATAAACAGTTTCAACAGCTGTATCAGGTTTATGCAAACAAGCCTGCAAATGCCATTAGAGAAAATAAAGACGTTCTAAATACAGAACTACTTTTTACTGCACAATTTTTTAAATATGCAGCCAAAGTATACAAGGGAGCCGACATTAATTTAGCAGATTTAGGATGGTATATTCCTCGAAAAAAAGTGAATCTTCATGCACTACTTGATTCTGTAATAGAAAAGAAATCGAGCACACCCATTAATTATGCACCGGTGAGTTTGCAATATCCTAGAATGGAGCAATGGTTGTATCGTTTATTGGATATGCAAAAAAAAGAAGTCCTCGATTCTTTGCCTAATTTAAAAAAATCATTGAGAAGTGGTGATACTAGTGAACTAATTGGACGCATCAAAAAGCGATTAACTTTTTTGCAAACAGACCCTCTCACCAACAATAATATATATGATACCACCATGGTATTGGCTGTTAAAAAATTTCAGGAACGACATGGAATTGATGTAGATGGAGTTATTGGGAATAAAGTAATTGCCGATTTAAATATCCCACTTAAAAAGAGAGTAGAGCAGTTACTCATTAATATGGAGAGGGCTAGGTGGATGCCGCCGCAACAAGACAGCACGTTTGTTTTAGTGAATATCCCAGAATTCAAATTGCGTGTTTTTGAACAAGGCAAAATTGCACTACAAATGAATGTAATTGTGGGTTCATCTGCCAATAACACTGTTATTTTTAATGGCAACTTACAATATGTAGTATTTAGTCCTTACTGGAATGTTCCAGAGAGTATTGTTCGTAACGAAATTTTACCTGCTATCAGAAGAAACCCGGGTTATATTGCTAAGCATAATATGGAAATAACCCAATACATTGCAGGGCTTCCACAAATACGTCAAAAGCCAGGTGCCAATAATGCATTGGGTAGGGTTAAGTTTTTATTCCCCAATAATTTCAGCATTTATTTACACGATACTCCCAATCGAAATTTATTTACACAAACCAATAGAGGATTAAGCCACGGTTGCATAAGAATTGCGGAACCTAAAAAATTTGCTGAATTTTTATTGCGTGATCAACCTAATTATACCAGTAAATCCATTGATAGTTTAATGTATTTGGAAAAAGAAAAATGGGTCACTTTGAAAAAGAAAATTCCGGTCTTTCTGGTGTATTTTACTGCATGGGTAGATCAATCGGGTGAGTTGCATTTTAGAAGAGATATTTACAAGCACGATCAAAAAATGGCTGAAAAATTATTTCAAAAGTAAAGCAAAGGATATGCAAATAGTAGAAGTAAAAGATGTAGAACTAGGCAAAGATTTTTTGGCAGTAAATGCAATCATGAATGCGGAAAACCCCTGCTATATCCGTGCTTTAGACAATGAAGTGAATGAAGTGTTTGATCCTGCAAAAAATAAAAATTTTAAATGGGGGCAAGCTAAGCGTTGGGTTGCCTATACAGATAATGGAGATCTGGTTGGTAGAATTGCAGCCTTTACCAATGACAAATACCTTAATAAAGGAACTGATTTTAAAACAGGTGGAGTTGGATTTTTTGATAGCATCAATGATCAAGCTACAGCCAATTTATTATTTGATACAGCCAAAGAGTGGTTAAGCTCAATGGGTATGGAAGCCATGGATGGTCCAATCAATTTTGGTGATCGTGATAAATGGTGGGGCTTAATGGTGGAGGGCTTTAACAAAGAACCCATGTATGGGATGTCATTTAATCCCGCTTACTATGAAGCCTTGTTTGAAGGATATGGTTTTAAGAATTACTACAATCAGTATTACTATTACATGAATGTAGACGATCCATTGCCTGAAAAATTTCCAGAACGGTATGCTAAGTTTAATGCTAAGCCAGATTATTCAGCCAAGCACGTAAAGTTGAGTGAACTAAATAAATATGCAGGTGATTTTGCAACTGTTTATAATGCAGCATGGGCACAACATGGAGAGGCTAAAGAAATTACAAAGGAACAGGTAATGAAGCTGTTTAATAAAATGAAGCCCATCATGGATGAGCGAGTGGTTTGGTTTGCTTATTATAAAGAGGAGCCCATTGCCATGTTCATTAATATTCCCGATTTAAATCAATATTTCAAACATTTCAATGGACAGTTTGGACTCTTCCAAAAATTGCAATTATTATGGATGAAATGGAGGGGCACCAATAAACGATTAACCGGATTGGCTTTTGGGGTTGTGCCAAAATACCAAGCATTGGGGGTAGACAGTTACTTAATCTATGCAGCAGGGTTACATCTACAAGGCAAAGGTTGGTATGAACAATATGAAATGGGATGGGCGGGTGATTGGAACCCTAAAATGGTGAATATTTACAAAAGCCTTGGGGGAACGCAGAGTAGAAGAATGGTTACTTTCCGTTATATATTCAACGAAAAATATCCTTTTGAAAGGCATCCTGAGATGGATTATAAATAAGTTATATTGCAGCAATTTCTATGGATAATTTTATAGTATCAGCACGTAAGTATCGTCCCCAAAACTTTAATACAGTAGTGGGGCAACAACATATTACCACTACGCTAAAGAATGCCATTCGCAATAATCAGTTGGCGCATGCATTTTTATTTTGTGGACCAAGAGGAGTGGGTAAAACTACTTGTGCCCGTATCTTGGCAAAAACCATTAACTGTACCAATCAAACTGCAGAGGGCGAAGCCTGTAATACTTGTAATAGTTGTGTATCATTTGATGCTGGTACATCCATGAATATTCATGAGTTGGATGCTGCTAGTAATAACTCGGTGGATGATATTCGCGCACTAGTAGAGCAAGTGCGTTTTGCTCCACAAGCTGGAAAATACAAAGTATATATTGTAGATGAGGTTCATATGCTTAGCTCAAGTGCGTTCAATGCATTTTTGAAAACATTGGAAGAGCCACCTCCTTATGCCATTTTTATTTTAGCAACGACTGAGAAGCATAAAATTTTACCTACCATTTTGAGTAGGTGTCAAATCTTTGACTTCAAAAGAATTACCAACAACGATACCGTTGAGCATTTACAAGAAATTGTAGACAAGGAGCAGATCAATGCAGAGAAAGCTGCCCTGCAGGTAATTGCGCAAAAGAGTGAAGGTTGCATGCGAGACTCTTTGAGTATTCTCGATAAAATTGTCAGCTTTACCAATGGTACGGTTACGTATCAAAATACACTCGAGCATTTAAATATTTTAGACGAAGATTATTTTTTTCAACTGCTAGAGTGTATGCAAAAGCAGGATATGGCGGGAGCGATGCTGCTGTTTGATCAAATTAACCGCAAAGGATTTGAAGGTGATTTGGTATTGAATGGCTTTGCTGAATTTATTCGGAATCTCTTGGTTTGCAAAGACGCTAAATCTGCTTCTTTATTAGAAGTGGTTGAAGGTATGCAACCCAAATATGTTCAAGTGGCTGGGCAAACTTCATTGAGTTATTTAGTGAGTGCATTAAATATTTTAAACGATACAGAAGTCAATTATAAAATGGCCCGCAACAAACGCTTGCATGTTGAGCTAGCTTTAATAAAGTTGAGCTTCTTGCAACAAGCCATTGATCTTACAACCGATAAAGGCGGGGTAGTTAAAAAAAAACGAATTGACGGTCCGATCGCTTTTAAAACCAAATTGATTCAATCGCTGGCACCCCCAACGCCGCCAGCATCAGCAATTCAGTCTTCTGTGAAGACTCTTAATAGTGCATCGCAGCCAACAATAAATGCGGAACCCGGTAATACAAATACTTCAGCTGGTGCAAAATTATTTGTTGCGCAAACAAACCCAAGCAGCACAGAACCCGTGCGAGGCAGCGCAGCGCCTGCACCCGTTGGCACAATTAAAACAGGACCAAAAAAATCTTTATTAGAAGCACTTAAAGAGAAAGCGGGTAGTAATTACGACATTGAAGAAGTGAAAGAAGCCATGCCTTTAACCGAGGAAAGTCTTCGTGCTTTTTGGGATGCGTATATTGTTCAATTGGAACAACAATTAAAACATTCAGCAGTTGGTACATTTAGAATTGCCAGTTTAGAAATTGAAAGCGATATCCACTTTACCGTTCGCGTTTCTGCTGTTACTGCACAGAAATTTATTGAGAGTGAAAAAATGGTTTTGATCGACCAATTACAAACGCAGTTCAATAACAGAGCCATTAATTTTACCATCTTAGTAGAAGAAGGAGAGAGGGAAGACGTGCCTTTACATATGCGTTTAAACAGCAAACAAAAATTTGAACGCATTGCTGAGCAGTATCCTTTGGTAAGAGAACTACGCGATAAGCTGCGATTGGAGATTGATTATTGATGCTTATATTTATGTTCCAATAATCAATCTATGTTAAAGTCTTATTTCTTTATCCTTTTGGCATTATGCTCAGTTGGTGTATTTGCACAGCCTCATTTTTCTACACTTACTTTTGAAGAAGCTGCTAAAAAAGCTGATAAGGAAAATAAATTAGTAATGCTGGTAATTACATCGGAAAAATGTGTTCAGTGTAATGACGTTGCCGAAGCAGGATTGGTGGCTGCAAAGAAAAGTATAGATAGCAATTGTATTTTAATACGGCAACCTCGTTTTCCTGTTGAGTTGAATGTAGCAAATTCTATTTATATAGTACCTAAAGATTTTTTTGGTATTATTTGGTTTGATGCACAGTTGAACATTTTACAAATATTACCTTCAAGCTCTACAATGGCATATCCCTATATTCAAGGTATTCAACGTGCCATTGCAGAAATGCGTTCGAATACTGGTTCGTTTAAAGAATTGAAACACAATTACTATAATAAAGTTGGTGATTTTGTAGTGATTCGTAAGCTTGTAGATAAAGTATTAAAGATTGGATTTGAACCTCATCCCGATCTTATTGACGAACTCACACAAAAAGCACCTGATGATTCAGCAACTGCTATTTCTTTTCTTCAATATGTTTTGAGATGCGCACCTATTGTTGGTTCTACAGCACAAAAATTTGTAGAAAAGCAAAAAGATAATTACATGATAGCTTGGTATAATATGCCTTTGAGAGAACGTCAGGTCATTAATAGTAGAATTACCTTTAAGTCTATCAATAAAGCAATTGAAGATAAAAACCTCAGTTTTGCGTATCAAGTTGCTGCATTTAGGCAAACTACTTATACTACCGATAAACCTGAAGAAGGGCCTAAAGCCAATATGCAGCTAATGCTTACCTATTATAAAGGCGTTAATGATACCGTTAATTATATGCGTAATGTATTTTCTTTTTATGAACGTTACTATATGAATATAAAGCCTGAAGATATTCGCAAAGAAGATTCATTGGCTCAACTAAAGTTGCTTAAAACTAATGGTTCGGGAATTCCCCCTGAAATTTTTGCTCAAATTCCCGATAGCATTCGTGTTAAGTTAAGTAAAACCACTTCTGTTCAAGGCGTACAACGTAATATGATACAATTTACACCCCGAGGACAATTTTATGCCAATGCGTTGAATGAAGGCGCATGGGATGTATATACTTTTTCTAAAAATGCTGCATACTTAAGTAAGGCCCTATTATTAGCTAAACGAGGATTAGAGTTTTATGAATCAGCAGAATTGATAGATACTTATGCAAGGTTACTATATAGAACAGGCAATAAAATGGAAGCCATTAATTGGGAAGAAAAAGCCATTAAAATAAGATCTACTATGCGTTTTTCTACTGCAGCATTCGAAACAGTATTGAATAAAATGAAACAGGGCGAAGAAAATATCGATTAAAGTTTTCTTTATTTATTTCTATTACAAGTTGGGCATACAATAATGATCTGCTCGGCAAACTTGGGGCTGATACTGTGTTTCTTGCCATTTACTTCAATATCAATTTGATTATCGTAAGCTTGTTTTGCTTTTACCTTTATGGGTTGGTTAATAGATAGGCCTAATTTATCTACGTATTTTAAAAATTCTGCAGAGTTATCTTTTACACCTACCATTTTACATTGATGCCCTACTAATTCTTCTATTAAGGTTTTACGGGGAAGAATATTGAGCTCGCCCTTTGCATTGGGAATAAGATCACCATGAGGATCAGTAGAGGGATAATTTAAGAATTGGTCTAGCTTATCAATTAATTTTTTGCTTTGAATATGTTCTAATTGTTCTGCTACTTCATGCACTTCATCCCAATTAAATGCAAGTTTCTCGTATAAAAAGGATTCCCATAATCGGTGTTTACGTACTATTTCAATAGCTAGTTTTTTGCCTTCCTTGGTTAAAGAAGACTTGCCATATCGCTCGTATTTGATCAGTTTTTTTTCTTTCAATTTTTTCAGCATATCGTTTGCTGATGCTGGTTTAATGCCCAAGTGACTGGCTATTTCGTTGGTGCCTGCTTCGGTTTTATCGGCCATTTCAATGGTCAACTTAAAAATCCCTTTTAGGTAATTCTCCTCTGTATAAGAAAGTACTTGCATGCCCTAAAAATAAGTGAAAATCTAAATAAAATTTGTTAGGCTCGTCTAACAAATATACTTTTACCCTCAGAAAGATGAAATTTTCAAGATTCATATTGTTTATTGGATTGATATTGGGCAGTGGCTTTAGCTTATTAGCGCAGCTTCCTGTTGATACTTCTCGCTTACTTAAACCCATGCAAGCAGAGCTGGCAGAAGTAGTGGTAACAGGCACTTTAAAAGAAGTAAAACGTGTAGAAAGTCCAGTTCCAGTTGAAGTGTATTCAGCTGCTTTCTTAAAGAAGAATCCTGCCTTTCATATTTTTGAAGGACTACTCCATGTGAATGGGGTAAGGCCGCAAAGCAATTGCAATATTTGTAATACTGGTGAAATCAGAATCAATGGACTACCTGGTGCTTATACCATGGTATTAATTGATGGAATGCCCATAGTAAGTAGTTTATCTACCGTTTATGGTTTATCAGGTATACCCGCTTCCATGGTAGAAAGAATTGAAATAGTAAAAGGACCTGCATCTACTTTGTATGGAAGTGAAGCCATTGGCGGATTAATTAATGTGATCACTAAAAAGACAGGTACCGCTCCTCATATTTCCGCAGATATGATGGCTACCACCTGGGGTGAAGTAAATACCGATTTAGGGTTTACCACTACAGTGGGTGGCAAAGCCACCGTGTTAACAGGCATTAATTATTTCAATTACAGCAATCCAATTGATAACAATAAAGATGGATTTACCGATTTGACTTTGCAGCACCGTGTTTCTGTTTTTCAAAAATGGTCTATTCAACAAAAGCAAAACAGAACCTTGAATCTAGCTGCTAGATATTTTTATGAAGATCGTTGGGGCGGGCAAATGAATTGGAACAAGGGTTTCAGAGGAAAGGATTCTGTTTATGGCGAAAGTATTTATACCAACCGAGTTGAATTATTAGGCAATTATCAGTTACCCACTACTGAAAAAATTAGTCTTGCATTTTCGTTAAACCACCATCATCAAAATAGCATGTATGGCAATACATTGTACATGGCCAAACAGCAAGTAGGCTTTGCACAAATGATATGGGATAAAACAAATGGCAAACACGATTTCTTATTGGGTACTGCATTGCGATATACCTATTACAACGACAACACCCCTGCAACAGGTTCAATAGATCGTGCAAAAATGGGAACAGCCCCGCAGCGAATTATTTTGCCAGGCATTTTTGCGCAAGACGAAATTAGTTTTAATCAACAACACAAATTATTAATAGGACTTCGTTACGATTATAATTCGGCGCATGGGAATATTTTCACCCCACGCATCGCTTATAAGTACACCATTAACAATCAACAGTTCCTTCGATTGAATATGGGCACTGGTTTTAGGGTAGTGAATTTATTTACAGAAGACCATGCTGCATTGTCTGGCGCCAGAAAAGTAGTACTAACTGAACAACTCAAACCAGAACAATCTTTTAATATCAATTTGAATTATATCCATAAAATCTATGGAAAGGGTTCAGCTGCTACAACCCTTGATTTTAGTGCGTTCTACACTTATTTCAATAATCGAATTGTAGGTGATTTTGAAACAGATCCCAATCAAATTATTTACTCCAACTTAAATGGTCATGCCATAAGTAAAGGTGTTTCTGCCAATGCAGATATTGCATTGAACAATGGAATCAAATTAAATATTGGTGCAACTTATATGGATGTTGCTTTGCACAATAACCAACAAAAAGAACAGCAAATATTAACAGAGCGTTTTTCTGGTACTTGGTCTTTGTCTTATCGCATACCTTCTATTCACTTAGACATTGATTATACAGGCAATGTCTACAGCCCCATGCGTTTGCCATTGTTAGGCCCGCTCGATCCACGGCAGTCTTACTCTCCCTGGTATAGCTTACAAAATATCCAGTTTACTTTTCATTATTGGCATGGATTTGAATTGTATGGTGGTGTAAAAAATCTCTTGAACTTTTTACCCACTCGGTATAGCCCATTCTTGATTGCGAGGGCCAATGATCCATTTGATAAATCTGTGCAGTTCCAACCTAATGGACAAGTTAGAGCAACCGCAGACAACCCATACGCACTCAGCTTTGATCCCACTTATATGTTTGCGCCCAACCAAGGCATTCGAGGTTTTTTAGGAATACGTTACACCATCAAGTAAAGCCTTCGTATCTTTATTGCATGGAACAAGAACAAGCAATTGTAAAAGACGGAGTAGATATTTTGATTAAGCCATTGGGCCCAATTGTAATTACTTCTAAATCTTATATTCATAAGCCAGATGGTACGGTGGATGTAAAAGAGAAAGTATCGCTTTGTGGTTGTGGTATGTCTAAGAACAAACCTTATTGCGATGCTTCGCATAAGCAGTTGATTAAGGAGAACGTATAATGAAAAAAACATTGGTACTTGGTGCGTCTGAAAACCCCGCCAGATATAGTTTTGAAGCAGTTACGCGTTTGCGTAAACATGGGCATGAAGTAGTGGCTGTGGGAAGAAAATCCGCTGTGGTTGCAGGAGTGCAAATTGAAACAGAGCCACCGGTAGTCAATGATATTGATACGGTTACTTTATACTTGAACCCAACTGCGCAAAAAGCCTACTACGATTTTATTTTGTCGCTCCATCCCAAGCGAATTATTTTTAATCCAGGTACCGAAAACGAGGAACTCGAAGAGCTTGCTCAACAAAACGGCATTGCTACTTTAGAAGCATGCACATTGGTGATGTTGAATACGGGTCAGTATTAATATTTTAAATCGAGTAAGGTAACTTTACCATCCATTGTAGCTGCTACTAATTCATTTGCAGTACTAATGTTGATGGTGTTCACCATTGAGTTATCAATTCGATAACGCCATAATTTTTCTCGAGTGTAAGGATCTACTCCATACACGATGCCATTCTTGGTGCCAAAATAAACTTTGCCTTCTTTTTCAATGGGCATATTGGGTACATGCTCATATCCAATTCCAAAATCTTTTTTCCAAGCCAATGTTTGTAATGTTCTTCCTGTAGGAAAAACAGCAAATCCATCCGACATAGTTTTACAATACAACCATTTTCCATCAGCAGAAATACCAATTGATTCTCGTACACTTACTTCCTTGGTTCTCCATAAAGTATTGCCATTGTTTAAATCGATGGCTGTTAAAAAACGATCAGGAGCAACAATATATACAATATCATCTTTCACCACAGGAATACAAGAAGCGGGTGCAAAATTCCGCACCATTGAGCCATTGTTCCATTTCCAAGAAAGGCTTCCTGTATAAGCATCTAATGCATACAAGTGACGATCCCAAGAACCAAAAATAATTTTACCGTTACTGAATACAGGGGTGCTTACCACTGGTCCGTCTAATTCCCCGAAACTCCAACGCTGTTTTCCAGTAGCAAGGTCGATGCACCTAAAGTGATGGTCACTTCCACCTATATAAACTTTGTTGTCATGAATGAGCGGAGAGCCTAAAACAGCAGCATCTGCTTTGAACTGCCAAATGAGTTTTCCATTATTGGAATTTAAACAATAGATACTGCCATCACCTGAAGCAACAACTACTTTATTTTGTACAATAGCAGGGCTTGAATAAATAGCACCCTTTGTTTGATACGACCATTTCTTTTTCCCTGTTGCTTTTGAAATGGCATCTATGCTTCCTAAACTATTTCCAAAAATGACTAAGCTGTTAGTAACCGCAGGTGTTGAAATTACATTGGCATCAGATGCATAAACCCAACGTGCTTTTACAGAAGGAAAGCTATCGTTCATGGAATAATCAGGGCGATAAAATTTTTTGTTGGGGCTATAAATATTCTTGCTTAAGTCTATGCCTGTCCATGCTTTTTTAGTTTCAATACCAGGTGTGCGTTCTGCAAAAATCATAGAGTCTAATCGTACGTCTACCAAATTGTATCCGCCATAAGCCGCTTTGGCCCTGAGATTGGACCTGCCTACTACTGCTGGTAAATCTTCATACTGCATTCTTCGATTGGTATGCCAATGTCCATTTAATACCGCCAATGTTCGATGGTTCTTTAAACGATCTACTGCTTCATACCAGTTGTCCAAATCTTTATCCAACGGATAATGGTTTAAAAAAACAACGGGTTGATTGGTTGGTAATTTTTTTAATTCTAGGTCTAACCAATTCACTGCATCACGTGGAATATGACCATCACTCATTCTAACATAAGGACCCGAAGCGCAACCAATAAATTGAATGCCATTGAAATTAAAACTGAATTTATCGTAGCCGAAAATTTTTCCAAAACTTACGCCACCACTCTCACTCCAACCCGTATCATGATTACCTGGAATGATATAATAAGGTACTTTTAATTCAGACAAAATTTCTTTGGCTAATTTAATTTCTGCATCGGTACCTAATTCGGTGATATCACCAGTGAGTACCACAAATGCAATATCATTCATGCTATTGATATCAGCTACCGTTCTACGCAAATCTTCTTCTGCACTTCCGTTAGGAGATCCAATATGTGTGTCTGAGATAAACGCAAAGCGAAAAGGCTTCCACTGCGCATTTGCTTGCAACATTGCAATCAACAAAATGAATAATAGCCACCGTTTTTTCATGGTTGAAAGTTAGGTATAAACACGAATAATTATACCAGCTCAAATGCTGATTTTGTGTTATTAAAACAAGAACATGTTTGTTAAAGCATTTGGTAGTTCGGTGCAAGGGGTGGATGCCATCACCATTAGTATAGAAGTGAATGTAAGTATGGGTCAAGGCTATGCTGTAGTGGGTTTGCCCGATAGTGCAGTGCGGGAGAGTTTACACCGAACCGAAAGTGCTATCAAGAATATGGGCTTTCATATGCCAAGAACCAAAGTAATTGTGAACCTGGCACCTGCAGATATTCGTAAATCGGGTTCTGCGTTAGACTTGCCGATTGCATTAGGAATTTTAGGCGCGAGTGAACAATTGGACCATGCGGAAAAACTAAAAGATTTTGTGGTCATGGGTGAGTTGGGTTTAGATGGAACGGTTAATGGTATTAAAGGGGCATTACCTATAGCTATACAAGCGTGCAAAGAAGGATTCCGGGGATTGATTGTTCCTAAAGTAAATGCGAAGGAAGCTAGTATGGTGAATGATATAGAAGTATATGGTGTGAATTCGTTGAAAGAATTGGTGGAGTTTTTTTCTTACGAGCAATTATTGCAACGAGAAGAAATGGACATTCGAGATCATTTTTTTAATGACCGCTATTTATTTAATACCAACTTCAATGAAGTAAAAGGACAAGCTACAGCAAAGCGAGCAATGGAAATTGCAGCAGCAGGTGGACATAATATTATTTTAATCGGTCCACCTGGAGCAGGTAAAACCATGTTGGCCAAAAGATTGCCTACCATCTTACCCCCATTAAGTTTGGCAGAAGCATTAGAGACCACGAAAATTTATAGTGTGGCTGGGAAGCTTCAACACAATGCAGCATTAATTAGCCAGCGACCTTTTCGTTCGCCGCATCATACGCTTTCACATATTGCCA
Organism: Sphingobacteriia bacterium 24-36-13; assembly: GCA_002281875.1. Classification (GTDB taxonomy): domain Bacteria; phylum Bacteroidota; class Bacteroidia; order Chitinophagales; family Chitinophagaceae; genus Sediminibacterium. Next base: position 48,697 of record NCHN01000008.1, on the reverse strand, counting down.
TGGTAGGGGGTGGATCAAACCCGCAGCCAGGCGAAATATCCTTGGCACATCATGGTGTACTTTTTTTAGACGAATTGCCCGAGTTTAACCGGTCGGTATTAGAAGTGTTAAGACAACCATTAGAGGAACGGACCATCAGTATTGCCAGAACCAGGGTATCGCAAGAATTTCCTGCCAGCTTTATGTTAGTGGCTTCAATGAATCCATGCCCCTGTGGGTATTATAACCATGGTCAAAAAGAATGCACTTGTGAATCGGGTCAAGTAAATCGTTATTTAAACAAAGTGTCTGGCCCTTTATTAGATCGAATTGATTTGCATATCACTGTTGGTTCAATTGAATTTAATGATATGACTAAGGATACAGTTGAAGAAGATTCATCCATTATTCGCGAAAGAGTCATCAATGCAAGAGCCATTCAAACAGACCGATACAAAGGGAAATCTGGTATTTATACCAATGCACAAATGACCACACAGCAATTGAGGAAATACTGTAAAATAGATCATGCAAATACTCATGAGTTAGAAAGCACCATGAAAAGCAATCATCTTAGTGCAAGGGCATATGATCGAATTTTAAAAGTCAGTAGAACCATTGCAGATTTAGCAGGCAGCGAACAAATTAGTTTTGATCATTTTGCAGAAGCAGTTCGATATCGATGTTTAGATAAAGAAGGGTGGGGAACAAAGCATACAACAAAAAAGAATTGATGGCTAATGTGAGGGAGCGTAATAGTTAATTACTATAGGGGGGATGAATATACAATTGATAGGTTGCCTATTTTTTTGATAATCTAAATAGGAAAGGGGTTTGATTTGAAAAGAAGTTTTTTCTGTAATTAGGATTATTGGTATGACAAACTGTTTTATTTTAACACCTGAAACAATCCAATTGCGTTCAGTTTCTTTTAATGCTTCTCTTAGTTTTTTTGAAATTTCAGATTCGTTGGTATATAATTCTTTGATATTCTGAATACCCTTTGATGAAATTGATAGATTGAAAAACAGCATATAATCAGTTGAAATAGATTCAATTTTAGGTCTAATATTTTTATAAATATGTTTTTCTAATGAATCAGTTCCTCCTTTATAAAATTGAATTTCTTTATTTGAACTGATTTGTCCAAGGATTGCAGTATTCATTAAGAACAAAGCAATAGGAAGGGGCAAGATATTTTTTTTCATTGCCACTAAACTAAATTATTATTTTCAGGTATTTAGCGCTTACTAAAATTTATAACTATACCCAATTCTAAAAACCTGTGTTTCGTAGTAATCTGTGCTGGTTAAGTTAAATCCATTTCCAACTAAATCTTTTTGGATCTGCAATGTGTTCAAGATATCGGTAGCATTTAAAAACAACTCTCCTTTATTTTGTTGTATTCTTTTTTTAATACCCAAATCAACGGAGAATCGAGTGCCAATTTTTCCTTGTGGAATAATGTCTGGCGCTAAATAAATACTCGTTAATTGAATATCGGTTTGTTTAGGCAAATGAAATAGGGCATTTATTTTAAGATTACCAGAAGTATATACTTCTTTATTGGCTGAATACACAGACGGTACTGGATACTTATTTAAAACAGTAAATGCTTCAATGAGGTTTTGGTAAATATTTAGATTCGTATTGAAAGAGAATGCTTTTGAAAAATCATGCTGCAAAACCATTTCAATGCCTGTATTGCTGCTTTTTCCTGCATTTTGAAAGACGGTATAAATCAAAGTGCTGGGTGGTACTTGAGTAGCAATTCTAGTGATGGTGCCATTGGTTTTTCTATGGTAGAGCGCCGTATAGAAATAGCCTTTTTTTGTATTGGTCTTATAGCCTAATTCAAAAGAGTTGGTAAACTGTGGACTTAGTGCAGGGTTACCCACTTTAATTAATTCTGCATCATCGTATTTTGGAAAGATTCTAATGTCTACTTCATTGGGTCTGTCTACTCTTCTATTAAAAAAGAAAGACAATTTATTCTGCTCATTTAATTTATATGCCAGTCTAATATTCGGAAAAGGTTGGGTATAATTGTATCCATCGCTCTTATAGGTGTTGTGATTAGGGTTCACCTTATATTGTAAATCCACGTACTCAATTCTTAATCCCAGCTCTGCTTCTATTCTGTTACTTTCGTAAATATAATTGCTGTATACTGCTGGAATAATTTCTGAATACGTAGCTTCTCCACCCGCGTTTACATCTAATGGAGAATTAACCCCGGGCTTAAATTGCATATTGGTAGGAATATCTCTGTACCTGAATTTTAATCCAGTTTCAATTCTCCCATGCTTCAATGGTTTGGTATAGTCTACATTAAAATCTGCTACATGCTCATCCGATAATAATTTAAATGAGTCTAGCCCAACTGATGTAGAAAGCGTGTTCACAAAATTGTATTTCTCATCTTCACGATGAAATGTATAATTGAAGCCCATATTCAATACATGCCCTGCTTCTTTAAATTTGTGTTGATATATGGCTGATGCAACTACGGTTGTTTTTAATTCGTCTTCTAAAAATTGCCAAAGTCTGTTTCTACTGCTGTAATCTTTATTAAAAAAAGGTTGATCGCCCCTATCTATGATTTTTTCTGTTCCATAAAATCCTGATAGTGTCAAACTATTTTGTTCATTGATATTCCAATCTATACCAAAACTATTATTAAAGAAATGCGTATTTCTATTCCTTTTTAATTGGCTATTAATAATGGTGCCATCATTATAAGTTCTTGTTACAAATTCATTTTTATTCAAAGTCTCTGTATACAACCAATCTGATTGTAAAAATAGATTGGTTTTGTTTTTTCGATAATTCAATGAAAGACTCGGATTGATCTTAGGCGTGCCTTGGTATTGAGGTCGAATATTGGGTAGGTTTTCTTTCTTCTCCCATATTGCACCCAATCCTGTAGCAAACCCTAGCTTCCCATTAAAACCTTCCTGTTTATTTTTTTTGTAAATGATATTGATAATGCCAGCATTTCCATTGGCATCATATTTAGCCGAAGGGTTATTAATGATTTCAATTCTTTCGATTGCGGAAGCAGGTATATTGTCTAATCCTGTTTGCCCTCCAAAACCTGTTAATGCAGTTTGTTTCCCATCAATTAATATGGCCACTTTATCACTACCCCTTAGTGCTACTTTTCCATCCTGACCAGTAGTGATACCGGGTAAGTTTTTTAAGGCTTGTAACACAGAGCCTCCTGCCTGACTAATATTAGCCGCTATAGAATAAGTTTTCTTATCTAGTTTATTATTGAGGTTATCTTGTTTACTGTTTACTACTACTTCTTTTAATTGCTGTTCTTCTGATTCCAGCGCTATAATACCTAGATTGATAAATGCACTTAATGATCCTACCAATAAGGGTTGTTGAGTGATTAGGAATCCAGTATAGGTATAGCTGATTAAATAATTGCCTGGCTTTATATTTGCGATAGAAAATCTTCCCTCTTCATTGCTAACCGTTCCTGCTACAAATGAACTGTCTTTGGCATTTTTTACGATAATATTCACATAAGCTATTGGAGCAGTATTAGATTTCTCCTTAACCAATCCTGAAATAGTAATATTATTTAATTGTGCCTTTAGGGGACCAATAAATAGCCAACTAAATAAGATAGTAACAATGCATTTTCTCAACAGAAACATTGGAATTTTTTAAGATGGCGAAATTACAGCTTTAGCAGCACGCTCTCCACTTCTTACCGCCCCTTCCATATAGCCGTTGTGTATATTACTGGTTTCTGTTCCTGCCCAATGAATGCGTTGGAAAGGAGTGGCTAGTGAGGTTTGCAATTGGGTAATTACGCCTGGTGGAAACATACCCGCATAACAGCCCTTTGTAAATGGTTCTTCGGTAAAACTTTTATCGGTATAGTATTCTATATTGGCTGCTTCTGGTCCAAACATTTTTACAAAACCAGCTTTCACTATTTCTTTTCTATTTGCTTCGTCATGCTGCATTAACTGCTTGGCTTTTTCTGCTAAACTGAATCCCATCAAAATTCCTTTGCTGCCATTGAATGGTGAGTTGTCAAATACTACACTGGTTAGTTCGTCTGGGGCTGCTACCAATCCATTTTTAAATTGTTTTCTCCAAAATGGGCTCGGATACACGGCATAGCATTTTACCACCGTACCCATAAAACTGGCTTTCATTAATTCCCATTGTGTTTCAGGAACGGCTGGTGTAAAATTGATTTCAGTGGATACAACAGGAGGCACTGCAACAATACATTTCGCTGCAGTATAACTAAACCCATCTCCACTCACTGTAACGTATTCTTCATCTTGGTGTATATGCGTCACCACTTTTTCATAATGAATGGCATTGCCTAAAGCTGCTGCCATTTTAACGCAAATACTTTGGGCGCCTCCTTTAATACGATCTTGTTGAGCACCTTTGTTTACATTCATTAAAAAATCGAAATTGGTATTGCTCTTAATGTAAAACAGTGCATGTAAAAAAGAAATAGTAGATGCATCGGTTGCAAAAACAGCTTGTGTTGCCAACGCAAACATTTTTCTAGCTGTTTCATTTTTCATTTGAATATTCATCCAATCCTGCAAACTCATGGCATCCCATTTAGCTGCACAATCAGATTGATAAGGATGATCTAGATCAATGGTTTTGGCCAGTTTATTTATTTTTCGAAGGGCCCTATCTAAACTTAATAAAGCAAATAATGGGAGCGGCGGAATCAACCCTTTGTACTGTTTTAATTTGTTGTTCAAGAGTAGGGTACTCTTTCCACTATCATAGGTATGAAAAGTATCTACGCCAAACTCGGCGGCCAGTTGATACATTCTTTCATGCCCAGGGCCTATCCACTGGCCGCCTAAATCGGTGTATTCCTGTTCACTAAAATATTCCGTTAAAATTCTTCCGCCGCATCTATTACGGGCTTCTAATAAAAGTATATTTTTTCCTGCTTTTTGTAAAGCCAAGCCAGCAGCTAATCCTGCATATCCTGCACCTATTACAATGGCATCGTACTGCATGAAACTATTGTAGCCACTGATTAACAATTCTTCCAGTAGTAGTGGTAGGAGAGAGTACAGTTAAATCATTTTTATCTAAAACAATGACTCTGCCTTCTGCTTTTTTACCCCACATATTTCCAGTGAAAAACACATTCATGCCGTAAGCAATTCCTGCATTTACTGATCTGGGTCCCATGGAATATTTCTGCCAAGCTTCTCCTTCAGTTATTTTTTTGTAATCGGAAGTGTCTACATCATTGGGCGCTTTAAATCCATTGTACCCATTCCAAGGAGCATTCCAAACAGAATCAACTGCACCTAAAGAAGGCACTGCAATCATTTTAACATCGGTACCTAATTTGGCGTATGCCGCAGGATACCAACTATCTGCGCAAATTAATACTGCCAACTTTCCAGAAGGGGTATTGAATACAGGCACTTGTGCTACATCTCCACTAGCTGTAAATCCTGCTTCTTCATTAATCGGGAATATTTTCTTGACCAATGGCCCTTGTATTTTTCCTTGAGGATTGTACACCACACTGGTATTGTATAATTTACCTCTTGCAATTTTAAGTTTACCCATTTCATTAATGGAGGGTTCGGGTAAGACAATTGAACCAGCCACAATGGTTACTTTAAATTCTGAAGCCAACTCACTAAAAATCTCATCATAGGTTTCAGCAATTTGTTTGGCTTTCATTGCGAATGCGGCGTACTTATCTTTTTCGGTAACGCCGTCTGGAACAGTCATATAAGCAACCAGGAACTTAAATAAATTGGCAGTAATCACTGCGGTCATGGCATCGGTTAAATTGGCTTTTTCGTACACATTGCTTTTCTGTTCCATTGCCACCAACCAACTACCAATGTATTCTGGGAATACCACAATTGTTTTAGGCGTAATTAAACCCCTAGCTCTTGCAGCTTGCATATAGCTGCGTAAATTATCTCGAAGGGTAACTTTATTGGCGTAATGGATGGGTTGTAAAGCGGGTTGAATCCCCAATAAATTCCCTTTGCCAGAATCAACACCTGCGCTTACAATGCTATTGGCTTCAACAGCACTGGTGGCTAATACTTTATAAGTAGGAGGCACATCAATTACTACCCATAAATTGTAAAGGGCAACAATAATCATTGAAATGCCTACAAATCTTACAAGGAATTTCATGTTGTATTAATTTATAGTCAAGGTACTATAAATTTTCTAACATTGATACCACCCCTTCTCTTTTTAAAATAAGGTAACCAAGGCGGTCATTGCTAATGCCTTCTTTTAATTGATAGCTAAACACCAATTGGTCATTGTTCACGGCAGTTTCAAAATAGCGAAACTGAATATTGGGATGGTGTTTAAGGTTATGGCCTATTTCGTATAAATGGGTGGAAAGAACAAACAATGCATTGGGTAATTTTCTTAATCCTTCAATTACTACCGTGCTGCATTTAACTGCATCTTCTTGGTTGGTTCCTTTAAATAATTCGTCAATTAAGATCAACCATTTTTTGCCATCACTAATTCTTTCAATGGTTTTTTTGATTCTTTGAACTTCGTTGAAGAAAAAACTTTCTCCTTTCATGATATTGTCTGTTACCTGAATATTACTCAGTATACCATCCAATCTGCTGATGGTCATTTTTTTTGCAGGCACCCCCATTCCAATATGGGCCATGTAAGCAGCCAATCCAGCTGCTTTAATAAACGTACTTTTCCCGGCCATATTAGCACCAGTCAAGAAAATAAAATTAGCCGATTGATTCAGTTGTACTTCATACGCAACAGGCGTTTCTAGTAAAAAATGATACAAGCCTTCTGCTTCAATACAGGGTTCATTTGTTTCAACAACACTGGGGTAAGTAAAATGGAATTTTTGTGCAGCTTTCGCTAAACTTAAGTATGCATCTAACTTACTATGAATTTCTATGAGTTCCTCTGTAGCATTGCGATATCGGGCTCTTAGAAATTTAGCATATTTGAGAATAGTGGTAGTTGATAAGCTTTTTTTATTAGCCAATAACATTTCAGGTACTATATCTCTATTGAGCAATTGGCGAATGCGTTCTGCAGTTTGGGTAAGCCATGTAGAACCATTTTCAAGCGAAATTAGCTCGGCTATTTTATCCATTCCTTGCACAAAATCAAGCGCATGTTCTACGGTAAATTTGGACAAAGAATAATCTGCCAAATTCAATAATTTGTAAAGCAAAGCACTAACTACTCCAATATCGGAAGGATAATTATTGATGGGCGACTCATAAAATTTTTCCATGACCAACACCGTTCCATTAGAAGGACTGATGGGGTATTGGTCCATGATACTACTCAATTGTTGAATAGTCAATTGGGTTTGCTCAATGACTTTAATGCTGTCTAGTGGATGGGCCAATAGATAACGCAAGTGCTCTCGGCCACCATTGGTTAAGGTTAAATTAACATGATGAAAAACCGATTGATATTCCTCTGAATGAAATACAGACAGATCGTGTAAAGTAACTTTATCAACTTGCATAGGCTGCTGGCAGTTATAGCTGGTTTAATCTCTTCTGAATTCCATTCTTGCTCCCCACTTAGATTCATCAAACACCCCATTTCCATAAACCATATGCCCATTTACGAAAGTTTTTTCTATGCTGGCTGGCATAGTCATTCCTTCCATGGGGCTCCAACCGCATTTGTACAAGATATTTTCTTTGCTAATGGTGGTTGGTTTGTTCAGATTTACCAATACTAAATCGGCCATGTACCCTTCTCTAATATACCCTCTTTCATGAATTTGAAAACAATCTGCCACTGCATGACTCATTTTCTCTACTACTTTAGGTAAGCTAATACGACCCTCTTTTACATAGTGCAACATCAATTGCAAAGAATGTTGCACCAAGGGCAAACCCGCATGTGCATGTTCGTAATCTTCTTGTTTTTCTTCCCAGGTATGTGGGGCATGATCGGTAGCAATAATATCTAAACGATCATCTAATAAGGCTTTCCACAATGCTTCTTTATTGGATGGCGCTTTAATAGCAGGGTTGCATTTGATTTGATTACCCAATCTGTCGTAATCATCAGAAGTAAAATGTAAATGATGCACACAAACTTCTGCCGTGATTCTTTTGTCTTTCAACGGAATCATATTGGTAAATAATTGTAATTCTCTCTCGGTACTGATATGCAAAATATGCAAGCGACTATTGTTTCTTTTTGCAAATTGAATGGCTTTGAATGAAGATTCAAAACATACTTCTTCGTTGCGTATGATGGGATGATCAGCCGCTGTTAATTTTTTACCAGTTGATTTTAAATTGGCTAGGTTTTCTTTAATCAATGATTCTTCCTCGCAATGGGTGGCAATCAATAATTCTGTTCCTGCAAATACTTTCTCTAATTGCAAAGTATTATTCACCAATAAATTTCCAGTAGAAGAACCCATGAAAATTTTTACTCCACAAACTTGGTTCTTCTTCTTATTGATTTGTAGAATCTCTTCTAAATTATCATTAGAAGTTCCCATGAAAAAAGAATAGTTCGCTAAAGATGATTCAGCCGCCCTATTGTATTTCTGCTCTAATAATTCTACTGTTAATGCAGCAGGAAAAGTATTGGGCATTTCCATAAAAGAAGTAGTGCCACCAGCTACAGCAGCTTTTGCTTCTGTATATATATTGGCTTTATGCGTAAGACCGGGTTCCCTAAAATGAACTTGGTCATCAATCACTCCTGGTAACGCATGTAATCCAGTACCGTCTATTTCATTGGCCCTGGCTTTAATATCGATACTGCCGCCAATTTTTTCTATTCTATCATTGCTAATAAGTAAGTCGCCTTGAATTTGTATCCCCTCATTAATAATGTTCGCATTCTTGATTATGGTATGTTGCATGCTGCAATTTATTTAATCTACAGCATATAACCTTAATCTTCAATGTGTAAAGAAAACACAATCATTCTCGACTGTATTTTGTCTAAAATATTGGAATATTTAAGGGCTGCATCTGTTTGATGCAGATTGGATAAGCCATAGCTTATTTTTATTTCGGGTGAGAGGGTTACAAAGGGTAAGTAAAAATTAAATCCAATTCCTGCTTCAACACCAAAATCATTTCTTTTTAGTTTAATGATATCGTCTGCATTTCTTGCGGTGGAATTAGAAGAGAGGTCAATATCATATTTAATGCCTCCCAAAATATAAGTTCTGAAATTGCCAATTCTATCGGAGTTGAATTTCAATTGAAATGGAAAGCTCACCAAAGTAGAAGGCAGTCGTTGAATTTGAGCATTGCCTTCCCCAGCGCGGGTACTTCCTAATTGATAAGAAATACTTCTTGCGCCCCCAATGATTAACTGCGGGTTGGCCCTTATTTGAAAATGTTCACCCAATCTTCCAGTGGCCATCAATCCCATGGTAATGCCCCCACTGGAGCCAGGTTCGGCCAGTAAAATACTATCCGATTGCGTAAACAAATTCGATTTGTTTACTTGCAAATAGGAACTGTTGTATCCCAGTGTTATACCAAAATAATACAGTTGATCTTCCCGGTTCATCCGGTAGAGTTGTTTTTGAGCATAGCTATACTGTAAAAGACCCAGTAGGCCTATCACGAGCAGGACTATTTGCTTCCGCAATAAATAGTGCATATTCCGAAACTTAGTTTCTTCAAATAGGTTTGGGTAAAGCCTGCGTCATTCAGTATATTTAAAAATTGAGCTCCTTCCGGAAATGCCTGAACACTGTCGTTCAGGTATTGGTATGCGTCTTTATTTTTAGAAAAAAGTTTACCAATAGAAGGAGTGATATAGTTCATGTAAAACTGATACAATTGTTTAAAGCCAACAGAGCTGGGTTTAGAAAATTCTAAGATAACCACTTTGCCACCGGGCTTTAATACGCGATACATTTCGTGCAAACCCTTGCTGAGGTCTTGAAAATTTCTTACCCCAAATGCAACGGTGATTGCATCAAAATAATCATTGTTAAAACGAATATTCTCGCTGTCTCCATTTAATAAAGTGATGGTATTTTCTAAGCCCTTTGCTTTAATTTTTTCTCTTCCAAAACTGAGCATGCCATCTGAAATATCAATACCTACAATTTCGGTTGGTTTTAATAGTTGCTCGGTTAATAATGCTACATCAGCTGTGCCAGTGGCAACATCTAATATCTTTTTTGGAGCAATGCTTTTGAGTTCTTTAATAGCTGTTTTTCGCCAGCCCACATCAATCCCCACACTCAAAAAGCGGTTCAAGAAATCGTAGCGATAGGCAATATTATTGAACATATCGGCTACCTGGTCTTTCTTTGCCAGCTCACTCTCTTTAAAAGGCACTACATCATCGTGCGCAAATTTTGCCATGGGCCAAAGATATTCATTTTAATCCCTTGAATGGGTTCTGTTAAGCACTCAAGGTCTTTATTTGGGTTAATATTTCGCAAAAATTGTTCTTGCTGCTAGTATCTTCGTATCTGTGAAGGCCAAAATATACAAATCAACTGGTAGCTGGTATGTTGCAAAAGCAGCCAATGGGCAATTCTATAATGCACGTGCAAAAGGAATATTCAAAATAGATGGCCATACTTCAACCAATCCTATTGCGGTAGGAGATGATGTTGAAATGGAGATAGAAGACGTACAAGAAGAGTCGGCCATCATTCACCAAATTCATGATCGGCGCAATTATGTGGCTAGGGTGTCTCCGCATAATAAACGAATGCACCATATTATTGCTTCCAATTTAGATCAGAGTTTATTATTTGCTACCCTGCGTGATCCTAAAACTTCACAAGGGTTTATTGATCGTTTTTTAATTTCTTGTGAAGCGTATCATATACCTGCTATTATTGTATTTAATAAAGCAGACTTGTATAGAGCCAAAGAAATGGAGAAATTTCAAGAGCTGAAAGATATCTATACCAATGCAGGTTACCAAGTTTTGCTAACCAGTATTGAGAATAATCAAGGACTAGAAGAAGTAAAAAATCTATTGACCAATAAAGCCACTTTATTAAGTGGCCATAGTGGGGTAGGTAAATCCACTTTTATTAATCATTTGTTTCCACAGTTTAATTTGAGAACACAAGAAGTAAGTGATTGGAGTGGGAAGGGATTACACACCACTACCTTTGCAGAGATGTTCGATATTGATGAACAAACCCATATCATAGATACACCAGGGGTAAGGGAATTAGGGATTGTAGACGTTAGCAAATTAGAGCTCTCTCATTATTTTCCAGAAATGCGGGCATTAATCAATGATTGCCAATTTAACAACTGCATGCATATTAATGAACCTGGCTGTGCTGTCAAAAAACAAGTAGGCATAGGTTCTGTTTCCGAAGATCGTTATGTGAGTTACTTAACCATCTTAGACACAATGGAAGACAGAAAGTATTAGTCATTTTATTGCTTCAAGAAATTGTTGTGGTTGTAGTCTTTAAACCAAGAAGCGTATTGTACATAGTTGTTGGCAATCCGATCAATCTCTGTATGCACCATATCGGGTGATAGATCTTTTACTTTTTTAGCAGGAACACCCGCATAGATAGTTCCTGATTCTACCACCGTTCCTTCTAATAAAACAGCACCAGCAGCTATGATAGAATTGGATTGTATAACACAACGATCCATCACAATGGATCCCATGCCAATCAACACATCATCGTGAATAGTACATCCATGCACCATTGCATTGTGTCCTATAGAAACGCGGTTCCCAATTTCAGTTGGATTTTTTTGATAGGTACAGTGGATGATTGCCCCATCTTGAATATTTACTTTGTTACCAATTTTAATATAATGCACATCTCCTCTTATTACGGCATTAAACCACACACTACATTCATCACCCATTACTACATCGCCCACAATCGTGGCGTTGGGAGCTATAAAACAATCTGAACCCATTTGAGGGTGCTTTCCAAGAACAGGTAAAATAGTAGCCATAGTAGAATTTGCAATGAAGATATTAATAATCGGCAATCTTATTATAAGTTTGGGCTCAAATGAATCATCGGCAATTATTTTTAGACCATGTTGCACAAACTTCTCCCAAACCCATTGGCATTGAAATGGCCAGTGCAGAAGGGGTGTGGCTCACCGATACCCATGGGAAAAAATATATTGATGGCATTGCAGGATTTAGCGTGTGTAATGTTGGTCATGGCAATCCTGCTGTTATAAAAGCAGTGCAGGAACAAGCCGCGGCTTATATGCATGTGATCGTGTATGGTGAATTTATTGAACAGCCGCAAGTGGCTTATGCAAAATTGCTAACTGAATATTTGCCAGCCTCTTTAAACTGTGTGTACTTTACCAATAGTGGGGCAGAAGCTACAGAAGGTGCAATGAAGCTGGCCAAGCGAATTACCAATCGCACTAAAATTATTGCAGCCAATCAATCATACCATGGCAGTACACAAGGTGCATTGAGTGTAATGGGAGATGAGTATTTTAGAAATGCATTCAGACCCTTATTGCCCGATGTATACCATTATGATTATGGTGCTGATGAATTGATTGAAGCCATCGATTCAACAACAGCCTGCGTAATTATTGAAACGGTTCAGGCTGAAAGCGGCGTCACTGCTCCCTCCGAAAAATGGATGAAAGCTTTACGCGCAAAATGCGATCAACATTGTGTGTTGTTGATATTAGACGAAATACAAGCGGGCTTCGGTAGAACAGGAACTTTATGGGCTTTTGAACAATATGGTATTGTGCCCGATATTTTGTTATTGGGCAAGGCCTTGGGTGGAGGGATGCCGCTGGGTGCATTCATTGCCGACCAGCGACTCATGAACACATTAACTTATGCCCCTGTTCTAGGACATATCACTACATTCGGCGGACACCCCGTTTCTTGTGCAGCAGGCAAAGCAGCGTTTGAAGAATTGATTGTAAACCCCCATTGGATCAAGGATATTCCGAGCAAAGCAGCTATTTTAAAAACACGTTTGCAACATCCTTCCATTGTTTCAGTGAATTGTTTTGGATTATGGATGAGTGTACAATTTGCTTCTCCTAAAATGACCGAAGCCGTAGCGCATGCCTGTGTTCAAAATGGATTGGTCACCGATTGGTTTTTATTTGCACCAGATAGAATCAGAATCGCTCCACCATTAATAATTACAGAAGAAGAATTACACTGGCTTTGTGATATTGTTTTGAAGAGTATAGACGAGCAGTAATTCATTTGTAACGCAGCTAATTTTTTTTCAATGATTGAGTAGCGTATATTTAAGTGTTAGGCATAATGCTAGCAAAGACTCTACGAAAATGAACTGATAAACAATTAATAAAAAAATCAATGTAATGAAACTATTAAAAGGAATAAATTACTTGTTTATCTCTATTACAATTGTCTTATTGATATTATTTTTTGTTAATCTGCTTGGTAACCCTTTATATAGAAATGATGGTCGTTATTTTACATCGATAGCCCACATTATTTCAATACCCCTATTGATTATTTTCTCCTTTATTATTTCAGTAAAAACTAAGCAGCAAAAAGGTATTATTCTGTTTGCTTTGTTTCTCGCCACAATTTCAATGAACTGGATAATTCAATACTTACAATTGATGAATCCAGATTGGATACCTTTTTTTGGCTTGTTAATGATAAATGCATTAACAGGAACGATTTATATAAAAGCTTTACAAAGTTTTCCTCGGCAAATTTTAAAACAGGATATCACTGCTGTGTTTCCAAAAAACAAAATAGCATCCAGATATTTAAATTGGGCAATAAAGGACTATACTTGGTTAATATTCCCTATACTACTGGCAGGATGCGCATTGTTAAAAGTCAGTGAAAAACTAAGTGATTTATTTGTACTAATTACTGGATTGCTTTGTTTGTATGTTAATTATAAAAAGTCATCTAAAACAGAAAGAAATAAAATCTTATGGCTTTTCTGGGGGTTGATTTCCTTTACTTTAATAATGATTGTTTATTCTATATTGAATGCCAGCGTAACGGAAGTTTCTCGCAATGTTAAACTGGTATTTAATATTGGTTTGATACTTACATTCGTACTATCACAGATAATGAGTTTGTTTTTTTCAAATACTTTTGATACTGGAATACTTATTAGGCGAACGCTTGTTGATGGTTTAATATTTATCGTCATTGTGCTTATATATAATACGATAGAACATTATTTTTTACATTGGCTTTCGCACAAACTCGAAATATCTGATGTTATATTATCTTCATTATTATCCGGAATATTTGTATTGGCATTTAGCCCGCTTCATCATAAGTTTATGAGTTACTTGGAGAAAAGGGTAAAAAACAATCATTTGGAGGATACAGAAATTTAGATGTAGATTAAACACAAACTGATGTTGTACGTCACCCTAAACGACATACACAAAGATTTAAATATCCAAGATATTACCGACATTACCCAACACGATTTTTAGCAGATTACAAGGCACAAAAACTCTGGCACAAAGAGAACCTCGTAAAGAGCTAAAAGTGCCAACTCACAGCCTACCCACCACCCAGCGAACTATATTCTTATCGTCTTTACCTTAAACATCAGCAACTCAACAACCATCAACAGCAGACGATATTTTATCACACTCTACTATAGCGAATTACAATCGTTTTCAACATAAAGTGTATAACAACTTGCTCCAAATTTAAATTTAGATTATTATTTTACATTGTATTTTGGTTGAAAATCCACCATAGGCGGATTTTCATTAAAAGGGAATCCTGTTAAAGTCAGGAACTATCCCCGTAGCTGTAAGCTCCACCAAAGTTGTTTAATAACCATGCCACTGTCATTACAGACGGGAAGGCATTAAACAATGGAGCAAGTCAGAAGACCTGCCAAAATCAAACATTTAGTAACAACGCTTTCGGGTGAAAGGCATGGTACTGACAGTATTCGCTTCTTGATGTGGCTAATTCTTTCGGCACTGTACTTTTCGTCTGCAAGTAAAAAATAGAAACAAATATTTATTATGCAGCAAGAGGAAATACTTTTAAAAGAAAATAAAGACCGGTTTGTTATTCTTCCAATAAACTATCCAAAAATTTGGGAGCACTATAAACGGCATGAAGCCAGCTTTTGGACTGCAGAAGAAATTGATTTAAGCAGCGACCTTAAAGACTGGGAGAATTTAAACAATGGCGAACGCCATTTTATCTCTCATGTGTTGGCTTTTTTTGCTGCAAGTGATGGCATTGTAAATGAAAATCTTGCAGTAAACTTTATGAGTGAAGTACAGTTGCCTGAAGCAAGGTGCTTTTATGGCTTTCAAATTATGATGGAAAATATACACAGCGAAACCTATGCTCTACTTATTGATACTTACATCAAAGACCCACAGGAAAAACACAAACTATTTCATGCCATTGACACTGTGCCGGCAGTAAAGAAAAAAGCAGAATGGGCTTTGCGTTGGATAGACAATGGTAATTTTGCAGAACGCCTTGTTGCATTTGCAGCGGTGGAAGGGATATTTTTTAGCGGTAGTTTCTGTTCTATTTTCTGGTTAAAGAAAAGAGGACTAATGCCGGGGCTTACATTTAGCAACGAATTAATAAGCCGTGATGAAGGCTTGCATTGTGAGTTTGCCTGTTTGCTGTACAATATGCTACAAAACAAATTATCTGAAAAACAAGTGCAGGACATTATAACGGATGCAGTAATAATAGAAAAAGAATTTATCACCGAAGCATTGCCTGTTGATTTAATTGGTATGAATGCCAAATTGATGCAGCAATACATTGAATTTGTTGCAGACCGTTGGTTAAGTGAATTAGGCTGCACAAAAATTTACAATGCTACCAATCCATTTGACTTTATGGAGATGATTTCGCTACAGGGCAAAACAAATTTCTTTGAGAAAAGAGTTGGCGATTATCAAAAAGCCGGTGTAATGGGCAACAAAGAATCACAGGTATTTTCAACAGAAGAAGATTTTTAAAACAATTAAAATAAATATACTACCTCCATGTTTGTAATTAAAAGAAACGGAAAACAGGAATCAGTAAAATTTGACAAGGTAACTGCAAGAATTGAAAAATTGAGTTACAGCTTAAGCCCGATGGTAAACGTAATAGATGTTGCAAAGAAAACCATCGAAGGTATTTATGCAGGGGTACCTACAACTGAATTAGACAACCTTGCAGCAGAAACAGCAGCTTCACTAACTATTACTCATCCAGACTATGCAATTCTTGCATCAAGGATCGCCATAAGTAATCTGCATAAAAATACAGTTAAAAGTTTTTCTGCAACCATGCGAAGGCTTTACAACTATGTAGATTCAGCAACACAAAAAAAATTACCACTTATAGCCGATGATGTGATGCAGATAATTGAAGAACATGCAGAGTTGCTTGATAGCACCATCATTTACGACAGGGATTTTGGATTTGATTATTTTGGCTTTAAGACTTTGGAAAAGTCTTATCTCTTAAAAGTTGATGGCAAAATTGCAGAGCGTCCACAGCACATGTATATGAGAGTTGCGATAGGAATACACAAAGAAGATATCGAAAGCGCTATTGCAACTTATCACCTGATGAGCGAAAGATGGATGACACATGCTACACCAACTTTATTTAATGCAGGCTCTCCTAAACCACAAATGAGTTCCTGCTTTTTGTTAACCATGAAAGAAGATAGCATTGACGGTATCTATGACACATTAAAGCAAACAGCTAAAATTTCTCAAAGTGCAGGAGGCATTGGTTTAGCCATACATAACATCAGGGCAACTGGTAGTTATATTGGTGGTACAAACGGTACAAGCAACGGAATTATTCCCATGCTTCGTGTTTTCAATGATACTGCTCGCTATGTTGACCAGGGCGGTGGCAAACGCAAAGGTGCATTTGCCATTTATTTAGAGCCGTGGCACGCCGATGTATTTGAATTTTTGGATTTAAGAAAAAATCACGGCAAAGAAGAAATGAGAGCAAGGGATTTGTTTTTTGCTTTGTGGATTTGCGATTTGTTTATGAAACGAGTGGAAGCAAATGGTGAGTGGAGTTTGTTTTGCCCGAATGAAGCACCGGGGCTAAGTGAATGTTGGGGCGAAGCATTTGAAACGCTATACACAAAATACGAAATCGAAGGCAAAGCAAGAAAAACTGTAAAGGCTCAGGATCTATGGTTTGCCATTTTGCAATCGCAAATTGAAACTGGCACACCTTACATGCTTTATAAAGATGCTGTCAATAGCAAAAGTAATCAACAGAATTTAGGAACTATTAAGAGTAGTAATCTTTGCACAGAGATAATGGAATACACAAGTAAAGATGAAGTAGCAGTTTGTAATTTAGCTTCACTGGCATTGCCCCGTTTTGTAATTAATGGAAAATTTGATCAGCAAAAATTATATGAAGTAACTTATCAGGTTACAAAAAACCTAAACAAAATTATTGACAACAACTACTACCCGATTGAAGAAGCAAGAACTTCAAATATGAAACACCGCCCCATTGGTTTGGGTGTGCAGGGCTTGGCAGATGTGTTCATTTTGTTGCGTTTGCCATTTGAAAGTGAGTTGGCAAAAATACTCAACAAAAATATTTTTGAAACCATTTACTTTGCTGCCATGACAGCCAGTAAAGATTTGGCAAAAGAACATGGGGCTTATGAAACCTTTGCGGGTTCGCCCGTTTCAAAAGGAGTTTTTCAATTTGATATGTGGGGTGTAACATCAACCGGCCGTTGGGATTGGGCTTCACTAAAAGAAGAAGTTAAACAATTTGGTGTAAGAAATTCATTGCTGCTTGCACCCATGCCCACAGCATCTACTTCTCAAATTTTTGGCAATAACGAATGTTTTGAACCTTACACCAGCAATATTTATACAAGAAGAGTTTTAAGCGGTGAGTTCATAATCGTAAATAAGCATCTTTTAAAAGATTTAGTGAATTTAGGTTTATGGAACAACAGCATGAAAAATAAAATAATAGCCGCTAACGGTTCAATTCAAAATATTGAAGAAATACCTGCCGACATAAAAGAGTTGTACAAAACAGTTTGGGAAATTAAGCAGCGTAACATTATTGACATGGCTGCCGACAGAGGTGCTTACATCTGCCAATCCCAATCACTGAATTTATTTGTTGATAATCCCAATACTTCCAAACTCACTTCTATGCACTTTTATGCATGGAAAAAAGGATTGAAAACAGGCATGTATTATTTGCGTACACAGGCAGCAACACAGGCTGTACAGTTTACGGTGGAAAAACAAAGCAGCATTGAAATCAACCCTTTAATTCCATCAACAGAAATAATGAGCAAACACTCAACTGCCGACAATGATGTAAAGCCAACTCAAACTGATAGTCCGAGTTGCAGCATGGAAGATGGTTGTATAAGTTGCGGTTCTTAAAAAATGAAAAGGAATAATTATAGAAAGACAAATGTAATTTGGGTTCACCGGATTATACTGCTTACAGTAGCAGTATGGCTATTCACAATATCATGCCATACTTCTTATAAAAGCCAGGTTCAAACTTTGCAACAAGTACCTGATGAACTGCTGGGAACTTTCAAAGACGATTATGGCAGCATATATCATACCAGTAATAAAGAGTGGCTACATGGAGCAGGCACTAAATATCACCTGCTCATGTATAATAAAGAAGACAATTATTTTATAGCTCAAAACGATAAAGCCAATCCATCAGACGGTGGCTTATACAGCCGTATTGACATTATGTATTTCGAAAACATGCAACCGTGGAAATGGGGTTATTGTCTTACGGCATATAAAGCTGCTACAATGCAGAAAGCTATTAACACTGCAGCAGCTGACAGGGTAAATCCACGTAAAGGCTGCAATGGCTATCCTTTTTCAAGGATGAAAAGAGAGTAAAAAATTGCAGTATTGTTTCATTTGAAAATTAGAATATTATGGATAAAAAATTAAACATCCGCCTGTCTGTATTATGTTCAATGATTGCTCTGGCAGCTTTCAGCCGCATAATTCCACACATGCCCAACTTTTCACCATTGGGTGTAATTGGGTTATTTGGTGCTGCACATTTTCAAAAAAAAAGGCTGGCATTTTTTATTCCTATTACTGCTACGTGGTTAAGTGATTTATTCATCAACAATGTAATCTATGCACAATACTATCCAAAGTTTACATGGTTTTACGAAGGGTTTTATTGGCAATACGGAAGCTATTTATTGATTGTTTTTGTAGGTATTTTTATTTTAAATAAAGTAAATACTCAAAGAGTTCTTGCAGGTGCGTTGGCTTCAACAGTAATCTTCTTTTTGGTATCAAATTTTGGCGTTTGGTTAGGTTCTTCATTTTATCCTCAAAACTCTAGTGGACTTATTACTTGCTACGAAGCAGCTATCCCGTTTTTAAAAGGAACAATGTATGGGGATCTATTTTATAGTGCTGTGTTGTTTGGTTCTTTTGCATTGGCACAAAAACAATTCCCAGTTTTACGTTTAACACATGCGAGACAGTAAATTATGGCACATCCACTTTTATGTTGGGATATTTGTTTAGAAGGTTTGCAAAGAAGAATGCAATTAGCAGACGATTTAAAAACGATGCAAAAAATAATGAAAGAAAAATTCTGGCATAATACTCTTGTTTCGCTTGGCAATACATTAGTTTGGGAGAATAAAGTAATCATCATTACAGACACCAAACTAAACATCATTCATGCTACTGAAAATATTTTTGCCATGAATGGTTATACACAGAAAGATGTAATTGGTAGAAGCCCTCATATGTTTCAAGGTGCTAAAACTGAAATTACAGAAAGGCAAAAAATTAAAATAGCAGTTGATAAACAAAGTTCATTTGAAAGTATCATTACCAACTACAAAAAAGATGGCAGTATTTACAAATGTCATATAGAAGGTTATCCGGTCTTCAACAAAAAAGGAAAATTAGTAAACTTTATTGCAATTGAAAATGCAGCATAAATGATGAATGAAGAAAAAACAGTACTAATCATTATGACACTTTGTTTGCTGTAACTGCTATGCACCTGATGGACGAAGTGGCTTTTATAACTGCAACCCGTTACAGCAGACAAAAAATGTTAACTGTCAGCAGCGACAGGATATACTTAAAAAATGCCGATATCTGCAGGATTTATAATAGAACTGATAGGTAAAGTTTCTTACACAGGCAACACAAGTTTAAAGGTACAGGCTGTCGGAAGTTATCTTCGGTTTTTTGTAATTCTATTGGGGTTTTGCTGCTATGCTGGCTGACGAATATGTTTTCATCTTTTTGTTGTTAACTTCATCCTTTCAATCATTAGCGGTTCCGGGCTGGATGTTCAATGAATACCTGCACAGTAGCAAGCCCTGTCCGTTATATGCAACCCTACCAGACCGATAGTTTGACACTTAAACAACATAAAAGACGAGAATGAAATTAACGAATAACATAGACAAATTGGGGATGGCTGGACTTTTCTTGACCGCATTTTTTTCACCTTGCTGTTTTCCACTTTTTGCGTTTGCAGCTTCAGCACTTGGACTTGGGAGTTTTGAACTTTTCGGTGGGTGGACAATGTGGATTTTTCAAGTAATGGTTTTAATATCAGTTGGCGGACTTTACATTTCATATCGCAGACACCGTTGTATGTATCCTTTAATCGTAGCTATTTCAAGCGGACTTTTAATTTTTTACTCATATCATATAAACGACAGCGACTACTGGACATATTCTCTTTATGCTGGTATGTTCGGACTTCTCTTAGCGACAATTTGGAATTATAAACTTAACAAAATGAACGGAACTTGCGAGACCTGCACAACTTATAACGGCAAGAACGTTGAAACACAATCAACTTTGACCTGTCCAAAATGCGGACACAAGAAAACTGAAATTATGCCGACTGATGCTTGTATATATTTCTACGAATGTGAGAAATGTAAAACACGACTGAAACCATTACAAGGCGACTGTTGTGTGTATTGTAGTTACGGGACGGTTAAATGCCCACCAATCCAAGTAGGGGAAAATTGTTGCTAATGAAGACGATCTAAAAAGGGTCGGCATATAAAATACACTTCCACCTTTGATAATTCATCTTTTGGTATTGCTAATCAATCTCAACAATTATGAAATTTATATTTCTGCTCATCAGTTTGTCCTTTAATGTATATGTTTTTAGTCAAGACACTTGTGTTACTTCCGTAATTTATGGACAAAATATTACTGCTGGAAAGTTTGCCCATGTCAATAATATTAAAATGTATTATGAGACCTATGGAGATTCATCTAGGCAACCCCTCTTACTTATTCACGGAAATGGTGGCTATATAAATGCGGAAAGGTGTCAGATTGAATATTTTAGAAGCAAATATTATGTGATTATTGCTGATAGTAGATTTCAAGGCAAGTCTGACAATGGGAATGAGGAACTTACTTTTGATTTAATGGCAAAAGATTATAATGCCCTTCTTAATTATTTAAAAATTGATTCAGCTTATATTATAGGCCAAAGTGATGGCGGTATTATTGGATTAATGATGGCCATACAGTATCCGAACAAAGTAAAAAAACTTGTTGCTACCTCTCCTAATATACGCCCTGATTCAAATGCACTCTTTCATTGGGTTATTGTTGAAATGGAAAAAACGATTAAGCAAATGGAGGATAAGATTGCAAGAGGGGATTCTTCCATTGAAACTTTACGAAATTTAACTGTTACTAATCTTGACTACAAATATCCTAACTTAAAAAATGTAGAATTATTAAAAATTAAAGCAGAAGTACTAATTATGGCAGGCGATGCGGATATGATCAAATTAGAACATGTTGTAGAAATGTATCAAAACATTCAAAAATCTCAATTATTTATAATGCCCGGAGCCACACATTTTATGTTAAGAAGTGAACATGCCCTTTTTAATCAAATTGTTGAACGGTTTTTAAATAATCCTTTTAAACGACCTACAACTAAAGCAATTATTGTTGGGGAATAAAACTTCAGCCAACAATGGTATTGTGGCGTAAAATTATTTACCTTTTACTTAAGTATCTAAACTCATCCTACAAAACCTACCATACAAAGCTTCATAAATCGGAATGATATTTTTGATATCAAATAAGGATGCTTGCGCATAAGCAGCTTCTTTCATTTCTGCCAATCTAGGTTCATCTTTTAATAGTTCAATGGCAAAACTACTCATGGCTGCTGTATCACCTACATCGGCCATGAATCCTGTTTTTTCTTGAATATTGATTTCACCTAATCCACCGGCATTGGTACTGATCACCACTGTTCTGGCTGCCATGGCTTCTAATGCGGCTAATCCAAAACTCTCGTATTCGGATGGTAGTAAAAACACATCGCTTACTGCTAATATATCTTCAATTTGTTCTTGCTTTCCTAAAAAGCGAACATCGTGTTCTACGCCTAATTCTCTTGCCAACTCTTCGCAAGCAGGTCTTTCTGGGCCATCACCTACCATGAGTAATTTAGAAGGAACTACTTTTTGCACTGCAGCAAACACGGAAATGACATCGGTTACCCTTTTTACTTTTCTAAAATTACTCGCATGCATCAAGATCTTTTCTCCATGTGGTGCAATTACTTTTCTAAATGCATCAATGGGTTTTTTATTGAAGCGACTAACGTCTACAAAATTGTAAATGACTTCAATATCTTTTTCTATTGCAAATGAAAGATAGGTCTCGTCTCTTAGGTTTTTAGATACAGCAGTAATGGCATCACTTTCATTAATGGAAAATGTAACTACAGGTTCATAGGTTTTGTCTTTGCCTACTAGTGTAATATCTGTTCCGTGCAATGTAGTAATGAAGGGTACATGCCTGCCTGTTTTCTTTTGTACTATTTGACGCGCCATATAAGCAGCAGATGCATGCGGTATAGCATAATGCACATGCAATAAATCTAAATCATAATTCATGATCACATCTACCATGGTACTGGCCAATGCTACTTCATAAGGTGGATAATCAAACAATGGATAAGTGGGTACCCTTACTTCATGATAAAATATATTGGTATTAAATACATTCAGTCTTACGGGTTGCTGATACGTAATAAAATGAACCTGATGTCCTTCATCGGCCAAGGCTTTGCCTAATTCAGTAGCTAAAACACCTGATCCGCCAAAAGTGGGATAACACACAATTCCTATTCGCATAATTGCTTAATTAATCAATGTAAAGAACGGCTTTTTTTTGCTTTTGTTCGTTCCGTTCATCAAAGCATAACAAATCAATCAAATCGTTAACTTTAGCCAATGAAGCAATTATTTATTCTAGCCGCATTTATTCCTATGTTGGCTTCCGCTCAAAGCAGTGCGGACTCGGTTTATATCAAGAAAATAAGTGATGAAATTATGCGCAATGGCAAGGCCCACGATTTATTGCGTGAACTCACTAAAGGAATTGGTGGCCGTTTGGCCGGTTCTGTTCAGTATACCAAAGCAGTTCAGTGGGGCGAAGCATCCCTTAAAAAATTAGGGGCAGACAATGTGTTTTTGCAAGAATGCATGATGCCCAATTGGAAAAGAGGTGGTAAAGACCAAGCTGCTGTAGTTGTACAAAATGGTAAAAAAACCAATCGTTCACTAGATGTATTGGCATTGGGTAATTCTTTGGGTACGGGTGGTAAGCCATTGGTGGCTGAAGTAATTGCTGTGCAAGATTTTGATGAAATGGAAGCCAAGAAAGACCAATTAAAAGGAAAGATTGTTTATTTCAACAACAAATTCAATCCAACCAATATTCAAACATTTAAATCGTACGGTGAAGCTGGTCAGTACAGAAGATCAGGACCTAGTCGTGCTGCAAAATATGGTGCAGTGGGGGTGATGATTCGTTCTTTAACCGAAGCCACCGATAATAATCCGCATACGGGTACAACAGGTTATGATGAAGCTTATCCGAAAATTCCTGCAATTGCTTTGGGTAATGAAGACGCCGATTTTATTTGGTCTACTACTAGAAATAGTTCCATTAAAGTTTCCATGACGACCAATGGTTCATTTGGCCCAGATGTAGCAGGGCATTCGGTGGTAGCTGAATTAACCGGTACTCAATTTCCGAATGAATATATTACGGTAGGAGGTCATTTAGATAGTTGGGATGTGAATGAAGGTGCACATGATGATGGTGCGGGTATTGTTCAAACCATCGAAATTATGCGTGCATTAAAAGCGTTGGGGTATAAACCAAAAAGAACCCTTCGCTTTGTGTTATTTGCAAATGAAGAAAATGGCATGCGTGGTGGTAACAAATATGCAGAAGAAGCCAAGAAGAACAATGAGAAACACGTTTTTGCGTTAGAATCAGATGCGGGCGGATTTACACCGCGAGGATTTGGTTTTACCGTGTCTCCAGCGCAGTTAACTAAAGTCCAAAGTTGGTTGCCTTTGTTAAAACCTTATGGTACCGACTTCTTGCAAGCTGGTGGGGGTGGAGCTGATATTGGTCCACTCAATAGAACTTTTGGAACTCCTATCGCTGGTTTAATGCCTGATAGCCAGCGTTATTTTGATATTCACCATGCTCGCTCTGATGTGTTTGAAAACGTGAATAAAAGAGAGTTGAATTTGGGAGCAGTGAATATGGCTGCATTAATCTACCTTGTTGACCAATACGGATTATAATATGACAATGAAAAAATTTGCTTGGAGTGCTACTACCATTATCATTTTGTTACTAGCCGCATTTGTATATTGGCGCTTTTATTTTGTGTATTCTGAAGGCGCTAAAGCAGGTATTCTGAATACCTTTCAACAAAAAGGATTCTTGTTTAAAACCTATGAGGGCAATTTAATTCAGAGTGGTTTTAAAGCCAATGTGCAGAGTATTGAATTTGAATTTAGTGTTGAAGATGAAAAAGTTGCAGAGGTACTGAATCAAAACTCTGGCAGAGAAATCAATGTTCATTATAAGAGATACTTAGGCGCATTGCCTTGGCGCGGTGTTGAAAAATACATTGTTGATAGTATTTTAGAAGTAAGAGGCTTGGGTAATGAAACCATCATAGCACCCAAGAAACCATCAGAGAAATAAAGAAACAATAAAGCTTACGCTTGAATTAAAAAGATTACCGGAATTTTATGGAGTTCCGGTATTTTTTTTGCCCAGTCCTGAACGGTTTTAGTTACAATGGTTTCGTCGGGAGCAGTAATATTTTTAGCAATACAAATACGGGTTGAAGATTTACAACTTTGTAAAAGATCCCCCAATAATTGATTATTTCTATAAGGGGTTTCAATAAAAATATGGGTGCATTGATTTCGTTGCGAATCTTCTTCGATTGCCTTAATTTTTTTCTTTTTCTCTAAAGAGTCAATGGGTAAATAGCCATTGAATTGGAAGCATTGTCCATTCATTCCACTGGCCATTAATGCTAGTAAAATTGAGCTGGGTCCCACTAAGGGAGTTACTTTGAATCCTTTTAGCTGTGCGGCTTCTACTAGAATTTGTCCTGGATCTGCAATGCCTGGGCAACCCGCTTCACTTACAATGCCAATCGTTTGTCCTTTTTCTAATGCATCAATAAATGCTTTGGTTACGGCTGTTTCTGCTTTATGAATAGTATGCCATTGGTAATTGTCTATGACCATTTCTTTCCAAAGCTTTTTAAAAAATCTTCGCGTTGTTTTTTCGTTTTCAACAAAAAATACGGTACACTCTTTAATGGCTTCAGTAATATAAGCTGGTATGGTATGCAATGCTTCTTCGTGCAATACCGTTGGGATCAAAATGACTTTACCCGTTTTTTGCAATGGATTGTTCAATGGCCTCTTTTTTTAAAGGGTATATGCTTAAAGTTGCAGCAACTACTGCGTAAGTAGGGGCTAAGATCCAACCGATAATAGGTAAAAAATGAAATAGATAAAACACCATTCCATTTCCTACGGCCAATCCTTTGTGTGCACTCACAAATGCAATGCTTTCACCCGCTGTTTTTTTATGTCTTTCCATACTATAGTCTAACATAGAAAACCCATAATAATAACATTCTAATAATAAGGCTAAGAAAGGGGTAAGCCATCCAACCAGTGGAATTAAACTTAAAAAAATAATACTGAGCAAATAAACGGTTTGCCACAAACTATTTCGAACAGAGAGTTTGATCCCTCTAATCATGTCTTTAATAAATTGTGCTTGATTAAAAGGGAAGTCCTTCTTTTCTATAATGGCTTCTGTTTTTTCACTCAAATAAGCAAATAAAGGTGCGCCTACAATTAAGAATAAGTATTTAAATAAGGAAAAATAAAACAGCATTAATAACATCCATAATAACATGCTTCCCATTGTAAATAAGAACCCTAGGAAACCGCTATCTAATGTGTCTAACCAGCCTTTTAAGCCAGTTCTTAGTGCTATCCATTCAATGGCGTTATTGGCGCTCTGACTAAAAAAATACATGCCCGTAATGAATAACAACATGTATAAAATGCCCGGCACAATAATCCATTTCCACAATTTATTGGCTTTAATAAATTGATGTGCTGCACCGTAAGCTTGTATGGATATAATAATTTCTTTGAACAATCAGGGGGTGTTTCGCCAAAGATAACAAATAGCAGGCTAAAACTTTGGACAGTTCACTGGTCGGTCTGTATTTGGTCTTCTAATATAGATAAGTGATACTTCAATACCACCTCTATTGATTGAAGCTGTTCTTAATGAAGATGTATTGTAGTCGTAACTAGCACCAATTCTGATATTATTGAATTCAATACCAACATATGGTATAATGGCGTCTTTTAAACGCATCCATGCACCAACATAAATACTGGTTGCGTTGGGATCTTCTGGGGCTGTACTTAATTGTACTGCACCTCCAATGATTGTTTGACTTACTTGTGCCTGAAAACTTTGTGATCCACTTAAATGCAATGTTGTGGTAGCACCTAAAGGAAAATAAGTGCCAGCGTGTATATTGGTTCTGGGCTTTAATAAATATTCGGCTCCAGTAAAAGATTGTTTGGGTCGATTAATATGATACATGCTTACACCAAAATAAAAATTGTTTCGATCATTGGTGCTTCCATTGTATAATAAGCCTGCATTTAAATCTACATAGCTTGATTTTAATGTGCTAGAATTAAATATCTCAGAAGTTAATCCAGTAAATCCTGCAGTAGTTAGTTGATCTTCAAAACTGAGACGATTGGTGTTAATGAGCATATTTGCATAAGTGGCTTGTACACCTAATCCTATTTGGTGCATGCCATCTTCGTCTAAACTTTTATGATAAGCAGTTGAAAATGTTCCGTAATTAAACTGTACTGCACCATTGCTGCTATTGTCGTTAAAGCCCATGAATCCAACACCCCAACTGTCTCCTTGAGACATATTGTTTTGCATTACTTGAAAGTCTATGGATGCAGTGGCAGAAGTAAAAGCATTATTGATGGTAGGCCATTGGTTTCTGTAATTACCTGCCACTCTATAAGTACCAAAAAATTTTCCAGTGAATGCAGGGTTTAATGTGAGTGGGGAAGAGAAAAATTGCGAGAAATGCGGATCCTGTGCAGTAACCACCACAGCAACGACCAACCCCATCCACATAAGCAATATCCTTCGCATACACCTAACTTGGTCTTAAAGATACAATTTATACTATGCTTGCAGCTTAGAACCAAATGCCAAGTCGCCCGCATCGCCCAATCCTGGAACGATATAGGACTTAGCAGTCAATTCTTCATCAATATCTCCACACCAAATGGTAATATCACTGCCACATTCTCTTTCTAGGTACTCAATGCCCACTGAACATGCAATGGCAACAACCACATGAAAAGA
Organism: Sphingobacteriia bacterium 24-36-13; assembly: GCA_002281875.1. Taxonomy (GTDB): domain Bacteria; phylum Bacteroidota; class Bacteroidia; order Chitinophagales; family Chitinophagaceae; genus Sediminibacterium. The sequence goes on along the minus strand of NCHN01000008.1, from coordinate 20,951 downwards.
AGCAGGGTTTCCCTCTGCTTTCATATGTTGAATGGTTTTAACCACAGAAGCACCAGTTGCCAACATGGGATCTGATATAATTACCACGCGATCATTTAAATCGGGACAGCTCATGTATTCCATACTGATTTCGAAACTACCATCGCGATGATGTTTTCTATATGCAGAAACAAATGCATTATCGGCTTTATCAAAATAATTCAACATGCCTGTATGCATGGGTAGTCCTGCTCTTAATATAGTTGCTAATACAGGTTGCTCACTCAATACCTTGCTTTCATGTATGCCTAAAGGAGTGGGTATTTCTTTGGTTTCCCAAGGTAATTGCTTGCTTATTTCGTAAGCAGCCACTTCTGCAATGCGCTCTAAATTTCTTCTGAAACGCATGCGATCGCCTTGTATCTCTACATTTCTTAACTCAGATACCCAGTTGCTTAGCAGGCTGTGCTGCTCACTTAAATTAATAACCATTAGCTAGTATTGAGTTGCGAAAATACGAGTTTTCGTGGTTGATTATTGCTGGGTTTAGGCTTTACAGGAACTCAAAGCGATCCCCATCAAATATTCCCTTATCGCTCAATTTTAAATGGGGTATCACCAACAATGCCATAAAACTCAAAGTCATAAATGGGGCACTTAATGAACTGCCCAAACTTTTGGCCATTGTATCTATAGCAGTGTACTGCTCCGCAACAAGAAATCCATCTTCAGTACTCATTAATCCTGCAACAGGTAAGGGTAGCACTAGGGTTTGATTATGGCTGTCTACACAGCTAATTCCTCCTTCAGCTGCAATAACCGCATTAATGGCAGCTGCTAATGCTTCATCCGTTGTACCTACTGCTACTATATTATGGCTATCGTGTGCTACTGTGGAGGCGATGGCGCCGGTACGGAAGCCAAAATTTTTAATAAATGATTTTGCAACCGGCGCCATATGATACCTATTCACCACTACCATTTTCAATATATCATCGGCTGTATTGCTTACCAAACAATCATCTACAATGGTTGCGGGTAAGTATAATTTATTGGTAATGAGTTGTCCATCTAAGGCTTCAATAACAGGAATCAATCCATCACTATTTGGATAAGAGGAAACAGGCATTGACAAATCAATTTCATTTACCGGCGCACAGGTAAACTGATTGATGGGTGTTGCGGGAACGGATTTAATCAACGATTTTTTTCTTGAGGTTGTTGCGTTTAAAGCGGAGGGCGCTGATGGTGTAGACAGTGCTGAATCGGAATCAAGATCAGTTGATAAAAGTGCTTGCCCGTCAATATAGGTTTGCAAGACCTTGAAATGAGTTAAGTCTTCTACAATGATAAAGTCGGCGGGGTCTCCCACGCGAAGCGTTCCAATATTTAAGTTATAATGTTTTACAGGATTGATGCAAGCTGCTTTCAATACATTAAATACATCCAATCCTTTCGCAACTGCTCTTGCACAGAGTTGATTGATATGTCCTTCTACTAAACTATCCGGATGTTTATCGTCGCTGCAGAGCATAATCATATTCGGATGATCGTCTATTAGTTCGGCTAAGGCCTCAAAATTTTTAGCAGCACTTCCTTCGCGAATAATGATTTTCATTCCGTAGGATAATTTATCTACGGCTTCTTCTAGTGTAAAGCATTCATGGTCGGTGGAGATTCCTGCTTCTATATACTGTTTGGCTGATGCTCCGGTAAGGCCGGGGGCGTGCCCATCCACGGGCTTACCGGCCCGGTGTGCTGCTGCAATTTTTTTCATGACTTCCGGATCACTGTGCAGCACGCCGGGGAAATTCATCATTTCACTTAAGTACATAATATCATCCGAAGCAAGCAATGCCTCTACATCTTTACTATCCAATGCTGCGCCAGCGGTTTCAAATACGGTAGCAGGTACACAGCTAGGAGCACCAAAATTAAATTTGAAAGGCACCTGCTTACCATTGTTGATCATGAATTCTATGCCTTCGATGCCACACACATTCGCAATTTCATGCGGATCACTCACTGTACCAACTGTTCCATGCATTACAGCAATACGTGCAAATTCACTAGGGATAAGCATACTACTCTCAATATGTACATGGCTATCTATAAATCCAGGCATTAAAAAACCTGCTGTATTAACAGCCGATTCATCAATTGATTCAATAGAAACTATGCAATTATTTTGAATGGATACTTTTGCAGGATAAATTCTACGTTGATAAATATCTACCAACTGAACAGCTAAATTAAAAGTTGACATGCCTTAATTTATTTGCTGATTTCTAGATTCGCCTACAACTCTATGAATGGCTTTGTCTAATTCCTTTGCCGCTATTTCAAGTTGTGATGTTAAATAAGATTTTTCTTCATTTGTAATATCAAAATTTAATAATTTGGTAATTCCTAAAATATTTGTAAGTGGTCCTCTTACTTGATGGCTTTGATCTACTGCAATTTTATTAAATCTGGCTTCAATTTCTTTATCTTTTGTGATATCATTTTTGATAGCAAGAAAATGTTTTATTTCACCAGAATTATCCCTAACTGGTGATATTGTAACATCTTCCCAGAATAAGGAACCATCTTTCTTTTTATTTAAAAACTCACCATTCCATGTTTTACCAGATTTAATTGTATTCCACATTTCTTTATAAGTTAATTTAGGTGTTAGTCCAGATTGTAAAATACGTGTACTTGTACCTATTGCTTCATCAACAGTATATCCTGTAATTTGAGTGAAAAAGTGATTTACGAATTCTAAATTCCCATCTAAATCCGAAATTACAATACTTGAAGTACTTTGTTCTACTGCTTGAGATAATTGAATTAGTTTATCTAAATCTCTTTTTCTTTCTGTTATATCTCTTGATAAAACTATAAATCTTTGTTCATCGTTTATTGGAAGTTCAATAGGGGATACCGAAAGCTCGAACCATAATTTATTATTGGGTAAAACTAATTCATATTGCCTTCCAATTGAATGTCCATTTTCTATTGCTTCATTTAATGAAACTTTTAATACTTCGTTAACAGAATTGGGCATTATGTCGAAGGTGTTGAGCCCAATAAAATTTTCAGGTAAAATTAGAAGGGTATCTATTTTTTTTGAGTAATAATTATAAATTTTACCAGATAAACCTATTTCAAAAATCAAATCTGGGATGGCTTTTAATATTGCTTCTAGCTTATTTGCTAAAATAGTAATTTTTTTTAAAGCTTTTTTTTGTTGGGTAATATTTGTACAAAATCCATACCAAGTAATAGATTCATCAGTTAAATTTTCTGGAGTAGATTTTGCTAAAATCCATTGAACAGATTTGTTCGGAATACAAACTCTAAATTCACAAATAAATTCAGTTAAATTATTTGCTGAGTATTCAATTTTTTCAATTAGAAGATTGCGGTCTTCTGGATGAATTACTTTTAAAATAGGATCTAAATTCTCCTTAACATCTTCGGGTAAACATCCAAAAATATTTTTTATACCAATTGAGGCAATAGGAACACAATAACTTTTATCGGGTCTTCTAGTAAATTGAAAAATCAAATCTGGAAGATGTTTTGAAAATTTTCTAAATAGGTCTTCTGAAAAATTTGCAAAATTATCCATGGTTTTACTATTAGATTCTATACAAATTATGTTAATTTACTGATTGAATAAGAAAACATGAAAAATATTATACTTACACTTACCTTTATTTTTGCTTGCATCTCAATTCAAGCACAAAAAAAGGAAAGAACCAAACAAGTTGCTGCTCCTAAAGAAGATCAGTCCGATCAGTTGCTCTCTAAAGTAAAGTACCGCTCTATTGGACCATATAGAGGTGGAAGAAGTGCTGCTGTTGCAGGTAGTTATAAAAACAGAACTACTTTTTATTTTGGTGGAACAGGTGGGGGTGTATGGAAAACCACTGATGGTGGTAGTAACTGGAAGAATATTTCTGATAAGTATTTTGGCGGCACCATGGGTGCAGTGGCGGTTGCGCCAAGTGATGAATCCATTGTTTATGCAGGGGAGGGAGAAAACACCATGCGAGGCAATGTGGCGGAAGGATTGGGTGGAGTTTGGCGTAGTGCTGATGCCGGAAGAACCTGGAAAAATATTGGTTTAAATGATGGCAGACATATTATTCGTTTGGTGATACACCCTCGAGATCCCAATACAGTTTGGGCTGCAGTAGTGGGTCATTTGTTTGGACCCAATGAAGAAAGAGGCGTATATAAAACAACCGATGGAGGAAAAACTTGGAAAAGAACTTTGTACATCAATAACCAAACTGGTGCTTCTGATTTAGTGATGGAGCCTGGTAATCCAGATGTTTTTTATGCAGGTATGTGGAGGGTAATCAGAACCCCTTATAGTATGGAAAGTGGTGGAGAAGGTAGTGGCTTATATAAGAGTACAGACGGCGGAGAAACATGGGTTCCGTTAATCAATAAAAAAGGTATGCCAAAAGGTTTATGGGGTATTGTAGGTGTTGCAGTTGCTCCTTCTAATCCAGAAAAAGTGTATGCAATAATAGAGAACAGTAATGGTGGATTATATAAAAGTGAAGATGCTGGAGAAACCTGGTCTTTAACCAGTAGTGATAATAATATTCGCCAACGTGCTTGGTACTACACCAAAGTATATGTTGATCCTAAAAATGAAAATTTGGTTTATTGCCCCAACGTAAACTTCATGAAGAGTTCCGATGGTGGAAGAACATTTCAATCCATTAATACCCCACATGGTGATCACCACGATTTGTGGATTGATCCAGAAGATGGCAAGCGCATGATTGTAGCAGATGATGGTGGCGCTCAAGTAAGTTTTGATGGCGGTAATAATTGGAGTACCATGGACAATCAACCTACTGGTCAATACTACCGTGTTACTACAGACAATTCGGTTCCTTATAGAATTTTAGGTGCACAGCAAGACAATTCTACTGTACGTATTAAAAGTAGAACAACTGGTGCTGGAATTACTTCAAGAGATTGGGATGTAACTGCTGGCTCTGAAAGTGGCCATGTGGTTGCAGATCCGTTGAATCCTGAAATTGTATATGGTGGAAATTATGGTGGTTATTTATCTAGACTAGATCATCGTACTGGTGAAAACAGGGCCATTAATGTTTGGCCTGATAATCCAATGGGTGCAGGGGCAGATGTATTGAAATACAGGTTCCAATGGAATTTCCCTATTTTCTTCTCTCCACACAATCCAAAGAAATTATACACTGCTGGTAACCATTTATTTTCAACTGAAAATGAAGGACAGAGTTGGGAAATGATTAGCCCAGACTTAACTACCAATGATAAAATGAAACAAGGCCCTAGTGGTGGACCTATTACTAAAGACAATACTTCTGTTGAATATTATTCAACCATTTTTGCTGCAACAGAATCTGCCTTAGAAAAAGATGTTCTTTGGACTGGTAGCGATGATGGGTTGATTCATGTAAGCCAAGACGGAGGAAAAAATTGGAGCAATGTAACTCCGGCTGATGCTGGAAAATGGATGATGTGGAATTGTATTGAAACCGATCCTTTTAGAAAAGGAACTGCATTTTTTGCTGGAACCAAATACAAGTCTGACGATTATACACCATATTTATTTAAAACAACGGATTACGGTAAAACCTGGACTAAAATAACAACCGGTATTAATAATATGCATTTTACTCGCGCTATTAGGGCAGACAGAAAAGTGCAGGGTTTATTGTATGCGGGTACAGAGTTTGGCATGTATATCAGTTATAATGATGGACTGAGTTGGAAACCCTTTCAGTTAAATTTACCCGTTGTGCCAATCACTGATATTGCTTTAAAAGACAATGATCTCATAGTGTCTACACAAGGTCGTTCGTTCTGGGTGATTGATGATTTGACCATTGTTCAACAAAAATCAGCTTCTATTTTAGATAAGAACTTACATGTATTTCCAGTTAACGATTCTTATAGAACAGAAGGTGGCGGAAGAAGAAGACGAGGTGCTGCAGCTGCAGAACCCAATGCAGGAGCGAATCCTCCGCAGGGTACTGTTGTTAATTTTTATTTAAAAGGAGTTACAGATAGTTCAAAATTGGCCATCACTGTAATGGATAAAAAAGGAAAACCAATTAAAACATTTAGCAGCAATACAAAAGTTGCTGAAGACCAAATCGAAATTAGCGAAGGAGTAAACCAATTTGTTTGGGATCAAAATTATCCCCCTGCTGAAAGAGCGGACGGCATGATTTTATGGAATGGAGGTATTGGTTCCGCCAAAGCCGCCCCAGGTAAATACACAGCAAAAGTTAAATACGGAAATGATTCAACTGAATTTTCATTCGTAATAAAACCTAATCCTTTATATCAAGCTACTGAAGCAGATTATGATGCCCAAGTTTCTTTCTTATTATCTGTTCGAGATAAATTTAGTGAAGTACAAAAAGCCATTAAAAATATTCGAACTGTTAGAACCCAAATTTCTGATCTTACTGCAAGAATAGATGCAAAATCCAATAAAGAATTAAAGCAGTTTGCTGACAGCATCAGCAAACAACTAACATCAATTGAGGAAGCTTTGTATCAAACCAAAGCAAAAAGCGGACAAGATGTTTTAAACTTTCCTATTCGATTGAACGATAAAATTGCAGGATTGTACGGAGTTGCTTCTAGTGGTCAAAATGCACCTAGTAAGCAAGTTCGTGAAGCATTTGCTGAATTGGGTGGACAAGCAAATATGCAATTAATCAAATTGCAAAAGATCATGGATACCGATTTAAAGCAATTAAATAAAATGATTAACGAAAAACAAATACCTGTAATAGGTATTAAATAAGTTTTTATAGATTAAGCCAATAGTTCAACTTAAATACGAGCGCTCTATTTCTACTTTTAAATAAAGGCGATGTAAAATAATTGTCTGTATAAACTAGAAATAGATCGCTCATTGGCTTAAATCGATACTGCAATCTACTGTTGATATTCATGTTATTTCGTTGGGTATTATACTGGAAAAAAGTAGTCCAGAATACCTTAGTAGAAAAATTGATTTCCGTTCTTTGAGAAATCAAGAATAATTCAGTAGACCCATAAGTGCCAGGAAATTCTAGTTTATTGTATTGAAAGTTTAAGTCCAAATTAGTATTAGGTAATTTCCTGAATGTAATGCCTGCTGATAAACTTCGATTGGTTCCATTATAAAAACCACCAGTTCCACCGCTTACCCTGAAACTAAAAGGTCTTCTGAAATCTGATCGATAATTTACTTCTATATTTCTGTACTTGTATTTATTTACTGGCAATGGAGTAGCATCTGTAAAAGAAATGGGAAATAATAAATCTACTTCTGAATCATTAATGCCATAGCTAACTCTAGAAGTATTCCTAAATTCTATGCTATTGCTGAAGTTCGTATTTCTTTCGTTAAAACTATTGTCTTGGTTGAAAACGATATAATTTTCTAACTCAAATCGAATACCTATTAGCTTTCCTTTTGTTGGTATAATTTTGTATTCTGCGTTGGTATACGAGTGTTTAAATCCAACTCTAATACTGGTATCTCTTGAAGCGTCATAATTTTCAATTCTTTCAATAAACCCCATATCGGCATAATAATTCGTACCCAAATTGGTAAGGTCTTGCATGAAAGAAAAATTGCGACTATTGTATGAAAATCCAAGATTGTAAAAAGCGTTGTCTTTTTTAATATTGGGTTTAAAAGATTGATGATAAGTAGCCCAGGCGCCCCATTTTCCCTCTAAATCGGAATAGTTGTATTCTATTCCCGCATTTCTACTAAAAGCGTCCAATGGGTTGGCTGCTTTTTCAGCATCAGTCATAAAATTAGTGCGGTTTAAAAAATAGCCCTTAATGACCGATCGATTAAATACGCGTTGGTCTACAGAAAACGCGGTATAGTTTTCAGGAGCATAATCACCCTGTCTACCGGTTTGCATATTCATGAATCCAATACGTGTTTTCTTAGTAATATTTCCGGTCACTCTTGCTCCAAACAAAATGGGAATTTTGTTCCCGTTTTTATCAAGTCCTATTCTTCTTGAATAAAAAGGCCTGATTGGATCTATACCATATCCAGAAAATAAATCTGCATTTTCTAAAAAGAAAGTTCTTCTCTCTGGGAAAAAAATATTGAAACGAGTTAAGTTGGTTACTTGTCGGTCTACTTCAATTTGGGAGAAATCTGGATTTACTGTTAAGTCTAAATTGAGGGAAGAAGTTAATCCAATCTTTGCATCAAAACCTGCATTCGGTTTGGCATTTATTGGATCACCGTTTAATCTATTCTCTGTTACTTCTGTTGTAACAAATGGAACAAATACCGTATTGGCTCCAGGCTTTGGTGGAGCATCTTCCCAAATTAATGCACCAGTGTATCCTATATCGTGTGAAGAAAAATTTACAGGAACATTGGTCCAAGTAGAATATTCGTTGGTTTTAGTATCTACTCTTACAAAGTTAATTCCCCATTGTTTTTTATCTGCAGGATAACGGATTGATTTAAATGGTATGGCTATTTCAGCAGTCCATCTGTCTCCGTATCTCTTTGTTTCTGAAAACCAAGTTTGATCCCAACTGAAAGAAACACCATCCCCGGCAGATGTAAGTTGATCTTCACTTTGAGCATTGTATGCATTTACTACAAAAAAGAACCCGTTGTTTCTAGTATTTACTGGATCAATGACCAATGCAACACAATCGTTTCCGTCGTGTCCTATATCTCTTTTAAGACTTTGTATAAATACTTTTCCTGAGTCAAAAGCGGTATATGCTACATACAAGAATTTATCGTCGTATGCGGTTTGAACCTCGGTAGCGTGTTTGGCCTTTTTTTTATCGTCTGGATATTTTTCCCAAAAGGAACTTACTTTTTGTGCTCGGCTCCATACTTCTTCATCGAATAACCCATCAATTTTAACGGGTGTGCTTGTTTTAGCAATTTTGATTTGGTAATCCTTTTGAAAAGTTTCTCCATTCCGCACTTGAGCAGTTAATGTAGAAATAAAAGCAGTGAATAAAAAAAGTACGAAAACTCTCATAAACTTTAGCGGCATGGAATGGTCGGTTTTAGCCGCTGCAAATTTGATATAATTTATGCTAGAAAGTCTTATTTATTATGGTTAATGGCAGAATGAACGGATAAACGCCCAATTAATCTTCCTTAAAAAGATCAGGTCTTCTTGTTTTGGTTCTTTCTACGGATTGCTCAAAACGCCAGTTGTCCACTTTTTTCGGGTCGCCTTGTAGCAATATCTCGGGCACTTTCATTCCCCTAAAGTCGGCCGGACGAGTATATACAGGTGGGGCTAATAAATTATCTTGAAATGAATCGGTAAGGGCTGAAGTTTCATCACTTAAAACACCTGGAATCAGTCTTCCTATTGCGTCTACTACCACCGCAGCAGCTAATTCACCACCACTTAATACGTAATCGCCAATTGAAATTTCCATGGTAATATACTGGTCTCTTATTCTTTGGTCAATTCCCTTATAATGACCGCAAATAATTAAGAGATTTTGTAACATCGATAATTGATTGGCCATGGGTTGATCAAATGTTTTGCCATCAGGGGTCATGTAAATTATGGCATCATAGGAAGTATTGATTTGTAGCTCTTCAATGGCATTGGCCAATGGTTCGCACATGAGCACCATGCCTGCACCTCCACCAAAAGGATAGTCGTCTACCTGTGCATGTTTATTGATGGCCCATTTTCTCAAGTTATGCGTACGTACAGTCAGCAATCCTTTATCCTGTGCCCTTTTCATGATACTATGACTAAAAGGACCTTCCAGTAAATCTGGTACTACTGTTATAATATCAATCGTCATCATAGTCAACAATTAAAAGGATTCTTTAATCCATGAATTCGCCCAAATCTCTTCGATCTCTTTTGGTTGGCCTGCCTACTTTACTTAACCTTTTACCGGTATGAAAACTGGATGCTTCAAATTTAATTCGATCTAGTTCTTCTGCTGGTGTAATATCAATATAATGCTTTATAGCTTCAGGATAAGCGGCCCTAGTATGCAAGAGGCCTGTTACTTTAATCACCCACTTTTTCCCCTCTGTTTTAACTTCATATTCATCTCCAACTGCAACTACCCTAGATGATTTTACTGAATCTCCATGGTATTTTACTTTCCCCTTGCTACATGCATCCCCCGCTTGGCTTCTTGTTTTAAAAAGCCGAATACTCCAGAGGTATTTATCTATTCTTAATTTTTCTTTTTCAACCGCCATGCTTATTGTTTCATTTCTGCAAAATAATGGTGGAAGTACGGAATGGTTTCAATGCCTTTATAGTAGTTTTCTAAATTGTATTTTTCATTAGGACTATGTAAATTATCGCTGTCTAATCCAAAACCTAAGAATACAATTTTCAATCCCAATTCTTTTTCAAACAATGCACAAATTGGAATACTTCCTCCACCTCTTACAGGTATCGGCTCTTTTCCAAAACAAGTTTCTACAGCTTTAGCAGCAGCTTTATATTCAATAGAATCAATTGGAGTCATATAGGGTTCTCCTCCATGGTGTTCAGCTGCTTTAACAGTAACGCCTGCAGGTGCTATGCTGTGGAAATAATCCAATACTTTTTTAGTGATGATTGATGAAGATTGATTGGGCACCAATCTGCAAGAAATTTTTGCTGTTGCCTTAGAAGGCAACACCGTTTTAGCGCCTTCTCCTGTATAACCTCCCCAAATTCCGTTTACTTCTAATGTTGGTCTAATACCTGTTCTTTCATTAGTGGTAAATCCTTTTTCTCCCCATAATTCTGTTATGCCCAAATCTGTTTTATATGCTAATTCATCAAATGGTGCTTTGGCCATTTTTTCTCTTTCTGCTGGGGTTGCTTCTACTACATCATCATAAAAACCAGGTATGGTGATATGATTGTTTTCATCATGACATGAAGCAATCATTTGCGCAAGTATTGTAATGGGATTCGCTACTGCTCCTCCATAAACACCACTGTGCAAATCTCTGTTGGCAGCAGTGATTTCAACCTCTATATAGCTTAATCCACGTACACCTATATCTATGGAAGGATTTTCCATACTTAACATAGAGGTATCTGAAATGAGTATTACATCTGCTTTCAACAGCTCTTTATTGGCCTTAACAAACTCAGCCAAATTAGGACTGCCTATTTCCTCTTCACCTTCAATTAAAAATTTAATATTGGTACAAAATGAATTGGTTTTTGTAAATGTTTCCAAAGCCTTTACATGCATATAAAACTGCCCTTTATCATCAGCAGATCCTCGAGCGTAAATTTTCCCATCTTTAATTACGGGCTCAAACGGTCCACTATGCCACAGTTCTAATGGATCAGCTGGTTGCACATCATAGTGACCATACACCAACACAGTAGGTTTACTTGGGTCAATTATTTTTTCTGCGTAAACGATTGGATGACCTTGAGTAGGATAAATAGTAACCGTATCTGCACCAGCTTCTACTAGTCTTTGTTTTACTACTTCTGCACAATGCAACATATCCGCTTTATTTTCAGATCGGGCGCTAATGCTAGGTATTTTTAATAAGTCAATTAATTCCGCTAAAAATTCTTCTTTGTGTGCGTCTTGGTATTGTTTCCAACTATCCATAATTGTATTATTTGAGCCTGCAAGTTACCTATTTTAAACCTGCTTGGCAAGACTGTGTTTTTGATTAGAGACTACATTCTCTATGGTCCAATTCAATTGTTGTTTAAATGCTTGGGTTCTTACCTCACAGTCTTTTTTGGTGCAAATAGCGCAACTGAAATTTAAACAACCGTCTGTATGTACAAAAAGTTCAATAGCGTCTCCAAAATTGGTCTTGATTAAATTAGATAGTTCATCTATTTCTACATGGGCTTCATGAATATTCAAATACCAGGGCAAGGTTAAATGACAATCAATATGCAATAAATCTCCATACTTTATTACCCTAAGATTGTGCAAGTCTATCCAATTTGTTTTTTTATTTGTTTCTAGTACTTGTATAAATTCTTTCAGCATTTGTTCATCTGCTTCATCCATTATTCCAGCTAGCGATTTTCGTAAAATAGTATATCCATTATACATGATCCAGCCACTTAATATAAATGCAATCACTTTATCAATCCAATATAAATGAGTAAAGTACATTAGACCTATAGCTAATAATACCCCTACAGTTGAGAATGTATCAATTTGCAAATGCTTCCCGCTGCTTTCTAATGCCAATGATTTATTCTTTTTACCAATCTTGATACAAATGGCTCCAGCAAAATAATTAAGTACTGCTGTTGCCCCCACCAACCACATACCATGATCCAATTGTTGTACGGTATGATTGGCCAGCATATTTACGATGGTTTCGTAAATAATTAATATTCCGGCTGCTATAATAAGGCTTCCTTCAGCAGCTGCGGAAACAAATGCTGCTTTTCCATGACCATAGGGATGGTCTTCGTCTCTTGGTTTAGAAGCTACATATAAGCTGTACAAACCAATAAAACCAGCTACTATATTCACAATGCTTTCCAATGCATCAGATAGTATGGCAAGGGAATCGGTTAAATAATACGCAGTGATTTTTAGCACAAACAAGATCACACTTAGCCCTGTAACCCACTTCTGAACCACAAAATTCTGTTTACTTTGGTACATAAAAGCCTTATTTAGTGGGTGTTAAACAAATTTGCTTTATTTTTAGCATCCAAATTAGGGTAATTTATTTGGAACATTAACCCCCGAAATGCGTAAACCAGAACAACGAGAGAGAATACCTTCTAGGCCGCCGCTAATTGCACCACTGCACGATGAAACCGATCAACCTATTTGGTCGGTGATGATTGCCGTTGACAATACCTTCACTTATTTAAATACTACTTTATTATCCATTTTAGAGTTAGATCAAGGAATTGGTATTATGCAAATGTTGGTGGTAGACGATGCTAGCACCGACGGAGATGTAGAGCAATTGGTTAAAGACACTGGAAAAGGAAGGATTGGGTATTTTAGACAACCCAGCAAAGTAGGGCGATTAAGAAATTTAGAGACCTGTATTAAACTTTCAAGGGGAAAGTACGTACACCTTTTATACGGCGACAATTACGTAATGCCTGGTTTTTATGATGAAATTTTATCATTGTTCAATGAGTTTCCAAGAGTTGGAGCTGCTTTTACCGAGTTCCAATACATAAATGAAAGAGGAACGCCTATTTGGAAACACCAGCCCTTGGCTAAGGAAAGAGGGTTATTAAAAAATTGGGTTAAAGCCGTTGCCCTTAGGCAAAATACCGAGCCATCTGCCATGGTGATTAAAAGAACTACTTACGAAAAATTAGGTAGTTATTTTGGAGCTGAGCATGGAGAATTCTGGGAAATGACGGTAAGAATAGCGGCACACGCAGAATTAGCTTATGTACCTAAAGTATTAGCCAACTTTAGAATTCATGGCAAAGCATTATACTCAGAAGCTTTAAAGTCTGGTAAGAATATTGAAGACGTAACCAAAGTGATCGGCATTATCAGAGCATACTTACCCTTGGATGTTAGAGACGAGGTAAATGCAATGTCAAAAAAATATTTCTCTCAACACTTTGCGCAATTATCGCATAAGATTTACCATGAACTCAACGATACAGAAGCTGCCTTAAAGCAAGCTTGGGGCGCTTTAGTGTTAGACATCAATTGGATATCATTCAAATACAGTATGCTTCTGTTTATTAAATACCTGATTGCTTACAAAGTGATTCGCAAGTGGGTAGAAAAATTAAGCTAAATTAATTGTGTACTATAATTGATGGGGCAATGTTTAGCCAACATAGCCGATATACCACAATACTTATCCATCGATAAAGAAACTGCTCTCTTCAATTTGTCTTCATCTTCTGGTTGAACATCGCAATGATAAACCAAATCAATATGGGTGAATGTTTTTGGATGTTCTTCTGTTTGATCAGCTTCAGCAGTAACTTCTAATTTGCTGAACGTCACTTTCATTTTGTTCAAAATATCAATCACATCTATAGCGCTGCAACCGCAAAGGGATGCTAATAACAAACGTTTAGGATTCATGCCACTGTCTAATCCTCCACTTTCTTTAGATGTGTCAATTCTTACTACATGACCGTCTTCTCCAGTTGCATCAAAAGCCAATGCTTCTTTCCAATTCAAACTTACTTTCATAGTATATTATTTTCTTTTTTATTAATCTAATAGGGCATTTAGTACTTAAATAAGCTGCTTCTCTACAAAGTTCCAATCTACTAAATTGAACCAATTATTGATGTAGTCAGGACGTTTATTCTGGTATTTTAGGTAATAGGCATGCTCCCAAACATCCAAAGCTAATAAGGGCTTACCTTTTAAATCACTGATATCCATCAATGGGTTATCTTGATTAGCAGTTGACCCACAAATTAATTTTCCATCAGCTTTTTGAATCAGCCATGCCCAACCACTTCCAAACCTATTTTTTGCAGCATCTGAAAACTGGGTCTTAAAAGCTTCCATTGATCCAAAAGATTGATTAATGGCTGTTAATATTTTTCCAGAAGGCATACTACTTGTTCCTGGTTTCATGCACTTCCAAAAAAATTCATGATTAAAATGACCACCCCCATTGTTGCGCATCTTGGCCGAATACTTACTAATATTTTGCATTAATGATTCTAATGAAATAGATGCGGTATTTACTTTTTCGGCCACACAAGCATCTGCTAAATTTTTTGCATAAGCAGCTGCGTGCTTGCTGTAATGGATTTCCATTGTGGTGGCATCTATAAATGGCTCTAATGCATTGTATGTATAAGGAAGGGCTTGTTGTGTAAAACTATTGCTCTCTGCTGCTGTAACAATTTTAGGTAGAATACTCATGCCAATACCGGCTGCTAATGTTGCTTTACCACTGTTTTGTAAGAACAATCTTCTATTGTATTTGCGCATGATGATTAATTTTTTTGTTTCTTAAAGGTAGCCAAAAATTTACGCAGTCCTTTAAAATTGCGATAGTAGAATTCTTGGTTAAATAGCTGTGAATCGTGCATGGCTTTATAAATCAAAAACACACTAATTGGAACCAAAATAAATGTACTAAGCCACATTCCAATAAGGGCATTGGTTTGGCCAGACCGAACAAATTTTTCACCAAACGTATTGAGTAAGTGAAACAACACAAAAAATACAATGGCAAAAACCATCGGCGTTCCCAATCCCCCTTTACGAATAATAGACCCCAACGGAGCACCAATTAAAAACATTACCAAACATGCCACGGATAAAGTGAATTTTTTATGCCATTCAATTTCATGTAATTGCATGGACAAATATTTGGCTTTGTAATCTTCTGCCATTACAGCCACCGACCCTTTAACTGTTGCAAGCTGATTGGCTGCAGCGTCTATCAGTTGTTGATCTAAACTATCAGGAAAAATTTTGGCTGGTTTTATTTTTGGTAACGGCTTCAATATTTTACTCCATCCAGTATCTGCATATCGAGTAAATCTTAAATAAGGACTTACTTCTAGCTTTGCTTTTTTAGCATAGAATGTATCAATATGGTCTAAAGAATCAATAGCTAAATTGAGTTGTCTAATGCTCAACATTTTAGGATCGTAAAATGCAGAGTCTTCTGTTTTATTCATTTGAAAACTCTTGAGGTCGAATACTTTTTTATATTCCTTGAAACCCATTCTAGTAAATTCTGTTTCAATTACCCCTCTTGGTCCTTTCTCATTGTACCTCCAACCATTTTTTAGTATAAACTCTAAAAATTGTTTGTCTTTAGAAACCCGCATCACCCCGCTTTCTGCTACCATAATATTGTCTTGTAAATAGTAGCCTTTCTCAAAAATAACTACATCATGGATGATGCTGTCATTCTTTTCTTTTTTACCTAACTTAATGATGAAGCCATCAATTTTATCGTAAAAAATTCCTTCCTTAATATCAATGGATGGTTTAGAAACGATGATATCGTATTTAAGTGCAGATAATTTTAATTGTGTAACGGGTATAATATTGTTTGCAAATAAAAATGCAATTCCACAAACAAAGAAGGTAAATACCAACAATGGTCGCATGAAACGGGTCAAGGAAATGCCTGCAGCTTTGATGGCAACCAATTCAAATTTTTCACCCAGGTTTCCAAAAGTCATGATAGAGGAAAAGAGTAAGGCAAGAGGTAATGCCATGGGTACCCAAAACAAAGCTACCAATCCCACCAATTTCAAAACAGTAATTAAGTCTAATCCTTTTCCAACCAAGTCGTCTATATATAACCAGAAAAACTGCATGGTTAACACAAACAAGGAAATAGCAAACGCAGCAATAAAAGGACCAATAAAAGATCGAATAATTAATATGTCTAGTTTTTTTATCACGATAGCTGTCTTAATATTGCTGTATGAGCGCTGCAAAAGTAACACTTTCGCCAAAGGAACTAGAACTGGTTAATAATGCCGACTGGATTTTAACAAAGAACCATATAATTCAGAAAGTAAATGAGCTATTTAGCAACCTTGCGAACGGTTATCGGCAAGAATATATACAGCACAACGCATTTGCAAAAAGCCCTGTTTTTGAAATTCCTCCTAAAATTTCTAAAGGAGAGCAATACCAATTGCTGCCCTATATCATGTTAGATTTTCCAAGGTGTTTTACAGATACCGATATTTTTGCCATTCGAACCTTCTTTTGGTGGGGCAATCATTGCAGTATTCATTTGATTTTGAAAGGCAAATTCTTAGCCCAATATGGTCCATCAATCGACCGCTATTTTCAGCTATACGGAAAATATGGGGTTGAAACCAAGGATTGGTTTATAGGTAATGCACAAGATCCTTGGCAACATCATTTTGAAAAAGACAATTACGTATCTATTCAAGATTGGAATGGATACAGTGTAACCATGTTGCCATTTTTAAAGTTGGCAAAAAAAATCCCACTCGAAGAGTGGGATGATATAGAAACTTTTATGACGAATCATTTTAAAAAGATGTTGACCATCTTAACCGATTATTAAGAACCCAATCTATGGAATAGTTCCTTGGTTTGGTAGCCCCACAACTGGCTCTGGTCCTTAATTTCGCTCTTTTCAGCGAAATCTTTTACTACTAAAATCGTCTGATTAGAAATCTCCGTTTTTTCGATTTTGAATTCAAAATATTCATTCTTGTCGCTGTGTAGCCAACGAAAACGAATAAATTTATTTTCTTCCTTGTCTAATACTTCTGCTTTTTCCGGAACTCCTCCATCCCATGAAAAACTGTAGACGTTTTCCCACTCATCTACCTTGTCTGCAAACCATTCTTGCAAGCCAGCAGGAGTTGCTAAAAACTCATATAATATAACAGGGGAACATCTAACAGGGAATTCTAATGTAAATAGTTGCTTCTTACTCATTATTACGCTTTTACCATCTAGGTATGTGCAATGATATTAAATAATACCTATTACCCAAATGTTTTTTTAAAAAAACCAAATTTTAATGCTATAAATAGTTGTATAAAAAAACAATTAATTGTTTAATTAGCTTATTATCATATTGTTATCAATTTATTTTTTAAAAACTGTGGAAAATGTTAAATTAGGATAGTTCATTATTTACCATCTTAATCTAGTTGTTATGGGTATGCGCCAACTCAAAATAACCAAGTCGATCACCAATCGTGAATCGCAGAGTCTAGAAAAATATCTACAAGAAATTGGTAAAGTAGATTTAATTGAGCCCGAAGAGGAAGTTCAATTGGCGTTAAAAATTAAAGAAGGAGATACCAAAGCATTGGATCGTCTTGTTAAAGCAAACCTTCGATTTGTAGTGTCTGTTGCTAAACAATACCAGAATCAAGGGCTTACTTTATCTGACTTAATTAATGAAGGCAATTTAGGGTTGATTAAAGCCGCTATGCGATTTGACGAAACCAAGGGGTTCAAATTTATTTCTTATGCAGTGTGGTGGATCAGACAAAGCATTCTTCAATCTTTGGCCGAACAAAGCCGTATTGTTCGATTGCCATTAAATAAAGTTGGACTTACCAATCGCATCAGTAAAGCCTATCAGTTTTTAGAACAGGAATACGAAAGAGAACCCACCCCTCAAGAGTTGGCCGATTTTTTAGAATTGCCATTAGATGAAGTAACTGCAACCATGAAAGCAGGCTTTAAACATGTAAGTATGGATTCTCCTATCAGCAGTGGGGAAGATATTACCCTGATTGATTTATTAGAAAATACCAACGAACCAAAAACGGATGATAAGTTGGTTTACCATGAATCATTGCATGTTGAAATTGAAAGAAGTTTGGGAACATTAACAGACCGTCAAAAGAAAGTACTTTGTTTTTTCTTCGGAATAGGAGTAGACAGAGCGCTGAGCTTAGAAGATATTGGGTCACGATTTAATCTTACCCGCGAAAGAGTTAGACAAATAAAAGACAAAGCCATTAATAAATTACGATCAGCCAACAGGGCTAGACAATTGCGATATTATTTGGGTTGATTTTTCTAGTTGGGTACAGAGGAAGAGCTCCCTTTTTCAATTAAAGAAGTAATAGTCTTATCTATCCAACTAGGTAAAGACAAACTGTAACCAGTTGCATGAAACTGCACTATGCCATTTTGATCAACTACTACATTGGTGGGAAATGTGTTGATGCCAATTTCAGCTGCAATCCATCTGCCAGCATCTACAATGGTGTAATTGAAAGGGGTTGATTTTAAAAAATCTTTTAAGTCCGATTTTTCATCTAATGCCACTGCAATAAAAACCACATCGTTTCTGTCTTTGTATTTATCAACCAATTTATTTAATTCGGGAATTTCTCTTTTGCATGGAGGGCAGTTAATAAACCAAAAATTAAATACCACAATCTTGCCTTTCATTTCTTGAAGGTTCAATTTATTGCGATTGATATCAGTGGTTTTAAATTTTCCAAAAGGAGAGCCAGTAACAAAATAAGTGGACTCTTTAGGCTTAGGCATACCCTTAACCATTTCCTCTTCCGTAAGGTTGTTACTCATCTCTTGTGCCTGAAGGGTTTGGGTCCTGAATAAGCCGAAAATTAGTAGGACTAGAAGAACTCTCATCGTTAAATTTTATAATATAAAAATAAGGAATGCGTGCAAATTCCCCAAGCTAGTATATTTGCACCTCGTTCATCAATAAGTGGGTAATCATGTTTCAGAATTTATCAGAAAAACTAGAGTCAGCGTTTAAGAACCTCAAAGGGGAAGCAAGAATTAATGAACTCAATATTGCCAATACGGTAAAAGATATCCGTAGGGCATTATTAGACGCCGATGTGAACTTTAAAATTGCCAAAGAATTTACCGATAAAGTAAAGGATAAAGCAGTTGGTGCAAAAGTGCTGAATGCAATTAGCCCTGGCCAGTTAATGGTGAAAATTGTTCAAGATGAACTAACCGAATTAATGGGTGGGCAAGAAGCGGTTTTTGAAACTGAAGGAAGACCTGCTGTTATTTTGATTGCGGGTTTACAAGGTAGTGGTAAAACTACTTTCACGGGTAAATTGGCCAACTACTTAAAAACCAAAAAAGGCAAGAGCCCATTGGTGGTTGCTGCAGATATTTATAGACCTGCAGCTATTGATCAGTTAACCGTTTTGGCAGAACAAATTGGCGTAAGCATATATAGTGAGCGTGAAAACAAAGATGCGGTAGCCATTGCATTAAATGCCATCAAAGAAGCCAAAGCAACCAATAAGAATGTAGTCATCATAGATACTGCTGGTCGTTTAGCCATAGACGAGGTAATGATGAATGAAGTGGCCAATATTAAGGCGGCTGTTAATCCCTCCGAAATATTATTTGTAGTAGACTCGATGACCGGTCAGGACGCGGTTAATACAGCTAAAGCATTCAATGATCGCTTAGATTTTACTGGAGTAGTTTTAACCAAATTAGACGGCGATACCAGAGGTGGTGCTGCACTTTCTATTAAGTACACGGTAGACAAGCCAATTAAGTTTGTAAGCAGTGGAGAGAAAATGGACACGTTGGATGTGTTTTATCCGGAAAGGATGGCACAACGAATTTTGGGAATGGGTGATATTACCACTTTGGTAGAAAAAGCACAAGCCCAATTTGATGAAGTAGAAGCAAAAAAACTCGAAAAGAAAATTCGCAAAAATCAATTTGATTTTCAGGATTTCTTAGACCAATTACAGCAGATTAAGAAAATGGGTAACCTAAAAGACCTGATGGGAATGATTCCAGGTGTAGGTAAAGCCGTAAAAGATATAGACATCAAAGACGATGCGTTTAAGGGGATTGAAGCCATGATTAGTTCAATGACTCCGCACGAGCGCGCCAACCCCGATAGCCTGACTCCTTCTAGACGCGCCAGAATTGCCAAAGGGGCGGGTAAAGACTTAACTGAAGTGAATGCATTTATGAAGCAGTTTGAGCAGATGAAACAAATGATGAAAATGATGAATAATATGCCAATGGGTGGCCGTTTTCCTGGCATGAAACGCTAATCTTTGGTAAATTATCTAGAATATACTAGATTTGCGCTCCCGGTTTCTACTGGGATTAACCCTATTTAATAACGCCTTTAAATTTCTATTTAACATGGCAGTAAAAATGAGACTTCAAAGACACGGAAGTAAGAAGCGTCCTTTCTACTTTATAGTAGTAGCCGATGCTCGTGCACCAAGAGATGGTAAGTTCATCCAAAAAATTGGAACTTACAATCCATTAACAGTTCCTGCAAGCATTCAGCTTGATCGTCAAAAAGCGCTAGAGTGGTTAAACAAAGGTGCTCAGCCAACCGACACTGTTCGCAGAATCCTTTCTTTCAAAGGAGTATTGTACCTAAAACACTTATTACGTGGTGTTAAATTAGGATTGTTTGATGATGCAACTGCAATGACTAAGTTCCAAGAATGGCACGCAAGTCATGAAGAAAACATCACTCGCAGAAACAGTGAACACAAGAGCAAGCAAGTTGCTAAAAGAGCGTATGTTCCTGT
>NCHN01000007.1 GCA_002281875.1 Sphingobacteriia bacterium 24-36-13 | reverse complement strand
CTAGGTATTTCAATTTTCTTGGTATTAATGGTTGGTTATTTTTCAATTAATACGCTCAATACACAGGTTGAAAAGACCACTCATTTAATTAAAATAAAAAAGTCTATAAGCGATATCCAAGACTTGCAATACAATATTTCTCAAATGAGGAATGCAAGACTAAATTACTGGGTTACTCAAAATGATTCTGCTATAACCAACTACACTATTTCTGCTGCTAGTATAAAACCAATAATGGTAAAACTTCATTTGGAATTACCTGAAAATCCCGGAACGATAGACAAAATAAATGCATTAGATACAGCTATTACCCGATTGAATTTGTTTTGGGATAATTCTGACAAATTTTTATTTGGTCGAAACAGTTCTGATTTAAACAACAAAATTAGAGTAGAAGGACAACTTATAAAAAGCGTTTTAATATTAATAGATCAAACAAAACGAGGATTGGTTTATGAATTAGACGCTACAGAAAAAAGTATTAAGGAGTCTTTTGAAATATCCACTAAAGTCATTGTTGGAGGAGTTGTACTATTAATTGTAATTGTTTTAATACTAGTAAATGCAGTAGTAGCTACTTTAAAAAGTAGATTCAGGTCTGAAAAAAGATTGAAAGATACGGTTGTAAAAATGGAAGAAATTAATTTGCTAGCAGCTGAGAAAAACAAACTCTTAGAAGGCGTTAGTTATATTAATGACCATATACAAAAATCCCATTCGCTTGAAACGCTATCGAATAATGTTATCCGATCTGTAGTTAGCTATTTAGAAGTTCCAGCAGGCGTAATTTATATAAAAGATGAAAATGCAAATTTCTTAGAAATGACAGCAGGGGTTGCCATTTCTTCCGATGCTAAAATTGGATTTAAATTAGGAGAGGGGATTATAGGCAATGCTGCATTACAAAAAGAAGCTGTTAGTATATCTGATGTTCCACCAGATTATTGGCACGTTGAAACTTCCTTAGGAGATATGACAGGTAAGGGAGAAATATTGTGTATGCCGCTTTGGTTAGACAATGATTTAAAGGGATTAATTGAGTTAGGGATTTTTGGAACATTCTCTGCACACCAAAAAAACTTACTCGAAAATATTTCCAATAACGTGGCTTCAGCTATTCAAGCTCAGCAAGCTAGAGCTAAAATAAATACTTTATTGGCCGAAGTTCAAGAGCACAAGGAAAGTTTAGTAAATCAACAAGAAGAACTAAGACAAACCAATAATGAATTAAGTAGACAAGCGCACGAACTGCAAGAAACCAGCAAATACAAATCTGAGTTTTTAGCAAATATGTCTCACGAATTAAGAACACCACTTAATAGTGTATTGATCTTAGCAAAATTATTAGCAGATAATAACCCCAATAATTTAACTCCGAAACAGATAGAGTATGCTACTATTATACATAGATCGGGTACTGACTTATTAAAATTAATCAATGATATATTAGATTTATCAAAAATCGAAGCCGGTAAAATTGAGTTGACTATTGAAGATGTAAAACCAGAAACAATTACCATAGACTTGCAACAGCTATTTAGTGTGGTTGCATCACAAAAAAATATTCAGTTTAATATAATTCAAGATTCAACCATACCTGCATTTATTAGAACTGATATTCAACGTTTAGAACAAATTATTAAGAATCTTTTATCAAATGCATTTAAGTTTACTCCTGAGGGAGGCTCTGTAACGGTTGAAATTAAACGTATTGAAAACACCTATCCCAAGAAAATTAGTATTTCAGTAAAAGATAGTGGTATTGGCATATCTGCTGAGAAACAACAATTGATTTTTGAAGCATTTCAACAAGCTGATGGTTCAACCAGTAGAAAATATGGTGGAACAGGTTTGGGCTTATCTATTAGTAAAGAACTAGCTAAACTACTAGGTGGCGAAATTTCTGTGCATAGTATTGAAGGGGAGGGCAGTGTATTTAGTTTAATCATTCCTGAACAAACAAGCTATACATCTGAAGTTATTAAAGAAGAGCTACAAACAAGTGCTGCGCCATCTTTAAATAATATAGAAGAACAAGACAAGGTTTTAGACGATAGAAATAATATTAACGATGAAGATGAAGTGGTTTTAATTATAGAAGACGATGTTAATTTTGCTACCATTGTGAGAGACTTCGCAAGAAACAAAAAATTTAAAACGATAGTTGCACTTCAAGGTGATGAAGGGTTATTATACGCAAAAAAATATCCATTAAATGCAATTATTTTAGACGTACAATTACCTGTTTTAGATGGTTGGTCTTTATTGAAAATCCTAAAAGAAGACAAGGAAACCAAACATATTCCTGTTCATATTATTTCAGCATTTGACGATAATAGATTTAACGATGGTGGTGCTTTAGCTTATGTAAAAAAGCCAATTAATCTGGAGGGACTCAATTTAGCTTTCTCTAAAATTAGCCAATACCTAAAACAAAATTTTAAAACAGTATTGCTTATATCATCTGATAATTTTAAGGATAAAAAACTTCAGCAACTTTTTCAACAAAAATACAAAGAGGTTTCTTTTATAACTACTTCTACTATTGAAGATGGAAGATTAAAAGCAAGTAATATCCATTTTGATTGTATCATAGCAGATTTGGGGGATGATACGAGCGATGGAATTAAACAAATGCAAGAATGGAAACCTCAATTAATTGAACAAAAAATACCGGTAATACTGTTAATTAACAATAATATTTCTGGAGAAGACGAAATTAGATTAAAAACAATTTCTGAAACGGTTGTTCGAAATACAGCTTCCGCAACGAGTAAATTAATAGCTGAAATAGAACAATTTTTATATAAACTAAAACAGAATGACAATCAAACATTCCTTAACCAGCAAGAGTCAAAAAATTTAATCAACAACTTAGAAGGAAAGAAAATTTTAATTGTAGACGACGATATGCGCAATGTGTATGCGCTTAGTACAGCACTTGAGTCTGAACATGCTGAAATAATTAGTGCAGCCGATGGTAAAGAATCGCTTGAAATGCTTAAGCTAAATACAGACACTCAATTAGTGTTGATGGATATCATGATGCCAGAAATGGATGGATATGAAGCCATGCATCAAATTAGACACACGCTAAAGTTACATCAACTCCCTATAATTGCCTTAACAGCAAAAGCAATGGCAGGGGATAGAGAAAAATGCATTGCAGCAGGGGCATCCGATTATATTACCAAACCAGTTGACATTCAAAAATTATTGACTTTAATAAAAACTTGGTTATCCAAATAAGTTTGATACAACAATATCTATATGGAACCTTTAAATAGTAATGAGGATTTTTTGATTTTACTCGTAGACGATCGACCAGAGAATTTAATTGCCTTAGAAGAAATTTTAGATAAACCTGGACGTAGTTTTATAAAAGCAAATTCGGGTAATGATGCATTAAAATTAGCACTCAAATACGAGAACATTGGTTTGGTGTTATTAGACGTGCAAATGCCTGATATGGATGGATTTGAGGTTGCCAAAATGCTTAAGTTAAATAAACGGACACATCACTTGTCTGTTATTTTTGTTACCGCCATTAGTAAAGAAGAAAAATTTGTTTTGAAAGGCTTTGAAGAAGGGGCAGTTGACTATTTGCAAAAGCCATTGGATATAAATATTACCCGTGCCAAAGTAAATGTATTTGAAAGACTTTATTTTGCTCAACAAAAACTGAAAAATAGTTTAGTAGAAATTGAATTGGTAAATAAACAATTAGAAAGATTTGTGTTTATTGTTTCCCATGATTTAAAATCGCCTATTGCTACCATTGCAATGTTGGCTGATATGATGCAAAAAGATGAAGTAGTTAAAAAAGAACCAGAGTTATTAGAAAACACGAGTATCATTTTCAGTGCAGCTAGTAAGCTCACAGGAATGATTGAATCTATTTTAGATTATTCAAGAAAAAGTTTAAGTGAACAAACAGTTGAATTTGTTGATAGCTTCCAATTGGTAAATGAAATTATTCAAATGCTGGTTTTACCACAAAGGATCAATTTTACAGTTGATGTCAATTTACCTAAACTCAAAACTAGAAAAATTAAGTTACAGCAAGTTTTTCAAAACTTAATTACTAATGCAATTAAATATAATAACAAACCAAATCCTGAAATTCATATTGGCATTCAGTCTGTATCGAATGAATTTTATGAGTTTTATGTGAAAGATAATGGACAAGGGATTTCAAAAAAAGATCATAGTAAAATCTTTAAACTTTTTGAAACAACAGACAATAAATCATCTGGAGAGTCCAGTACTGGCGTTGGACTAAACTTATTAAAAATGCTTGTTGAAGAACAAGGTGGGAAAATAAGGGTAGAGAGTAGCCCAGATCAAGGAAGTACTTTCTTTTTTGAATGGCGCAAATAAGGATTTATTTTTTTGCAGCTAGCCAAATGTATCCAACTATCATAGATAAAACAGAACTAATCAACACCGCTATTTTAGCTATATCTTGAACAATATTTTCATCAAATGCCAGCATTGAAATAAATATGCTCATAGTGAACCCAATTCCGGCCAAAATGCCCGCACCAATTAATTGGTGCCAATTCGTTTGCGAAGGAAGATTCGCCCACTTTTGTTTGATCATCCAATAACAGGCCAAACAAATCCCCAGCGGTTTGCCAATAAATAAGCCAGCCATAATCCCCCAAGAAAAAGAATGGTTTAGCGCAGCCAACCCTTCCTCGGGAAACACAATGGCAGTATTTGCTAATGCAAATAAAGGCATGATAATAAAGTAAACCGGTGTATGAAAGCTAAGTTCTAATTCAGCTAATTTTTTAACTGGAATGGTAAAAGCAAATAATACGCCCGCAACTGTTGCATGAATTCCTGAATTAAACATGGTGTACCATAATGCTAATCCTAACACCCAAGTATACCATCCAATTTTCACTTTATTTTTTTGTAACGATAACAGGATAATCATAATTATTGTACTTAATAGCAAGTACAATAATTTTAATTGGCCGCCATAAAATAATGCAATTACCACTATGGCTCCTAAATCGTCTATAATCGCCAATGCTGTAATGAATATTTTTAATGCTACTGGCACTCGATTTCCTAATAAAGAAGCTATTCCCAAAGTAAATGCAATATCTGTTGCCATTGGTATAGCCCACCCATTCATATAGGTCGTACCTCTACTGAATTGGCTATAAATTAAAGCTGGAATTAACATGCCACCAATTGCGGCAACCACTGGCAGTATAGATTGCTTAATAGATGCCAATTCTCCTGCAACTAATTCTCTTTTAATTTCCATTCCGGCTATAAAAAAGAATGCAGCCATGAACAAATCATTAATGATGACTAATATGGAATTGGGCAAATGAAATACACCCCATTCAAAAGAGTGATGATCTGTGCCGTCAATACTCCAGTGGAAAAATGAAATATAGTTACTTGAAATACTACTAATATTGGCCAACAAAATAGATAGGGTAGTTGCAATTAACAAAACAATCCCAATTGATTTACTGTCGTGAATAAATGTAATCAATGGGTCTATAATGACCTTTTTAACTAATTTTCTAGCTGCCATTTCATCCTATTTAAAAGTCAATAATTCATATTTAGATTTGGGTCTTAAGGCGTCATTCCATTTAAATCCTCTGATTTTCAATTCATCGTGATTGGTTAATCTCATTGGAAAAGTAGTTCCGTCTAGATTTCGCAAAAAGACCACTTTCTCAGGTTTACTATCTTCAAAAAATACATCTATAATATCTGCTGTTGATTTATTAACTCCTATAAAACTTTTGTCTTCGTCGGTTGCGTAATAAACATTTTCAGCATTCCCTTTTGCACGCATAGAATTAATTTTTCCATCTACGAACAATGCATTCAAAGTAGTTCCTCTTAATTGATTAAAATAAATTGAGCTGTCTACTTTATTAATAGCCATACTGTTTTCAAATACATACAACCTTTCTGGCTTTTTATTCTGGATATATAAGTAAATGGTATCACCTGAAATTTGATTTTCCTGCGCCCAAACAATGGGTTTTTTAAACAATCTAAATACTGAATCTTTTAAAGAATAAAACAAGCTATCTCCAACAGCTTGTAGTGAATCTGAAAACACTTTCACATTGTAATATGCTTCAAAAAACTTGTCAGAACTGTCTTCTGCATTTTTATCAGTAAGGACTGTTTTATTGGCTAAGGTATCATTTGCACTTTTATCTCTAATTTGAGGGACCACTCTTGTTTTAGTTAAATCAGATAATTTGGCAGAATAGAGGGTGTCTGCAGTAATATAGATGGTATCAACACCTTGCTTAATTAATAACAAAGGCTTTTGGGTTGCTACCATTGAGCTTGATTTTTTATTGGTTCTAATATTATTAGCAATCATATCAAAACCTTGAGCAGTGTCTTTACTTCTATAGACTGCATTGCCTCTGAATTCCCCTAAACCAGTAGAATCATCAAATGCCATTTCATCGGCTGTAAAAACAGCGGAACTATCTTCAATAACCGAGCGCTTATATAGTTCTGCTTTTTTATTTTTCATATCATAAAAACCTTCCCTTGTTTTTATGGTACGTTTGTCTTTTATATTGTAAACGATAGTAGGAGAAGTGAATGTGGCAATTTCTGTTCCAGTATTATATTGCAATGTATCACCAGTAATTTTATTATCTGGATCAATCATTACTACCTTTCTTTTAAAAATCACATCCCTGGTATCACCATAATAATAACCTTCTTGACTGGTTAAAGTGGATTTTTTATTTACTAGTTTGCCCCCTTTTAAATATGTTCCAATTTTTACAGTGGCATCGTATTCTAATTCTTCAGTAGTTAAAACGCCCTTGCCGTCTGTTAATCGAACTTTTTTCTGCAGAAATGCCTTTTTTTCTTTACCTAAATAACGAAGATATTGCGCATAAGTATGAATACTATCCGCATCATTAATATGTACGTTTCCAAATGCTTCAAGAATATTTAACTGTCTATTTAAAACAGCACTGTCTGCATAAAAAATGACTTTGTCTTGTTGTACTTTAACTTTTCCAACTAAAGAGACAAATTCATTTAGGGAATCAATTTTTTGATAATTATATTTATCTGCATATAAAATATCTATTCTTTTTCCCTCTGGGTTGGCAGTATCTGAGGGGAGTCTTTGCGCAAAGGAAAAACCAAAAGCAAAACTAAATAGAACTAGTAATATAAATCTGCTAGTCATTTATTGATTTTCTTTTACCGAATCAGCCAATGGAGCCATTAATGGTCCAGTCTTATCTTTTTTACCAAATACCGAAATATTTACATAACGTTTAGGATGAACCCTCAAATCATCCACCAAAATATTGGCACTTTTTATGGTATTATTAAGATTGTTATACAGTGTTTTATCATTAATCAATTTACCCAAACTACCATCGTTAGAATTAATTTTATCTACCAGCTTGTTTAAATTTCCTATTGCCAATTTTAACTGATCAACTGATCCTGCAAGATCTGCTTTTGCAAAATTCTCTGATGTTTTTGTTACGTTGGTAAGCGTTTGAGATATTTTTTCGTTATTATCGCTTAGGTTCTTTGTAAACTTATTTACATTATTCATGCTTTGGGCAAGAACACCAGTTTGTTGATTCAACATTTGTTGCAATGACGCAGAAGAAACAACTAAACTTTCTGTAGTCTTATTTACATTGGCAATAACTGCTTGTAAATTATTTTTAGTTTGTGGGTCAAAGACAGAATTAATATTTTTTAATACTACATCTAGTGTTGCAATAGTTTTTTCTAATTGTGCGGTAACTGGGCCTAATTTGTCCATAACTCCACTCAATAAACCTTTGCTTTCTGCGGTTTGCAAAGTATCCCCTTGTTGTAAGAATGTTTTACTATTTCCCAACTTGATTTCTATACTTGGAGTTCCTAATGGGTTTTCATTTATAACAGCAATAGAATTGGCTGGTATATCATACACATCGGTCAACTTGATTGCAACAATTAAAGATTGTAGGGTTGGGTCTGCATTTTCAATGTCTGCAACAGCTCCAACCTGAAATCCGTTAACATAAACGGGGTTAGAAATTTTAACTCCTTTAGTGTCTGTATATTTAGCATATAAATAGTTTCCACTCTTCAGTAGGGTTTTACCCTTTAAAAAATTAAAGCTTAATATAAGTAAAGTAATAGCCACTGCAGTAAGCGCACCTACTTTTGTTTCGTTCGATACAGTCATTGATAAGACATTAATTAAGTCAAGAACAAATTTAAGGTTCTTCGTTCGTTTTAAGAATAATCGGGTAAGCTATTATCTATTATTACTTGATCCAGAATTGGTCAATTGCTTTTCTAAAGAGTATTTGTATCGCTTTACTGCCTTAATGATGACTTCGCATATCTCTTTTTGCCCTTCTTCACTATTCAAATAGTCTTCTTCCTCTGGATTGGAAATAAAGCCAGTTTCTACTAAAACAGCTGGCATATTTACAGCATGTAGTACAAAAATACCCTCATTGCGCTGTTTAGCTTCTCTACTAATTCTACCTACCTTTTTAAACTCATCTTCAATGGTTAGGGCTAAATCGGCACTTCTTTGAAAATAAGTTTGGGTTTTCATGCTCAGTAACATCATTTTAGCTGGATCGTTCTGCTCAAACAACTTCATTTCTTGTTGGGTAGCACTATCCATACTAAAGTCATCGCCTTGACTTAATGCCTTCATTCGGCCACTTGTTTTATTTACGTTGTAAATAAAAGTTTCAGTTCCTTTAGCCGGATTGGGTAAATACCAAGTTCTATAGTCCTTCACTTTTTTGGTATATTTTTTCTTCTTTTTACCCTTTCCTTTATAAGCCGTTACCGTTTTATAGCCAATAAATTCAGTTTGTTTAATTGGCCTAGCACTATTTACGTGAATACAAAGAAATAAATCGCCCTTTGCCTGATTAGCTATTTCAGCTTTTCTTACTACATCATCGTAAACATCTGTTGTTCTAGTCATAACCAATTCCACATCAGGAATTTCCTGACTCATCATCTTCTCTAACTTTAAAGAAATTGCTAAACATAAATCTTTCTCAGTAGAATACCTTCCCTTTGCACCAACATCAGTTCCGCCATGACCAGCATCAATAATAATGCGCTTTAAAGGCTGTTTTTGTTGAGGTACAGGTTGCTTATCTGTAAATGAGGTAAACAGGAGGAATGCAAAACTTAACAGATAGAAAGCAGCATTATGTCTTTTAATCATATCATTTCATTAAGGAATCAGACCTAAAATTCTATTTACACGGTTTTAGACCTTAATTTTGTCTTCAGCACCATGAACAGGATAAGTAAAATTAACGTAAAAACAAGGCTGGCTATTGTTCTGTTCCTGTATTTGGGGATATTAACATTTCTATCGCTTAATCTGCAGGCGCAAACCATAGCTACTAATGCAGCTAAGAGTCTTAAGGATACGCTATCTAAGCCTATTCTAAAAGACAGTATGAGAATTAAAACTGATACGTTAAAAATTTCTAAAGATTCTATTGATGCCCCTATAAAATACAACGCAGAAGATTCTGGTGTACTGATCATTTCTACCCGAGAATTTTTCTTATATGGTAAAGCTAAAGTTGATTATACTGATCTTAAGCTAGATGCTGCAACTATAAAATATGACCAGCGATCTCAAATGGTTCAAGCATATGGATCAAAAGACTCTTCTGGTAATCCGGCAAGTAAACCACAGTTTATTCAAGGAGAAATGAAGTCGATTAGCGATACCATTTTTTACAACATGAAATCGGGAAAGGGATTAACTAAAAATACTTTTTTTCAAGAGGGTGAAATTTATGTGAATGCAATAGATTTAAAAAAGATAAGTGGAACTGAAGTCTATGCAAAAAGGGCTCGATTTACCACTTGTAATTTAGACGTACCCCATTACAATTTCAGAACCAGTAAAATGAAAATCATCAACAATAAAATGGGGATTGCTGGTCCATCATTCCCAGAATTTGAAGGCGTTCCTATGCCCATAGGTATACCTTTTGGTATATTCCCTTTAAACAAGGGGAGGCATGGGGGATTATTGCCGCCGGCCTTTACAGCTAGTCCCGATTTTGGTTTGGGCTTAGAAGGATTAGGTTATTATTTTGTATTGAGTGAAAAAATGGACGTAACCTTACGATCTAATTTATATTCGTTTGGAGGGTGGAACTTAAATATTAATTCGAAGTATATAAAGCGATACGCTTATACGGGCAATTTGAATATTACTTTTCAGAATACCAAGAGTTTAAATAGGAGCACTTTATCTAAAGACGAATTTAATTCGAGCAGATCATTCATGATTAATTGGTCGCATAATAGAGATTCTAGAGCAAGACCAGGAACTAATTTTTCAGCAAACGTCAATTTTGGTAGCAGCCGATTTAACCAAACCTTACTCAATAACCCATTTGTTAATTTTCAGAATCAGTTAAGCTCTTCAATTAGTTATAGCAAAGATTGGAAGGGCAAATACAATTTATCGGTTAACTTAAATCACAACCAAAACAACAACCTAAGATTGGTAAATATGAATTTGCCAACGGTTAACTTTAACGTGGTAACTTTTTATCCTTTTCAATCTAAAGATCAAGTTGGATCAGGTAAATGGTATGAAAAAATAGGTATTGGATATAGTGGAAACTTTCAAAACCAAATTTCATTTTACGATACCGCATTTAGTATTAGAAGAATATTAGATACTTTACAATATGGTGCGCAGCATAGTATCCCTATTACATTATCACTTCCTTCATTAGGGCCAATAACAATAGCACCAAGTGTATCTTATTCAGAAAGATGGTACGGCCAAAGAAATTTCAGGTCTTGGAACAATACCACCAATAAAGTTGATACGGTAATTCAACGTGGATTTTATGCTGCCAGACAAATGAGTTTCGGCATAGCTGCAAACACGCGTATTTTCGGTACATACAAGTTTAAACCTACCAGTAATATTGTTGCTATACGTCATGAAATAAGGCCTACCATATCTGTTAACTATCAACCCGATATGAATGCCAAATACTATTACAATTTAAAGGTTGATACAAGTAACAGAACATTAAGAGTGTCTCAATTTGATGGAGGAATACTAGGGGCATTTGGAGAAGGCGCATTCGGAGGTATAGGTTTTGGTATTGATAACTTGCTTGAAATGAAAACTAAAAACAAGCAAGACACTGCAGATAAAGCTGGCAAAAAAATAAAATTGATTGATGGCTTTGGTTTCAATTCTAATTACAATTTCTTAGCAGATAGTTTTCAGTTAGGAAATTTTAATTTCTATGCAAGAAGTACCCTTTTTGAAAAAGTAAATATTACAGCAAGTGCCAACTTGGATCCATATGATATTGATAATAGAGGATTTAGATCAAAGCAGATTTTATGGGATCCCGCTAAGTTTAAATTTGGAAGAATAACAAGTGGCAACGTGGCCATCTCTACATCTTTTAGGAGTAAATCAAAAGATGGAAAAGAAGAGAAAGACAAAGAAATTCCGGTAGATCCATTTATGACCCCAGATGAACAGCAAAGACAATTACAATTTGCAAGGGCCAATCCGGCTGAGTTTACTGATTTCAATATTCCATGGAATCTTTCCATTGCTTACTCATTCAATTTTACTAGAGTATTAGCCCCTGATTATAGTGGATTTATTACTCAAACATTTTCCACTTTTAATTTTAATGGAGACTTTAGCCTCACCGATAAATGGAAAGTTGGGGCAACAGGGTTCTATGATATTACAAGAGGAAACCTACAGCAACTAAGTACATTTATTACCCGTGAAATGCATTGTTGGCAATTGTCTATTAATGTTACCCCAATTGGATTATTTAGATCATTCAATATTACCGTAAACCCTAAATCGGGTATTTTAAGAGATTTAAGAATCAACAGAAGTAGAACCTTCTCTAACTTTTAATTGGTGTGCTTTAAGTAATGCTCTGCCATTTTATTGTATACAAGCTCCTTTAAAACAGCAGCCGATTGTCCATTTACCTCAACGGGTTCTAAAAAATGAATGGCTAATGGATGGGGCATCAAATAAAAAAATCGATTTGCCGGCAATGCTTTCTTGGTATTTAAAATAACAGCAGGTATAATTGAATAACCTGAATCTGCTGCCAACTTAAAAGCGCCATCATAAAATTGCTTTAGTGGCGCGGAAGTTCTATTACGAGTTCCTTCGGGATATATACACATATGAAAACCCTTTTGGAGTGCGGCTTTCATGAGTTCATAACTTTTTCTTCTGCTTGCATCACTTTTGCGATCTACTATTACAGATCCTCTTTCATAATACCATCCAAAAAGAGGAATTTTAGTAAACTCTTTCTTTGCAATGGTCTGGTTTGCGCCTGGTATAAAAGGAGAGGAAAGTGGAATGTCTAATAATGAATTATGATTACAAGTAACAATATAGGTTTGGCCCTTTTTAAAGTGAATCTTACCTCTAACAGAAACAGGGCATCCAATCATAAACAACCAAGTATTCATCCACAATCTAGCAAGTTGAATAAAATACCCCATCCCTTTAGGATCAGGAATTAATGCAGTTAGTAAGGATGGAATAAGTATAATCAAAAAAGTACCTATAAAACTAATCAACCCCCAAAAGGCCCAAACTCTAGCAAAAATATCTTTAAATAATTTCATTCTTATTTTTTATAATAACGACTAATATAACCTGCATTATAAATGCCAATTGATAGGGTCAATTCCTTGCTGTACTAAGAGTTCATTGGTTTTACTGAAATGCTTACATCCAAAAAATCCTTTGTCTGCACTAAAAGGAGAGGGGTGGGCTGCTTTTAATACATAATGTTTGGTTTCGTCTATCAACGCTTGCTTTTCGTGTGCAAACTTACCCCATAACAAAAAAACAATTCCTGTTTTTTCTACTGATATTTTTCTTATAACGCTATCTGTAAAACCCATCCAACCAATTTTAGCATGACTAGCAGGCTCATTGGCTCTTACGGTAAGCACTGCATTGAGCAATAAAACGCCTTGTTTAGCCCATGGGAGCAAATTGCCAGTTGTGGGAATGGGCATTCCTATGTCTTTATGTAATTCTTTGTAGATATTTACCAAAGAAGGCGGAGGCTTTACTCCATCTGGAACAGAAAAACTTAATCCATGCGCTTGACCTGGTCCATGATAGGGATCCTGACCTAGAATCACCACTTTCAGTTCATTAAAAGGAGTCGAATTAAATGCATTAAAAATGAGCGGCCCCGGAGGATAAATTGTTTCCTTAGTTGCTTTCTCTGTTCTTAAATGTGCAACAACCTGCAGAAAAAAAGGCTTCTCAAATTCCTTCGCCAATATTTCTTTCCAGCCTTTTTCCATTAAAACATTCATGAGGCAAATTAACAAAAACAACTGAAGCAAGGGTATTGAAACATATATTAACCTTAAATACGGTACCTTTGCGCCCAATTTGGGTAAAAATTACCCGCATCAAATATTTATGAGACAAATTTTAAGTTACAGAAAATTATTAGGGGCTACTGAAACAACCAGCCTTAAAGAGTTAAAAACAATATATAGAGGGTTAATGAAAGAGTGGCATCCCGACAAATTTTCTGACACCCCAGATCTAAAGCTAGATGCTGAAGAAAAAAGCAAGAAAATTATACAAGCGTACCATTTTCTGGTAAGTATCGCGCCTGAAACAAGGGAACTAACATTGGCAGATTACACTGAAACCACTAATAATTCTAGCATTGTAGACTTTGATTACAAGTCAGAAGTACTCAAAATTATTTTCGAAGATGGAAATGAATATGAATACTTTGGGGTTCCCAAAGCCATTTATGTAAAACTAATTAATGCCGAAACCCCGGGTAGATTTGCCAGAAGGCATATTTATTCTAGTTATTTATATAGGAGCACGAGCAAATTGGTTGCTGCAGAGTAATCATGGCCTGTTTAGTCCTAAATAAAAACCCTACAAATTCTTGTAGGGTTTTTATTTGTTGGTTATACCGTGATTCGGATTGGATTCGAACCAATGACCTACTGCTTAGAAGGCAGTTGCTCTATCCAGCTGAGCTACCGAACCAGTTTTGGAGGTGCAAAATAAAGGATTTTTTTTTACTAAATCAAACAAGAAGCCAAATTGGTGCGATAAATTGTAAAACAGTTTACTTTGCACCAAACGATTGCCTTAATGAGCTATAATTATTTACCCCTCGATAGTAAACCACTGCAATTTCAGCAAATCAAGCATTTATTAGACTACGACCAACTTGTTTCCATCACTTTTGATGCGCATGAAAAAATAATGCGCTGTAGAGAATATTTGAATCAAAAAATGCAAGAGCCTGGCAAAATGTATTATGGGGTTAATACTGGTTTTGGATACTTACAAAATGTACAAATTAGTTTAGATCAGATTGAACAATTACAATATAATCTGATTGTGTCTCATTCATGTGGGTTAGGGGAGGAAGTTCCAAAACAGATAGTAAAGCTAATGATGATGCTTAAAATTAAGCAGTTGAGTTATGGGCATAGTGGTGTGCAAATTCAAACAGTTATTCGCTTAATGGACATGTATAATAATGACATTTTACCTGTTATTTACACGCAAGGTTCATTGGGCGCATCAGGCGATTTAGCACCCCTTAGTCATTTAAGTTTATCCTTATTAGGACTAGGGGATGTCTATTTTAAAGGAGAGAAAATACCTGCATCAGCTGCTTTAAAAAAGATGAATTGGGAGCCAATACACTTACAAAGCAAAGAAGGTCTTGCTTTAATTAATGGCACACAGTTTATGAATGCATATGGTTTGCACTGTTTAAAAAAAGCAGAACAGTTATTGGAAATGGCCAACTTAATAGCTGCTTTGTCAATTGATGCTTTTGATTGTGTAACGGAACCCTATCATCCTTCCATCCACAAAATAAGGGGGCATCAAGGTCAAATCGAAACTGCCGCAGAAATTCAATGTTATTTGTATGGGAGTGAAATAGCCAATCAAACTAAATCTCAGGTTCAAGATCCCTATTCGTTTAGGTGTATCCCTCAAGTGCATGGAGCAAGCATGGATGCTTTTAAACATGTTTTAAGCGTGTTTATGCAAGAGGTAAATGCTGTTACAGATAATCCAAATATTTTCCCAGATGAAGACCTGATTGTGAGTGGGGGTAATTTTCATGGACAACCCCTGGCCATTAACCTAGACTATTTGTGTATTGCTATGAGTGAAATTGCCAGTATATCGGAGAGAAGAACTTACCAATTGATTTCTGGTCAGCGTAATCTACCTATGTTCCTAGTTAAAAATGCAGGATTGAACTCGGGTTTTATGATTCCACAATACACTGCTGCTGGAATTGTGAGCGAAAACAAACAATTGTGCACCCCGGCGTCTGTAGACAGTATTTCAAGTAGCAATAACCAAGAAGACCATGTAAGTATGGGTGCAAATGCTGCTACTAAATGCTATCGATTAATGCTGAACGTAGAAAAAGTATTAGGAATAGAACTGTTGACAGCAGCTCAGGCACTAGACTTTAGAAGACCAGCTAAGACTTCTCCTATATTAGAAGAATTAATGACCGAATTTAGAAAAGTAGTGGCCTTTAACGATGCTGATAGAATTTTGCATACAGACATGATAAATTCAATTAATTTTATAGCCAATTATAAACCAACCAATTCAAGAAATAACTAGGGAATGAGCAGCGAAGAGAAAAGTTTGAATTTTATAGAAGAGATTATTGAATCTGATTTAGCCAGCGGAAAACACGAATTGATCACCACTCGTTTTCCACCTGAACCAAATGGATATTTACATATTGGTCATGCTAAAAGTATTGTACTGAATTTTGGTTTAGCTAAAAAATATGGTGGTTCTACCAATCTTCGTTTTGATGATACCAACCCTGTGACAGAAGATACAGAATACGTGGAAAGTATTAAGAACGATGTTAAATGGCTAGGATTTGAATGGGCTAATGAATTATATGCTTCCGACTATTTTGATCAGTTGTATGAAATGGCCTTAAAACTCATTGATCTAGGATTGGCTTATGTAGACGATAGCACGAGCGATGAAATTGCTTTACAAAAAGGAACCCCAACTGTTCCGGGTAAGAGAAATGAATTTGCCAATAGAACGCCTGCTGAAAACAGGGTTTTATTTGAAGAAATGAAGGCAGGTAAATTTCCAGATGGCGCAAAAGTAGTTCGAGCAAAAATTGATATGGAGTCTCCCAATATGTTATTAAGAGACCCCATTATTTATAGAATCAAACATGCGCATCATCATAGAACTGGAGATAAGTGGTGTGTGTATCCAATGTATGATTTTGCTCATGGACAAAGTGATTCCATTGAAAAAATCACGCATTCCATTTGTACTTTAGAATTCGTTCCCCATAGACCTTTGTACAACTGGTGTATTGAAAAATTAGCGACTTTCCCTTCACAACAATATGAATTTGCTCGTTTAAACATGACGTATACTGTTATGAGTAAACGCAAACTATTACAGTTGGTAAACGAGCAAATGGTGAATGGTTGGGATGACCCTAGAATGAGTACCATCAGTGGTATGAGAAGGAGAGGATATCCAGCAGCAGCCATTAGAGAATTCTGCGATAGAATTGGTGTTGCAAAAAGAGACAATTTAATTGATGTTGGTTTATTGGAGTTTTGTGTTAGAGAGGAGTTGAATAAAACAGCCCTTAGAAGAATGGTCGTATTTGATCCACTTAAAGTAGTTATTACCAACTATGATAAAGCGGAAGAAGAACTAACTAGTGAAAACAATCCAGAAGATCCAAACGGTGGAGTTAGAACTGTTCCGTTTAGCAAAGAAATATGGATTGAGAAAGATGATTTTATGGAAATTCCTTCTAAAAAATATTTCCGTTTAGCACCAGGTCAAATGGTTCGTTTAAAAAGTGCTTATATCATTAAATGCGAGGAAGTTGTTAAAGATGCCAATGGAAATATAACTGAAGTGCATTGTACTTATATACCCGAAAGCAGAAGTGGTAATGATACATCAGGTATTCATGTAAAAGGCACATTGCATTGGGTGAGCGCTTCTCATGCCATACATGCGGAAGTAAGATTGTATGATCGCTTATTTAAAGTAGAAGATGTTGCCAATGCAGAAGGTGATTTTAAAGACCATATCAATCCTGACTCATTAACTGTATTGTCAAATGTATATGCAGAACCAGCATTAGCCAATGATGCATCCGATAAAGCTTTCCAATTTTTAAGAAAAGGGTATTTTGTACAAGATGCAGATAGCACTTCTAACAAAATGGTATTCAATAGAACCGTTACATTAAAAGATACTTGGGCTAAAGAAGTAAAAAAAGGGTAATTGACACCCATATTAACTTTTTTAAAGGAAATGGTTTCAGTATAAATCATCATTTTTGAATTCAATTATTCAATATGAAGAAAACGATACTCTTAACCATTTCCTTTTTTGTTCTCAGCAATTTAGTTAATGCTCAATTTGGTGAAGCGAACCAACAATTGTTTAGCGGGTCATTTAACCTAAGCCCTAATTCAAGCAAAAGCCAACCTAACTTTTCGAGCCAACAAAAGAATCTTTTCTTAGGTGTAGGTATCGGATATGGTAAGTTTGTTAAAAGAAATGTATTGTCTTTTTTTAGTTTAGGGTATAATTATAGTAATAATAAAAATATCAATAATAATCAAGAAGTTTCGAATGTAGGCAATGGATTTAACGCAGGGTATCGCCAGGTTCACTTTAAAGAAATTGCCAAAAAACTTTTCATTGGGTTAAGCATAGGTGGAAATTTAAATATTCAAAATAATGCGCAGAAAAACGTCCCCAATCCAATAAAAACAAATGCCTATTCAGCAACAGTTGGAATTGCACCAGTTCTTAGCTATCAAATTTCTAATCGATTGGTGATCAACTTAGAGCCCAATACTAGTTTTGCAGATTTAAGTTATTCAAACAGCGTTGTAAAAGACAATACTGGCACACTAACCAAAAATAATAGTATAACATTTAACGCTGGATTCTTTAGTTCGCCACTCACCAACTTAAGTGTTGGATTCAATTATTTACTGAAAAACAAAGGCAAATAAAACTAGTAGTATTTCAGTGGGTTTCTTCTAGCTGCAAAAACATAATTTTTAATGTTTTTCCAGAAAGCCAGTATCATGTATATGATAATGGGAGACCCCATTGTTAAAAATGAGATGTAGATAAACCACATGCGAATTTTGGTAGACGCAATTCCTAGTCTAACACCGATGGAGGAACATACCCCAAAAGCCTGTAATTCTAAAAATTCTCTAATTTTTTGCATGGTTGACTATTTCTTAATAACAGTTAAAGTTAACTACTAAATTATCAATAATGTGCATATTAATTGATAAATCCATTTTAACCTAAGCTCGTTTTTTAGTAAATTTGCCCTGCTTACGCAAAGATTCAATTAATATAAAATTACTTCTTTATGGCTTTTGACATTGACATGATTAAGAAAGTGTATGCAGAAATGCCTGCCAAAGTAGATAATGCCCGAAAAGTATTAGGTAGACCACTTACTTTATCTGAAAAAATCCTATTTGCACACTTACATGCAGACCAACCTATTGCTAATTTTGAAAGAGGCAATAGCTATGTAGATTTTGCTCCAGACAGAGTTGCTATGCAAGATGCAACCGCTCAAATGGCCTTATTGCAATTCATGCAAGCTGGTCGCAAGCAAGCAGCAGTTCCATCTACAGTGCATTGTGATCACTTAATCACAGCCAAAAATGAAGCTAAAAAAGACCTTGAAGTGGCAAACGCAGAAAGTAAAGAAGTATACGACTTCTTGGCTTCTGTTTCTAAT
The DNA here is from genome assembly GCA_002281875.1 of Sphingobacteriia bacterium 24-36-13. Taxonomy (GTDB): domain Bacteria; phylum Bacteroidota; class Bacteroidia; order Chitinophagales; family Chitinophagaceae; genus Sediminibacterium. The sequence goes on along the minus strand of NCHN01000007.1, from coordinate 70,313 downwards.
AAATATGGAATTGGGTTTTGGAAACCGGGTGCTGGTATTATTCACCAAGTAGTGTTAGAAAACTATGCTTTCCCTGGGGGAATGATGATTGGAACCGATTCACATACAGTAAATGCTGGTGGATTAGGTATGATTGCAGTAGGTGTTGGTGGCGCGGATGCTTGTGATGTAATGGCAGGATTGCCTTGGGAATTAAAATGGCCTAAACTTATTGGCGTAAAACTTACCGGTAAATTAAGCGGTTGGACTGCTCCTAAAGATGTTATTTTAAAAGTTGCTGGAATATTAACTGTAAAAGGTGGAACTGGCGCTATTGTAGAATATTTTGGAGAAGGAGCTGTGGCCATGAGCTGCACTGGTAAAGGAACCATTTGTAATATGGGAGCTGAAATTGGTGCTACTACTTCAACCTTTGGTTACGACGACAGCATGAGCCGTTATTTAAAAGCAACCGGTAGAGAAGAAGTAGCCAATTTGGCTGATGGTATTAAAGCTTATTTAAATGCTGATGCTGAAGTATATGCTTCACCTGAAAAATATTTTGATCAAGTGATTGAAATCAATTTGAGTGAGTTAGAGCCCCACTTAAACGGTCCATTTACACCAGATTTAGCTACACCTATTTCAAAAATGAAGGAAGCTGCAGCTGCAAATGGTTGGCCTACAAAAGTAGAAGTGGGTTTAATCGGTAGCTGTACCAATAGCTCTTACGAAGACATTAGTAGAGCAGTTAGTTTAGCTCGTCAAGCAGATGAAAAAGGATTAAAGCCAAAAGCACAGTACACCATTACCCCTGGTAGTGAGCAAGTGCGTTATACCATCGAGCGTGATGGATTCTTAGAAGTTTTTGATAAAATTGGCGCTACTGTATTTGCAAATGCTTGTGGGCCTTGTATTGGAATGTGGGATAGAGTAGGTGCTGAAAAGCAAGAACGCAACACTATTGTACATAGTTTCAATAGAAACTTTGCTAAACGTGCAGATGGCAATCCGAATACCATGGCATTTGTTGCCAGCCCAGAGTTGGTAACCGCTTTAGCGATTGCAGGAGACCTTACCTTCAATCCTTTAACCGATACCCTTACTAACGAAAAAGGTGAGCAGGTAAAATTAGATGAACCAACCGGAATGGAATTACCTCCAAGAGGTTTTGCAGTTGAAGACGCAGGATACCAAGCTCCTGCAGAAGATGGAAGTGCTGTAAACGTTAAAGTTGATCCAGTTAGCAAGCGTTTACAATTATTAGATCCATTTGCGGCTTGGGAAGGTACAGACCTAAAGGGATTAAAGCTGTTGATTAAGGCAAAGGGTAAGTGTACTACAGACCATATTTCTATGGCAGGTCCATGGTTAAAATTCCGTGGACACTTAGACAATATCTCTAACAATATGTTGATTGGTGCGGTTAATTTCTTTAATGAGAAAACTGATAATGTAAAAAATCAATTGACAGGAGAATACGGTGCTGTACCTGCTACACAGCGTGCTTATAAAGCAGCGGGAATTGGATCAATTGTAGTAGGAGATGAAAATTATGGAGAAGGTAGTTCAAGAGAACATGCTGCTATGGAACCACGTCATTTAGGCGTTCGTGCCATTTTAGTAAAGTCTTTTGCACGTATTCACGAAACCAATTTGAAGAAGCAAGGTATGTTGGCATTAACATTCAACAACAAAGCCGACTACGATAAAATTCAAGAAGATGATGTTATTAATATTGAAGGATTAACTTCATTTGCTCCTGAAACGCCTTTAACCATTGTGTTACAACATAAAGATGGTTCTGAAGACCAAATTGTAGTGAATCATACTTACAATGCACAACAAATTGAATGGTTTAAAGCGGGTGGTGCATTGAATATTATTCGCAAGCAAGTTGCAGGATAATACAATGCCTATTGAACTATAAATTGATATAAAGTCCTATCGAATTAAACCGGTAGGACTTTTGTTTTACAAATCCTTAATACTATTTTTGAACAGATCACTCATTATATTATACTTAATCATCTTTGGGTCTTATATCTTATGGACTAGGCAACCCGATTATTTTGATGGAGAAAAATATCCTGCCACCATTCAAATGGTGAAAGACAGTGCAACGAATCAAATCATTCCGAAAGCTTTTTATTCAATTGGCATAAATGCTTACTCAATTAATGTAGCCTATCCATTATTATCGTATCAAGCAGGTGAAAAAGTAACCGTTATATTTGAATCCGAACATCCTTCAAAAGCAAGTGTGTACCGTTTTTGGGGATATTGGCTGCATTGGGAAGAATTATTTGGATCAATCATAGCAGCCATAGTGTTATTTCAAATTGCGGTATCCATTACCAATAATCCAACAGAAGCTGCACTAAAAGAACAATTGGATTACACCCCTGAAAAGAAAACCAAGTACGATTAACGGGATTCAATAACTTAGCTATTTATAAATTGAATATGAAAAACAAAGCCCTCATTGCATTAAGCTTAATTTTAATTGGATTAGCCTGTAATAAGAACCCATATAAAGCCACCAATAAAGTTTATAAAAAACAAGTAAAGAATTACTTAGCTACTATTGGCACAATTCCTGAACAATCAATTATAAACGATACTATTCCGCCATCTCCTTATTGGGTTGGCACAACTAATTTTGGGATTCGCAAACCCAGCTATGTGATTATTCATCATACGGCACAACATTCTACTGATCAAACATTAAAAACTTTCACTTTGCCCAGAACTGCTGTTAGTGCGCATTATGTGATTGGAAGTGATGGCAAAGTATTTCAGATGTTAAACGACTATTTCAGGGGTCAACATGCAGGGGTAAGTAGATGGGGAAATCAATTGGACATGAATTCTGCTTCAATTGGCATTGAATTAGACAACAACGGTTTTGAATATTTTGAACAAGCACAAATAAATAGTTTATTGGTAGTATTAGGTAAACTTAAAAAAGCGTACAATATACCTACGGCCAATTTTATTGGACATGGTGATATTGCCCCAACTCGAAAAAATGATCCCAATTGGCGATTCCCTTGGAAACAATTAGCGGAAAAAGGCTTTGGGTTATGGTATGATGAAATTAGAGATACTGTTCCAACTAGTTTCAATCATATTATTGGCCTAAGAATTGTAGGATTCGATATAAAAGATACTACAGCTGCTATTGTTGCTTTTAAAAGACATTTTTTACAAGATACCACCAAGGGTATGACTCCTTATGGCAAAGAAATTTTGTTTAATCTCCAAAAGAAATATTTCTAATGGAGTAAACCAATTAATATGAAAAGGAGATATTGGCTAATTGCGTTTTTAATTTTGCAATTAGCAAATACAGAGGTAGCTGGACAATTATTACCCAATATTGAAATAATAAATGCTTTAAAGGAAAGCGATCGCCATATTGCCAATGGTAAGTCGCATCTAGCATTGGTTCAATTACATCAAGTACTTCAGACTAAGGAAGCAGTAACAGACCAAAGTATTCTATCTCATTTGTACAATAATTTAGCAGTTGTACTTGCTCGGTACAACAATTTCACTGCTGCTATGGCTTGCTTTTATAAAGCAGGTTCGGTTGAATCAAAATATAATGCTACCAAAAGAGGTAAGCGATACATATCATTCTTTAGCACCAATAGCAATTATGAAAATAAAATCAAAGAAAACATTGTTAACGACGAGATATTAGAGTTGATGGTACAAGACCAAATTAACCAAAAAGAGTTGGAAAGAACCGAGGAGTTTGAATCAGAATTAATACAAACAGCATCTATTGTAGAAGCATTCTTAGATCAAAAAGAAGCAACTCATTATGCTTTAGCACTGCTTATTAAACAGCCGATTCCCGGTCAAAAAAATACGAATACCGGATTGGGGGAAGTAGGTCATTCCTTTATTTCTTTGATTAAATACAACAAAGATCAATCAGCAGTTTGTAAAACATTGGGATTTTATCCTGAAGAGGGCCAATTGATTCCAGTTAATCCTTTAATGCCAAAAGCTAATTCTGTAATAAAGGATGATGCTTATCATACTTGGGATCAATTATTGGGGAAATTTGTTTCAAAAGAACAATTTGAAAAAATACTTGAATACATCGATCACAATATTAGCAATGAATATCATTTAAGCGATTACAATTGCTCTGATTTTGCTTTAACTATTGCACAATTGAGTAGTATTCAAATTGAAAACACAGTGGGGAATTGGCCGCTAGGGAAGGGGGATAATCCTGGTTATATTGGTCAAAGTATATTAGCTGGCAAATACACCAATCTCGATAGTAAAACCAAAGAAGGACTTTTTACTTGCTCAAATAATTTATTTACAAAAACAAAGAAGTAGCCATTTTTTTGTAAAACATCGTACATCCTAACGCTTGTTAGCTTATTTTTGCGCCATAAAATTTTACAACCATGCATTTTCAGTTGAGTGAAGAACATTTGATGATTCAGAAAGCGGCAAGAGATTTTGCCCAAAATGAGTGTAAACCTGGCGTTATTGAGAGAGATGAGCACCAGAAATATCCTCGCGAACAGGTAATGAAATTGGCTGAATTGGGTTTTATGGGTATGATGGTAAGCCCTGATTACGGTGGAGCAGGAATGGATACCCTTAGCTATGTATTGGCTATGGAAGAAATTAGTAAAGTGGATGCAAGTACTAGTGTTAGTATGAGCGTTAACAATAGCTTGGTTTGTTGGGGCTTAGAAACTTTTGGTAATGAAGAGCAAAAGAAAAAATATTTAACCCCATTGGCACAAGGTAGAAAGGACAATGATTTATACATAGGCGCATTTTTATTGAGTGAACCAGAAGCGGGTAGCGATGCAACGAGTCAGCAAACAACAGCAGAAGACAAAGGAGATCATTATTTATTAAATGGAACAAAAAATTGGATTACCAATGGATCTTCAGCCTCTGTATATTTAGTCATTGCTCAAACGGATCCTGCAAAAGGTAGTAAAGGTATTAATGCCTTTATAGTGGAGAAAAACTGGCCTGGTGTAACGGTAGCTGCAAAAGAAAATAAATTAGGTATTAGAGGTAGCGACACCCATACTATTTTATTTAATGACGTAATAGTTCCAAAAGAAAATAGAATTGGAGAAGATGGATTCGGTTTCAAATTTGCAATGAAAACCTTAGCTGGAGGAAGAATTGGAATTGCATCTCAAGCATTGGGTATTGCCAGCGGAGCTTATGAATTAGCATTGGCATATAGCAAGCAGCGTAAAGCATTTGGAAAAGAAATTATGCATCACCAAGCCATTCAATTTAAATTAGCGGATATGGCTACCAAAATTGAAGCTGCTCGTTTACTTTGTTTAAAAGCTGCTTGGGAAAAAGACAATGGATTAGATTATACATTGAGTTCTTCTATGGCTAAAGTGTTTGCAAGTGAAGCAGCCATGTGGGTTTCAACTGAAGCAGTTCAAATACATGGTGGTTATGGTTTTGTAAAAGAGTACCATGTTGAACGATTGATGCGTGATGCAAAAATCACCCAGATTTATGAGGGAACTAGTGAAGTTCAGCGTATTGTAATTAGTAGAAGTATTTTAAAGTAAAGTATATGAAATTTAGGAGCATGCTCTTATTCTTGTTTTTAATATGCATGAATAAGAGCATCGCTTTTGATACCACCATTGTTACTCAATTACTACATCGTATTGATCAGCTTCAAGTAAAAGAAAACGGCGTTTTTCCTAAAGGACTATTCCCTTCGTACAGAACCTATGCGTTGAATCAAGATCGGCAAAAAGCAGATATTAATCCATTCTTTACCGGATTAATTGTATTTACTTTAGATAGGATTAAAGATCAGCTAACCCCTTACCAACAAAAACTGGTTGAGCAGATTTCTTCAAATGCAAAACCCGTATTTACGAAATTTAAAAATCGAAAAGGCAGAGACACGTATAATTTTTGGCCAACAGACACGGCACAAATTTTTCCCAATAGTGGCTGGATGAATCTTTTTAATAAGAGTCAATCATTGCCAGACGATATGGATGATACGGTCATTACTTTAATGGCACTGAATGCAAATGAAAAAACTGCCAACTATATTCATTTGTTAATGCAAGAATATATAAACGGAGGTAAAGGTAAAATCAATAATACCTTGCCTTCACTCAGCCATTTACCTGCCTATTCGGTTTGGTTTGGCGAGAAAATGCCCGTAGATTTTGATATTTCAGTACTTAGTAACCTGCTCTATTTTGTTCAAGAATATAAACTACCCTTTACAAAAGCAGACTCATCAAGTGTGCAAGTAATTGTAAATATTTTAGAAGAAAACAAGCATCTTACTGCACCAACCTTTATTTCTCCGCATTACGGTAGTACAGCAATTATTTTATATCATCTGTCTAGATTAATGGCACTAAAACCTATTCCAGAACTTGAAAAGTTTAAACCAATACTTATTAAGCAAGCTCAAGAACTAGAACAAAAAAGACAACCATTTTTGAACCAAGTTCTATTGTCCTCTTCTTTAATAAGATGGGGCGTAAAACCTGATTTTATAGAGGTACAGAATACACTAAATTTGACTCAATTAATTGAAGATGAACAGTTTTCTTTTTTCATTGCCAATATGGCTTCAATGCTACCCAATCAATTAAAAAAATCTTTTACTGCGAGTAAGTTGGGGACATTCAAATACTATTGCCCAGCATATAACAATGTTTTATTATTAGAAAATATCATTTTGCATCAAAAATTGGTAAATTAATCAATAACAATTATGCCTGTAAATACCATAGCATATCAACATATAGTAAAAGAATTGGCCAACACTAAAACTTGTTTAGTAGCAGTAAGCAAAACAAAGCCTAATGAAGACTTAATGGAATTATACCATTTGGGGCAAAGAGACTTTGGAGAAAATTATGTGAAGGAATTAGTTGACAAATCTGCAGCATTACCCAAAGATATTCGCTGGCATTTTATTGGTCATTTGCAAAGCAATAAGGTTAAATTCATCGCACCCTTTGTTCATTTGATACATGGTGTTGATAGTTTGAAATTATTACAAGAAATCAATAAACAAGCAATCAAAAACAACCGGGTGATTGATTGCTTGTTACAAATTCATATTGCGGAAGAAGAATCAAAATTTGGATTAGATGAAAGAGAGCTAGAAGAAATAATCACTCAGATAGATCAATTATTCAATGTAAGAATCTGCGGATTAATGGGAATGGCATCTTTTAGTGAAGATCAAATGAAAGTTAGAAATGAATTCAAGTATTTAAATAGCCTGTTCACTAAAAATACATCTTGGATATTGGAGCATTCAGAAAAAGAACCCGTCTTATCAATGGGTATGAGCGGAGACTATGCAATGGCTATTGAAGAGGGGAGTAAGATGGTTAGAATAGGTAGTTTGCTATTTGGAGCAAGAAATTATACTAATTAAAAAGCGAACCCTTTGGTTCGCTTTTTAGAAGTTTATCAGGTCTTATTAGATTTACTACAAAGTCTCTTTCAACCATTTAAAAAATTCTCGCTGCCAAACTAATCCATTTTGAGCGGTAGACACCCAGTGATTTTCGCCTGGCAAATACAACAATTTACTTTTAATGCCACGTAATTGGGCTGCTTGAAAAGCTTGCAATCCTTGCTCAATAGGAACTCTAAAATCCATTCCACCTTGTACAATCATGATAGGAGTATTCCATTTAGCTACATGATTGATGGGATTTTGAACACCATAAGTTTTTTGCGCAGCGGGATTTTTATCCCAATATGCACCCCCATAATCAAAATTGACAAACCATAATTCTTCAGTGGTACCATACATACTCTTGGTATCAAAAATTCCATCATGGGATATAAAAGTTTTGAAACGATTATTATGAATTCCAGCTAACATAAATACGGAGTAGCCGCCATAACTTGCCCCAACACATCCAAGTCTATTCTTGTCTACAAATGGTTCTTTACTTACTGCGTCAATGGCCGATAAATAATCGTTCATGACTTGACCGCCATGATCCTTACTAATGGCTTCATTCCATTGAGTGCCATGACCAGGCATCCCTCTACGGTTAGGAGCAACCACAATATATCCTTGTGAAGCCATCAACTGAAAATTCCAACGGAATGAATAGAACTGCGTCAATGGGCTTTGGGGGCCGCCTTGACAATATAATAAGGTTGGATACTTTTTTGATGCATCAAAACCTGGTGGATATATCACCCAAACCAACATTTTTTTCCCGTCTGTAGTAGGCACCCATCTTCGTTCTGTTTTGCATTTAGCAATGCTACTATAAAAAGAGTCATTTACATGGGTGAGCTGCTCCATTTGATTGTTCTGCAAATTCAGTTTGTATAATTCGGCTGCCGTATTCATATCGGTTCTAGAAACCACCATACTATTACCCACTTGTGCAACTATTCCTGTTATATCAAAATCTCCAGAAGTCAATTGTTTAATCACTGGCAACATTTTAGTGAGTCCAGGATTATTCACTTGAAACAATTGCAAAGTACCATTGATAGGGGCCCAAAAAAATAAAGAACGACCGTCTTCACTCCACTTAAATCCTTCTACATGAATATCATCTCTATGCGCAGTAAGATTTACCGGATACTTGTTGTTGGCCAATATAATAAGATCTTGTTTGTCTGCCTCAAAACCATCTCTTTTCATTTGCATCCAAGCGAGTACACCATATTGATTAAACTGAGGCGAGAGGTCATATCCTTTATTGGCTTTGGTTAAATTAACTGTAACACCCGTCTCTATATTGTATTGATAGAGGTCTGTATTGGTGCTAATTGCGTAATCTGTTCCGTATTTTTTCTTTGCTACATAAACAATATGCTTCCCATCTGGATGCCATATAAAATCTTCATCACCACCAAAAGGCTTAGTAGGTGCATCATAAGGTTCATTAGGCATGATGTCTTTCCCTTGTAAAGATTTCCCATTTGCAAAAGGCGCAACAAATACATGATTGTATTCACCGTCTTCCCAAGTATCCCAGTGTCGATAGTTTAAAGAAGTATAAACATAAGCATCCGATTTAGGCAAGTCTGGATACAATTCTTTACCTGCCACTTTATTGATTTTTACTTCATCTGAATATATGATAAACTTGCCATCAGAAGAAATTCGATCATTCGCAAGAAGGTCTTCATTGCTGGATATTTCAAGTGCTGCCCCTCCGGTAATTGGAACTTTATATTTCTTGCGATTATTTTTATTGGTAGTAATATCAGGTGTGGCAACTGAAAAAATAATATACTGTTTGTCTTTACTAATGCCCAAAGCAGAAACCCTTTGTATTTGCCACAATTTTTCTGGCGTCAACTGCTCTTGTGCGTGAGTAATTTGTATACTCGCTAATAGAAACAAAAAAAGTATTTTTTTCATCACTTTATTTTTTACCTGTTTTTGCATAATCTAAAACTAAGTGCACAAATGCTTTCACACCAACATCTAATCTTGAATCATTGATCATAAACCCTGGAGTATGATGATCTGGTGCTGTTTCAAAACTAGCAAACTGGGGATCTCTTGCACCTAAGAAAAAATAAAATGCAGGAGCTTTGGTACCAAAAAAAGAGAAATCTTCTGCACCAGTTACCCAATTGGTTAGCTTTACATTGTCTGCGCCACCTGCTGCAGTTTGCAAAGAGGGTAGGGTTCTTGCAACTAATTCTGGATTGCTGTAGGTTACTAATGTTTTAGTATCTATGCTAACCTCAGCAGTAGTTCCATTAGCTTCTGCAATATTTTTTGCAATTAGCTTGATTTTTTCGTGTACATTTTTTTGTACCTGATCATCTAAAGTTCTAATAGTTCCTTCCATAATAGCTTCTTCAGGAATAATATTAGATCTAACACCAGATTGTATTTTACCTACTGAAACTACTACTGGTGATTTAGTAATGTCTATATTTCTACTTACGATAGTTTGTAATGCTTGAATAATTTCTGCGCTTACTACAATCGGGTCAATAGAATTCCATGGATAGGCTCCATGACTTTGTTTGCCTTTTACTTTAATTGTAAACCAATCGGATGAAGCCATAGTAGATCCAGGCTTGTAATAAATTTTACCTAAATCGTATTTTGAATTGATATGTATCCCAAATACTGCTTCCACTTTAGGGTTATCCATTGCGCCTTCTTTAATCATCAATGGAGCTCCACCTTCTTCCGTTCCTGGAGGACCTTCCTCGGCAGGTTGAAATAAGAATACTACTGTTCCGTTTATATCATTCTTGATTTTGCTTAAGACTTCAGCTGCTCCTAGTAACATAGCTACGTGTGAATCGTGTCCGCATGCATGCATTACAGGAACTGTGGCCCCATTATATTCACCTTTTGCTTTAGAGGCAAAAGTTAGGCTGTTTCTTTCTTCTACAGGCAACCCATCCATATCGGCTCTTAAAGCCACAACAGGTCCTGGTTTGCCCCCCTTTAATACACCCACTACGCCAGTTTTTGCAACAATACGTGTACTAATTCCGAAACTCTTCAACGTTTCTTCTACTTTTTTACAAGTATTGAATTCTCTATTTCCTAATTCAGGGAATTCATGAAAATACCTGCGCCAATTGATTACTTTGGCATTTTCTTCTTTAAACAATTGTTCTAGGCTTGCCTGAGATGGTTGTGCAATAACAGTTCCAGACAACAATAGTAGGAGGGTTAACATTTTTTTCATATAGCGCAAATAATTAAGAATTCCTAAGTTACAGAATACCTGTATTAATTTATGATGTAGTAGAAATATAAAAAGAGTTTTGTTAAACTTAGTGTAACTTCAAGGAAACCGAAATATTTATGAAAAAAATTACTTATTTATTTGCTTTGTCAGTTGTTCTAAATGTTTCAACTGCAACTGCATCATCAGTTGGAACCACAACTGGTGAAACCAATAAGACCTCTGCTTCTAGTAACACTATAACTATTGACGACGCAGTAGTAACTGACGCCATGAGTCAGTTTAAAAGTTTGTCTAGAGTAGACAGAAAAGCTAAATTAAAAGAAGTTAAAAGTTTGATGAAAGAGTATAAAGCCAATAAAGCAACCGCTACTCCTTCAAACGATAAAGTTTTATTAGCCATTTTAGCTGTTTTACTTCCACCATTAGCAGTTTATCTACATGAAGGAACGGCCAATGGTACTTTTTGGATAAGCGTTTTACTTACCTTATTATTCTATATACCTGGTCTAATTTTTGCACTGATTACCGTTTTATAAATTACCTATGCTCCCCGTATACTTGGCGAAGTGTATCAGCTATTTCGCCAAGTGTACAATAGGTTTCAACTGCTTCTACAACTAGTGGCATTAAGTTGGTTGTAGCTGAAGCTGCAGCTTTAATTGCACTTAAACATTGATCAACTTTTACTTGATCTCTTTTGCTTTTTAATTCCGCTAACTTAACAGTTTGAAGTTGACGAATACTATCGTCAATCTTGAATCCAGGAACTGGATTTTCTTTATCAATGGTAAATTTATTTACCCCTACAATAATCTTATCGCCACTTTCGATATTGCGCTGGTATTCGAATGCGCTTCGTGCAATTTCTTCTTGCATAAAACCTTGCTCAATAGCACTAACACTGCCACCCATTGCAGTTATTTTATTCATTAATTCCCAAGCTTTATTCTCTACTTCGTCAGTAAGTGATTCTACGAAATAACTGCCTGCAAGTGGATCAACTGTATCTGGTGCACCACTTTCAAAAGCAACAATCTGTTGTGTCCTCAGAGCTATTCGAGCGGCTTCCTCTGTAGGTAAACTCAATGCTTCATCATAACCATTGGTATGCAAGCTTTGGGTGCCGCCAAGTACTGCTGCAAGGGTTTGAATCGTAACCCTGCTAATATTATTTAACGGCTGTTGAGCAGTTAAAGTAGCCCCTCCAGTTTGGGTATGAAAACGCAACATCATTGCCTTTTCATCAGTTGCACCCAAGTCCTTCATAATACGGGCCCACATTCTTCTTGCTGCTCTAAACTTAGCAACTTCCTCAAACAAATTATTATGTGCATTAAAGAAAAAAGACAATCTTTTTCCAAAAATATTAATGTCTAATCCCTTTGCAAGTGCAGCTTCTACGTATGCTTTCCCATTACTTAAGGTAAAAGCAATTTCCTGAACTGCTGTACTGCCTGCTTCTCGAATATGATATCCAGAAATAGAGATGGTATTCCATTTGGGCAATGAACTGCTGCACCATTCAAAAATATCGGTAATGATTCGCATAGATGGCTTGGGAGGATATATATAAGTACCTCTTGCAGCATACTCTTTAAGTATATCATTTTGAATAGTGCCCGCTATCTTATTTAAATCGGCTCCTTGTTTTTTAGCTAATGCTACATACATGGCTAATAAAATAAAACCTGTTGCATTAATGGTCATTGAAGTACTTACTTTTTCTAATTCAATACCTTTGAACAATAACTCCATATCTTCTAAACTATCAATGGCAACACCTACTTTTCCAACTTCACCTTCAGATAAAGCATGATCGCTATCATATCCAATTTGAGTAGGCAAGTCAAACGCCACGCTCAAGCCCATTACGCCTTGGCTTAACAAATAATGGTATCGCTTATTACTTTCCTCTGCAGTAGAAAATCCTGCATACTGTCGCATAGTCCATAACTTACCCCTATACATATCAGCTTGAACACCTCTAGTATAAGGAAACTCACCTGGCATCTCTGCACTTAATTTTAATGCCTCAATATCTTCAGCTGTATAACAAGCTTTTATTTCAATTCCACTATCTGTCGTTTTTTTCGATGGCATGGTACTCGTTTTATATTACAATAATTGCTTGGCTTCATAACTCAATGCTTCCGACACCAACTCATGAAAAGCCGCTGTAGGATTGGCCATTAAGTATTGCATGATGGCTTTTTGCAAATCTAATCCAGTTGCTTCAGCGGGTAATTGCTGCCCAATTTGGTTGATGATTTGTAAATTTTTTTCTTTTAAATTTTTAACTGCTTTCCAAGAGGCAGGACTGATATACATTTGTTGGGTTACATTAAAATCAAATTCTTCCCGAATTATTTTATTGTACATCAATTGTAACTCTGTTGATGAAATGGCTGTGGCCGTATTGCGATTAATTAAGTTGGGTAAAGCAATTCTATCCGTCAATAATAATAAACGTTCATAAGCTTGTAATGGGAGTGGACTGGTTGCCTTGTTCTGTTGTTTTTCATAAATTACTAACCTACGCTGCAAGTAAATTAAATACCCTGCCATGGATGCAATAAAAAAAGCCACTATTACCGTAATTAACACCGAATTATCCATTCTATCAATACTTTGTGCAAAGGTAGGGGATGAATAAGGATTTCCTTCTATCGTAAACCTAAAGAGAAAAAGGTTCGGGCAAAATGGTAACTTTGTAGCTTAAATTGTGAATATGGAAACAGCAATTACAACTCAAATTCCTGTAACCTTGACAGAGGGAGCAATTGTAGAAATTAAGCGACTAATGGCAGAACCCAACTTTGATTCTACGCAACGCTTAAGAGTAGGTGTAAAAGGAGGTGGATGCAGTGGAATGACTTATGTCTTAGGATTTGACCAAACCGAAAAAGATGACGAATTTTTCGAAATTGAGGGAATACCATGCATCATGAATAAAAGTCACAGCCTTTACCTATATGGTATGGAAATAGATTGGCAAGGTGGCTTAAATAGCAGAGGATTTACCTTTAGCAACCCTAACGCTAGCAAAACCTGTGGATGTGGAACCTCTTTTGCGGTGTAACAAATAGTAAACGCTTCAAATGATTCAGCAGCTATAATCCCACCGAAAAAAGAATTAAATAAAAATGCCCCGATTTTCATCGAGGCATTTTTGTTATCAGTCTATTTGATTATTTAGCTTTTGTGCCTAAAGCTCTTCCTTTACCAAAATCTACTAAGAAAGGAGCTGCTACGAATATAGAAGAATAAGTACCAGTAGCCACACCAATCAACATAGCGAAAGCAAATCCTCTAGTAACTTCTCCACCAAAAATGAATAAGATTAAAATGGTTAAGAATACCGTAACAGAAGTCATAATGGTTCTGCTTAGAGTTTCATTAATAGCTCTGTTGATGATGGTTGCGTTTGGCGTTCCCTTCATCATTGCACTATCTTCTCTAATACGATCGTACACAATTACTGTATCGTTCATAGAGAAACCAATCACCGTAAGAATTGCAGCAATAAAGTGTTGATCAATTTCTAATGGGAATGGAACAAAATCTTTTAAGAAACTAAATACAATTAATGTTACGAATACGTCGTGCATTAATGCAACAATAGATCCCAAAGAATATCTCCAATCACGGAAACGAATAAAAATGTACAAACAAATTACAATTACTGCAAACAAGGTAGCTTTTGTTGCACCTGCTTTTAAATCATCGGATATAGTAGGTAATACGGTTTGAGATCCTTGCTTATAAGAATTTTCAAATGTATCAAAACTAGTTCCTTCAGGTAAATACTTAGTTAATCCCTCGTATAACTTACGTTCTACTTCAGCATCAATATTATTTCCAGTTTCTTTTATTTTGTAAGAAGTAGTAATATTTACTTGATTCTTAACATCAACTGTTTTAATAATTGGTGCTTCACCAAACACCGTTTTTAAATCTTGGCGAATCATTTCAGGATCAACTGCTTTGTCAAATTTCACTGTATAGCTTCTACCTCCAGCAAATTCAACTCCTTCATCAAAACCATGGAAGAAAGAAGCAATACCCATAACAAAGATTACTGCAGACAGCATGTAAGCATACTTTCTGTATTCAATAAACTTGAAGTTGGCATGATTAAATATTTTTCTAGAAATACCTGTAAAATATTCGAAGTGTCTGTTCTTGTTGGTGTACCAATCAGATATTAAACGAGATACTAAAATTCCACAGAATAATGATAATAAGATACCAATAATTTGAGTGGTAGCAAATCCTAATACAGGGCCTAAACCAAAGTACGCAAGGATTATAGCGGTTAATAGCGTAGTAATATGACCATCCAATACAGGAGCCAAGGAACGCTTATATCCTTCATTAACAGCAGCAGAATAGTTTTTACCCTTGGTCAATTCTTCTTTAATACGCTCGAAGATGATTACGTTGGTATCTACTGCCATACCGATGGTTAATACTAGACCAGCAATACCGGGAGCAGTCAAGGTAAATCCTAAGGCACTTAATACACCAATAGTGAATAACAAGTTTAAGATTAATGCAATGTTAGCTACCCATCCACCAGTGTTAAAGTACAATAACATTAAAGCAAAAATCACTAGGAATGAAATACCAAAAGATAAGGCACCACCTTTAATAGATTCACTACCCAAAGTTGGCCCTACTGTTTGACTTTGAACTATTTTAGCAGGAGCTGGTAATTTACCACTCTCTAAAATCTCAGATAAATCTTGTGCTTCTTTGATTGTGTAGTTACCACTGATTTGTGAATTACCTGTTGTAATAGGGTCATTCACGTTAGGAGCTGAGTAAACAAAATTGTCTAATACAATTGCAATAGGCTTGCCCACATTTCTAGTGGTCATTTTTGCCCATATATTAGAACCAACTTTATCCATATTCATTTTAATGGCAATTCTACCACGCTCATCATAATCTTGTGATGCACCTGCAATACGGTCACCTTCTAATTCGGCTTGACCATTATCTAAGGTTTTGATTGCATATAAAGTAAGGATGTCTTTTGCTTTAGGATCATCTAATTCAGCTTTACCATACATGAATACCAAGTTAGAAGGGAACTTGCTTTTTACAGATTCCATTGCTAAGTAATCATTTAAAGTACCTGTGTCTTTCGATTGAATATAACCTAAGGCAGCAGGGTATACCGGACGACCATTTTCAGCTTGATAAGGCTGTGTCAACTGCATCAATCGAAGAATAGGATTCTCTGTTGCTTTGATAGCAGCCGAATCAGTCTTAGCTGCAGTTGTTTTTGTAGCCATTGAAGAAATAGTAGCTGTTTTGCTAGTATCTCCTTTAGGCTGAACAGAAGCAGCGGCTTTAGTTGTATCAACAATAGTTGCAACTTTATCTGCACCAGTCAAATAATCTTGAACGGCTTTGTCTGCAGCAACAATACCTGATTGAACATCTTTGTTTTCCCAAGTATATACTTCAAAGAATTGAAGATTGGCAGTAGACTGCAAGTAATTTCTTACACGATCTTTATCGTTTACACCAGCCAATTCAATATTGATTCTGCCTTTTGCAGGATCAGGGTTGATATTGTTTGATGATACACCAAAACGATCAATTCTGGTTCTTAGGATTCTGAAAGTATTATTGAATGCAGCTTCAGCTTGCTTTCTTAAATAGTTTTCTACTTTAGCATTTGAATCTTCAATTTTTACAGCAGAAGCACTTTTTGTTGTAAAGAATGGCGCCAATTTTCCATCAGGACTTACTTTACTATACTCTTCTAAGAATAAAGTAATTAAATCTGCACCACTGTTTGCTTTTCTTGCAACAGCAGCATCCAACGCTTTGTTGAAATTAGCATCTTTAGTGTAGTTACTTAATGATTTAATTAAACCATCTAAGCCCACTTCCATGGTAACACTCATACCACCTTGTAAGTCTAGACCCAACATCAATTCTTTTTCTTTGGCACTACGATAAGTAGTTAAACCAAAAGCCAATTTGGTGTCTTTGGTACTGTCTAACAAACGGAGTAATCTTGTTTTCTTTAGGTCTTCTAAAGAATCAGTGTAAGCAGCTTGCAATTCCTTATTGCCAGGATATTGTTGTTCTGCTGTTGGGAAACGTTTTAACCACTCAGTGGCTTTCTTTTCCATTGCAGATTCATGGCTGTTTACAAACCAAGTGAATGATAACTGGTAAAGACAAATCAATGTAAGTGCTATGGCAAAAAAACGCACTAAACCTTTCAGTTGCATATTAGTAACGGTTTACGAAGTTTTATTCCTGATTTTTTCAGGACGGCAAAGATAGGGGAATGAGCGATTAATTCACAGTAACATCAAAGTAAAGAGGGGTGTTGGGTGGAATAGAGCCTCTACCAACACATGAATATGCCAAAGCAGAAGGAATAATTAAGCGGATTCGACCACCTCTTTTAACCAAAGGAATGCCAATTTTCCAACCTTCTATTACTTGATTAAGCCCAAAAGTAGCAGGAGTAGCATTGGCTTCAAATGTAACCCCAGTAAGGAATTTACCCGTATAAATGGCAGAAACAGTAGAGGTAGCGTCTAAAGCAGCTCCGGTACCTGGATTGATAATTTGGTACAATAAACCACTTGGATGTTCTGAATAAGTAATGCTATTATCTGTGCAAAATTTAACCATGGCATCTTTTTCAGCAGCTACCGCAACAGGGGTACAGCCAGTATCCTGGGTTTTTCCGCATGATAAAACAGCAAAAGTGATCAATAAACCCAAAGCAATCAGTGATTTTTTCATTCTCAGTTTTCTTTTTAAGACGCAGAACCTTTATTTATGGCTGCATCATTGGTATTTAATTTTTGTTTTTTAGCTAAAATTTCTTGAAATCGTTGGTCGTTCATTTCCCATTTAAACCTACGATACATGAATGCAAAGAATATAGAAATGCCTAAAATGGCCATGAAAAGTACAAATGCACTCATTTTGCTGTTGGCTTCCATAGTGGCACGTTTATACCAACCAGATAAAATAAAGGCAAGCACAACAACCCCAATGGCAAAACCTGAAGAAAGGCCTAACATAAAAGCTTTTCGGCTACTTTTTTCTTTTTCACTATTCAGTTCCCAGAAGGCAAAAAATGCTTCGTCGTCCATTTGCATGATGCGAAATTAGGTCAGTTTAAGCTAAAAATCGTAGATTACTCCAACCCATTGTATTAATTATTCCATTATGAATCTAAGAAAATTGATTGCACCAATTTATGTGGTGGTATTACTAGTACATTGTTTTTTACTTTGGTCAGAACAGCTAGAAATGGCATGTATTACAAAAATTCTTTTAATGCCATTATTGCTTTTGTATTTAGCTGAAGCATTAGCGCCATCTACAATAAAATTGAAACTATCTACCCGATTGGTGGCATTGGCTTTCTTGGCATCTTGGGGAGGTGATATATTTTTATTGTATACTGGAAACCTGTTTTTTATAGGAGGCATGCTCTGTTTTATATTGGCTCATTTTTGTTACATTATATTATTTATAAATATACAACCCTTTAAAATCAGTAATGCATTTTTACCGATTATGGGAGGGATTGTAGTGCTCGTTATGGGAGCCATCATTTTAAATCATTTAGCACCCAAATTGGGAGATTTATTTTTGCCGGTACTAGTATATATGATTGTAATTGCAACCATGTTTTCTAGCTCCATATTGATTTCATGTAATGCTGGAACTAAACAATTTGGTATTAATTATTTTGTACCAGGAGCAGCATTATTTGTGTTATCTGATTCCGTTTTGTCTTTGAATATATTTGCTTACAAAAACGTTTTCTTAGGTGTAATAGTGATGCTTACTTATGGATTTGCTCAGTTCCTTTTGGCTAAGGGATTTAAAAACTATTTATTGACTAAACCTACTGTTTAAATAGTTTTATAAAAAAGCCCCACCTGAAATCAGGTGAGGCTGTATAACTATTGATTGAAATAGTATTAATAACCCATTCCGCCCATATCAGGAGCACCACCGTGCGCATGAGGAGCTTCAGGTTTTGGCTTATCTGCAATTACACATTCCGTTGTTAACAACATAGCAGCAATTGAAGCAGCATTTTCTAAAGCAACACGAGTTACTTTGGTTGGATCAATTACACCTGCTTTAAACAAGTTCTCGTAAACTTCTGTACGAGCGTTGAATCCAAAGTCACCCTTGCCTTCTTTAATTTTCTGAACCACAATAGAACCTTCAATTCCACTATTGATTACAATTTGACGCAATGGCTCTTCAATTGCTCTTTTAACAATCTGAATACCAGTCAATTCGTCTTCATTAGCGCCTTTTAACTTCTCTAAGCTTTCAACTGCGCGAATGTAGGCAACACCACCACCTGGTACAATACCTTCTTCAACAGCAGCTCTTGTAGCGTGTAAAGCATCGTCTACACGGTCTTTCTTTTCTTTCATTTCAACTTCAGTTGCAGCACCTACATAAAGTACCGCTACACCACCGCTTAATTTAGCTAAACGCTCTTGTAATTTTTCGCGATCGTAATCTGAAGTGGTATTCTCTACCTGAGCCTTAATTTGGTTAACTCTAGCAGTGATATCTGCTTTTTTACCTTTACCACCCACAACAATAGTATTATCCTTGTCAATGGTGATAGAAGCAGCTTGTCCTAAATATGTAAGGTCAGCATTTTCTAATTTAAACCCTTGCTCTTCACTAATTACAATACCTGCAGTTAGGATAGCAATATCTGTAAGCATTTCTTTTCTGCGATCTCCAAAACCTGGTGCTTTAACAGCAGCAACTTTAATGGTACCACGCAATTTATTCACTACTAAAGTAGCCAATGCTTCTCCTTCTAAATCTTCAGCAATAATTACCAAAGGGCGTCCGGTTTGAGCAACTTTCTCTAGGATATGTAAAATATCTTTCATAGCGCTGATCTTCTTATCGTAGATCAAGATGTATGGATTCTGCATTTCAGCTTCCATTTTTTCGCTATTGGTTACAAAATAAGGAGAGATATAACCACGATCGAATTGCATACCTTCTACAACATCAACAGTAGTATCAGTTCCTTTAGCTTCTTCAACGGTGATAACACCTTCTTTTCCAACTTTAGCCATTGCAGTTGCAATCAACTTGCCAATTTCGCTATCGCTGTTTGCAGAAATAGTAGCTACTTGCTCAATTTTTTTAGAATCATTTCCAACAGCTTGAGATTGTGCTCTTAAGCTATCAACCACTTTAGCAACCGCTTTATCAATACCACGCTTTAAATCCATTGGATTAGCACCAGCAGCTACGTTCTTTAATCCTTCGCTGATGATTGCCTGAGCCAATACAGTTGCAGTTGTAGTTCCATCACCCGCAATATCAGCAGTTTTAGAAGCTACTTCTTTCACCATTTGAGCACCCATGTTTTCAATTGCATCTTCTAATTCAATTTCTTTTGCAACAGAAACACCATCTTTGGTTACAGAAGGTGCACCAAATTTTTTCTCAATAACCACATTACGACCCTTTGGTCCTAAGGTTACTTTAACAGCGTTGGCAAGGGTGTCAACGCCTTTCTTCATTTTATTTCTAGCTTCAATATCAAAGAAAATTTGCTTAGCCATATTTGTAGTTTTACAATTTTAGAAATGATAATAATTAAAGAATTGCCAAAAGATCACTTTCTCTCATGATCAATAAGTCTTGTCCTTCAATTTGAACTTCAGTACCAGCGTACTTGCCATACAATACAGTGTCACCTACTTTTACGGTCATTGGCTCATCTGTTTTACCTTTTCCGGCAGCAACAATTACACCACGTTGTGGCTTTTCTTTTGCAGTATCAGGGATAATGATTCCACCGGCTGTTTTTTCTTCAGCAGCAGCAGGCTTTACAAGAACTCTGTCGTGCAGAGGAGTAACGTTGATTTTCTTAGCCATACGTTATTGATTTTGGTTAGTTGTTTAAAATTTACAGAGTGATTGCGATAATTATGCCAGAGCGTCATTTCAGCCAATTTTTCAGTTACTTGCAATAAATGGGGAGCGAAAACGCTGTTGTTGACAGAATTCTAATGCTAACAAACGGAGGCCTTCCACCAAGAGTGCCAAAATTTCACCAGAAACTACAATTATCAAACCAAAATAAACGATAAATCCCTACCTTCGCGCTGCTCAAAAAAAGTTCTTGTTTAATGATCAGTAGAAGAAATATCCGCGTAAAAGTAATGCAGTTGCTATATATGATTGAAGCCGCGGATTCCACTAATACGTTTCAGCATCCCGTTCAAACTTTAGAAAAACAAATGGATAAAAGCAGGGAACTTTTTGTTTACCTGATTTATTTTATAGCAGAAGTAGCCCGTTATGCTGAAACCAGTGCACAAAAAAGGGCTTCAAAAAACCTTCCAAGCACAGCAGACCTCAATGTAAATATCAAAATTGCAGGCAATGATTTTATTTGGAATCTACTTGAAAACAAGGGATACCAGCAATGTTTAGAGAAAGACCATCCTGAAAAATTGGTAGATAAAGAGCTGGTTAGTAAAGTGTATAAAGCTTTATCTGAAAGCCCTACCTATCAAATTTATATAACAGAAGACAGCAGGGACAAAGGCAAAGAGAGAGAAATTATAAGATTGATATTCAGCGAGTTAATGCTACCTAATGAAAATTTTATTTCTCATATAGAAGAGCATTTTAATAATTGGGACGATGATGCAGAAATGATGGAGCAATTGGTATTAACTTATATTCAAAAGCCCAAATCGGTTCAGTTTAATGAAATCATGAGCCCTGATAAATGGGAGTTTGCTAAAACATTATTAAAAACAGCCATTGATAAAAAAGAATACTGTGCAGAATTAATTAAGCCAAAATTGAAAAATTGGGATGCAGAGAGAATTGCTCAGTTAGACATGGTATTGATGCGCATGGGTTTATGTGAATTATTGTATTTTGACACTATTCCCACCAAAGTGACTATTAATGAATACATTGATTTAGCGAAAGAGTATAGTACAGCTCAAAGTGGACAATTTGTAAATGGTATTTTAGATAATATTCACAAAGAATTGGTAGCTGAAGGAAAGATTCAGAAAGTAAGTTTCAAGTAATTCCTTTTAATTTGCAAATCATTTAAACAGAGAATATATGTTATTGAACGCGTTGACTATTTTAGCTGCCGACCCTAAGCAGGGTGGTACTGTACAATTGATTATGATGGGTGCCATTATTTTGGTATTCTGGTTATTCATGATTAGACCTCAAGCAAAAAAAGCAAAAGAACAAAAGAAGTTCATCGATAATTTATCAAAGGGAGACAAAATCGTTACCATTGCTGGTATTCACGGTGTGGTAAACAAAATAAATGAAGACGGCACGCTTCAGTTAGAAGTAACTCCAGGAAGTTATTTAAAGATTGAAAAATCTGCATTGAGCATGGAATGGACAGCTGCAATAAACAAGCCAGCTCCTGAAGAGAAAAAATAAATTGAATATTGGGCTACTTCCAGTAGCTACCAATTATACCTTAATTTTATGTCCTGCAAGATTCAAACTTGCAGGATTTTTTATGCGCAGTATAGGACTCACCGGAGGAATAGGAAGTGGCAAATCCATAGTTGCTCAAATATTCAGTACACTTGGTATACCAGTATTGGATGCCGATGCATTGGCGAAAAAAATTATGCATGAAAATGCAGAAGTGAAAGCCCAAATAATGGATGCATTTGGAGCCGAATCATACAATCTACAAGGATTAAACCGACCCTATATTGCCAATATAGTATTCAAAGACCCATTTCAACTACAAGTACTAAATTCAATAGTACATCCGGCCACCATTGAAGCAGGAAAAATATGGGCATCCCAGCAAAATGCACCATACACTATAAAAGAAGCAGCATTGTTTTTCGAATCGGGTTCTGCTGAAGGCATGGATATTATCATAGGTGTTTATGCACCCGATGCCTTACGTCTTCAGCGTGTAATGAACAGAGATCAAATTAG
Source organism: Sphingobacteriia bacterium 24-36-13 (assembly GCA_002281875.1). Classification (GTDB taxonomy): domain Bacteria; phylum Bacteroidota; class Bacteroidia; order Chitinophagales; family Chitinophagaceae; genus Sediminibacterium. The sequence goes on along the minus strand of NCHN01000007.1, from coordinate 47,622 downwards.
CAGAGAAGAAGTGTTAAATAGAATGAACCATCAAATCAGTCAAACTATTAAAATGAAACTTTGCGATAAAGTAATTATTAACGATGAGCAATCATTATTAATACCACAAGTATTGGAATTACATAATGAATGGGCTACTTATTAATCAAATAACACCACCGCTTTAATTTTCCTTCAAAATCAAATGGGGTAGTCGCTTTGGTAATGTCTTTAATTTGGGTTGAATGAATTGCAGTTGCATCTAATTGAAATCGCACAAAATTGGTACTGAAATACAATTGTCCACCAAGAGTTAATGCTGCCAATACATCATTAATCAATTCTGCATGGTCTCGTTGGATATCTAAGATATCCTTCATTCGTTTACTATTGCTGAACGTGGGCGGATCCATTATAACTAAATCAAAGCTGTTCGGCTGCAAGGTTTTAAGGTATTGCTTTACATCGGCATGTATAAACTGATAGGCTTTTTTATCCTTAAATAAATTGATGGTCATATTATCTTCAGCCCAAGCCAAATAGGTTTTAGACAAATCGACTGATGTAACACTAGAAGCCCCGCCGGCAGCAGCATACACAGAGAAAGAACCAGTATAACAAAATAGATTTAATACTCTTTTATTAACACAAGTATTCCTGACCATTTTACGAGTAATACGATGATCTAAAAACAAGCCTGTATCTAAATAGTCGGTAAGGTTTACTAAAAATTTTAACCCATCTTCTAAAACAGTGCTGTATTCTTTTTCCGTGCTTATTTTTTCGTACTGCTCGTCTTTATGACTCATTCTTTTGCGCAGTTTAAAGTTCATGCGCTCAATAGGTATTCCAACTATTTCTGCAATGATTCCTTTGCATTCTTCCATCCAAGCATCATGCACTTCGTCTTCCATCCCATGCCTTCTTAAATATTCTGCAATATATAGTTGATCTTCGTACAACTCAATACTGAAAGGAAATTCAGGCAAATCATGGTCATAAATACGGTAGCATAAAATATTTTGTCTACGGGCTAATTTACTCTTGTGCTTAAACACTTTACCTAGCCTGTTTCTAAACATTTCTGCTTTTACCGGATCAATCATATTCACAATTTTGAAATGAAGGTACAAGCCATTTATCCATTATGTAAATTTTGAACGGTCATTTCAATTATATTTATGACCTAAAGCTTGCACATGAAAAAACTTTTCCTGATGGCTTGTTTCTTGCCCCTAATTGGGCAAATTAAAGCACAACAGTATCCTACACTACAAGAGCAACAAAACCGACTTACACAGTTGGTTAAGAACAACCCAAAATGGGCTTCCCTTCAATCTTTAGCCAAAACAATAGGCGGAAAAGATATTTGGGTGATGACATTGGGCAGTGGTAAAACTGAAACCAAACCAGCTATTGCAGTAGTTGGGGGAGTAGAGGGCGCTCATTTACTAGGCACCGAGTTAGTTATTCAATTTGCAGAAAAATTATTAAAGCAAATTGACAAAGACAGTGTACAAAAACTATTAAATGAAAATACTTATTATTTGTTCCCAAATATGAGCCCCGATGCCATGGAAACTTATTTTAGTAAACTTCCCTTTGAACGTATGGGCAATGCCAATAATACAGATGATGACAGAGATGGCAAAACCAATGAAGATGCTTTTGATGATTTAGACGGAAACGGAAAAATCACCATGATGCGTATAGAAAGTCCTGTTGGAATCTATAAACTACATCCAGACGATGCAAGAGTTCTAATTAAAGCAGATATTAGCAAAGGAGAAAAGGGGAAATTTTTATTGTTATCAGAAGGAATAGACAACGATAACGATGGACAATTTAATGAAGATGGTGTTGGAGGAATTCATTTCAACAAGAACTTAACTTATAAGCACAAAACTTTTGCAGCTGGTGCAGGGGAATTCCCAGCAAGTGAAATTGAGACGAGGGCTATCCTAGATTTTTTATACGATGCTTTTAATGTGTATGCGGTGGTTAGTTTTAGTAGCTTAAATAATTTGAGTGCAAATGATGACAAAGTAACAACAGTTGTTAGTGAATTATATAATAAAACATTGGGAATAAAAGATGCGCCCAAGCCAAGTGCTGATGGTGGAGATTTTATGAGTTGGGCTTACCAACACTATGGTCGTTTTAGTTTCAGTACACAAGGATGGTGGGTTCCTAAAGCCAAACCAGATACTGCAAAAAAGGAAAAAGCGTTTACTGTAGAAGATGCTACAGCTAATTATTTAAGATGGAGTGCGCAACAAGGATTGAATCATTTTAATGAATGGAAAACGGTGCAACACCCCGACTATCCTGGTCAGGTGGTGCAAGTGGGAGGCATTGATCCCTTCGTAATGATGAACCCTCCTTACAAAATGGTAAATGAAATTGCTCAAAAGCATACCGACTTTCTAACCAAATTAACTTATTTAAAACCTCAAGTAGTTGTTCAAAAAGTAGAAACCAAAAAATTGAGTAATGGCTTAACCAAAATCACAATTGATGTAGCCAACACAGGGATGCTACCAACACATAGCAAATTTGCAGACCGAAATTATTTTGTGAAAAGATTGAAAGTGGCATTACAATTAACCGATAAACAACAATTGATTGGGGGCCAAAAATTAACGCTAATCAACAATATGGAACCCCATACCATGCAACAATTCAGTTGGATTGTGAAAGGAACTGGAAGCATCACTGTTGAAACCGGATCGCCTGCAATTGGCTTAACTTCTAAAGCCATTTCGTTACAATAAAATTTCAATCATGAAAAAAATATATACTTTTTTGATAGCACTATTATTGAGTGCAAGCTTGATTGCGCAAGAAGCCAATCAAGTATTTAAAGCAGCTGGAACCCCTGTGAATCCTAAGGTACAGGCAAGTTGGAACCGTTATTACGACCATGCAGGTATTACAGCACTTTGTAAAAAAATTGCAGCAGCTTACCCTGACTTAGCTAAATTAACCTCATTGGGAAAGTCGTATGCAGGCAGGGATTTGTGGTGTTTAACCATTACTGATTTTAAAAAGGGCAATGAATTACAAAAGCCAGGAATGTATATTGATGGCAACATACACTCTAATGAAATTCAAGGTGCAGAGTTTGCCTTATATACTGCTTGGTATTTAACAGAAAGTTTTGGTGATACCAAATTCATTCAAGAATTACTAGAAGACAAAGTATTCTATATTGTACCAAGCATTAACCCCGATGGAAGGGATAGTTATATGCATCAACCCAACACTTCTAGCTCACCAAGATCGGGTATTAAGCCAGTAGATAATGATGGGGATGGATTGGTAAATGAAGATTGGTATGATGATTTGGATGGCGACGGACATATTACGATGATGCGAAGAAAAAATGTAAATGGTCGTTATAAAGTAGACCCACGTGATCCTAGGAATATGGTAATGGCAACTGCAGATGAACAGGGGGATTATGAACTCCTAGGTATGGAAGGCATAGACAATGATGGAGACGGCCGAGTAAACGAAGATGGTTATGCATTTGAATACGACCCCAATAGAGACTGGGGTTGGGGATGGCAACCTAATTATATTCAGAATGGAGCTTATAAATATCCATTCTCTATACCTGAGAATAGAGCAGTGATGGAGTTTGTAATGAAACATCCCAATATTGCTGCTGCACAGTCTTACCATAATGCAGGAGGAATGATTTTAAGAGGGCCAGGCGCATCTGCTGATGTGACTACTTATAATTCACAAGACGTAGCTATATATGATGCCATTGCAAAGAAGGGAGAAGAATTAATGCCAGGTTATAAATACTTAGTGGTATACAAAGATTTGTATTCAGCATATGGTGGAGAATTAGATTGGTTTTATGCGGGAAGAGGAATTTACACTTATTCGAATGAATTGTGGACACCGTATTTAATGTTCATGAAAGAAAGCACCAGAAGTCCTTTTGACAATAGCTCTTATAATTTTGATAAGTACTTATTATTTAAAGATGGATTTGTTGATTGGAAAGAATACGATCATCCTCAATATGGTAAAGTGGAAATTGGAGGATTTAAAAAGAACTTTGGACGGGCTCATCCAGGATTTTTATTAGAGTCTGATGCACACAGAAATATGGCTTTTAGTATTTATCATAGCTATCATACCCCCAAATTATCTGTTTCAGAAATTAAAGAAAAAGATTTAGGAGGTGGTTTAACTGAAGTAACTGCTGTAATAGCGAATGAAAGATTAATGCCTACACATAGCAGTCAAGACGTGAAAAACAAAATTGAAAGCCCTGATTATATAACCTTAAATACAACTGCTAAAATTGTAGCTGGAATGATTATGACCGATAAAGATTTAAATCTTTCAAAAATTCAAAAAAATAATCCAAGCACTATTGTAGTGGAGAATATCCCAGGACTGGGTACAGTTACCGTTAAGTGGATTGTAGAAGGTAAAGGGAAATACACAGTGAGTGTAGATAGCAAGAAAGGGGGGATTGCTAGCGTTACAAAATAATTATTCGATTAAAATAAAGTTTACTTATAATACAAAAGGCTGGTACTTAAATGGTACCAGCCTTTTCAATTTAATAAAAATAACTATGAAAGTTTGCTTAGTGCCTCTGAGATTCTTTCCCAAGCTCTTTCAATGTTTTGCATACTATTGGCAAAAGAGAATCTTACACAATTAGGTTCCCCGAAAGCATCTCCCATAACAGAACTCACATGGGCGGTATTTAATAAGTACATGCTGAAATCTGCTGCATTTTTAATAGTCTCCGTACCATTTGATTTTCCATAATAATAACTTACATCTGGAAATACATAGAATGCACCTTCTGGTGCAAAGCACTTGAAACCTGGAATGGCATTCACTAATTCTAAGGTTTTAGTTCTTCTTCTAGTAAACTCTTCTGTCATTTCTAAAGAAGGTCTTAAATCGCCAGTAAGTGCAGCTACGGCAGCTTTCTGTGCTATTGAACAGGTACCACTGGTAAACTGGCCTTGTAATTTCTCACAAGCTTTGGATATGGCTGAATTAGCAGCTATATAACCTAGGCGCCATCCAGTCATCGCAAATCCTTTACTCAATCCATTAATTATGACAACTTGATCTTTAATGCTATCAAATTGTGCTATGCTCTCGTGTTTTCCCATGAAGTTGATGTACTCATAAATCTCATCGGAAAGTATGGTAATGCCAGGATGCTTTTCAAATACTTTTACTAAGGCAGCTAGTTCTTCTTTACTATACACAGCACCTGATGGATTACAAGGTGAGGAGAACATAAAGACTTTAGTCTTAGGCGTTATGGCAGCTTCTAATTCTGCTGCTGTTGTTTTGAATTTATTTTCTACAGTAGTTCTAATTTCAACCACTTTACCACGTGCAATCTTTACTAATTCAGAATAAGTAACCCAATAAGGAGTAGGTATGATCACTTCATCACCTTCATCTACCAATGCTAAAATGGAATTGGCTAAACTTTGTTTTGCACCAGTTGAAACCACAATATGTTCTGGTTTATAATCAAGGTTATTGTCGCGCTTCAATTTAGTACAAACTGCTTCTCGTAAATCTAAAAAACCGGGCACTGGAGTATAATGGCTCCAGTTATCGTTAATTGCTTTAATGGCTGCATCTTTAATATGCTGAGGTGTATCAAAATCGGGCTCACCCAAACTAAGATCAATCACATCAATTCCTTGGGCTCGTAATTCACGACCCAGCTTGGCCATTTTAAGTGTTTCAGGTTCACTAAACCTATTCAATAAAGAAGACAATTCCATTCAGAAAAATTTAAGACGACAATTTACTTAATTATAGGCAATTTGCCCTTGCGCTGCAATTCTTGTTGATAAATAGCAATACCCAAGTCTCGCATAAAAGGAAATCCTATTGCGTCGTATTCATATTGATCATCATTATAAATGCCGTCTGTATTGCAAGAAATGACTGCGCTGAGCATAAATTCAATATTGTTTGAAGGATCAGTTATGTATGCGATATCCAACAAAAATCCATATGCATCACCCACTTTATTATAAATTTTCACATTGGGATACAAGGTTTTTCTTTCAGATCCTTGTAATAAAAATTTACAATAAGTATCATAATAATAACTGGAATCATAAGAAGGGGATTCCGATTCACGAGGATATATACTCATGTATTTTTTTACAAAAGCATAGTCATCTTCAGTTAAGTTAAATCGCTTTTTTCTAGGAAATTGCTCAGGAAATATTACAGACTGCAGAATATGGTGAAGGTCTTGCAAATAGATTCTGTTCTTATTTAAAAACGAAAAAGGCTGATTGATTAATTTTCCATTTTTCATGTACCCCTTACCCAGCATAACATTGGTAGTTTCAAAAACTGCATTGCTTTTAAACGAAGGTTGTTCGTAAATTAAGTTCCCTGCAGTATCGTAAAATTTTACAGGGTTAGTGATGGCTTGTTGCTCTACAGTACGATTTACTTGTAGCCTATGACGTATAATTACATCGGGATACCCTTTCTCTTTTAGTTTACGCTGAATATATTCTTGACCTAAGAATTCATATAAACGATTGAATGCATCGTTATCACTCACTAAAAAAATTTGTTTGATGTAATTTTCAATAGTAGGAGCCCCATCATTTGCATTAGGTTGATTATACACGTGATCTTGCGAAGCTGATGCGCTATCTGTAATCATTATACTATTACGAGTCAATCCTTTAATACCCAATTCATTAATCTTCTCCAATGCCAACAATGCAATAGGCATTTTAACCGTACTTGCTGGATAGAAATATTCCTGATTATTTAATCGATAACTGAACTCTTTAAAAGAAGGTTTATTTTTTTTGTTTCTATTGATTTGGGTATATATAATTTGTACCCTGAAGCTATCGGGGTTGCTTGCAATCCGACTAAACCATTGTGGATTGTTGTTAAATGCTTGATGAAGAGGCGATCGAGTGTCAAAAACTTGCCCATTAGCCATGATAGTAAAAAACAAAATAAAAGTCAGAAAAAAGAGATGCTTCATTTACCAAACTTAATGAAAATTGATAATTAACTTTACCAAATGCCACATGAAGCAATTTCCGTATTTGACATGTTTAAAATAGGGGTAGGTCCTTCTAGTTCACATACACTTGGGCCTTGGCGGGCAGCCCTTCGCTGTTTGGAAAACTTAAGTCTCCATTATCCACTTGCAACTGTTAAAGCAGTAACCGTGCTTTTATATGGATCATTAGCTAAAACAGGGAAGGGGCACGGTACAGATATTGCTGTGTTAATGGGTTTGATGAAAGAGGATCCTGTAACAATTGATGTTAACAGCATCAATCCTAAAATAGCCCAAATTAAATCAACCCAAACTTTATTATTAGGAGGAGAACATACCATCCCATTCGAATTTAAAGAAGACCTAGTATTCTTAACCAACGAATCATTGCCTTTTCACCCAAATGGGTTGAGTTTTTTAATCACACTTAACAACGGCGAACAATTTAGCGAAACCTATTTTTCCATTGGGGGCGGGTTTGTGGTGAAAGAAGGGGAATCATCAGCAGGGAATCGAGAACCTGTAGAGCTTCCATTCCCTACAAACAATGCGGCCGATATTTTGCACTGGTGTAGAAAAACAGGGATGGCCATTCACGAAATGGTTTTGGAGAATGAAACCAGTTGGCGTTCAGAAGCGGCAACAAAGAGTGGCGTTTTGGCCATTTGGCATGCCATGCGAGATTGTACCTATAGAGGATGTCACTCAAAAGGTGAATTGCCAGGAGGATTACAGGTAAGAAGAAGAGCATTTGAATTAAATAAAAAGCTGATTAATAAACAGCCTTATGATAATTACGAAGAGTGGTTAGCAGCCATTCGAAAAGGAGGAAATTCTTTCAATTATATTTTAGATTGGGTGAGTTGTTTTGCGTTAGCAGTAAATGAAGAAAACGCTTCATTTGGTAGAGTAGTTACTGCACCAACAAATGGTGCTGCAGGTGTTATTCCTGCTGTATTACAGTATTACATCGCTTTTTGCGAAGGCGGGACAGAAGAAAAAATCATTCAATTTTTATTGACAGCATCTGAAATAGGATCCATTTTTAAAAAAGGGGCAACTATTTCTGCCGCAATGGGTGGCTGTCAAGCAGAAATTGGGGTTTCATCTGCAATGGCTGCTGGTGCACTTACTGAATGTATGGGAGGTACGCAACAACAAGTATTGATGGCTGCAGAAATAGCAATGGAACACCACTTAGGACTAACCTGTGACCCAATAGGAGGTTTGGTTCAAATTCCCTGTATAGAAAGAAATACCATGGGTGCCATCAAAGCCATTACTGCTTCACAACTGGCTTTACAGAGCACACCAGACTTTGCATTGGTTAGCCTAGATAAAGTAATTGCTACTATGTGGACTACTGCTTTAGATATGAACAGTAAATACAAAGAAACAGCTGATGGAGGTCTTGCCGTTCAAGTTCCGTTGGGATTGAGTGAATGTTGAGGAAAATTTTTTGGATTTGAAAAATCAATTATGAAATAAGCATCATGAATTACCCACATTTATTTGAGCCCCTAGATTTAGGTTTTACAACACTAAAGAACAGGATCCTGATGGGATCGATGCATACTGGTTTAGAAGAAAGTAAGAATGGTTTTGCCAAACAAGCCGCTTATTTTGCTGAAAGAGCCAAGGGTGGGGTTGGTTTAATTGTAACTGGTGGGGTAGCGCCAAATAGAGCAGGATGGACATCTCCTTTTGGGAGTAAATTATCTACTCGCTCTGAAGCAAAACAACATCGATTAATTACTGAAGCTGTTCATGCCGAAGGCGGAAAAATATGTATGCAAATTTTACATACAGGCAGGTATGGCTATCATCCAATATGCGTAGCCCCATCTGCCATCAAATCTCCCATTTCTCCTTTCAAACCTTGGAAACTAAGCAGTGGAGGAATAAAACGCACCATCAATGATTTTGTACACTGTGCTAAATTGGCTCAAGAAGCAGGTTATGATGGTGTTGAAATTATGGGGTCTGAAGGATATTTGATTAATCAGTTTATCGTTTCAAAAACCAATAAAAGAACCGATGAATGGGGAGGAGCTTATGAAAACAGAATTAAATTTCCAATTGAAATAGTACGCCAAACTAGAGAAGCGGTTGGTAAAAATTTCATCATCATTTATAGATTATCGATGTTGGATTTGGTGGAAGATGGATCTAGTTGGGAAGAAGTTGAGCAGTTGGCAAAAGCCATTGAAAAAGCAGGAGCTACAATTATTAATACTGGCATAGGTTGGCATGAAGCAAGGGTTCCTACAATTGCAACCATGGTTCCGAGGGGAGGATTTAGTTGGGTTACCAAAAGATTGATGGGTAAATTAACTATCCCATTAATTACTACCAACAGAATCAATATGCCCGATGTGGCAGAAAAAATTTTAGCAGAAGGCCATGCCAATATGGTCTCGATGGCAAGACCATTTTTGGCAGACCCTGAATTTCCTAAAAAAGCATTGGAAGGAAGAACTGATGAAATTAATACTTGCATTGCCTGTAATCAAGCATGTTTAGACCATGTGTTTGAGCGCAAAACAGCCAGTTGTTTGGTGAACCCAAGAGCATGCAAAGAATTATCAACCATAGTTTTACCAGCAACAACTAAAAAGAAAATTGCTGTTGTAGGAGCTGGGCCTGCAGGGCTTTCAGCATCCGTTACTTTGGCGCAACGTGGACATGAAGTGCATTTGTTTGAAGCTCAATCAGTAATTGGAGGGCAGTTTAATATTGCTAAAGAAATTCCTGGCAAAGAAGAATTTATAGAAACATTGCGCTACTACAAAAAGCAGATGGAATTGCATAAAGTTCAAATTCATTTGAACTTTATTTTTAAACAAGAGCAAGCAACTGATTTTGATGAGGTAGTTGTTTCAACAGGTGTGATCGGAAGAAATTTATCAATTGAAGGAATAAATGATCCGAAAGTATTGACCTATACAGATGTTGTACTGCATAAAAAACCAGTAGGCAAAAAAGTGGCTATTATTGGTGCTGGCGGTATTGGTTTTGATGTTGCCGAATTTTTAACCAATGAAGAAAGCAATACAATTCCAACATTTATGGAAGAATGGGGTGTAGATATGAGTTATACTTTGAGAGGAGCAATACAAAAAAATCATGCAACAAAATCGCCAAGAGAAGTTTACTTATTACAACGTTCAAAAGGCAAGCTGGGAGGGGGATTAGGCAAAACCACAGGATGGATTCATCGAGCAGCATTAAAAATGAAGAAAGTGAAAATGATTGCAGAAGTAAGTTATGAAAAAATAGATGGGGAAGGTTTTCATATAAAAGTTGCAGGTGTTCCTCAAGTGCTTGAGGTAGACAATATTGTTATTTGTGCAGGCCAAATTTCTAATAACCAATTATATAATACTATAAAAGAAAATCATACCAATGTTCACTTAATTGGGGGAGCATTAGAAGCCGGAGACCTAGATGCTAAGCGAGCTATTGAACAAGGGTATCAAATTGGCATTCGTTTATAAAAGCAACAAAAAAATAAGCAGTAAGTGATTTTGTAATAAATTACTTTTACTGTAATATTTATAGAAAGCTAGCTACCAATAATTATATAGATCAACAAAATCTACTTAATATGGTAAAGAATGAAACCAATAAAGCCCAACAATTTATCAAAGTTGGCTATGTATTGTTTATAGTTTTAGCAATTTATCATTTGCTAATTAACAAGAATCTTATTGATTGTGCCATGAATTTGGGCATAGCATTAATATTTGACCCTTTTGATCAAAATGTAAGTTGGAACAATCGCCCTAAATGGCAGAGAACTTGGTTAATAGTTCATGTATTGATTGCCCTCACAGTGCTTATATTTGGGTTACTTAACAAATAATATGAAAGCAATCTCCATCCGACCTTTTATTGGTTCCAAGGATTTCAACCTAAGTCGTTCATTTTACAATGACTTAGGTTTTGAAGAGCATATTATTAGCCCACAGTTAAGTGCTTTTCATTTTTCTAACATAATCTTTTATTTGCAGAATGCATATATCAAAGATTGGATAGACAATACCATGGTATTTGTAGAAGTGGAAAATGTAGACAATTATTGGGCTGAGTTACTTACTTTAAATTTAACGGATAAGTATCCGATGGTTCGTTTAGTTCCTCCCAAAACTTTAGATTGGGGGAAAGAATGTTTTGTACACGACCCTTCGGGCATACTTTGGCATTTCGGAGAATTTAAAGTAAAATAAATAGTCTGAAAAAGTGCATTAAACTGCATCTATTGCCACATCGCTATAATCCTTGATTTCATTGTAAAGTGTACCACGCTCCACTGGTTGACGACGTACTTGTTTAATTAATTGAACAAGATCTGCTGTGCTCATGGTAGGCGTTTGTTCTTCACTACCAGCCATCGCATATATTTTTGTAGTATCGTCTATAGTGCCATCAATATCGTTTACGCCAAATGACAATGTTAATTGGGCATTCTTTCTTCCCAACATTGGCCAATAAGCTTTGATATGGTTGAAGTTGTCTAAATACAATCTGGATACTGCATACATTTTCATGTCTTCTACAATGGTACTTTCTGCCACATTGCTCATATCATTGTCTTTGTTACGGAACTTGAGTGGAATAAAAGTATTAAAGCCGCCGGTTTCGTCTTGCAAACTGCGTAAACGATCCATATGGTGTATGCGATGCCAATAAGATTCAATATGTCCATAGAGTAGGGTGGCATTACTATGCATTCCTAATTCATGTGCTGCTTTGTGAATAGCCAACCATCCATCAGCATCCACTTTATCTTCGCATATTTTTTTTCGAATATCTGGATGGAATATTTCTGCACCCCCACCAGGCAAAGAATCTAACCCTGCTTCATGTGCCAAACGCATGCCTTCTTCTACAGATACTTTAGCTTTTCTAAACATATAGTCTAACTCAACCGGTGTAAATGCTTTGATATGCAAATCAGGACGATGTGCTTTAATGGTGCGCAATAATTCTAAAAAGAAATCCATATTCATTTTAGGATGTACTCCACCTACAATATGAACTTCAGTAACAGGTTTCCCATCATAGCTTTTAACTATATGCATCATCTGATCAATGCTTAATTCCCAACCTTCCTCACGGTGTGCATATAGTTTTGAATAAGAGCAGAATGCACAAGAAAATACACAAACATTAGTAGGCTCTATATGAAAATTCCTATTGAAATAAGTTTTATGGCCATACTTTTGCTCTCTTACCCAATTGGCAAGAGCTCCCACATAGGAAAGAGAAGCATGTTCAAACAAAGCAACACCTTCATCAAAACTAATGCGTTCTTTGTTTAATATTTTATATCCGATGGATTGTAACTGTTGATTATCCTCAGCGTCTACCAATACCTTAACTGCTTCTGTATTCATGGCTCCAAATTTTGTGCAAATTTACACCATTAGAACATCAGAATCCCTGCAATTGTTGCAGATAAATAAGAAGCAAGGGTTCCACAAAGTAGAGCTCTTAATCCCAACTTAGCTAAATCTGCCCTACGAGTAGGAGCTAATTCACCAATACCACCAATTTGCATACCTACACTACTAAAATTAGCGAATCCACAAATGGCAATACTTACAATCAATAAGCCCTTTTCAGAAACAATAGGGATGGTTTTTGTGGTTAAATTATTAAAAGCAACAAATTCATTGATCGTCAATTTTTGACCCAATAAAGAAGCAGCATTGGCAATATCCACTTGTGGTACACCCATTGCCCAAGTCATAGGATAGAAAATCTTACTAAAAATAACATCTAACGTAACTCCGGGTATCATTAACCCAATACAGTAGTTAATTAAAGCAATCAATGCAATGAAACCAATTAACATGGCTATTACATTCAACGCAATCTTCATCCCATCACTGGCTCCATGAGAAATGGCATCTATAATATTGCTGTATGGGCTTTTTACTTCTAGTTTCACTTTGCCCATGGTTTGAGACTCTTCGGTTTCAGGGAACACAATTTTAGAAATCACCAAAGCCCCTGGTGCAGCCATTAAACTTGCTGTAAGTAAATATTCTGCTTTCGCACCCATATTGGCATATACAATCAAAATTCCTCCAGCAATACAGGCCAAACTTCCACTCATACTCGCGAGTAATTCGCTCTTGGTCATGGTGCTTAAATAGGGGCGGATCATCACTTGCGCTTCTACCTGACCAACAAAAGCCGAAGCAACATTACTGAGTGCTTCGGCTCCGCTTACGCGCATGATAAAGTTCATGGCTTTGGCAATGACAGATACGATGAACTGCATTACCCCAAAATGATATAAAATGGCTACCAACACACAAACCAAAATAATGGTTGCGGTAACACTAAATGCAAATACAAATCCACCCTGACTAAAATTCTTCACTCCATCTGGAGCATTAACCATGATGCCACTGTACACAAACGCTACACCTTCTCTAGCAAACCGTTCAATTTTTTCCATCCCATGGCCCAGCAATTGAAAAAAGCGGGTTACAGGGGGAACTTTGAGAACCATTACTGCAATAAAAATTTGCAATAATATTCCACTAAAAACCAGTCTAAAGTTAATTCTTCGTTTGTTATTAGAAAACAAAAATGCAATGCCCAGTATCAATATAATCCCAATAATTCCTTGAAACCTTTCCATATACAATCAGTTGGTAATAGATTAGGTTTGAAAGATACGGAATCACTACATGTGTGCTTGAATTTTTTTGTCTAAAACAGATTTTGGAACTGCTCCAATTTGTTTGTCTACTATCTGACCACCTTTGATAAATAAGATAGCAGGGATTGAAGTGATACCGTAATTCACACTCAAATTAGGATTATGATCTACGTTTACTTTTCCTACATTTATTTTACCGTCGTATTCTTTAGATAATTCTTCAATAACTGGTCCAATGGCTCTACATGGTCCACACCATTCTGCCCAGAAATCTACTACGGTTAATTTATCGCTATCCAATACGGTTGCTTGGAAATTCGCGTCTGTTAATTCTAATGCCATATTTATTGTTTTATACGTTTGTTTTAATCAAATTTACTACCAAAGCATAGGAACTGCTCATTTGACTTTTCCACCTATGTGACTAGTTTGTTTTGGCCGATTTTTCTGCCATTGGGGCAGATAACACCCTATTTATCCAACCAAACCGACTTTTACATCTATATCAAGGTTATTCATAAGATATTCCGCCATTTCCTCATTCATCTGGAAACCTCTCTCTATAGTATACATACTAATCTTCAAATTTTCTTTGGGTTCCATGATATTTATCCTTAGCGTACTCTTACCAGGATAAGTTTTTAAATTATTTTCAATAAAACCCACCATGGCAGGTGTTACAGCAGAAGGATGCATATTAATTTCAACTGATCGGGTTAGTTGTTGCTTTACTGTTTCAAGTAAAGACATGCTACTGATTTTGAACTCAAATAGATTGGGTTGATTGTAGCGGTTTCTAAAGTATCCATTCAACAAAATGTTCTGGCCTTTCTCTAAATAGTCTTTGTATTTAATATAATCTTCGCTCCATAACATGTATTCGGTTTTGCCACTGTAATCTTCTATTACAAATGACCCGAAATTTTTTCCAGTCTTGGTCATTCTATGTTGCACATCTGTTACCAATCCAGCCACTCGATACATTTTACCCAAACTTGCACCTTCCACCAAAGCGTCTCTAACTTCATTAAAGTCGGCAATATTGGTGATCTCATAATGTTTCAGTTCGAATTTGAAATGATCCAATGGATGTCCACTCATAAACATGCCTGTCACTTCTTTTTCGTAATTCAACAGCTCAGTCAATGTCCAAGGTTCACAAGGAGCAATCTTTGGTTTGGGAACATGCATGGCTCCGGGTAAATCTCCAAAAAGGGTATTGGTAGTGCCCGAACTTAAACTTTGTTGTACTTGACCATAGTTCACAATTTTTTCTAAGCCATTAACTCTTTCTCCATCAACAGTATTAAAATATTGTGCGCGATGTAATTCTGGGAAGCAATCAAATGCCCCAGAATAAACCAAGCTTTCTAATGATTTTTTATTGACAGACTTTTGTAATACCCTTTGTACAAAATCAAAAATATCTATATAAGGTCCGTTCTTTTGACGCTCTGAAATAATGGATTCGATGGCCATTTCACCCACGCCCTTCAATCCCCCTAAACCAAACCTGATTTCCCCTTTTGAGTTCACAGCAAAACCTTTGAGTGATTCATTGATATCAGGCCCTAGCACATTAATTCCCATTCGCTTACACTCTTCCATAAAGAATGTAATCTTTTCAATATTGCCTTGGTGATTCAAAACGGCAGACATGTATTCACCTGGATAATGAGCTTTTAAATAAGCTGTTTGATAAGCCACAAAAGCATAACAAGTAGAGTGAGACTTATTAAATGCATATTGTGCAAATGCCTCCCAATCGGTCCAAATTTTCTCCAGCTTATCTGCAGGATGGCCTTTGGCAGTTGCCCCTCCAATAAACTGTGCTTTCATTTTATCGAGTACCGATTTTTGCTTTTTACCCATTGCTTTACGCAAAACGTCGGCATCACCTTTAGAGAAACCTGCTAAGCTCTGGCTTAGCAACATTACTTGTTCTTGATACACCGTAATACCATAGGTATCACTTAGGTATTCTTTGGTTTCCTCAATATCATAACTGATGGCTTCTCTACCATGTTTTCGTGCAATAAAATTGGGAATATAAGCAATAGGGCCTGGTCTATACAATGCGTTCATTGCAATAAGGTCATTGAAATGGTCTGGCTTTAATTCCCTTAAATACTTTTGCATACCCACACTTTCAAACTGGAATGTTCCATTAGTTTGACCGCTTTGGTACAATTGAAAAGTCTTTTCATCATCTAGAGGAATGGAATCTAAATCTATAACAACCCCATGATTTAGTTTGATTAATTCCAATGCGGTCTTTAAAATAGAAAGGGTTTTTAAACCCAGAAAGTCCATCTTAATTACCCCAGCATCTTCAATAATACTTCCTTCAATTTGGGTCACCCACAAGTCTGAATCTTTTGCTGTTGCTACGGGTATTAAATCGGTTAAATCTCTAGGGGCTATAATGATACCAGCAGCGTGTATGCCCGTATTACGTACCGATCCCTCTAAACGTTCAGCTTCTCTAAGTACTTGTGCACGTATATCAGATCCCTTATAAATTTCTCTCAACTTCTTTACATTATCAATATCCTCTTGCTGATAGCCTTCTTTTTCTTCTAATGATTTAGGCCCTTCTTTAATAGTTAGAGGAGCTTTTAATACACGGCCTAATTCGGTTCCAGGTTTGTCTGGTACCAACTTAGCAAGCATATTGCTCTCCGCTAATGGCAAATCTAAAACGCGGGCAACATCTTTGATACTCATTTTAGCGGCCATTGTGCCATAGGTAACAATTTGCGCAACCTGGCTCTTTCCATATTTCTGCACTACATAGTCAATCACTTTTTGACGCCCTTCGTCGTCAAAGTCTGTATCTATATCGGGCATGCTTTTACGATCCGGATTTAAGAAACGCTCGAATAGTAAATTGTATTTAATAGGATCAATATTCGTAATTCCAATACAGAACGCTACAACAGATCCAGCAGCAGAGCCTCTACCTGGGCCAATGAAAACACCCATATCTCTACCCGCTTTAATAAAATCACTTACAATTAAGAAGTATCCAGCAAAGCCCATGGTTTTGATGGTAAACAATTCAAAGTCTATTCTTTCTTGTACTTCTGGTGTGATTTCATTGTATCGTTGTTTAGCACCTTCATAGGTCAAGTGCTTCAATAATTCCCATTGATTTAAATTGGCATCCGCATGTATTTGAAATTCTTTAGGAATTGGGAAAGCGGGGAGGAGTATATCTTTTTTTAAATTCAATACTTCTACTTTGTCTACAATGCGATTGGTATTATCTAAAGACTCAGGTATATCATGAAATAGCTTGGCCATTTCTTCTTGTGTCTTAAAATAAAATTGATCATTGGGAAATTTAAAACGACGGTTTTTAATTTGAACTTCATCATTTACAAAATCATCAAACCCAGGTGTGCTTTGTTTTTCCCCCGTATTAATACACAATAAAATATCGTGCGCATTGGCATCATCTTGGTCTACATAATGACTATCATTGGTAGCAATAACAGGCACATTGTATTTTTTAGAAAACTTGAGCAAAGTATTATTAATGACTTCTTGCTCTTTTATATCGTGTCTTTGTATTTCAATATAATAGTCATCTCCAAATAAATCTAACCACCATTTGAATTCTTGTTCGGCTTTCTCTTCACTTTGGTGTAGTATCGTTTGAGGCACATAAGCTCCAATACAACAAGTCGTGGCTATTAATCCCTCATGGTATTGTTCAATCAATTCTTTATCAATTCGAGGATATTTGCTATACATCCCTTCGATGTATCCAAGAGAAGTGAGCTTAACTAAATTCTGGTAACCAATTGCATTTTTAGCCAATAGTACCTGATGGTATCGATTGTCTTTAGATTCCTTCGTAAAAGTTTTAATATGGCGGTCTTTTACAACGTAAAACTCACAACCTACAATGGGTTTAACAACTGGTTCTAGAATATCTTTTCCATTGGCATCTTTTCCCACCACTTTTGTATTCTTCCAAGCCTGACTTACAAAATCAAATGCACCAAACATATTGCCATGATCGGTAATTGCCAATGCGGGCATATGATTGGCTGCAGCTTTTTTATACAACTCATCAATAGGAGCAGCGCCGTCTAATAATGAATACTGGGTATGAACATGTAAGTGAGAAAACTGCGCCATAAATCAAGAATAGTCTTCAAAGTTCGGGCATTGCAAAACCATTACAAAGTGACAATTTTCCACATTAGGATAAAGAAGCTAAATTGCAAGCCATATGAGTAGTAAATCATATATTAATTTATTGGTCTTGTTGTTTGTAATAAGCAGTTGTAATACTGTTCGAAAAATAGTAAACAAGGATCAATCAGCTCAAAAACCCGTAACAAAAGTATATTCCAATGAAAAAAGGGAATTTATTAATGGTATTGAAGTAACGCTGGGAACAGTCACAACCACTAAACACAAAACCAGTAGTACTTCTACAACTGCCAAAAAGAAAGCAACCAGTAATGGGGGCAATCCCCCAACAAAGGCCGAACTGGAAAAAGCAAATTGGTTACAAATAAAGTATGCCATTGTGATGGATATGCCCGCTGAGGAATTAACCAATATTCCATTATTGGAATTAATGGATAAATGGTGGGGAACACGTTATTGTATTGGAGGAAGTACAATGAACTGTATTGATTGCTCGGCGTTTACGCAAGTAATCATGAAAGAGGTATACAATACCCAACTACCACGTACAGCCCAAGAACAATTCAATAGCATGCAACCCATTGCTATAGATGAATTACAGGAAGGCGATTTGGTTTTTTTTAATACGGGTGGAAGGGGAATCTCTCATGTTGGCATTTATATTCAAAACAATAAGTTCCTTCACGCGTCTACTTCGCAGGGAGTAACTATTACCGACTTAAGCGATAAATATTGGAATCCCAAATTCAGGGGTGGGGGAAGAATGCGTTAATTATTTTTTGAACCGTAACATGAAATTGTGGTATAGCTGTCCTGCATCTGGAGTTAGCTTTAATTTAAATATGGCCAAAACCATTAACCCTGAGAACAAGATACTTCTTAGTATTATACCAGCCCATCCATGCATGTCTTGAAAAAATAAATAACTAATGCCAAATGCTCCAATTGACACACCAATCGCCAATATTGTTTTTACATCAAATGGTTGCATTTTAAATTTTCTTCGCAAAAATTCAAAGCGAATGAAATTGTATAAGCTGTAGGCAAATAACTCTGCAAAAGCTGATCCAATAATGCCATAGTGCATGATTAAATAATAAGTAAGCGGTAATCTAAAAGCCAAAAGAATTACGCCACTAATAAAATCGAAACGCCAATAAGTGGATGTATTGATTACCATCGCGTTTAAGCCAGTTCCTGCATCAATAATCCGTACCATTCCTAAAATAAAAATGGTGCCTAAACCAGCTTCGTATTCTTTTTGAATATGTAAAACACGCATGCCATCTGCAACATTTAACCAAAGATTTCCAAAGATGAACAATGCCATGATTAATAGATTGATGCATGAGCGTTTGTAAATTCTTTTGATCTCATTAAGGTCTTTATCTTTCCATGCACGTGAAAGTACACCTGCAGAAATTGCTTGTATACTACGTTGTGGCACTTGAATTAAATTGGCTGCATATTGAGCCAATCCAAAAACTCCCACAACGGCCAATCCTTGAAACTTAGCAATGATAAAACTATCAATTGTTGCTGCAATAGAAGCTATCACTGTACCGCTATAAATTAACACCTGCATCCCCAACATTTTCTTCCAAAATTTTTTAGTAACCTTACTTATTGTAGTAGGGAAATGCAGTTGTTGGGTTGAGTACAAATAAGTGGCAAGAATTACAAAAATCAATAAATATAAAAAAGCAAAAAAGAAGATAAATGATTCAAAGGGGATTAACTTAAAATAATACAATGCAATTAACACACTAGTGAATATTCTTAAACCTGTCTCCTTTAAAAAATTAGAGAATACAGTTTTTTGTAATGCCCAACAAAATCCTTCTAACACAGAAAAAAACAACATCCCTAAGGCAAAGGGAAACATTAAATAATAATAGTCTACTATCAACTTAGACTTTTCATAAAACTGTGCTTCAAATACTGGCCTAAAATACCATCCGGCCAATAAAACTAAAATGAATCCAAGCAAAGCCGCTAGCATGCCCCAAGTCATTAAATCAATTTTATGCTTTTCTAAATTATCTTTATAATAAGGATAAAATTTATAGATAACAGGTATTACGCCTAATGCCCCAAAGGCATACATATTCTGGGCAAAATCAAAAAATATTCGGGTGAGTGCAAACTGCTCTAAAGTAAATGAACCATCCTTTGTATAAATATACATATTGATGGCGCCTATAAAGAATCCTATATAGACTAATAAACTAGAAATAATTGTTTGCTTCCGAATGGTTCCCATGCGCACTAATTCATTTTAATCTGTACTTCTTTTCTACCGTTGATGTTGATATAAAAATAGTTCTCTAATCTTTCCAATTGCAAATTAGCTGCTTGAGACGGTGTTAATCTTAGTGTTTGCCAAGTTTTCACTTTGGGCTTTAATACTAAAACACCATTGGTTGTTTTCACTTGCAAAGGCATTTCAAAATTGTTGACTGCATTAGAATACCTATAACTAAGCGTTCTGCCATCTGCAGATAATTTATAATCAAAGGAAGGAACTAGGGTAGTAGTAAGGTATTGAGCAAAAATTCCTTTAACCGAATAGCCTGCATACAATGAGATTTCTTTTTCTATCATTGGTGTTGTAACAATTTGATGATAGAATTTTTTATTGAGGTGGCGCAACAACTGTCTGAATTTTTCATCGTTATTCATAGACATCCTTATACTGTGTAACATTGCAGAAGCTTTAGGATACATATCACCACTACCGGTATTGTGTACATTATAAATTCCGAGTATGGGTTTGTCGTTTTTTATATTTTTTCTTGCTCCTTTATTATAGGCAGAACCAGCTTCTTTACCACTTAACCATTGGGTAAATAGGGTTTCAGAATAGTTGGTAAACCCTTCATGAATCCACATATCGGCAATATCTTTTGACGTAATATTATTTCCAAACCACTCATGACCGCTTTCATGTACTATAATAAAGTCCCACTTTAACCCCCAACCAGTTCCAGACAAATCTCTGCCTAAATAACCATTCATGTATTTATTTCCATAAGCCACATTACTCTGGTGTTCCATGCCTAAATAAGGCACTTCTACTAATTTGAATCCGTCTTTATAAAAAGGATATTTTCCAAACCAATATTCAAAACATTCCAACATAGGTTTTACTTGCGCAAATTGTCTTTCTGCACCCAGCTTATTTTGTGGCAACACATAATAATCTAAACTCAATTTACCAGCTTCACCATTATACTCATCGTGCATATGTATATATTTCCCAATATTCATACTTACGCTGTAATTATTAATAGGTTCATTTACTTGCCATATCCAAGATTTAGTTGCATCATCATGCTGAACTGTATTAATTAATCTTCCATTAGATACATTCATTAAAGTATCAGGTACACGAACAGAAATAGTAACCCCATTTTCGGGTTCATCATATTGATGGTCTTTACATGGCCACCATACACTTGCCCCCAATCCCTGACAAGATGTAGCTACAAATGGATTCCCTAATTCATCTTTTGTCCAACTTATCCCTCCATCCCATGGGGCTCTAATGGCAGCTCTAGGAACACCTTGATAATAAACCTGCACCAATCCCTCCATATTTACTATCAAATTATTAGGCATATTCACCATAGCTACATTGCCTTCTCTGGTAAAGCTTAAAGGCTGCTTAGTTTTGCCAATATAAAGTATACTATCAATCACCAATGGCTGCTGTAAATCAATCTGCATGCGTTTCGGTTTGGCTAAAACTTTGAACCGTATGCTAACAGCGCCTTGTATAGTTTTTTCAACCAAATTTGGGCGAACTTGAATATCATAGTGCAATAAATTCCACCAAGCTCTTTCCGGGGTTATAGCCCCCCTTAAAGTATCAGCTTTGGTAAATAGGGTGGTATTTGCTTTTTGTGCCAAAATAGATAATGGCAGGAAAAGCAGTAAACACATCTTTAGCAAAGGTTTTTTATTCATTTGCTAAATGTAGCATATTCATCAAAAGAAAGTTTATTGCTTCTTTAATTTGTCTTTAAACACTTTTTCAAATTTCTCTAGTTTAGGAGCAATGACAAAACGACAATAACCCTGATTTTGGTTATTGTTGTAATAATTCTGGTGATAGTTTTCGGCAGGATAAAAATTCTTGAAAGGTTCAATAATGGTGACGATGGGTTTGGCCCAAGCCCCACTTTTATCTAATGCTGCTTTATATTTCTCCGCTTTCAGCTTTTGATCGGCATTGTGATAATAAATGGCGGATCGATATTGTGGCCCTATATCGTTCCCCTGTTGATCCATTGTGGTTGGATCATGGGTTTTCCAAAAAACTTCCAACAATTCGTCGTAGCTAATTTCTTTAGGATCAAAAACAATTCTGGCTAATTCTATATGGCCAGTATTTTTATCGCATACTTGTTCATAAGTAGGATTTTCAACGAATCCACCGCCATATCCACTCAAAACTTCTTTTACTCCTTTTAAACGTTGAAAGAATGCTTCTGTACACCAGAAACAACCTTCTCCAAATGTTGCGGTATCTGTTATAATATTCATTAAATTAGGTTTAGGGTTCAATCTTAAAGCTGCTTTGGTAGGATCTTCTGCTGCGGCACAAGAAACCAACCACATGGTTAGGGTTAAGGCAAATAGGTAATTCTTTTTCATAATGCTTTTTCTAATCTACGGATATCTACTACAAACAGTTTGGTATTTTTGTTGAATAAGTACTAGCTTATATACGAAACGGTCATATTTATACGATATATACTTAAGAATTGATATTTTAAGATAAATTTGTGATACCGTAACCACTATGAGTTTTCAGTCCCAATTTTGGAAGTACATGTCTCTACGCCTAGAGTCGCTGCTGCTGGCAATGCCGCTGTTGCTATTCTTTGCGTTGTACCACTTCTACGACGCTCTCAGCATAGACCCATATTTTGGGGTTTCGGTTCCTTTTATTCTGAGTACCAATATTTTGATCTTCCATATTCCCATATTCTTGATTCCTTATTTAATGCATCGTTTTATGCGTGACCAAGATAAAGGACATGTATTAGTGAATTTTTTACACGTTGCACTTTCTATTTTCTTATTGGTGGCTTTGATGTTTACCTATCAGGTTATACAACCTGGTGGTCCAGATAAGGGAACACCCATTTTTGATTTGCCCGAGAATAAATTGTGGATGGAAGCAACCATGGCTACTTATGTAATTTTAGCTGCGCAAGTTTTATTGCAAATTGCCTTTATCTTTTATTCACTCACTGTTTTATTTCCTTCTAAACAAAAGCAACCCCAACCGAGTTATTCATTTAATTAGCTGGTACAATGTAACTTTGCCAGCAGAAACTGGCTTTTATGATGCGTTTGTACCCCGAATCGGCTTTAA
This sequence comes from Sphingobacteriia bacterium 24-36-13, assembly GCA_002281875.1. Taxonomy (GTDB): domain Bacteria; phylum Bacteroidota; class Bacteroidia; order Chitinophagales; family Chitinophagaceae; genus Sediminibacterium. The sequence continues at coordinate 24,354 of NCHN01000007.1, read as the reverse complement.
CACAATTAGAATTTGACAAGATAAAAGAATTGTTAGGGGCTTTGTGTAACACAGACTTTTCTAAGAATAAATCCAATCAACTACGAATACACACTAGAAAAGATTTTATTGATAGGGAATTAAGACAGGCTTACGAATACAAATTAATTCTACAACAGCAACAGTATTTTCCGGCTGATTTTACAGCCAATATAGCTAAAGACATCAAGCTATTATCTATTCCTGGTGCATTGTTAGTTGGGGAGCAGTGGATGATGATAAAAAAATTGACGGAAAGCATGGGCACTGTTTTTCGTTGGTTTGATAATGAACGCCGAATGGCATTTCCCGCCCTCACGCAAGTTTTGAGCGATAGTTATTATGAGAAGTTAATTGTAGAAATGATTAACGAAGTTTTAGATGATGCTGGTGTTGTTTTAGACAATGCTTCACCTGAACTGCAGAAAATTCGCATGAACTTGTACAAAAAAAGAAATGAGCTGCGAAGGGTATTCGAAAAAATGGTTCAAAAAATGGCCAAATCGGGCTATACGGCTGATATTGATGAAAGCTTTAGCAATGGCAGACGAGTAATAGCTGTTTTTTCCGAATACAAAAGACAAGTAAAGGGGATTTTACACGGTGAAAGCGATAGTCGTAAAACCGCATTTATTGAACCCGAAGAAACCATCGAACTGAATAATGATGTATTTGCTTTAGAGAATGAAGAAATTAAAGAAGTACAAAAAATATTGCGTGCACTTACTGCTAAACTTTCTGTGTATGCACCGTTGTTACAACAATATATTCAAATAATAGGAGAGTTCGATTTCATTAAGGCCAAAGCAAAATTGGCGATTAATATGAATGCCCACTTACCCAATGTGCTAGATAAGGCAGTGGTGCAATTGATTGATGCATATCATCCTTTACTGTATTTGTATAATAAAGATTCAGGCAAAAAAACTATTCCCGTTTCAATACACTTAGACGATAAGCATAGAATATTGGTCATTAGTGGGCCGAATGCTGGAGGAAAAACCGTGACCATGAAAACCATTGGCCTAAATCAAATGATGTTGCAAAGTGGTTTGTTGGTTCCAGTTCATCCTGATTCTCAAATGGGGATTTTTAAACAACTCTACATACATATTGGCGATACCCAAAGTTTACAATTTGAGTTGAGTACTTATTCAAGTCATTTAATGCATATGAAGCATTTTATGGAGAATGCAAATGGGAAGACCTTATTTTTTATTGATGAATTAGGATCTGGATCTGATCCTAATCTGGGAGGGGCTTTTGCTGAAGTTATTATGGAAGAGCTGGGGCGAAAGCATTCTTTTGGGGTGGTAACTACTCACTACTTGAACTTAAAGGTAATGGCGAATCATACTCAGGGGATTTTAAATGGAGCTATGCAGTTTGATGAAGTGAACCTTCAGCCAATGTATAAATTAATCATTGGCAAACCAGGAAGTTCTTACACATTTGCGATTGCCGAAAGAATTGGTTTACCTAAAAATTTAATTAATCGAGCCAGGAAATTGGTGGAGGAAGACCATTTTAAATTAGACCGCCTACTTAATAGAACAGAACAAGACTTACAACATTTAGAAAAAGAGAAAAAAGAACTCAATCGTTTAATGAAAGAAAATGAGCGATTGAAAAAAGAAATGGAGCAAGTGATGAACAAAGAGCGCCATATTCAACAGGTGGAATTACTCAAAAATCAAAATAAGATTACCGAAGAACGTTTGCTATACTTGAAAGACATGGAACGCAAGCTGAGGCAAATTGTGTTAGATTGGAAAAAGTCGGAGAACAAAAACGAAGTCATTAAAAATCTACAGAACCTTTTGTTCAAACAAAAAGAGACCATTGTAGTAAATAAACTCGCTAAAAAAGTAGATAAAAAATATAAAGAGCTGAATACCTTAGTAGAAATAGGCACGTTGGTTAAATTAAAAAAGAATTATCAAGTAGGGGAAGTAAAAGAAATACGTGGAAAGCGAGCTATTGTTCAAATTGGTGCGTTACCCATCAATGTAGAGCTGACTGATTTAATTCCAGTTGAGAAAATACCCGAACCAGAAACCAATAGTTAAAAGGATTCGTTAATTTACAAGCTGAAGTTAATGCTGTGAGATACTGCCTGTTTGTTTTTTACTTATTTACCAATCTAAGTGCAATTGCGCAACTCTGTACAGGTAGTTTAGGAGAGCCAGTAGTAAATATTAGTTTTGGGAATAAAAATACTACTGCTGGACCTTTAAGACCAGGGGTAACAAATTTAGGTTATGCAGCAACAGGTTGCCCAAACGACGGCAACTACACTATCACCAATGCTGCATTGGGTTGTTTTTCTAGTACTTGGCACGATATCAATAGAGATCATACGGGTGATGAAGAAGGTAGGTTTATGTTGATCAATGCCACTAATGCACCAAGTGTTTTTTTTGTAGATACCATTACTGGGCTTTGTGGTAATACCAGTTACGAATTTGGTGCATGGGTAGCCAATGTACTAAAACCTTCTAGCTGTAATGGAAATGGAACAAAACCCAACTTAACATTTACGATTGAAACCCTTGCAGGTGTAATTTTAGAATCATACAATACGGGCAATATTAATGAAGATGCAGTACTCACATTTAAACAATATGGATTCTTATTCAAGCCTGATATAAATACCACCACGATAGTATTAAGAATTGCCAACAATGCTGGAACAGGTTGCGGGAACGACCTTGCGTTAGATGATATTACATTTAGGCCTTGTGGTCCTGTGATGTCTGCAAGTATTGATGGAGTAGCAGGCTTCACTAAAAATATTTGCTTCAACAATCAAACGAATTTGAATTTAAGTATGTCTGTTGGAGCCGGTTATTTAAACCCGGTTTATCAGTGGCAAGTGAGTAACAATTTGGGGAATACATGGAATGATATTGTAGGTGCAACCAATACTAGTTTTACTAGAAATGGCACATCAGTAGGCACTTTTCAATACAGATTAGTTGCGGGAGAGTCTGCCTTCGCAGGAGTTGCTGCTTGTAAAACAGCATCACTTCCCATCACTATTAAAATCAATAATGAAGCACCTAAATTAGGTAACCAAACCATCAACCAATGTGTAGGTGGATCAATCAATTTTAATAGCGCATCTGGCTCAGGGTCTAGCTTATCCTATCAATGGACTGGCCCTAATGGATTCACTTCAAGTACTCGTAATCCAATCTTATCGAATATTCGAACAGCAGATACAGGAAAGTATATTGTTCAAGTTTCAACTTTAGAAGGTTGTACATCAAATGACACTATTACCATAACTGCCTATAATGCAATCAATGGTTCCTATACTGGCAATACGGTATTATGTTTGGGCGATAGCACCGTACTTACCGCAGTTGGAGGTACCCAATTTGAATGGTATAATAATACCCGAGCAGTGATTGGTTCAACTAATTTTTACTTAGCGAAGCCTACTGATACTACCAATTACCAATTATTGTTTCGAGATGCAATGGGCTGTTCAGATTCTATTAATATTTCCGTTTTTGTAATCAAACCTCCACTAGTTGATGCAGGGCCAAATAGAAGTATCATGCAGGGAAATAGTACTTCATTAATAGGAAGTATTACTGGGCAAAATAATGGATTTAACTGGTCTCCTACAACAAATATGTTGCAACAAAATTCATTAACTCCATTGGTTAGTCCACTTAACACCACTACCTATACCTTAACTGTTAACGGTTTAAATGGATGTGCTGTAACGATGAATACAGTACAAGTACGCGTTTTCGTCAGCATCGCTCCCCCTAATTCGTTTTCTCCTAATGGTGATGGTATTCATGATATTTGGCTGGTTCCTGGATTAGAAACCTATCCATTTTCTGAATTGAGTATTTTTAATAGGGCAGGACAAATCATGTACCAAGCAAAACCGTATATAGATGGTTGGGATGGAAAATACAAAGGCAAAGATGTTCCAGGTGGTGTTTATTATTATATCATTAATCGTGGCAATGGGGAAGCATTGTTGTCGGGCAGTATTTATTTAATAAAATAAACTATGATTTTAGATTCAATTAATCGTTTACAAGCTTATTCTACTCTGCACCCTAGATTTGCAAAAGCCATGGAATGCATTGCTGCGGCAAATTATCACGAATTACCAACTGGAGAAATCAAATGGGATGGAGACGATATCCGAGCCATTGTAATTCATGATCAATTGGTGAGTGAAAAAGACTCCACCGATTATTTTGAATGTCATAATACCTATATAGATATTCAAATTGTATATGAAGGTATCGAACGAGTAGGATGGAAGTCGCGCACGAATTGCCTACTCCCTCGTGGTGAATACAATACAGAAAAAGATGTACTTTTTTATGAAGATAAGCCTGAACTATTTTTTGAGTTAAAGCCAGCACATTTTACCATTTATTTTCCAGATGATGTGCATGCTCCTATGATAGGGGATGGTGCCATAAAGAAAATGGTGGTGAAAGTAAGGGTCTAGTTTTTTGACTCAAAATGTCTAGATTTAATCCCAATAAAGATTGCGTATGAAATATCTACTTTTTCTTGGGCTTGCTTTACTATCGTTTTTTTCCATTTATGCCCAACGCCCTAATATTGTACTGATTGTTTCTGATGACCATTCTTATCAAACCATCGGTGCTTATGGCGGTAAGTTTATGCAAACTCCCAATATTGATCGTATTGCGAAAGAGGGAATACGTTTTGATAAAGCTTATGTAACCAATAGTATTTGCGGGCCTAGTAGGGCAGTCATTTTAACAGGCAAATACAGCCATAAAAATGGATTTAAAGACAATGCCAATTCTAGTTTTGATGGATCTCAAAATACATTCATTAAAGAGTTAACTAAAACGGGTTACCAAACAGCATGGATAGGTAAGTGGCATTTGCAAACCAACCCTCAAGGCTTTACCTATTGGCAAGTTTTACCAGGCCAAGGAAGTTATTACAACCCCGATTTTTTGATGATGAATGGGGAAAGAAAAAGGGTAGATGGATATGTGTCTGATGTGGTAGAAGATGCGGCTGAAAAGTGGCTATCTGAAAGAGACCCCAGCCAACCTTTTTGTTTAGTGATAGGTCATAAAAACACCCATCGCACTTGGATGCCAGACACCAAAGATTTACGTTTATTTAATCAATCAACATTTCCGCTCCCGGCCAACTTTTATGACTCTTATGAAACTCGCGCTGCTGCTGCAGTGCAAGACATGACGATTGATAAAACTATGAGAATGGGCTACGATTTAAAAATGTTTGGAAGCAAAGAAGAGGAAGACAAAGAGTTTTCTATTAAAAGAATGACACCCTCTCAACGAAAAGCTTATATGACTTTTTATGATTCCATTCATGCTGATCTACAATCAAAAAAATTAAGTGGCAAAGAATTGGTTGAATGGAAATACCAACGCTATATGCAAGACTATTTAGCTACTGCTGCCTCTTTAGATAGAAATATTGGCCGCACTTTGGATTTTCTAGACAAGCATGAATTATCAAAAAATACCATCGTAATTTATGTGAGCGATCAAGGGTTTTACATGGGCGAACATGGATGGTTCGATAAAAGATTTATGTATGAAGAATCTTTTAGAACGCCCATGGTCATGCGCTATCCGGGTGTGGTAAAATCGGGATCAGTAAATAGCAATATGGTTATGAACTTAGATATTGGCCCAACTTTGCTAGATGCTGCAGGGATTAAAGTACCTAATGATATGCAGGGCAAATCTTTTTTACCCTTAATTAAAGGCAGCGCTAAAAAAGGAAGAGATGCCATGTACTATCATTATTATGAAAATGGGGAACATTCCGTATCACCTCATTTTGGAATCAGTACAGGCCGCTATAAATTAATTCGCTTTTATACCCGTGTAAGTGGGTGGGAATTATTTGATTTGGAAAAAGACCCTAGTGAAATGAGAAATATCTATGGGCAAAAAGGATATGAAAAAGTTAAAGCCGATTTAAAAAAGAAACTGGCTCAATTAATTGATCAGTATGAGGATGAGGAAGCTAAAAAGATTTTAGTAATTCATTAATCCATTAAAAAAGCTAACCCATTATTAATAGGCAAACATAAATCCTTCACTGAATTTTGAATACAAATATGCTTAAAACCATCACGTACGTGTTTATATTCATTGTGTATTGGGCATGGATGAGTTGCAGAACACTTGCTTAATCCCAGGCCACATTCATTAAAAAGCGACTCACCATCAATAGACTCTACAATTCTTAAAACCGGGAGCGCCATTTGCTTATCCGTAATATAAAATCCTCCAGTGGGTCCTTTTGAACTATTAATAATAGATTCCTTTACAAGTGTTTGTAAAACTTTCCCAACCGTATGTTCATTTGCAGCAATGTATTCGGAAATATCTTTTATACTGAATTTCTGGTCAGAATCAAATTTTGATGCCAAAAAAATTGTTGCTTTTAAAGCAGTTTTACAAGTTATACTAAGCATTTATGGTTGGTTTAAGAATTCTTTACCAAAATCAGATAACATCTTATGATTCCAAGCTGGATCAAATGTTAACTCAATATGAATGTTATATTCCTCGAATGCAGTTTGTAATGCTTCTTTTGCAGCCAACAAAATACTATCTCCCATTGGACAAAATTGGGTAGTTAATGTAATTATACAATATAAGATTTTGTCTTCTTCATTAAAATCAATTTGATATACTAAACCAAGGTCTACAATATTCAAGCCAATTTCAGGATCCATAACCTTCATTAATGAAGATAATGCTGTAGTGCATTTCAATTGATTATTTGTAATTAAATTCATTTCTTTTCTGGTTTATGAATTAATAGCATAATAATATTCCAGTTATACAATATCGAGCAAATTAAAAGTAATATAGAACCAATTAATATTATTGGTTGAAAATTAATAATAAGTCCAATAGTAAATAATATAAAGCCAAATAAATAGGATAGTGCCATGTACTTAAAAATGGTATGATTAAATAATTCTATCGGATTAGGAGTAACGCCTTTCCCAGCCAATAAATGATAAACTTTATTCCAAATAATAAATGGCAGAGTTTTGAAAGTCATCCCTAAAATAATAGCTGTAATCCATCCAAAAAAAATAATAAAGCCATAACTAATAATAATAAGCTTGTTGTCATTTTGGAATACAAAAAGCAAAATAATTACAATTAAAAAAATAATTGGGATTACCATCATTAGTATTGAAAGCAAGGTGAGTTTCATTTGCTTATCAACTTTTTTACGTACTCTATTCTGGTAAGAATTGTAACAATAGAATACAAATAAAACTACTGCCAAAGCAATTGAAAATATAGGAAATACAAAATACAAAGTATTAGAAGAATATAAAAAAATACAAATAAATATTAGCAGACCAATATTCACTAAACTAAAAATCAACCATAACAATTTATAATTACTATACTTTGAAATTAAAAACATTGGGATTAGTTTAGATCCAACACCCATGACTAAAAGTAAAAACCAACCAATAATTCCTATATGAGCATGTAATGGCAAATAATCAGTAGAATTTAATGGCATTAATGGATAGGTAAAATTATAAATTAACATCAACCCGATTATTGCAGTCAAGAGTAACCATATAGTAGCTGTAATTAAAAAAACAGTGTGAATATTTTCCTGTTTCCTCATTGACATACTTTTAGCAATATTAAATAGATACACAATTATTGCTAAAATTATTAATCGACCACCCCACTTTGAAGGCCATCCCATGTCAAAAATATAAAAACCATAAACCAATAACGGAATTCCAATTGCAGCTAAACAAAAGGATAAGTAGCCTAATTTATTACTGTATAATTCTTGTTCAATTAAAACTGGAACTAACTGATGACTTGCTCCAAGAATCACCATTGTACCCCAACCTAATGCCATCAAATGAACGATTGCTAACGTATTCGGTTGAAAATAGTGTTGAGTAATATTGTTTGTTGAGCAAACTAATAAAAAAGAAGCAATAAGAAATGATATTGCCCCATATCCATAAAACGGCAATACAACTTTCCATGTAGTAGTCTTATTATTTGTTTTACTAACAAAAGTTGAATCCATATTAATCTTTAAAAATCAATAAATGAACTTCAGTATGACTAATTTCTTTAATCAGAAAACTAAAATTCTGCTCTTTTAATTCAGGCAATAAAAATAGTGGAATACGTTTATGATAAACAAATAATGCACTATTAGGAGATAGATTATTTAATGCATTTAAAATTGAATGCATGGGTAATGGCATTTCGAAGTTTCTAACATCTAAGGTTTCAATATTATTCTCGAAAACTTTCAATTTTGATTCCCAATCACTAGTTGAGACTTCTAAATTGGGAGTTAAATCTGTATCTACAAATAATGCCTTATCCGATATTTTGTAAAAGAAAGTGTGGACTAAAAAATCATCTATTTTTTCAACATATGCTTCAAATCCTTGTTTATTTAGTAGTCGAATTAACGGAGTTGGCTCAAAACCATTAATAATTTTGAGCACAAACCCGTTTTCCAACTCCTTTACTTTATTGAGTATTACATTTAGTGGATCAGAACCTGATGCTAAAATTGGCCTAACATCAAGGGTAGTAATATTTTTAAAATTCAAATGATTCATGATTATTGTTATTCAAAATATTTTGGGAAAATTGTTATGATAGTCGTGATTTCAGTATAAACTAATCTAGCATCTTCAACAGATTTTGTTGTTTTAAGGGCTTTAACTTTATCAATTAATGGTACTAGCCATAAATGAAGTACTTCATGATTTTCACCAGTCATTTTACACTCGCTAATAATTTTATTTAAACCGAGTTGTAATTTATCTGCTCTATTGATAAAATCATTTAAACTTTTATCATTTTCTTCAGCTATAATTTGTTGTAAGAAATCAACATTTACTATTGTTGCTGAATCTGCATCCCATTTACCTCCATTATTTAACTTTAATCCTTTTATAGTTTCTGGCAGCTGATTTTTTTGATTGCATGCAAATAAAAAGCAGGAAACAAGAAATAGTGAAAGTAAAAATTTCATGACTTTATTTTTTAGATTCTTGCTCCAATTCTAGAGCTTTCGGGAACAAAATATTATTTTCTAAATGTATATGCATGTGAAGATCTTCTTCAAACTCTTCAAGGAAACGATAAAGTAAAGAGTAGCTGCTACAAGCATCTTCCGGCAGTTTAAAATTGTTTGATAATTCTCTAATGAGAGTAAGATTTTGCCCTACCATTTCATGCTCCATTTCCATCATAATAATTGGACTTTGAACAGAACCAAAGCTTGCGGAAAAGTTTTTCAGTTCGCCATTTTTTACTGCTACTAAAGACTTTATATAAGGGAACAAAATTTTCTCTTCTTTCATTAAGTGTGCAGTTAATTCATTATTAATGGCTTTAACTAGTTCATTAATCTGAAATAATTGTACATGTCTTTGTCCATGAACTCGATTAACTTTCTCTGCATAAGCAACAATATCTGGCAAGCTCGATTTCACATAATTATGGTGAGTATTAACTATATAATCAATTAAAAAATCAAGACTCCATTTAGTATATTCAACCGGTCTTCCTGATCCATTTATAGCAATATTTTTCTCTGCGTCTTGCAACTCTTTTTCCACTTTGATCACGTCTAGTCCTTTTGCTAAACATGCTTCTTTCACAGATTTCTTTCCGCCACAGCAAAAATCTAACCCATATTTTTTAAAAATTTGAGCTTTACGAATATCTTTCGCAGCCATCTGCCCAATGGATTCCTCATTTTCACCATCTTTTTTTTTGGTAATTCTCACTTTCCACCATTCAGGTCCTTCTTCTAAATACTCCCAATTAAAAATATTTCCTCTTTCTCCTAATAATTGATAATACAAGGGTTTAGGATCATGGTCGTTGTGTATAGTTAATGCTTCTCCAGGGTTGAGTTCGTCGAATCTTACAAAAATTGTAGGATGTTTTTGTTTAGGTTCTAAAACTGTTACGTCTAGCGTATTTTCAAATTGTGTTAACATGATATTTTAATTAATTAGTTATTCAATGATGTAAAATTAATCATTTTATTCAATAAAAGTATTTAAATACTTTTATTGAATAAAAATTACACTTTTAAGACAAATCATTGGTGGTAAAGTCAATATAATACATTGGAGACGAATGGAGGATTAGCTGCGACCCACCGTTGGTGGGATTAGCTGCGCCCCCTTTCCAAGGGATTAGCTGCGCTGATCCTTAATGGGGGTGGCTCAAAACAAACAGATGTCCGTTCGCTTCGGATTAGCTGCGCTGATCCTTAATGGGGGTGTTGCAAAAGAAAAAGCCTTGGCACTTCGTGCCTTCGTCTTTTTTAAGTTTTTCACTCGCTTAAACCTTCGGTTCAGACTCGTGAAAAATAAAAAAGCCCCGAGTTATACTCGAGGCTTTTCTTTTGCGGAGAGCGAGGGATTCGAACCCCCGGACCTGTAACAGTCAACAGTTTTCAAGACTGCCGCAATCGACCACTCTGCCAGCTCTCCGCGGCAAAAGTAAGGGCTGTATTTTTTTTATCCAAAACTTATTTTATTACAAGGTTATATTTGCAAACTAATTTTATTTGGATTGAAAGAACTGGCCTCGTTAAATCATTATTTCTGGAAGTATCGCAAACGTTTCTTTATAGGAATATTCTTTGTTATTGCTTCTAACTATTTTGCAGTTTTAGCCCCACAAATCACTGGATATGTAATTAGTTTGGTACAACAAAGATTGCCTGGAGCTAAGCCTGGCGTACCGTATAATGCACATGATGGCATTGTAAATAGCTTTATCAAATTAATTAATGGGAATGAATTCAGCTTTGGTTGGCTAATTGCCATTTGTAGTTTGAGCATCCTTTTTATAGCAATTGTTAGAGGAATTCTGATGTTTTTTATGCGGCAGACCATTATTGTAATGAGCCGTCATATAGAGTTTGACCAAAAGAATCAAGTTTTTGACCAATATCAACGCCTGAATACCAGCTTTTATAAGCAGAATAGTACGGGCGATTTAATGAATCGGATTTCTGAAGACGTAAGTAGGGTAAGAATGTATACCGGCCCAGCCGTTATGTATTTGATTAACCTAGTCACTTTAATAGGGTTTTGCATTGTGAACATGCTAAGCAAAGATGTGAACCTGACATTATTGGTGTTGGCTCCGCTCCCCCTGTTGGCCATAACTATTTACAAAGTCAATAGCATTATTAATAAAAAAAGCGAATCCATACAAGAGCACTTATCCAATCTTACAACCAATGCTCAAGAGTCTTATTCTGGCATTAGGGTCATCAAATCATTTGTTCAGGAAAAAGCCATGTTGGGGTTCTTTAACCACAATAGCGAGCAGTATAAAGCCAACGCAATCAGTTTAGCAAAAGTAGAAGCGTTGTATTTCCCGAGCATGGCACTCATGATTGGTATCAGTACCTTAATCACCATTTTTGTGGGGGGAATGCAAGCCATGGAAGACCCAACTAAAGTGGGCACTATTGTGGAATTTGTCATCTACATCAATATGCTTACGTTCCCCGTAAGTGCCATTGGTTGGACGGCTAGTATGATTCAACGTGCAGCTGCTTCACAAAAAAGATTAAATGAATTTTTACAAATTGAACCAGCTATACAAGATCATCCAACTGTTTTAGAAGATGAGCCTGTTTCAGGTACCATTGAATTTAAAAACGTCAGTTTCACTTATCCGCATACTGGCATCAAAGCCATACAGAGATTGAATTTGAGCGTTGCAAGAGGGGAGAAGGTATTAATTTTAGGCAAAACAGGAAGTGGAAAATCTACTTTAGCTCAATTGCTATTGCGATTTTATGAACCTGATCAAGGATCCATCACCATTGGATCAAAACCACTTCAATTATATAGTTTAAATCAGTTAAGACAAAATATAAGTTACGTACAACAAGACGTGTTTTTATTTAGCGATACCGTAGCAAATAATATTCGTTTTGGTGTTAGTGAGCATACCACCATAGAGCGTGTTATAGAAGCAGCTAAAAGTGCTAGCATTCACGAAGAAATTATGGGTTTTGAAAATGGATATGAAACTTTGATAGGAGAGCGGGGGGTGACTTTAAGTGGGGGACAAAAACAAAGAATTTCTATTGCCCGTGCATTAATTAAAGCCCCTGAAATCGTTTTATTTGACGATTGTTTAAGTGCGGTTGATGCCAAAACAGAAAAACATATTATTGATCATTTGTATGAATATTTAAAAGCCAAAACTGCGTTGATTGTCACCCATAGAATATTCGCAGGTTTTAAATTTGATCAAATTATTGTTTTAGAAGATGGCATCATTATAGAACAAGGTACTCATGAGGAACTCATGAATTTAAATGGCTACTACGCAGAACTATATAAACTACAACTTCAAACTAATAAGGAAGCTTAATTTTAGCGTTACAACTTTAAAAAAAGTCTACCACATTTGTTTATTATTTAATGGAAATTTTTGGTAATTCGGAAACAACTCCTATTTTTAACCATTAACAAACTGTTAACCAAATTAATAAACTGTGGCGTACGAGAACAACGACAAAAAAATGGAGAGTGTGTACAGCACTCGCATCCGTGCAGGAAAGAGAAGAACTTACTTTTTTGATGTAAGAGCAACACGTGGCAATGATTATTTTTTAACCATTACCGAAAGCCGTAAACGCTTCGATAACAATGGTTATGACCGTCACAAGATTTTTCTGTACAAAGAAGATTTCAACAAATTCATTAAAGCATTAGGAGAAGCAGTAGATTTTGTGAAAACAGATTTAATGCCCGACTTCGATTTTGATGCATTTAATCATGAGTATCCAGAAGGTGAGGGAGAAGGAGAAAACTATACTCCAGAAAATAGTGAAGCCAATTTAGTGGCTGAAACTGAAGCTACGCCAGAAGTTGCTGAGCCTGTTTATACAGCAGCTACCCCTACTTCAACAGTAAATGAAACCCCTGTTGTAAACGATACTGCTACTGAAGAAGTAGACAAGTGGTAATTTTTTTCGATTGTTTGCTATAAAAAAACCCCCGAAATTTCGGGGGTTTTTACATTTAATACCTTTCTTACTTTTTAATTTCAGAGGCTTTTATTTCTATGCCTTTGTCGCTCATACTCATGTAGAATTGCTCATATTTCTTGTAAACATCATCAGTTACAGCAGTACCATTGATCAACAATTTACCTGCTTCAATTTTAATAGAAACATTTTCAGCTGATTCAATCACTCCATCTGTTTTCAATGCTTCAATTAAACCAGTTAAACCATCTGCATTTGGCTGAGCACTCATACTCATCGCAGCAGTATCTTGGCCAGTAACCCTGATTTCAATCTTCTTTTCAATTTTGTTTTCAGCAGCACCAGTTGGATGCAAATGAGCCAATGTAGGCGCAATAACCAATGAAACGATAGACATCAATTTGATTAAGATATTCATAGAAGGACCAGAAGTGTCTTTAAATGGATCACCAACTGTATCACCTGTTACAGAAGCTTTATGTGGTTCTGATTTCTTGTAATACATTTCACCATTAATTTCAACGCCCTTCTCAAAAGACTTCTTGGCATTATCCCAAGCACCACCTGCGTTGTTCTGGAAAATTCCCATTAATACACCACTTACAGTAGCACCTGCTAAAAATCCACCCAATGCTTCAGGTCCTAATAAGAAACCAATTAAAATAGGAGAGATAATGGTAATTGCACCAGGCAACATCATCTTCTTTAAAGAAGCTTCTGTTGAAATGGCCACACACTTATCGTATTCAGGCTTACCAGTACCTTCCATGATTCCTGGAATGGTTCTGAACTGGCGACGAACTTCTTCCACCATGGCCATTGCCGCTTCACCTACCGCTCTAATAGCGAGTGAAGAGAAAATGAACGGTATCATTCCACCAATAAATAAAGCAGCTAAAACATCCGCTTTATAAATATCAATATGCTGATTGTTTGGCATTGCAACACCCACAAAAGCAGCAAATAAAGCCAATGCAGTTAATGCAGCAGAAGCAATGGCAAAACCTTTACCGCTTGCTGCAGTAGTGTTACCTACAGCATCCAAAATATCGGTCTTCTCACGTACTTCACCAGGTAATTCACTCATTTCAGCAATACCACCTGCATTATCTGCAATTGGGCCGAAAGCGTCAATCGCTAATTGCATACCAGTTGTAGCCATCATACCCGCAGCTGCAATAGCTACACCATATAAACCTGCACAAAGGAATGAACCATAAATACCACCCGCTAAAACAAGTATTGGCAAGAAAGTGCTTTCCATACCAATTGCTAATCCACCAATAATATTAGTAGCATGACCTGTAGCAGACTGACGGATAATGCTCATTACAGGACGCTTACCCATTGCGGTATAATACTCTGTAATAATGCTCATTAATGTACCTACCACTAAACCAACTACAATTGCACCATACACACCATTTCTAGTGAATTCAGCGCCTCTTAAAGTCATTGTTTCAGGCAATACATTTCCAACTAAGAAATAACATACGATAGCAGTTAAAACCATTGAACCATAGTTACCCATGTTCAACGCTTTTTGCACAACTGCAGTATTTAATCCTGCGTTTTCACCTATGCGAACAAATAAAGTTCCAATGATAGATAAGATGATTCCAATACCAGCAATCAACATCGGTAAAAGGATTGGAGATAATCCACCAAATGCATCTATTAATCTTGAACCATCAGCGGCAGTTACTTCATTACCCAATACCATCGTAGCTAAAACGGTGGCAACATAAGAACCAAATAAGTCAGCTCCCATACCTGCAACGTCACCTACGTTGTCACCCACGTTATCTGCAATAGTAGCAGGGTTACGAGGATCATCTTCTGGAATGCCTGCTTCAACTTTACCTACTAAGTCTGCACCTACGTCCGCGGCTTTGGTATAAATACCACCACCTACACGCGCAAATAATGCTATACTTTCAGCACCTAAAGAAAAACCAGTTAATACTTCAATAGTGCGAAGCATGCCTTCTACATCTCCATCAGGAGAGAAGTATTGCTTTAACACTAAAAACAAACCACCTAAACCTAAAACGGCCAATCCTGATACACCCAAACCCATAACAGCACCACCAGTAAAAGAAACATTTAAGGCTTTGCTTAAACTGGTTCTTGCAGCTTCGGCAGTACGAACGTTGGCTTTGGTAGCCACTTTCATACCAATATACCCTGCAGTTGCACTAAATACGGCTCCTATAAAAAAGGAGATGGCAATGCTCCAATGGCTGTCTTCATTAGATTGAGCCATAAATCCTAAAAGGATTGCAACAATTACCACAAAATAAGCTAGGATTTTCCACTCAGCTTTCAAGAAAGCCATTGCACCTTCTGCGATGTATGTGCTGATTTCTTTCATTCTAGCGTTACCTGCATCCTGCTTGGATACCCAGTTAAACTTAATTAAAGTGTATAGAAGTCCAATAACTCCCATCGCCGGAACGGCATAAAACAATAGATTGTTCATAAGCAATTGTGTGTCAGTTGTTAAATTGTTTAAGGTTGGCAAAAATAAGGGTTCTAGCCCTTTGGTGCTTCAATAAACGTTGTATAGGGATAATTATTATTCTGCGTCCATCTCTGGCAGCTCAATATCAGTGAAAACAGCGCTCAGCTTGCCTGCCTGCCAAATATTGCTATTGAATTTATTTCCTAGGATGATTATAGTTGCCGTATCACTGAGCAGTCTTCTAAAAACGGCATTGTTCCCATGCCACCAGCCATTGTGATAAACCACTGTTGGATTAGGAGGATCTACATATAAATGCCATCCTAAACCATAATTCTTTTTACCCCTGGTTTCATTGCTCAACGGCTCATATGCCAATTCCTGTGACTGCATACTTACAAACTTGCCTTGATACAATGCTTTGTCCCATTGAAGTAAATCTCTTACTGTACTATACACGTTCTTATCGCCATAAATACAATCCAATTTTTCTAATGGATATGCTTTTTTCCCAGGAGTATAGGATGGTACATAATTGGCAGTATCCTTTAAACTAAACACATACGTGTCTTTCATCCCAAGGGGAGTAAAAACGCTGTCTTTCATGTATTGGGGATAGGTTTGGCCAGTAATTTTTTCGATTACCAAGGCCAATAATGCAAAATTCGTATTATTGTAACTGTATCTTCTATTAGGCTGAGACTCAGGCGCAGGGCGGGTTCCAGCTAAAAACTTCAACACATCATAATTGCTGCTCAAACCGGTAACCCTTACTGGATCTTTAACGTACACAGTTTGCTTTATCCATTTACCTCTCTTATTTTTTCTTCGGGTAATATAAGATCTAGTACCTGCCATCAACTGATCGTATTTTGGTAAGCCAGAACGATGAGACAGTAACAATTCAAGCGTAATCCCTTTGTAAGGAAAGGAGGGCAGGTATTGTTCTACAGGGTCTGTTAATGCAAGGCGGCTTTGTTCCATCAACCTTAAAATGGTCATAGCCGTAAAAGTTTTACTAATTGATGCAACGTGAAAAGTAGAAGAAGGGGTTATGGGTTCCTTTGTAGAAAAATTAATCATCCCCTGGTAATCTTCAAAAACCACTTCACCGTTTTTGGCTATTAAAATTGCGCCATTAAAACCCGTCTTTAGCAATTGCTTCTCATAAATAGGCTTAATTGCATTAACATATATTTCTTTTTCACTCGATTTCAAACTGGTGTAAACCAATGGCTTCCCTTCATTAATTGTATCAGTGGTAGGGGCGGGGGAACCACTACATGCCATCATTACATAACTGATTACAGGAACTATCATCAATCTCAGCATTTATTATATAGGGTTAGAATTAGTACAAAGATAACCATGGTGGCTTCTTATACTACCAACGTGGAAAACTATGCGCATGGTATAAGAATAGATAACATTATTTTGCATTTATGAGCAAGCAAGCAAGCACCAGCTATCCAAAAGAGCGCATTAATATTCTTTTTTTAGAGAATATTAGCGATAAAGCCGTTCAACAGTTTAAGCAAAACGGTTATACGAATATTCGAAAATTGAGTGGCGCATTAAGTGAAGAAGAACTAATAAAAGAAATTAAAGACGTTCACCTGATTGGCATTCGTTCAAAAACATTGATTACCAAAAAAGTACTAGACGCTGCAACCAAGCTACAAGCCATTGGCTGTTTTTGTATTGGTGTGAACCAAGTAGATTTAAAAGCGGCAACACAAAAAGGGGTGGCGGTTTTTAATGCACCTTATAGTAACACAAGAAGTGTAGCAGAATTGGTAATTGGTGCTAGTGTCATGTTAATCAGAAGAATACCCGACAAGAATATGGCTGCGCATCAAGGAATCTGGATGAAGGAGGCCAAAGGCAGTTATGAATTAAGGGGTAAAACCTTAGGATTAATTGGATATGGAAATATTGGATCTCAGGTAAGTGTATTGGCTGAAGCATTAGGCATGAAAGTATTGTTTTACGATACAGAAACCAAGCTACCATTGGGTAATGCAACTGCTGCTAAGAACATGAAAGAAGTGTTGAACCATGCGGATATTGTTTCTTTACATGTACCTGAAACTCCGGAAACCAAATTGTTGATTAATAAAAATGCCATCAAGCAAATGAAGCCTGGCGCCATATTGATTAACTATGCAAGGGGAGAAGTGGTAGACTTAAAAGCATTGGCTAATGCAATTGAAGAAAAGCATATCAGTGGTGCAGCCATTGATGTATTTCCTTGGGAGCCTGAAAAAAATGGCGATCATTTTGAAAGCCCAGTTCAAGGATTGAAAAACGTTTTATTGACTCCACATATTGGTGGTTCAACAGAAGAAGCACAGCAAAATATAGGGGAAGATGTAAGCATCAAATTATTCCAATATTTAGAAAGAGGCATCACCAATGGTTCACATACCGTGCCTGCTATTGGATTGCCACCGATAGAAGGAACACACCGAATTTTACATGTACACCACAATGTGCCCGGCGTATTAAGTGCCATCAATACTGCTTTGTCTAAAAACAAAATAAATATAGTTGGGCAGTACCTCAAAACCAATGAAGACATCGGTTATGTAGTACTTGATATAGAAAAGAAATTATCTAAAACAGCCATTGAATTATTAAAGTCTGTAAAGTCTACCATTAAAGTTCGTATGCTTTATTAATACATATTTTACCCAAATTCAGTAAAGTTCATTATTGGTTTATGATGGACTTTATTTTTTTTATTTCATTGACATCTACAAAATCAATATCAAAATCTTCTGGCATTAGTGGATTGCGAAATGCGGTAGTACTAGGTATTCTGATTCTTGCAGAAGTATGTACTTCAGTCACACTTGCAGTGTCAATAATATGTTGCACATTGCTGCTATTTAATCCACTACCAGGCATGATGATGATTCGATCATTTGCTTGTTCAACCAAGGTTTTTACTAATGGTAAACCATCCGTTACTTTTGGATATTGGCCACTAGTTAATACTCTCGTACATCCGCACTGGATAAGCGTTTCAAGTGATTCTTGAGGATCTTTACAACGATCAAAAGCCCTATGAAATGTTACATCTAAAGGATAAGCAGCTTCAACTAATTTTGCAGTATTTTCTTTATCAATGCTACCATCTTGATTTAACAAACCAAATACCACACCTTCAAATTGTAATTCTTTGCAAAGCAAAATATCTTTCAGAATAATGTTTATTTCATCCTGTGTATGAAAGTAATCTCCACCACGAGGTCGTATCATTGGGAAAACAGGAATACTAATTTTTTCTCTGACAGTTTTTAAATAACCATACGAAGGAGTTGTACCACCATTGGCATAATTCTCACACAATTCAATTCTATCAGCACCAGCTTGCTCAGCAGCAATGGCTGTTGCGGTATTAAAAACACATATTTCTAAAAGCATGGCTTAAATCAAAAATTTACTGTCTACTAAAATATTTTTATCGTCTGCATAACATACTGCATAATTAAATCCTTTTTGTAAAGCGTACCCGCCATAAGTTCCTTGTTTATTAATGGCAATCATGCAAGCTTGAATTTCTTTAGCCTTACTGCCTTTAATTTTAAGCAACCGTTCGATTGCTTTTTTACAAGCCATTTCAGGAGACAAACCTTGGCGCATGAATTCCATTACGGTATGCGCTCCACCCATACGAATAATGTCTTCCCCTTGACCCGTTGCAACAACAGCACCCACTTCATTGTCTACAAATAATCCTGCACCAATGATTGGAGAATCACCCACACGTCCACGCATTTTAAAACCCATTCCGCTAGTAGTACAACTGCCACTTAAATTGCCGTTGGCATCCAAAGCAATCATGCCGATGGTATCATGGTTCCAAGAACCGTCGGATAATCGGGCAGGAGCAGCTGCTATTTGATTTTCTTTATTTTCTCTATTGATTCCAGGCTTATATTCACTTTTCTGTAACCATTTTTTGTATTCACGTTCAGCACCTTCAGACAATCCATCTTTTTCTAAAGTAAAGCCTTGAGATAAAGCGAATTGCTGCGCACCTTGCCCCACCAACATTACATGAGGGGTATTTTCCATCACTTTACGAGCAACTGAAATGGGATGCTTAATTCTTTCTAAACAAGCCACGCTACCACAATTTGCAAATTCATCCATGATGGATGCATCTAGCGTAACGTAACCGTCTCTGTCTGGATTAGCACCTAAACCCACGCAACAGTTTTGTTCATTTTCTGTAACCATTACACCTTGCTCAACAGCGTCCAAAGCACGACCATTATTTTTTAAGACATTCCAAGCAGCTTTATTAGCTCGAATACCAGCGTCCCAGGTAGATAAAACAATTGGCTTTTTCCCCGCATATTTAGGCGCAAAACCAGCTATAGAAAAACTGCCAATTCCAAGGCTTCCAACTTGTAAAAATTTTCTTCTAGAGAACATGAATGATTGCTTTAAAGTTTAGAGTTTTAAATGTAGGCATTGTTTTATTCTTATCCCAAGAATTGCAAAGCAAATAATCCTCAGGGACTGCATATTACAATCTAATCACTTGATAATCAACTTATTTACTGAACATAACATTTCTTATAATTAATATTATGTTAAATAGCGCACAAGGGGGAAAGAAGTATAAAGGGGTGTTTGCTACTTTAAAAGCAGAACTGAATCAAGTTTTCTTTGATTGGAAGTCATGCCCTCTTTTATTTCGTATATCTTCAGGAATTCTTGTCTTTGGCTCACTTTCTGCATTTCTAATTGTTCTCTTTGAATTCCTATCTCTTTAACTTGAGTTAGATAACTCATAAACTGAATTCCTATTGTAATTCCAAGGGTAAATATTGTAGTAAATACGGAAACTACTTGTACTTTGTTTGTTAGTAGTATGCTTTTATTTAACTCGTAATTTGGGTTTTTAAATAATCTCCATATTAAATTGCTGCCATCTTGAACAGCTAAGTATCTACCATCTTCTTGAATTTTATGTATAATATTGTACCATTCATTTTGAGTCAATATTTCTCTTTTAAACTCTGTTTGGTAATATGCGTTTTCCTCAATTTTAGATACTATATAATCTACATTTCTCTTTATCCTATTTTCGCTTTCTTTTTTATTTTTTTCTAATACTTCATCTGGAGTCATTGTATTGAAATTTACCCCAATATACTTCTTTCCCCCTTTTCAGCCAACATCGGGTCTATTGTGCTAACGCAAATTACAATAGCCCCTACACAACGCTACCTAAGTAACATAATATTGAGTTATAATTGTTTTCAATAATTTCCTAGTGAGTTCACTTCGTGAACGTTTGGGCGTCGGTATGTTGCGAATTTAAAGAAGTCAAATCGCTGGCACTTATTGCCATTAAATTCGCAACATACCGACGCCAAGGAAATTGAAAACACTTATAACAAACTTTTATGTTAAATAGCGCACAACAGAATGGGAAGAAAAAAAGGCTAATCAATGAATAGCCTTTCAAAAAGATATTTAGAATAAATTACTCCGGCACCAACCTTACTATCCTTCCCGGCCCTTCAATAGAAACATAAATGGAGCCATCGGGTGCTTGGCGCACATGACGAATACGACCTACTTTATCGAGGAGCTTGTGTTCTTTCACCACATTGTTGTCCTTGATTTCAAGGCGGGCTAAATATTGTAATGCTAAGCCGCCCACCAATAAATTGCCGGTCCAGCTTTTGAATTTTTTATCGGTAATGAATGCCATTCCACATGCACCAATGGATGGTATCCATTTATGAACTGGGTCTGTAACACCTGCCATGGTTGGGCTCGCAGAAACTGGTTTGTCATCGTAATTCACACCATAGGAAACCAAGGGCCATCCGTAGTTGTTTCCTGCTTTAATAATGTTTACTTCATCCCCACCTTTTGGTCCATGTTCGGCTTCCCAAATATCTTTTGTAAATGGATTATAGACCAAGCCTTGTGGATTACGGTGTCCGTAGCTGTAAACGGTTGTTGGGGCTGTATTACCTGCTAGTATTGGATTTCCGGCTGGTATGCCACCATCTTGTGTAAGTCGATGCACTTTACCCCAAGTACTATTAACGTCTTGGGCATTTTTATTCGGCGAATTCGCTCCACCATAACTGGTAGAACCTCCTTCCCCAATACTTACAAATAAATTACCTGCTTCATCAAAATCAATACGACTTCCATAATGTCCAGTCATCGTGTTGGCCGAATTAGAAGTCAATAAAATTTTGGGTTCGGTAATTTGATCGTTCACTAATTTAAAACGCATCAAATTAAAACTTCCGCCACCACCTGGATGATTGCCAGCATAACTAATGAATACCCAGCCATTGCTGTTAAATTGAGGAGAAACGCGAACGTCTAACAATCCTCCTTGACCGCTGGTATTAATAGTTGGTAATCCAGTTATTTCGGTGATTTTATCACCGCTTTTGCGATGCAGCTTCCCTTTCTTTTCTGTGAAAAGCAAATCACCATTGGGTAAAAAATCCATACCCCAAATCACTTCATAGCCAGTGATCAACTGTTCGGTTTTAACGCTTGGCTCAGTAGTCATTTGCGAAGTATCTTCTACTGCTCCTTCTTTTTTACTAGTGGAACAAGAAAAGATACCCGCAAATGCTATGGATAAAATTAGGGTACGGTTAATCATATACTATTTGAATGTTGAGTGCAAAGCATCAAACTCTTTGTATTTGGCTTCGTATTGATCAAACAATTTAGCATCCTTACCTCTTACACGACCCATTTTATAATAATAAATATTGGCAATAAAGTCAACTGATTTATTAATAACACTTTTCTCTGTATTGGTACGAGGAGTTTTATCTTTTAAAATCATAAAAGATTTCGATAACCACTCAGCAGCTATATCTACATTTTCCATAGAAACTTTTTCGATAGCAGCATTTGCATTTTTAATGGCATCCACTTTTGCTTTATGCTCAGCTTCAGCAGCTGCTTTTTTCTTTGGATCTTTAATTACAGGTTTGCTGGCATTAATCTCTTGTAATTTTTTAATGTTAGCAGCATACTTATCATCTTCTAAATTGAAGAAATTATAATAAGTAACACCTACGTTAAATGCAGCAATTGCATTGTTATTGTTTTTGCCATATGCTTTTTTGAATGCATCAATTGCTTTGCGATTGTACTTATCAATTGTTGCACTGTCTACCCCATCCTCATTTCTTACTGAAACAAACACATCGCCAAACTGTAAATATTTTGATTCAGTTAAAGTGCCTGCAGCATCCATTTCATCATATAATGCTGTTTTTCCTGCTAAATCATAGTTCTGGTCTATGTATTCAATTTCAAAATCTTCCCAGTTTTCAGCAGGGTACACTTCTTTACCCAAGGCCATGTATTTATCAAAGCCTTCTTTATTCTTTTTCTTCGTATTATAATCAACTAAGTATTTATAAATATCAGCAAAGCCCTCTCCTGTTACTTTACTTTCAGCTAAACGAGTATAATATTTAACTGCATCATCCGGCTTTTGTGCATTCTGAAAAGAATAAGCACAATACAAAATTGAAGTAGTATCAAAGGGTTGTTGAGAACTTGCCCATTTATTTTTGAAGATATAATCACTGTAAACAACCGCTTTCTCAAACTCCTTTGAAGCAGCATCGTATTTCTTTTCTTTAAAACTATTGATACCTACACCAAATGAAGTAGCATACATATCAAAATAACCATCAGCACCTTTTTCTTTTACTTTAGCTAAGGCAGGATCCATTTCAGCATATTTTTGAAAAGCTGCATGTGCATCTTCAACAGCGTTAGGATATTTTGCTCTGGTTGCTTCATTTTGAAACAAAGCAGCATAAATTCTAGACTTCCAGTAATAACCTTCTGCTTTTGCCTGGTTTTTAGGATCCGCCATAGACTTATCTATCTCGGTTTTTGCTTCCTCAAACTTTTTTAAATAAACATTGGTTTCAACTTTCTTGAAATCCTGTGCAGTTGCAACTGAAATGATTGCAATGCTTAACAACAAGGAGAAAAAATACTTCATATGGTTGTTTTTAATCGTGTATTTAAATAATGGGTTGTTCGTTGTTATCAATATTTAATCCAGCATCATCGCTAGCATTTTCCGAATCAGTAGAATCTGATAAGCCTTCAGCAACTTCACCATCTTCAGCTATTACTTCTTCCACTACTTGCTCTTCAATTTGAGAAATGGCTGCAATTTCATCGCCCTCATCTAAGCGAATCAATTTAACACCTTGTGTGGCTCTACCAGCTTCCCTAATATCTACAATACCTGTTCTAATGGTAATGCCCGATTTACAAGTAATGATTAGGTCTTCTACTTCTTTTACATAAAGTATGCCAACCAAACTTCCAGTTTTCTCCGTTACGTTAATGGTTTTAACACCTTTACCTCCTCTATTGGTAATACGATAATCTTCAATGGCGGTTCTTTTACCGTATCCTTTTTCACTTACCACCAATATGGTTCGCTCAGTATCGTCCTTATTTACACAAATCATGCCAACCACTTCATCGGTGGCATCATCTACTTCAATACCCGCTACTCCAATGGCACCTCTACCAGTTGAACGCACTTTAGTTTCAGGGAAACGAATAGCACGTCCGCTCTTAACTGCTAACATGATTTCGCTAGAACCATTGGTTAATCTGGCTTCTAACAATTCATCCCCTTCTACAATGGTAATAGCATTCACTCCATTGGCTCTTGGTCTGCTAAAATCTTCTAATGAAGTTTTCTTGATAATACCTTGCTTAGTACAAAGTACGATATAGTGATTTTGAACAAAATC
>NCHN01000088.1 GCA_002281875.1 Sphingobacteriia bacterium 24-36-13 | reverse complement strand
GGCCGGCGCCTGTTGCAATAGAGCTGTCGGCTTCTAAAATAGTGCTTTCTCTTTCGAAGGGTCCATAGATATTGTTTGATCTTGCATATGCCACTTTATTGGTACCATTGGTCCATCCCCCTTCTGACCACATTAAATAATAAGTATTATTTCTGATAAACATGGTTGGACCTTCTACATATCCTTTGGGTGTAATTTCTTTGACGATATCGCCATTAGGGAATGGCTCTAGTGCTGTAAAATTTTTTTTTAGTTTGGCAATATTGCAACGTCCCCATCCGCCATACATGATATAATATTGACCATCTTTATCTTGAAACACAAACTGATCAATCAGTTGGGCATCATTGTAAAATTGATTGATTAAGGATTTACCAAATAATCTTTATAAGGTCCTTCGGGATTAGGCGCCACTGCAATGCCAATACCTCCGTTGTAATCATCTTTTACGCCATTTCGTTTTTTGCTTTGAATATCATTGGCGGAGAAAAATAAAAAATATTGATTGTCTTTTTTTACAATGGATGGAGCCCACATGGCCATATAAGCCCATTTGATGATGCTGGTATCTAATACGCGCGTATGTTTTTTCCAATTGACTAAATTGGTGGAAGAAAAAGCGTCTAAAAAAACCTGTAATTTGTACTTGGCAGAATAAGTGGGGAATATCCAATATTGATTGTTGAGTATCACACCTTCTGGATCTGCATACCAACTTTCAATGATGGGGTTGCCCGATTTCTGGAGATTACTGGTTTTTATTTCCTGTGCTGATAATTCTAGAAATTGACAACAACATAGAAAAACAATGCAGATGATTTTTTTCACGACGCTAATTTGATTTTATTCAAATATCAATAAGAATTAACCATATGGTTATTTCTTTCTTGTTTTTATAAGTATTAACCATAAGGTTAATGTGTTTTACATGTAGACTGATTATTTTCAATTTTAATATTCACTGGTAATCCATAATTCCCAGTTCTGTGGCAACAGAAGAAAAAATGGACGTTGGTAGAAAACGAGACTGTCTGAGAACTTATTAAAATTAAACTCATTCATAACTGCATATAAAAAGTATTTAATTAAAAGCATCCAAAATGAAAATAAAAAATATATTCATTTTTTTTGTTGTGCTTCTTTTGGTAGCATGTAAAAAGCATGACATTTTAAAAGTTGAACAACACATTGAATTAAAAGAATGGCTCAAGCAGAATGGAGAGGGTTATAAAAATGGTGCCTTGCAATTTAAAGGCGTTAATGGAGAGACAAAAACGGGTCAACTGAACTGGTCACAAGTTAAGACCTATGATATTGATGGCATAGTATATACAGAAGTACCCTTTATGTTTGGAGAAGAAAACAAAGG
>NCHN01000006.1 GCA_002281875.1 Sphingobacteriia bacterium 24-36-13 | reverse complement strand
CGCGCCTGCGCCACCATGTCGGACAGCGCGCTGGAGTAACGCGGTATGCCGCGCCGGACCGGCTTCAGGAAGATGTCTTCACCAACCTCCTTTGAAGTCAATAAATAAAGCGTAACTGTTACAGTGTCGCCGCCGGTTTTATTAATTGCTTTTCTGATTTCGCTGTTGATTGAAATTAATTTGTCTTGGTCACCTAATTTGGCTAGGTTCAAACTTTCTATTGTATAGTTGTCAATAGTGCCAGCAACTTTCATAAAACCCCATTTACCTACTATGTGTTTCGTATTTGGAACTTGAATATGATAAGTCCAAGCACCTTTGCCTGGTTGATATTTTAATTCAAGTTTTTTATCTTTTACTAAGTATTCCATTTTAGTTTTATCATTTAACTTTTCTACATTCCCTTTATCTATGTCACATGTGCTTGATTCTTTACAGAAATCTTCCTAAATCGAAAGAAATTAAAGTTAGACAATTTATTAAGTGATATCTGCTTCCTACAATTTTACAAGAAGTCAATTATTTGTTTGGCATACACTCAAGTGAAAACTTATTGGCATCTGATTACAAAAGTATGAAAGAGGAATTGGTTAATTCTTGTATTAATCCGCATTTCAAAATATTTTACTCAATCAAAATGGGATTACATGATAAACCTTGGAATAAAATAAAATCAAAAAATATCTTATTAGATTTAAAATGAGTTAAATCCAGTAATTTTCTACAAGATAGAATTCAAAATTCAATAAGTGTTGATTCATGAATAGTGTAACAAATAATTAATGATCATTAACGTTCCAAAATCAAAAGAATATACTAGAGTATTACTTTATTATATAGTAAGAATTTTAGCAGTAATTATTGGTGGCTGGTCTTATGTCAAAATAAGCTTTCTATTAAACTGGCATATCTAATTATTGCTCCTTATTTTTATATATGAATACTACAATGATTGATATAACAAGGGTATCTAGGCCGAGTGAAATAATTGGCATTAGGGATTTACAAGCATTGAATTTAAAGCAGAACATAACTACCGAAGAGGCCATTGACCAAGGTTTCCTAACTGCTGCCTTTACGCTAGAATATTTACAGGCGATGAATTCAGCATCTCCTGCCATCATTGCAAAGGATGGTGATAAAGTTGTTGGTTATGCTTTGGTTGCAACAAAAGATATTAGAAATGGGCACGACCTTGTTGAAGGTCTTTTTGATGCCATTGATAAATGTGAATACAACGGAAAATTATTAAGGGATGTTAACTATGTAGTAGTTGGGCAATTATGTGTTGCAAAAGAATGCCGCGGACAAGACCTTGTGCAAAAGCTATACGGACATTTCAGGGATTATCTTTCAAAAGAATATACTTACCTCATTACGGATATTGCTCAAGCAAATGCTCGTTCTCTTAAAGCGCATCAAAAAAGAGGATTTCAAGTCATCAATGAATTGATGTATGGTGGTTTTGCATGGGATATTGTTTTGTGGGATTGGAATGCAGCAGATTAGCATCAATATTAAGAGTACTTTAAATCCATATTCCAACCAATAAATAATTCTCTCTCATGAATTCGCTACGTAATTTTTTTCTTGTAGTTACGCTTCTGTCTATTACACTTCCAGCCTTCTCGCAAGACGATCGCCGCTGGCAAATGAATTCAGACGGTTCAATTGAGTGGTTCATTGGTAATCGTATTCCACACGACGATCATATTGAATTGAGCGGTAAGCAAATTTCTTGTGTACTTAGGTACGGTGTTGCTTCCGACAGTTCTTTCCATGCTAGTCGAAGTTTGGTCTGGCCTATGCTTAGAACCATTCCGAATAATACACACGCTAGTTTAACCCGCAGATTTGCACAGGACGCTTTTGAAATGGTAACGGTCAACTATCGACCCATTACCGCTGAAAAAGTAACCAGCATTAGCCTGAACGGTATACTAACCGTTAACTCTAGGGTATCCAATACGCTGGAATTAACACGACAATATTTTCCATCAACAGATCTACCTGTTTATTGTGAAGTTTATCGGATTAAAAATATTTCAGGAAAAAAATGTGTAGTAGAAATTCCTAAGTCAACTAGTATTTATCAAACTGACCCTAAAATGGGAACGGAAGGTGCTTTTGCTTTACAGGTTAACTGGTATCATGGAGGCTCTTATCAACTTCAACCCAATGAGTCTGTTCATTTTTCACTGATATATTCAGGTGCAAAATTAAAAGAGCCAACTCTACAAATAGAAGCGGAATATGAAATGGCAAAGCGATTGTCTTTTGTGCAGCAGGTAAGGAATAATTTAGTTTTGGAAACTCCCGATACCGTTTTAAACAGAGCATTTGCCTTTGCAAAAATCAGGGCAGCTGAAAGTATTTTTGAGACCAAGGGTGGTCCTATGCACGGACCAGGAGGAGAATCCTATTATGCTGCTATCTGGGCTAACGATCAGGCAGAATACATTGGGCCTTTCTTTCCTTTTCTGGGCTATGATTATGGTAACAAATCTTCGCTCAATGCCTATCAGCATTTTGGAAGATTCATGAATCCTACGTATCAACCTATACCAAGTTCTATTATAGCTGAAGGAACTGATATTTGGAATGGTGCCGGAGATCGTGGTGATGGAGCAATGATAGCATATGGTGCGGCACGTTATGCACTTGCAAGTGGTGATCAAAAACAAGCAGAACAGTTATGGTGTTTGATAGAATGGTGTCTTGAATATTGCAAACGAAAATTAAATGCAGCGGGCGTAGTAAATTCAGATTCGGATGAGTTGGAAGGTAGACTTCCTGCAGGTAATGCCAACCTTTCTACATCTGCATTATACTACGATGCATTAATCTCTGCTGCTTATCTTGGAGAAAGTATCGGTAAAGAAAAAAGTCAATTGAAACTGTATCGGGCTGAAGCTGCAAAATTAAAAATAGCCATTGAAAAATATTTCGGCGCTAAAATTGATGGATTTGAAACTTACAAATACTATAAAGAAAACGATACCTTAAGGGCATGGATCTGTGCTCCCCTTACCATGGGTATTTACGATCGTAGTACTGAAACCATTCGTGCATTGTTCTCTCCAAAATTATGGACCAAGGATGGACTTGCTAGTATTGCCGGAGATAAAATATTTTGGGATAGATCAACGCTGTATGCATTGCGAGGAGTATTTGCAGCAGGCGAAACCGATCAGGCACTGCGTTTTCTACACTATTATTCGAATCGCCGTTTACTTGGCAATCATGTGCCTTATCCAGTAGAAGCCTATCCCGAGGGAAACCAACGACATCTTTCGGCTGAGAGCGGTTTATATTGTAGAATATTTACTGAAGGGTTATTTGGTATTAGACCAACGGGGTTACAAAGTTTTAATTGTACGCCGCGACTTCCTTCGACCTGGTCTAGTATGAATTTGAAACGTATCCATGCATTTGGACATGATTTTGATATTAGTGTAGAACGTATAGAAGGAAAAATAAAAGTAACGATTTCCGAGAATGGAAAACAGGTGATTGATCAACGCACTAACGATGGAGAAACGATAAGTGTTCGATTCTAGATTAGCAAGAATTTTAGCTGAATTAATACATCATTTAATTTTGATTGATAAAAATGGAGCAGATTGTTATAGTTGGAGGTGGATTATCAGGGCTTACGCTAGCTTATTTATTAGAGCAGAAGAATTATGAAATCACATTAATTGAAGCTTCCCCAAGATTAGGTGGTCGTATTCAAACAGCAATAGGAAATTTAGGGACCCCAATGGAATTAGAGGCTACTTGGTTTTCAGAAGCGCACGTTCAACTTTTGTCTTTATTAGGTAAACTAGAACTTAACAAATACAATCAGTACACAAAGGGGGTATCAGTGTTTCAAACAAACTCATTTGAACCTCCTCAGCTTTTCTCTGTTCCAGAAGCTGAAAATCCATCATTTAGAATAGTGGGTGGAACCGAGCGTTTAATTGACCGATTGAAAGAAAGCCTCCTTCAAACAAAAGTTATACTCAATTCTAAAGCCGAACATATTTCAATAGATCAGAATGATCTTATAGTTAAAACAAGCCAATCAACTTTTAGGTGTGCTAAAGCCATTATTTGCATGCCGCCGCAATTAATAGGTTCCATCAAATTACCAGATGAAATTCCGCCTCATTTATTAAATCTTTTGCCAACCGTTCAGACTTGGATGGCCGGTTCAATAAAATTTACTGTGGAATATGAGCGCCCATTCTGGCGCGAAAAGGGATATTCAGGTATGCTTTATAGTCATTCCGATATTATTACAGAAATGTATGATCATACCAATTTTGAAGAAAACAAATTTGGATTCACAGGATTTTTAAATAGTGGTGCTTCCACACTTAAGCAAGAAACTAGAAAAGCCAACGCATTAAGACAATTAAGTGAACTGCTTGGCAAAGAATCAGCGTATCCCACTGCTTATTTTGATAAAGTTTGGAATGATGAGTTTATCATACAGGGTAATCAAACAATAAAACTACCCCATCAGAACAATGGACACCCTTATCTTCAAGAGGGATACTTAGATGAAAGATTATTTATCTGCGGAACAGAAACATCCAGTAAATTCGGAGGATATATGGAAGGGGCAATTCGATCTGCAATCAGGGTTGCTGAAAAGTTTTAGCCATGAAAAATTTACTGTTTATAATTTTTAGTGTTTCAATTTGTGTAAGTGTAGTAGCACAAAACAAAAATGAAAGTATCGATTCTAAAAAACAGAACGAGCTGTTTAGTAAAATAGCACAACTTGACAGTGCTTTATTTACTGCATACAATTCTAAGAATTTGGCTTTAATGAAAACTTATTTTACTAAAGATTTAGAGTGGTATCAAGATAATGGCGGTTTGATAGACTTTGATAAAGTATTTATCAATTTTCAATCCATATTTAATAGAGAATATGATTTAAAAAGAACTTTGATAAAAGAAAGTTTAGAGGTTCACCCAATTGAGGGCTATGGTGCAATTGAAGTTGGGAAACACCAATTCAGTCATATTGAAAATGGAAAATTAGAAGTGGGGACTTTCAAATTTTTAATGATTTGGAAGAATGACAATGGCAAGTGGAAAATCTCCAGAGTGATTAGCTATGATCATTAATTTAGTATTTGATTAAATAAATAATAGCACCAAAGTAATTAAAACACCTGCTAAAGTAAATAATATTCCCTTCTTAAATATTTGTGTACCAGGTGCAAACATCCAAAATGTAGAAATTACAAAAAACATCAATGAGCAACCAAAGAAAATATTTAAATAAAAAAGTGGATGAGAAGTATTGGCTTTATGAAAATTATTCATTTTACTAACAATAAAAGGAAGCTCTTTAATTTTAAACTCAGCTAACCCAGTTACTCTATTGTATACCCCTTGCTCAAAAAACAACTGATCACCTTGTACTTTATTTACTTTTAAATTCTTAATCTTTATAGCTTTCCCCAGTGCTTCTTCATTAAGATTGGACGATATCTTTTCAATTTTATGTACTTCTTTTTTAAGAAAATTGGTATTTCTAAAAATTAAAATGATGCCACTAATAGAATAAATAGCCATAATTCCAGCTAAAAAGAACCCTAAGTAACGATGATAAACACGCATATTTTTTGAAACAGCACCCATAATTGATTCGTATAAATTTCGGCGAAACTATCCTAGTAAATCTAGGATTACTAACAGAATCGGGAAATATATTTTACGATATTGGTAAGAAGTCATGCTGGTACTATTGTTCAATTTTGTTGCAACACAAACAACCCAATAGATGCGCTTTCACCATTATAAGTAACGTCAATAAACTCTTGTTGAGTTATATAGAATGCTAGTTTTTCAATAAATGGACTAGCCGTAATTCTTTCGGGTGTTGCTAGTATAATGGTTGCCCCTTTATGAATAAAGTCATGAATCAATTTAATCAAGGATTCAAAATCGGAAGGTGCATAATTGGTATCACTCAATAATACTACTTCGGCATAAATAGAAATAGGAAATGAATTCCAATCAGCAATAAGAGCCTTTATATTTTTACACCCAACGAACTCAATATTTTTTTGCATTAACATAACTGCATCGTCTGCATAATCAGTTATAGTTAAGTCAGCTACTTGATTGGCAATTGAGAAAGAAGGTAACCCAATTCCTGCTCCTAATTCAAGTACCCTTTTGTTATTAATTATATCAAGATTTTGCTCAAGAAATAAACTCAAAGCCATTGCGGATGGCCACAATTTTGCCCAAAAAGGAAAAAGGGTTGCTGCATTGTTCAAATATAATGCTTCGTAAGTCGTTTTTATTAATAAAGGATCTGGTATATATAGTTGCAGATTCCCTGGATATTGATTAAGTATTAATGGGTATTGCATTATTTAAACAGAAAGGGAATTATTGCAAAATAATATTTTCGTATAAGCTATTCACTGTTTTTTTAAGTACTGCATTATATCCATCTATATATTTTTGCTCACTGCCATTAATAATTACAACAAACCCATATTGTTTATTGGGTTCAAAAAACATAGCACTGTTTAATCCATAAGCAGATCCAGTATGTCCTGTTAAAGTAATTCCATTGATTAATTTATTTGATTTGGACAGGGCTAAACCATATTGTTCTTTTTCGGAAATCATTGTTTGCATTTTCCTCGCACTTCTTCTAGAAATAATTCTTTTACCATTGGCTTTACCCATTCTACTGTGCATGATCATGTATTTTGCCAGATCGGTAGCGGAAATTTTCATTCCGCCTGTTGGAGAAAAAATGGGTGTTGTATATCCCATTGTATAGTTGGCAATCTCTTCTGTTCTTGGGGCATAAGCGTTGGGGGATGCTATAAACTTGGCAGAATCTGTATAATACTCGTAAATAGTTGCAAATCTTTTAGAATCTAAAGAGTCTACACAATACCCTCCATACAAGCCCAAGGGTTGCAAAATATGCTGCCTTATATAATTGTCAAATCTTTCCCCTGAAATTTTTTCAATAATGGTTCCTACCATATTGTAATTCAAATTACAATACATATAACCCGAATCTGGTGCATAATTATTATAGCATTTAGCCCAATTAGGATTTTTAGAAGGATTAATAGCATCTAAGCTGAAATATCCCTGACTATCGTTTATAGAAGATCGATGCGATAAAACCATTTTAAGGGTTATGGGCGTTTCGGGGTATTTAGGATTGCGAATAATGAATCCTACAAGCTTGCTCATATCATCGTCTAATGATATCAATCTTTTTTCAACTAATTGCATTATGGCAGTAGCAGAAAAAGATTTTGAAATAGATGCAATTCTAAAAATATCCGAATTGCTTAATGGCGTTTTCGTTTCTTGATTCTTTAAACCAAATGATTGTGCATATACAACTTGACTATT
This sequence comes from Sphingobacteriia bacterium 24-36-13, assembly GCA_002281875.1. Classification (GTDB taxonomy): domain Bacteria; phylum Bacteroidota; class Bacteroidia; order Chitinophagales; family Chitinophagaceae; genus Sediminibacterium. The sequence continues at coordinate 84,672 of NCHN01000006.1, read as the reverse complement.
TTTAACTACGGCAACCGACATACCCACTACTTTATGGTTGCTCATAATTGCTTGAAGAGCTGTATCTGCATTACTATTCTGTGCCCTTGATGGAATCGTAATTGATAGAATTAAAGAGCAGAGTAAAAAAAAGAACTTAGACATTTAAACAGTATAAATAGTGATTGATTCCTTAAATTTAATCGCTAAATAGCATTACCCAGTCAATCCAATGAAAAAGTCTATACTAATTATCATTCTTGTAGCGATAGGTTTACCCCTAGCTGCACAAAATATATTAGATAATATTGGATTAACTAGTAGTAATTATGCCGCATCTGCTTATAGCCTGAGAAAGTTAAGCAGTACCTATAGCGGAAGCGCCATTCAAGTTAGAAGAAGCAACGATAATACTACTCAAGACATTGGATTTACAGCTGGTGGAAATTTAGATACTGATGCCCTAACAAGTTTCGTTGGTTCAAATACCGGATATCTTACTATTTGGTATGATCAAAGTGGAAATGCAAGAAATTTAGCACAAGCAACAACAGATAAACAACCCGTCATTATTGAATCTGGAGTAATTTATACCAGAAACACAAAACCTACTGTATTTTTTCAAGGAGAAGAAAATGGATTAGCAGCTTCTACTTACGACGGAATGGCTTGTGTTACAGCCAATTACTTAACCTCCAATCCAATAAGTGTAAACTTAGTGGCAGGTAGCAAGGCCAACCAAAGTTCAACTCATTTAAGAAGAGCAATTCAAGGCAGCAATAACTGGTTAGTAGGGCCTTATCAAGACAAACACTCTTGGTACGCTGGTGGATTTAATCACAATATCAATGAAGCTTGGTCTACCACAGAAGTAGAAGTATTTACAGTAATTCAAACAGGAAGTGGAAATAGCTCGTACCGAAAAAGTATTGCACAAACTACTGCTAATAACAATGGGGTTCCTGGAGTGATGAACATGGGTGGATCAGGCGCTTACAACGAGCCTTTAAATGGATACATCAGTGAGTTAATTACGTTTAATTTAAGTCTGTCCAATACAGATAGATTAACCATTGAGAACAATCAATATGGATATTATATAGCGGCTCCTACTTTAACTAATTTTCTGAATTTAACAAGATATAGATTTGATGAGGCATTTAGTTTAACAGCCCCAACCAGTAATAGTAACGGATCATTTTCTTATAGCAGCAGCAATACTGCAGTAGCAACAATTAGTGGTTCTACTGTTACCATTGTTGGACCTGGAACCACTACCATTACTGCAACACAGGCAGCCAGTGGTAATTATTCGAGTGGAGCTACAACTGCAACCCTTACGGTGAATGGAGTTAATAATATCATCACTAAAACAGGAAAAATAACCGATAATAGTGCTGACTACATAAATAAATACGGTAAAATTGGTGGAACAGAAGCTGTTTCAATATCAGGATCAATTAATAGAACTAAATCTGCATTTAATGGCTTATCGGCAAGTAATGCATCGAGCAGTGCTTACCAAATAAAACAGGATTTTCCCAGTTCTACAGATGGTTTGTATTGGATTAAAAACGCAAATATTAATGGCGGAACTCCTTTTCAAATTTACGCTGATATGACCACTGATGGGGGTGGTTGGACATTGATTTTGACAAATGCTTCAAATAGTGGTTGGACTTATGCCAATACCATTGAGCGTAATACCAGTAGCCCCAGTATTAGTACTAGCTACTCCATAGTTGGATGGGCCGATTATATTAAAAAAAGTGCTAGCGGTTTTCAATACATGCTTGATGCAGGAACTAGAAGAAGCAACGGAGCTATTTGGACGGCCAACGGCAGTTATAGTTTTATCAATGGCGATAATTCTCAAACTAATATTACCCTTAATACCAAATTTGGTGGGTGGGTTTATAATAATGATGGTATTGAAGAAAGAATGCCTTGGTACAGCAATTGTAGTGGTTTTTTAACTACAAGCTCAAGTTGCAATGATTCATGGTGGGGTACTCTTGTTGCTAATGGTGGCTGGACCCCTGCCCCTTGGATTGCTGGCGGTTGCGGAATAGAAGGTTGCGCACCTGACCCTGGCACCATCTGGTACTGGGTCAGGTAACGCTACTTATTTTAAGGATTGGTAGACCAAATTGAACTGTCTTTTACAAATACCCTTCTGTTTAATTTTAACTGTGCAATAATTAATTCTGCAAAATCTTCTGGATGCATCAATCGCTCTTCATTATTGTTAATCAGATTTGCTGAATGTGCTAACTCTGTCACAACTGTACTAGGAACCATTGCTGTTACGCGTATATTGTATTTGCGCACTTCGTGCATTAATGACTCTGTTAATCCCATAACCCCAAACTTAGAAGCACTATAAGCACTGGTGGTTGCTGCCCCTTTTAAACCTGCAGTAGAAGAAATGTTTACTATATCGCCTGTTAAGCGCTTCATCATATTGGGTAATACAGCTCTAGTGGTATAGTAAACACCAAATAAATTAACTTTCACTTGCTGTTCCCAAACTTCTGGTGACAAGTCTAAGAATTTTCCAAAAGTACCAGTACCAGCATTATTAATTAGTATGTCTATTGGGCCTAAGTTGTTTTCAATTTTTTCTACCGCCCAGTTTACAGCGTTTATATTACTAATATCAGCTGGAGCAATGATTGATTTAACACCAAGCGCATTAATTTCAGCAGCCACTTCCTGAAGATCTTTTTCAGTACGGGCTACTAAACCAATATGAACACCCTCTTTCGCCAATCCTATAGCAATGGCTCTTCCTATTCCTTTTCCTGCACCTGTTACTAGGGCTACTTTGTCTTTTAATGATTCCATTATTAATTAATTTTTTTGCTGAAAAAATGGGTAATCGGTATATCCTTTTTCACCTGGCGTATAAAATGTTTGTTTATCCACTTCGTTTAATGGAGCATCTAATTGATACCTATTCACTAAATCTGGGTTAGCAATAAATGGAACACCAAATGCTATTAAATCAGCTTCGCCAGCTTCAAGTACTTTTGTAGCTGTTTCTTTATTAAAGCCTCTGTTGATAATTAAAGTGCCTTTGTAAATAGGTCTATAATGCTTAGCAATTTCTTTTACTGCAAATGGTAAATGATCAACTGGAATAAATGGCTCTGTTAAATGCAGATAAGCCAATCCATACTCATTCAATTTGTTAACGATATAATCATGAGTAGGGATAGTGGTTTCATCCATAGTGATGCCAAATAATCCATTCAAGCTTGGGCTTAATCGTAAACCAACTTTACTATAGTCAATCACTTCTTTAAAAGCATCTAAAATCTCAAATAATATTCTTGCACGGTTTTCAATTGTTCCACCATATTCATCAGTACGCTGGTTGGATGTAGCATTAAAAAATTGTTGCAATAAATAACCATTGGCACCATGAATTTCTACGCCATCAAAACCTGCTTTAATTGCGTTGGCAGCTGCATTTTTAAAGTCTTGAACAGTTTGCTTAATCTCAGCAATGGTCATTTCTTTAGGCGTAACAGTATCTGTAAACCCATTTTTAGTATACGACTTTTCATTAGGATTAATGGCCGATGGTGCAAGTGGTAAGGCTCCATTATGAAAATCAGGATGCGACATTCTTCCAACATGCCATAATTGTATAAATATTTTTCCTCCCTTTTCATGTACTGCATTGGTTACTAATTTCCAACCTGCTACTTGTGCTTCCGAATAAATACCTGGCACATTAATATAGCCAACTCCTGAAGTACTCACCGGAGCTCCTTCTGTTACAATTAGGCCTGCACTTGCTCTTTGTGCATAGTAAGTAGCCATTAATTGATTGGGTACAGCTCCTGCGTTGTCTGCCCTACTTCTGGTCATTGGCGCCATAACCATTTTATTGCTTAATTCCATTCCTGCCAATTGGTAGGGAGTAAATAATACTGAACTATTCATATTGTTGTTTTAAATAAGTGACTTTTTAAAAATGGGTTTTAGTCCACATAAATGGACAATCTCTCCAGTAATAGATAAAGAAGTTTCATCGTTTCCTTCTACAATTGCTGTTGTATTTGCCCAATCAACCGAAATAAATTTAGAATAAGGCAAAATGGCTTGTAAACCAGCAATGTCTGAAGAAGCTTGCTTGATTTGAATGACTGTTTTGCAAGTAGTTACTTCATTTATTTTTATTGCAATGGATTCTTGCTCTTCAGCATACTCTGCTGCAATAATTATACTATCTGCTTCCCATGACGCATTTTTACTGCAATCAACCATTTCTATTTCTGCTTTAGGATGGTTATCTGCAATCAATTGCATTAGCTTTCTTAATTTTTCAGTGTTATTATCCATTAATAATAATGGATAATTTCCTGCAATCTTTTGTGCAATTAGTTGGCCTAGTTCTGAACCAGCTCCTAATATTGCAACAGTATTATTGTATAGCATTCATTAATTGATTGAAATGCAAAGCTAGAGCAACTAAAAAGTATTCATCTTGAGATAGGATAAGAAATCAACTTGACATAAATCAAGTTTAAACACCCTTAGTCAATTTTTTCTTAATTCTACTAAGCGTTTCTGGAGTAATACCAAGATAAGATGCCACCAATTGTTGAGGTATTCTTTTGATTAATTCTGGGTTAGTGGCTGTTAAATGAATATATTTTTCCTCTGCCGAATTAGAGATAGAACTGATTAATCTTCTTTCCTTAGAAATAATATTATTCTGGAATAGGATTCTAAAATACCGTTCCATTACTGGCACTTTTAATAACATTTCTTCAAAATCTGTTTGGCTAATTAGCAATAACTCTGCTTCTTCAATAGCATCTATATGATATGTTGAAGGTTCATTTGACAAAAAACTCAACATATCAGCCATCCACCAGCCTTCCCAAGCAAAATGAATCATATGTTCAATTCCCTTTTCATCTACATTGTAAGAGCGCAATAATCCTTTTTCTACAAATGCTAAATGCCTACAAATATTTCCTTCCTGAAGCAAGTACTGCTTCTTTCTAATTTTCTTTGGCGAAAAAAATGTTTTAACAAGCTTTTGCTCTGCTTCGGAAAGCAACACTTTATCTTTAACTTGAGAGAAGAATACTTCGAACATTAATGCAAAATTACATTAAAAGGCTATCATTTAATTTTAAACGAACAATCGAATATGAAAAAGAAATTATGGTGCATTTTAGCATTTTGGGGATTGGGAACATTCATGGTACAAGCACAGCAATGGACTCCAGAAGAGCAACTTGAATTATTTGGATATTGCGAAAAAGGCTTATTAATGAAAGAGTTGGGTATTTCTGAAGAAACAGCCAATAAAATTGGGCAAATAAATTATTGGGCTACTTTACAAAAATTGAAAATTGAAGCCAACACAAACGATACTTTTGCCACTGCCAATGAAGTAAATCAAGAAGTTCTCAAAAAGTACAAAACACTTTCCATAACTGGGGATAGAGCAAAAGGACTAATTAGTAGAATGAATGCAACAGGTTGTGCTATTACTCAACTCCGGTATAATAAGAGCTACGATACCCTTACTAAGGTTCAATTAGTTGCTGCATACAAGACCAAATTCAGAAAAAAAATTATTGATCAATTAGGTGTAAATGGTCGACAAGCCGATATGATTATTGACGCTGAAGCTTGGAAGCAAAAAGAGTCATCCATTGTTGCTCAAATTGCAGAGTCTGATTTCAATAGAATTCGAAAATCTGTACAGTTAAATAAAGAGCACGAAAAAAAACTTGTACTAATTGATTTAACTGAACAACAAAAAATTCAAGCAGTTGAATTTTTTATACAGAACCAATTATGATAAATTATACTTTTCATAAAATTGATGTAGATGATGTAATTCAATTACAACAAATCAGTCGTATTACTTTTAGTGAAACATTTGCTGAGCATAATACCGAAGAAGACTTAAATAAATATTTACAAGAACAACTTTCCTTAAATAAATTGGTAGAAGAGCTCAATAACAACTACTCCGAATTTTATTTTGCCAGTGAAAACGAAAGAGTAATTGGTTATTTGAAATTAAATTGGGAAAAAGCACAAACTGAATTAATTGATGAAGCTGCCTTTGAAATTGAACGTATTTATATTTTAAAAGCATATTTTGGAAAATGACTTGGTCAATTTTTATTAGATCATGCAATTACTATTGGTAAAACCCATCAACCAACATTTATATGGCTAGGAGTTTGGGAAAAGAATTCAAGGGCCATTCGCTTTTATGAAAAAAATGGGTTTAAAATTTTCAGTAGTCATTTATTCACTTTAGGAAATGATATTCAAACAGATTTATTGATGAAATTAGAAATCAACAACTAAAACTATTTTATGAAACCGATTTACTTAATTGCTGCATTTTTATTTAGTATTTCTGCTCAGGCTCAACAAAGTTTGAAAGGAGCTTTTCAATCTAAATTAGACAGTGAAGTCATTATTTGTTTAATGGACGGTTATTTTGTTGAAACAAAATACAATGCAAATACAAAGACATTTAACTATACTTGGGGCGGACCTTTTGTTAAAGAAGGGAATAAACTAAATATTACTATTCATTTTGATTCAAGAGATAAAGGAGTTGTAGGTAAAACAAAAGAGATTGCATTTGGAGAAAAGCACTATGAACTAATTGATAAAGGTGAAAATGTATTAGCGGGAAATTGGCGTATGAGTGGAAGAAAAAATGGTGATCAGTTTACTGAAAACCCACTTAGGGCAAGACGTACCTATAAACTATTAACCGGCACTCGCTTTCAATGGATGGCCATAAATATTGACACTGGTGAGTTTTCTGGCACAGGTGGAGGAACTTATCAGTTTGTCAATGGAAAATATATCGAGAATATTGAGTTCTTTAGTCGAGACTCTTCTAGAGTGGGGGCATCACTTAGCTTTATAGGCAAAATTGAAAACGGCCAATGGCATCATAGCGGCCTCAGTTCTAAAGGAGATCCTATCTATGAAATATGGTCGAAAAATTAGCCCTTGGCTTTTATTGGGACCAATTTAATTATACCTACCCAATGGAAAATTTTAATGATTGGATAACAAGGATCTATCTCCCACCATTTAGCTGCAAAATTTGGTCTTGCTCCAGCATGGTGATGATTATTTTGAAATAGTTCTCCCAACATTAAAAAATCGATGATCAATGTGTTTTTTGAATGATCTTTTTCCTGTGGAAAATTTCTGTATCCATATTTATGTCCAGCCCAATTAACAACTGCTCCTTGAATTGGGCCTATTAAAAAATGAATAGGTAAGAATAAAAACATCCACCATTCAGTTGCAAAAAAGTAATAGAATGTAACATATACTAGGGCAAAAAATATTCTAGTTATCCAACTATCTGCAATTTTATCTATGATTGGATAAACAGGAAAATTTTTATCAAATTTTGGTTCAACTGGCATGGTTCCTTTTAACACCCCATGGTATACTTTTTTTGTATGCCACATCATAGTAAACACTTCTTTAAAAAAATGAGGAGTATGAGGATCTTTCTCTGTGTCACTGTATGCATGATGCATTCTATGTAAGATAGCATATGCTCTTGCATTTAAATAAGAAGTGCCCTGTGTTACCCAAGTATATATATACCAAAACTTTTCCCAGAATTTATTCATGGTGAACATTTTATGTGCCGAATATCTATGCAAATAAAAAGTTTGTCCAAAAAGAGAAAGGTACCAATGGAGTACTAAGAAAATAATAATGGCAGCCATAGAATCAAATGGATTTCGTTGAAAGAATGCAAAGATTATGCAATCTTTTAAATAAAAATCTTTTGTTAATGACTAAAGTAAAAATGAAGGGCTGTAATTGCACAGTAGATTATCACACAATAAAAAAAGATATATGTGCTTATGGTTTTTCCCAATTTTTTGTTAGAGGATTGTATTGCTTTAAAACTTTTGCGGGGTTTCCTCCCACAATAGTATATGGTGGAACATTTTTAGTAACCACTGATCCTCCTGCTATAATTGAATGTTTTCCGATTGTAACTCCCGCTACTACTACCGAGTTAGCTCCAATCCAACAATCTTCTTCTACTGTAATAGTTGCAGTAGTTTCCTTTTGGTCTTTTATTGGAATATCAGGATCTGCATATCCATGATTTAACCCTGATAAAACGATATTTTGCGCTAAGATGGTATTGTTGCCAATACTTACGGGTCCTATTAACGTATTACTTAAACCTAAATGAGCATTTTCGCCAATAAATACATCGCCTACCATATTATTAATGCAACAAAAATCTTCTATGACTGCTTTTTTACCTAACGAAAACTTATTCCATGGAGCAAGGTCTAGTCTTGCATAATTTCTGATAATGGCTTTGCGGGAAACTTTATGCACAAAAGGATTAATGAATAATCTAACCCATAACCTACATCCGGGAGCAGTTTCAGGTACCAATAGCCAATAAACAAATTTTTTAAGCCCGGGGTTCGATTTAATCCTTTCCACAATACTCATAGTATAAAAATATAATCAGTCGGTGTATGCACCAATTTTAATTTCTTAAATTCAAATAGTTCTCATTCACCGAAAAAATAGCCAGACAACCCCCATCTATAAAAGGATACATTAAAAAAACATTAAAAACGTATATTTGCCGCTTATTTAACTGAAAATAAGCAATGAAAACCAGTATTTCAGCTCAAAATCGCCGTTTTTTACCCATTTTGGTTTTTTTAGTAATTGCCCTAGTGGCCTGTAAAGACAATGAAAAAGCAGGTACAGCAGAGTTGATTCCTTCCTTACCTGTTGTAGAAGTTATTCAAAAAGATACCATTTTACAAACGGATTATGTTGCAGATATACAAGCGGTGCAAAATGTAGAAATTAGGGCTAGGGTTCAAGGTTTTTTAGAAAAAATACTAGTAGACGAAGGAAAGGAAGTTAAAAAAGGGCAACCCCTATTTCAAATAAATGACCTTGAATACAAAACTGAGTTAGCCAAAGCTAAAGCCGCTGTTTCAAATGCCATGGCAGAAGCCAAAGCGGCGGAATTAGAATTGGGTAGAACAAAAATTTTAGTAGAGAAAAATGTAATTGCAAAAACCGAATATGAATTAGCGGTATCTAAAGTAAGTGCAGCAAAGGCAAAAATTGATGAGGCTTTATCTGCTCAAACTAGTGCTGAAACTAAACTGTCCTATACATTTATACGTGCACCGTTTGATGGGATCATCGACCGTATTCCTTTGAAAATGGGAAGTTTGATTGATCCAGGTGCTTTATTAACCACCATTTCAGATGTACATAATGTTTTTGCCTATTTTAATATTTCTGAAAATGAATACTTGCAGTATAGAAAAGCAGTTTCAAAGGGGTTAAAAGAAGATCGTCCTGTAACATTAGTATTAGCAGATGGATCACAATATGGATATACTGGAAAAATAGAAACAAGCGATGGGGAGTTTAATGAAAATACCGGTGCCATTGCATTTAGAGCTCGTTTCCCCAATCCAAATAAATTATTAAAACATGGTGCTTCTGGAAAAGCTAGACTAACTACTGCAGTGGAAAATGCAATCATTATTCCTCAGAAAGCCACTTTTGAAATTCAAGACAAAACTTTTGTTTTTATTGTAGATAAAGACAATATCATTCAAATGCGTGCATTTAAACCTGGAAGAAGGGTAGCTCAATATTATATAGTTGAAGCTGGTTTAAACCCAGGAGAGAACATCGTTTATGAAGGTGTTCAAAATATTCGACAGGGTGCTAAAATAAAGCCCATGAAGATGAATTTAGACAGTCTTATGCAAACAGCACTAACCATCAACTAAAGCAATCATGCTAGAAACTTTTATTAAACGACCAGTACTTTCATTGGTAATATCCATTATCATCACTTTATTGGGAGTACTTTCTTTGTTCAGTTTACCCATTACTCAATTTCCTGATATTGTTCCTCCATCTGTAACAGTAACTGCACAATATACAGGCGCCAACGCCGAAGTTTGTGCTAAAGCAGTTGCTACTCCTTTAGAAAGAGCCATTAATGGAGTGCCCGGTATGACCTATATGTCATCGGTCTCTAGTAATAATGGTTTAACACTTATTACCGTTGCATTTAAAGTAGGTACTGATCCTGATTTAGCTGCTGTAAATGTTCAAAATAGAGTAACAACTGTTTTAGATGAGTTGCCAGAAGAAGTAATTAAAGCTGGTGTAACCACAGAGAAAGACGTGAATAGCATGTTGTTGTATCTTAATATTACCAGTAAAGACAGCACTGCAGATGAACAATTTATTTACAATTTTGCTGACATAAATTTATTACATGAGTTAAAAAGAATTGATGGGGTTGGGTTTGTTGATATCATGGGGCAAACCGATTATTCCATGCGTGTTTGGTTAAAGCCCGACAGAATGTTGGCATATAATGTTTCTGCACAAGAAATAGTAGAAGCACTTAGAAAACAAAATGTTGAAGCAGCCCCAGGTAGAACTGGAGAAAGTTCTGGAAAAAATCCACAAAGTTTACAATACATTCTGAGGTATACAGGAAAATTTGCCAATCCTGATCAATATAAAAACATTGTTATTAAGGCTGAAAACAACGGATCCATTTTATACCTGAAAGATTTAGCAGATGTGGAGTTTGGATCAATGACCTACAGTGTTATATCTAAAACTGATGGAAGACCATCGGCTTCTATCATGCTTAAACAGCGTCCTGGCTCAAATGCAAAAGATGTAATTGAAAAAGTAAAAGCAAAAATGGCTGATCTTAAGGAAACAAGTTTTCCTCCAGGGATGGAATATAATTTTGCTTATGATGTTTCTCGATTCTTAGATGCTTCAATTAATGAAGTATTAAAAACTTTATTTGAAGCACTCATTCTTGTATTCATAGTGGTATTCATCTTTCTACAAGACTTTAGGTCTACTTTAATACCTGCCTTGGCTGTACCAGTTGCACTTATTGGAACTTTGGCATTTATGCAAGTAATGGGCTTCTCTATTAACTTATTGACGCTATTTGCATTGGTATTAGCCATTGGAATTGTGGTAGATAATGCCATAGTGGTAGTAGAAGCAGTGCATGTTAAAATGGAAGAACAACATTTATCGCCTATGGATGCAACTCTTGCTGCTATTAAAGAAATTGCCAGTGCCGTAGTAGCAATAACATTGGTAATGTCTGCGGTATTTATTCCGGTTGCATTTCTTTCAGGATCAGCAGGGGTATTTTATAGACAATTTTCTCTTACGCTTGCTGTTTCTATTGTGATTTCAGGCATTAATGCATTAACCTTAACACCTGCATTGTGTGCTTTACTGATAAAGAATACACATGGACAACCGAAAAGAAAAAATTTGCTGGGAAGATTCTTTAATGCTTTTAATAAAGGGTATGCATCTACTGAGAATAAATACATGAATTTAGTAGCTTGGATTAGTGCTAGAAAAATAGTTACGATTTCATTATTAATTGCATTCTTTGTTGGAACAGCTGGTGTAAATAGCATTTTGCCTGGAGGTTTTATTCCTAATGAAGATCAAAGTATTATTTATGTGAATATTACTACTCCAGCTGGTTCAACGGTGGAAAGAACAGAAAAAGTATTGATTGAATTAGAAAAAATAATTAAAGCAGATTCTTCGGTTGAAAATATTACAACACTTTCAGGATATAGCTTAGTTACCGAAGCAGAAGGTGCATCATATGGTATGATGATGATTAACTTAAAACCTTGGGATAAAAGAGAATATACTGTTGCTCAACTCATTCCAATATTTAAAGATAGAAGTAGCAAAATAAAGGATGCAAGTATAGAATTTATGCCTCCTCCTCCAGTTCCTGGATTTGGTAATACCAGTGGTTTTGAATTAAGGGTCATAGATAAAACTGGTTCAGGAGATTTACAACAAACCGCCAATGTAACTAACCAATTAATTAAAGATATAGAAGCCGACGGGGTGGTAAGCTCTGCTTATACAGGATTTGATCCAAGCTTTCCGCAATACATGATTCATATTGACTACGATATGGCGGCCAAAAAAGGGGTTTCGGTAGACAATGCCATGACCGATTTACAAACATTGATTGGTAGTTTTTATGCTACTAATTTTATTCGCTTTGGTCAAATGTATAAAGTAATGGTTCAAGCATATCCTAACTACAGAGCTAAGCCCAACGACTTAATGAATATGTATGTAAAGAATGACAGAGGTGAAATGGTTTCTTATGGAACTTTTATTAAGTTGGAGAGGGTTTATGGACCAGAACAACTAACTAGGTATAATATGTACACCGCTGCTATGGTAAATGGTGACGCAAAAAAAGGTTTTAGTAGTGGTGATGCAATTCAATCAGTTGAAAAAGTTGCGAAAGAAAAATTACCAAGAGGATACAGTTATGAATGGTCTGGAATTACCAGAGACCAAATTGAGTCAAGCGGTCAAGCTGCATCAATATTTATTGTTTGCTTATTGTTTGTTTACCTCATACTTGCTGCGCAATACGAAAGTTTTTTAATGCCTTTCGCGGTTATCCTTTCTTTACCAACTGGTATTTTTGGTGCATTCGTTGCATTGAAATTATTGGGTTTAGAAAACAATATTTACGCCCAAGTTGCCTTGGTTATGTTAATTGGATTATTAGGTAAGAATGCCATTTTAATTGTAGAGTTTGCTATGCTTAGAAGAAGCCAAGGCTTCTCTATTTTAGAAGCTGCTAAAGAAGGGGCTGTTTCCAGATTAAGACCCATTTTAATGACTTCTTTCGCATTTATTGCTGGATTAATTCCGTTGGTAATAGCCACTGGAGCGGGTGCAATTGGAAATCGTTCAATTGGTACTGCATCGGCAGGTGGTATGTTATTTGGAACCATATTTGGCGTAATTATTATTCCAGGTCTATATGTAATTTTTGCTCAGTTATCTGAACAGTTTACTAAAAAGAAAAAAGTTCCTGTACCTGTTTCTATTGTTGAACATCCTGAACAACTATCTGATAGATAGAACCCAATTTTATGAAAAATATTCGTGTAGCTTTTGGTTTTGTAGTTAGCGTTTCTTTAGCATTCTCTTGTGCAATGCCCAAAGCAATAACCCTTAATAAGGGGGAAGTATTGCCGCCCTCTTTTCAAAAATCGGTGGACAGCAATAGTATTGCTCACCTTCCAAAGAAGCTGTTTTTTCCTGATCCTGCATTACAAGCATTAATAGACACAGCCATTTTATTTAATGCTGATATTAGAATTGCTATTCAACGAATAGCCGCAGCCAGAGCTGGATTTGGAATGGCTCAGGGTATTACGAAACCAAGTTTAGATGCGGTCGTATCTACTGGAGTAGATAAGTTTGGAGACTATACCATGAATGGATTGGGCAACTACGACATGAATCTTTCTCCCAATATTAGAAAGGACCAACAAATTCCGCTGAATATGCCTGATTTATTTGTTGGGTTTAGAAGTAGTTGGGAAGCGGATATCTGGGGGAAACTATCCAATCAAAAAAAAGCAGCTTACAGTAAATATTTAGCCACAGAACAAGCTAGGCAATGGGCTACCACGCAAGTTGTTTCGCAAGTTGCTGGCTTATATTATGAGCTTTTAGCACTAGACAAAGAATTAGAAATTTTACAAAACAATATCAAGCTTCAAGAAAATGCAGTTGAAATTGTTAAAGTACAAAAAGCAGGTGGTAGAGCTACAGAATTAGCCGTTCAACAATTTAATGCACAGTTGTTGGGCACCAAAAGTATGTTGAATGTAATGCAACAAAGAATTACTGCAACCCAAAATATATTGGGTGCTATTTCTGGTAAATACGATTTTACCATTAAAAGAGGAAAACCTATTACAGATATTGCTATACCCGAAGACATACAAATAGGTATACCTGCACAACTATTAGTAAACAGACCTGATATTAGAGAAGCTGAATTATTATTAGAAGCTGCTGGTGCAGAGGTAGAAGCAAGTAGAAAAGCATTTTTACCTTCTTTAAATATTAGTGCATATACTGCATTAAATAGTTTTAAATCTTCCGTTTTATTTAGTCCACAATCACTCACATATGGTTTATTAGGGGGATTAGTTACACCAGTGCTAAGTAAAAATATGTTGAAAGGAAATTATCAATTGGCAACCGCTACACAACAACAAGCATTTGAAACTTATAGAAAGCATATCATTTATGCATATCATGAAGTTCAAACTGAGTTAAGTGGCATTGAACAATACAAAAAAATATACCAACTCAAAGTTCAAGAGACCAAAGGATTACAAGCAGCAGTGGCCGCATCCAATGATTTATATTTAGGTGGATTAGCAACCTACTTAGAAGTGGTTACTGCACAACGTGGTGTATTAGAAGCAGAGTTGGAACAAATCAATAGCAAAAAAACAGTATTCCTTTACTTAATAGATTTGTATAGATCCTTGGGGGGTGGATGGAACTAATCATATTATGTTCGATGGTAAATGCCATTGGTTAAAGCATAAGTAACTATGCCTGCACTGCATTTGGCCCCTACTTTTAACATGATTCTTGTTCTATGCCCTTCTACTGTTCTTTTGCTTAAATGTAATTCACTGGCAATTTCTTTACTAGTTCTTTCATCACAAATTCTTTCAATGATTTGTAGCTCGCGCTCTGTAAAATTAGCAGTGATTTTATGGGGTAGCTGATAGTTTTTAGCAACAATATTGGTTAAACACACAGAGCTGATTTTACAGAAATATGGTTTCTGTAAGTAGGAACTTTGAATTGCTTCTACAATTTCATCTGGATCCGCATGTTTTGATACAAAGCCAAGTGCACCTACATCTAACAAATGAAGTATCATTTCATTGGTAATTGCATAAGACAATAATACTATTGCAGTTTGGGGTGCTGTTTGCAGAACTGTTTTTGCTACTGCTGCCGAATCAGATTCTAAATCAATCAATACTACATCTGGTTGGTATTTCCCAATATCAGCCGTCCAGCTTTCTTTATACTGATCTTCACCAACCAACGACAAAGAATCATAAGACTTAAGAATACTTTTTAATCCTAGTTTATACATTAGTTGATTGTCTGCAATAAAAACCTTGATAGCCCTTTTCATATACATACATTTAATAGTGTAAAAATCAATACCTAAATTCTCCATTATCAATTAAAAACAATATCGTAGAAATACGAATTTTTTATGTTTTTTTCACGATATTCAAACTATGAAACAATTGCTTTTAACCACCATGATCAGTGGCTTAGTTGCTACAAGCGGCTTTGCGCAGAAGAAACCTAATATAGATAGCCTTGTAAAAGAATCTAAAAAAACCGAAGTGTGGGAGCCTGTTCCTACAATGGTTACGCCCGGAAAATTAGCCAGCGATGCTCCCTCAGATGCAATTATACTTTTTAATGGTAAAAACACGAATGCTTTTCAAAAAGAGGGAGGTGGTGCCATTGGTTGGAAAATGGATGCACAAGGAATTTTGAATGTGGTAAAGGGTTCTGGCAATATTGAAACAAAAGAAAAATTTGGCAGTTGTCAATTACATATAGAATGGAAATCGCCTGCAATCATTGCTGGGGCTGGTCAAAGTAGAGGCAATAGCGGAATTTTTTTAATGGGTAAATATGAATTACAGGTATTGGATTCTTACAATAATCCTACTTATTCAAATGGACAGGCTGGTAGTATTTATAAGCAACATATTCCCTTGGTAAATGCATCAAAAAAACCAGGTGAATGGCAGAGTTATGATATCGTATTTAATGCGCCTCGTTTTTTTTCTGACGGCACTATGCAACAGCCTGCATCCATAACAGTTTTTCATAATGGGGTGTTGGTACAAAACAATGTTACTATTCAAGGAGGTACAGAGTGGATTGGAGCCGCCTCTTACAAAAAGCACGCCGACAAAGAATCTTTGGTAATTCAAGACCACGGCATGGATGGCGGAAACCCAGTAAGTTTTAGAAATATTTGGATTAGGCCTTTACATAATTAAATATGGTTTTTAGCAAATTCAATTGCTCTGTTTTCTGCCCAAGTATGCAATTGACCTTTCACCATGAAGCCACAATGACCACCCTTTTCAGGCATTTCTAAAAATAAAAAGGGGTGTTGTTCTGCCGTTTCAATGGGCATACAATTGGCTAATAAAAAAGGATCGTTTACTGCTTGCACAATCAATGATGGTGTCTTTATTTGATGCAATAATGGACCCACACTTGCTTTTTCATAAAAGTCCAATGCATTATCATAACCATGCAATGGAGCTGTATAGCGGTTATCAAATTCAATGAATGTTTTTATTTGATCATAATTAGTAGCATCAATTTGTCCTGGAAACAACTTAGCTTTTAATTTAATTTTCTCCCCAAGCTTGCGCAAAAATCGCTTTAAATAAATATTATTTTCTTTAGTAGAAAGTGCATCAACACTTCCTTTTAAACTACATGGTACAGAGAATCCAATTGCAGTCTTTACTTGAGCGGGTACCATATCTGGAAACTCTGCAATGGCACGAAAAGTTAAACTTCCCCCCATACTAAAACCCACCAAAACAATTTCTTGGTACCCATAATTAATGATTGCGTGTTGTATTACACTCCTTAAATCATTGGCATCTCCATGATGGTAAAATCGAACCAATCTATTCATTTCACCACTGCAACTCCTACAGTTCCAGCCTAGGGCATCATATCCATTTGCCGCAAATATTTTAGCCATACCAGTTACATAATGTCTGGTAGAGTCTCCTTCTAATCCATGTGTAATAATTACCAGCTTATTGGTAGTCTTTTCAGCAATAGACCAATCAAGATCTACAAAATCTCCATCAGGCAATTCTAGTCTCTCCCTTTTTGCATATACAAATGGTACTTTTCTAAATATACTTGGGTAAATACTTTGCAAATGACCATTAAACTGAAGTAGTGGTGTTCTGTATTGAGTGTGATTTAAAATAGGCATTGGCTAAATTGTAGACAAATGTATTAAATACCTCATTTTATTTAACTTCAATATATGACAGGATCCCAATACTTGAAATTCTTGAATCCTTTGGCATTGTTTAATACCAAAAGAACCAGAGATATTTTTAAAGTGAACCCAACATTACCTCCAGAAAGAATAGAGGCCGATAAAATTGTGGTTAAAGTATTTGATTACACTCCTACGTCGTTAAATGAATTCACTTATGATGCAATTGAAAACTGTAATCAATTCAATAACAATGGTAATATCAGTTGGATTAATATTGATGGCATAAGAAAAAAAGAAGTGGAATCTTTGTGCAATCATTTTGGAATTCACTATTTAATTGCAGAAGATATTTTAAGTGTAGGACAAAGACCCAAAATGGATGAAATCAATCCTGTGCTCTATTGCTTATTGAATATGCTTTATTTTAATGAGCAAGCAGGTACAGTTGAAACAGAGCAAATCAGCATTTTACTAGGAAGAGATTTTGTCATTAGTTATCAAGAAGATGCTAGTAGAGATGTTTTTGATTCGGTTAGAGAAAAACTAAGAATTACAGATTCCAAACTTAGATTAAGTGGTGCTGACTATTTGTGTTATGCAATGATTGATATGATAGTTGATAATTACTATGTAGTAATGGACAAGATAGGTGACCGAATTGAAATGCTCGAAGAGCGGATTATCCGAAGTAGTAATAAACGTTCATTGGCAGAAATAAATGCGCTTAGAAAAGAATTAATTGTGCTAAAAAGAAATGTTGGACCTGTTAGAGATATTGTAAATGGATTTGTAAGAACAGATAGTGAGCTATTAGAAGAAAGAACCAGAAAATACTTCAAAGACATATATGATCATATAGTACAAGCCAACGACTTAGTAGAAAGTCATCGCGATATGATGATCAACTTACACGACTTATATGTTAGTAATGTCAATTTAAAATTGAATGAAGTAATGAAAGTGATGACCATTGTTACTTGCTTATTAGCACCAGCCACTGTAATAGGGGGAATATTTGGAATGAACTTTGACGTAATTCCTTATGCACATGAGCGAAATGGATTTTTTATTGCCACAACACTAATGATAATTGTACCAATTATTATGGTTTTTATATTTAGAAAAAGAGGTTGGTTTTAAATGGTTACTTTTTTCCATCTACCTTTTTTAAACAAAATCATACTAGTAATGGCTATACAGGTTTCAGTAATAACGATAGCCCAAAATACACCGCTGGTTCCCCATTTGGCACTTCCCGATAAAAAATAAGCAACGGGAATTTGAAATACCCAGAACCAAAAAAAGTTAATAATGGTGGGTGTTCTACTATCTCCTGCACCATTAAATGCATTCATCATTACCATACCTACTCCATAAAACAAATATCCAAAGCTAATGATTCGTAATGCCCTTGCCCCTGTTTCAATAACCACTGGTTGATTACTCATTAGCCCTACAAAAAATGGTGCAGCTGTTATAAACAACAAGGATACAATACCCATAAATATTCCATTGTACTTTGCTGTTTTCCATACAGATTCTTCTGCTCTTTCAATTTGTTTTGCACCTAAGTTTTGTCCAACTAATGTTGCAGCTGCATTACTTAAGCCCCAGGCTGGCATTAAAAAAAAGATGATTAATCTGATGGCAATTGTATAGCCAGCTATAGCATCACTACCATAACCAGCAATAATTTTTGCCATAAAAATCCAACTTGCTGATGCAATTAAAAATTGCAATGTGCCTGTGGAAGCTATATTTAAAATAGATTTAATTACCGCTAATACAGGCTTAAAATGAGATAGCCCCAATTGAATCAACCCCTTACCCTTGTATAAATGATACAACTGATAGAGAACACCAATTCCTCTTCCTGTAGTTGTTGCAATAGCGGCTCCTGTTAATCCATAAAAATGAATAAGGATGGGGCATAAAATGATATTACATAAATTAGCCAACCACAAACTTTTCATGGCAATAGCTGCATCACCTGCTCCTCTAAAAATACCATTGATTAAGAAGAGCAACATAATAACAATATTTCCTGTAAGCATTATAGTTACATAGGTAGAACCAATGCCGATAATTTCTGCTGAAGCGCCTACCAAACCCAAAATTTCTGGAGCATATAATAAGCCCGTAATACTTATAAGTATACTTATACAAAAGCAGATGATTAACGCTTGTGCACCTGCTTCCGCCGCAGCTTTCGTATCTTTTTCACCCACTCTTCTTGCAACCATTGCGGTTGCTGCCATGCTTAACCCAATGGCCAATGAATAAATAATAGTTAACACAGATTCTGTTAATCCAACTGTTGCGGCAGCAGCTGATCCTAATTTGCTTACAAAAAAAATATCCACTACAGCAAATACAGATTCCATGCACATTTCAAGTATCATGGGTACAGCAAGTAAGAAGATGGCTTTACGCAAGCTTCCTTTTGTAAAGTCTTTTCCCTCGCTGTTTAATGATTCTTTAAACAATAAAAATATAGAGCGCAAACGAGCTCCTATAGATAGATTAGCCATCAATAGCGTATTAAATTCTTTTATTGCTCTTTAATATTATTTACAATGATGTTGTAAAGGGTATTAGGATTAAATGGCTTTGATAAACAACCATTCATTCCAATTTGTACCGCTTTAGCCTCAATATCAGTTGTGATAACTGATGCAGTAAGTGCAATAATAGGGATCTGTTTATTTAATTTTCGGATATTACTTGTTGCGGTATATCCATCCATTACTGGCATTTGAATATCCATTAAAATTAAATCGTAATGATTTTGCTTTACTTTTTCTACTGCTATTGCACCATTTTCAGCTAAGTCTACTTCTGCATTCCAATTCCGCAACATTCTTTGTGCAACCATTACGTTAAACTCTACGTCTTCTACCAACAAGATGGTTTTACCAGATAAATCAGGTTTGTTTTCATTGCCGCTTTGCTTAGACTCTTCTCTTATTTCACTTGTACTCTTTTTAAATTTAAGTGTAAAGTAAAATTTAGATCCAACGCCTAGTTCACTATCAATAAATATTTCGCTTCCTTGAAGTTGTAAAAGCCTTCTAATAATAGTTAACCCTAAGCCTGATCCACCAAACTCTCTGGTAATATTATTATTTGCTTGGGTAAATCTTTCAAAAATTAAATGTTGTTTTTCTTTAGGTATGCCTATTCCAGTATCTTCAATAGAGAACATTAAATCTACATCTTGCTTATTATTGGCTTTTAATTCTACCCTTATTGTAATTGTTCCGTCTTTGGTAAATTTTACCGCATTGGAAATAAGGTTGTTTAAAATTTGTCCAAGTCTTACATCGTCACAAACCAAGAATTCTGGTATATCATCATCATAGGTAATTTTAATTCTATTGCGTTTCTCTTCGGCTTTAACTTGATTAGCCATTTTAATATTCTTGAGAAAATGCAATATGTTGATATTTCTTTCGGCAAAAAGAATTTTCCCTTCTTCTAGTTTACTAAAGTCTAGCACATCATTTATCAGGCTCAGTAAATTTTCAGAAGAAATTTCCATTACATTCAATAATTCTCGTTGATCTGGTGCTAAATCTTGGTATTGCAATAACATGATAGTTCCAATGATTGCATTCAATGGAGTTCTAATTTCATGACTCATTACAGACAAAAATTCACTCTTTGCCAATGCAGCTTTTTCTGCAACTTCCTTAGCGTTGATTAAATCTTGTTCTAATTGCTTTGTTTTAAGAATTTGTTTTTCTAAAAATGAGATGATATCAATTAGGTCATCATTGTCATCTGCAAATTGTTGAGGTGCCGATGGATCTAATGCGCGAATAGCTTCTTTTAACTTTGATATGGATTGCTTTCGTATATCATTTTGTTCTTGTAAATCCTTTGTTGCCCGTTGGTATTCTTGTTCACTTACATCAAATGCGTGTTCTGTAATTTTTCTATCTCTTTCGAATGAAGAATAGCTATTGTTAATTGCAGTCAAGAGTTTAACAATTGCGGGATTACTCTCTTCATCAGAAGTTAGAAATTGTGAAATTTGTTTCTGTAGTAAACTATGATAAGCCATTCAGTAGCAATAATTATAATTCTGTAAATGTAGTAATAGTCATGGTTTGATTGTGCAACTCACAATTTGAACCAGGATTAAAGGGAGATAATTCGCCATAAGAATAAAAACCAGTAATTGCAGTATTGTTGCCAAACACTTTTTGGGCAGCCTGAACTTCCTCTGAAGTTCGATCCTGCAAAATCAGTTTTCTACCCACACAACTAATTAATATAGCTAACTCAGCTTTATGATCTTTATGCATTAAAGAAGTATTGGTAGCAGCAATAGAAGATCCATTAATCACTTTTTCAAAATTCACTTTCATCAATCTTAACCTACTTCCCTCTGGCATATTGCCTGCAAATATCATAGAACCATCTTCTTCGTTAACATTTAAAATAGTTCTAACTAAATTTTTATCTGCATCACTGGTTCTCAGTGAAATAGGGAATAATAATGCAGAACCAGGTAGCTCATCAACATATGGGCCCAAGTATTCTTTGTATAAATCCAACGCTTTTTTTCCATCAATTTCATACAATACATTCTTGGTAGATTTGGTTATAACTCTTTCTTTTCCAAACTCATCCCAACCACCAAAAGAACTATGCCCTATGGCTAAATTAGTACCGTAAAATCCAATTGCTACTACTGTTCCTTCCTTTGCTATCGTATTTAATCCAACCTGTGTTTTTGCAAATCGCGCAGCATCGCCAGCTAAACCACCAGTAACGGGAAATTATTACTATTTAATTCATTGAATCCTCCTACAAGGTCAGATCCATTCACAAAAGACCCTTCAGAAATAACCAATACCGATACTAAATCATCTTGGTTCAAAAGACTCATTAAAGACTTACCTGTTTCAAAACTATTTACGTTTTTATTTATCTCTACAGATACCGATTTTACGGTGGCTTTTTCAAAGTAAACAGCAGTTACTACAGCAGATTCATCATACACTTCGTTGTGCAATATTTCACCAGCAGTTGAACAACTAACAATATCTGCATGCGGAAATTTTGATCGGATATTATCAAATAAGGATTGGCTGGTTACCAATTCACCCGAACCAAAAACGAGTACTAACTGTGCCTTATCGGTTGGAAAATCTGCTGGGATATTATCTACTTTCCATATACCTGAACCAAATTGAAGCTGGGCCGTTTTCATTAAACATATTCTTTATACTTAAAGATAGCCCTTTTCAATTAATGTGCACAATCATCCTTATGAGCATGGTCATGAACACGGCAAAGCTTAAAGTTTAAATAATGAGCAACAATTATTAGTCCAACAGAAGGAATTAAGAGGATTAATTCTAAATCGTGGAAATTAACTTTAACTATTAAAAACAAGATGCCCAAAGAAAACAAACTGATTGGCCACCAGCTATGATGATGCTTTTTAAAACCATGGTATAAAGCATAAATACCTACAACAAAGGCTAAAGCAATCATAAAATATTCGAAACGAATATTTTCAATAATATTTACCCCAAATAAGGGTAAACTACTTAAAAATAGGGGTAATAGGGCACAATGTATAGCACAAGCCACCGAAGTAGCAATTCCCAAAGCGTCCCAATTCATCTTGAATTTCATTTAGTGCAAAACTACAACAATGCAACTTTGTTGCAAAATATTTGTTGTAAATCTATCTTACCTTTACCAAATAATTTAGACTATGAGTAAGCGAGTATTGGTGTATCTAGGATTCTTTTTGGTTTTATTGGGCGCATTTTATTTTTTCCTATTTAGGGGAACAGATAAGTGGAAGAGAAAGCTTTCAGTAATTAGTTACGTGAAGCCATTTCAATTCACCACCCAAGAAGGGCTACCGTTTAATGACAGAGACTTACTAGGCAAAGTAACGGTTGTGGAATATTTCTTTACCAGCTGTAAAGGAATCTGTCCTAAAATGAACAATAATATGAAGGGGATTTATGAAACATTTAAATCTGAGCCCGACTTTATGATTTTAGCACATACTTGTGATCCTGAAACAGATTCGGTTCCAAGATTAAAACATTACTCAGATTCATTAAAGATAGACCCTAGAAAATGGGTGATGGTAACAGGTAGAAAAGATAGTCTGTATCAAATTGCACGAAGTGCTTATTTATTAGATGACCCCAAAAACAGTGTAGATAAAATTGAGGACCAGTTTATTCATACACAATTTTTTGCTTTGGTAGATAGAGATGGAAAAGTTCGCTCTCAAATTTATGATGGGCTTAAAAAAGATGAGATAGAAAAACTAAAGTTAGACATTCAGGAATTGCTTAAAGAAAGGTCGGCCAATAGCAATTTTGTAAATGGAATTTTTAATAACAATCCATAGCATTATTAATGCAGGCTAAAATAACAGAGATTTTAAGAAAACACCAGCTCAGCATTACTGAAGCAAGAAAAAAGATACTTTCTCTTTTCTGGGAAACAGGCAATGCACTAGCTCATGGTGACATTGAACAAAAAAGTAGTGAAGATTTTGATCGGGTAACCATTTACAGAACACTACAAACATTTGTAGAAAAAGGAATTATACATACCATTCCTACTTCAGATAATTCTGTTCGTTATGCACTTTGCAAAGACGAATGCGCAGCAGGACATCACCACGATGACCATGTACATTTTATTTGTGACGACTGCGGAACCACCTATTGTATTGATGAAGTAAGTGTTCCAAAAGTAAAGCTGCCAAAGGGTTTCAACGCAGTTCAAACAGACTTGGTTATAAGTGGAACATGTAATAAATGTGAACAATGATATTAGTAACCGGTGCCTCTGGCTTAGTTGGTTCTCATTTACTGCAACAGCTTATTCAAGCAGGGCAATCAGTAAAAGCATTGTATAGAAATACCATACCAACAATTAATAATATTGAGGGGGTAGAATGGATTAAGGGAGATATATTGGATGTGGTGGCATTAGAAGAATCCATGGACCAAGTAGACCAAGTGTACCATTGCGCTGCTGTAGTTTCTTTTAATCCAGCTAAAAAAGCTGCCATGCAGCATACCAATATTGAGGGCACCGCGAACGTGGTTAATGCATGCATTAATAAAGGCGTAAAACGATTACTCTTTGTAAGTTCTGTGGCAGCATTAGGAAGAATTAGAGAAGACAAGCCAATTGATGAAACGATGAATTGGACGCCAGAAACTAGTAATAGTGAATATGGTAAGACAAAATACTTGTCAGAAATGGAAGTTTGGAGAGGCATGAGTGAAGGTCTTTCAGTTGTAGTAGTGAATCCTGTAATTATTTTAGGAAATGGAGATTGGGAAGGCGGATCTTCGGGCATTTTTAAATCTGCTTATAATGAATTTCCTTGGTATACCGAAGGCATGAGCGGTTTTGTAGATGTAAAAGACGTTGTAAAAGCAATGGTCTTATTGATGGATAGTTCCATTAATGGAGAACGTTTTATTTTGAGCGGACACAATGCGTATTATAAAGACATATTTGGGTTGATTGCAACCACCTTTCACAAAAAGCCACCGCATAAAAAAGTAACCCCATTGCTCGCAGCAATTGTTTGGCGATTAGAAGCAATTAAAGCTTTTTTCAGTGGGAAAGACCCTTTATTAACAAAGGAAACAGCCAAAACAGCAAGGGCTAAAGTGAGTTTCAACAATTCTAAATTATTGAAAGCATTTCCAGACTTTACTTACACCCCATTGTCTGAATCAATTCATCGAATCTGTGGAGAATTGAAGCAGAAATACCAATTATGATTCCATCACCTTTTTCCATAGTTCAGGAATGCGTTTGATCCAAACCAATTCTCTGCGCTTAAGGGAAGCATCTTCTGCTGGATAGCCAAAGTAGGTTTTTCCTCCTGCCAAAGAGGAGGGAACACCGCTTTGTGCTAAGACCACCGCATTAGCACCGATAGTTAAAGTTTTACTGACACCCACCTGACCCCAGAGCGTTACACCATCTTCAATAATGGTTCCACCAGCAATTCCAACTTGTGCGGCAAACAAACAATTTTTTCCTACGGTAACATCATGACCAATATGAACCATATTGTCAATTTTAGTTCCTTGACCAATTCTAGTTTCTGCAGTTACCCCCCGATCAATCATACAACCCGTTCCAATTTCTACATCATCTTCAATCACCACATTACCACAACTCAACATTTTTTTATACCAAACAGGTCTGTTCTTTTTAGTGTTATAATAAAATGCATCACCACCAATTACCGATCCTGATTGTATAATTACATTACTTCCAATTTTTGTATTTGCATGAATAGTAACATTCGGATGAATGATGGTATTATTTCCGATCACTACATTTTTTCCAATGAATACATTGGGCATGATAATAGAATTTTCTCCTAATTGTAAACTAGAATCAATTGCATCTGTTGCTGGAATAAAGGGACTAAAATGTTGTACAATTTTCAAGTACGCTTCAAAAGGGTCTGCAACAATAAAAATGGTTTTCCCATTTGGAATTTCAACATCAGCAGTATTAATAATAATAAAATCAGCAGCACTATTTAAACAAGTATCATAATATTTTGGATGATCAACAAATACCAAATCACCTTTTTCAACTTTATGAATTTCATTGATTCCTAAAATGGATGCATTGGTATTTCCTGCAGCGGTAGCATTAATAAAAGTAGACATCCAAGAAACGGATACTGGTGATGGAAACTTCATTTGGCTGGTTTTAATCGACAATAAAGGTAATATGCTGTGCTTTCCCGAAATTTTTTTTTTAGTGATTCTAGCAAAATCTTCTTCAACAAAATTGAATTATACACGATGCATTTGAACGTAAAACATGAATGATCAAAAAAAATGCATATCTATGAAACGCTTTATTCATCTATGTTTCATCGCATTAAAAAAAAGATTCACCATTTTAAGTACACAATTTTTTGATGAAAAAAATGCTTTTCGGAATCAGTAAAAAAGCGCTGAATTCACATTTGGAACTAAAATGTTAATAAAATTGTTTAAAAAAATTTTTGAATAAGTTAAAAGTCTTTTTAATATTGTGTAGGGAAATGCGTTTCCCTGTACTTACTAACCCATCCATATACAAGGTCTCGCTTCTGCGAGACTTTTGTTTTGTACTAATTACAACATTGAATTTATGAGCGAAGTACATTTTTCCGAACAGGAATTAATTAGAAGAGAGAAGCTTGCAAAATTGCAAGCAGCAGGTATTGATCCATTTCCCGCACCACTGTATCCGGTAAATAGTTTCTCTACAGACATTAAAAATAATTACACCGAAGAAACCAAAGATCAGTTTACAAATCTATGTGTGGCAGGTAGAATTATGAGCATCAACGATAAAGGAAAAGTTTTCTTTATTAAGATTCAAGACAGCAAGGGAATCATTCAATTGTATGTGAAGCGAGATGATATTTGTCCGGAGGAAGACAAATCATTTTGGGACAACGTAGTTAAACACGGATTAGATTTAGGAGATATTATTGGATGCACTGGTTATGCATTTATTACTAAAACAGGTGAAACTTCTGTGCATGCACAAACCATCACTTTGTTAACTAAATCATTAAAGCCATTACCGGTTGTTAAGCGCGATGAAGAAGGAAATATTTTTGATGCAGTAACCGATCCCGAATTTCGTTACCGTCAACGCTATGCAGACCTAATCATCAACCCAGATGTGAAAGACACATTTGTAAAGAGAACTAAAATCATCAATACCATTCGCGAATATTTAAATGCGCAAGGTGCTATTGAAGTAGACACCCCTGTTTTGCAAGCCATCCCAGGTGGTGCAGCAGCGCGTCCATTTATTACCCATCACAATGCTTTGGATGTACCCTTTTATTTGAGGATTGCCAATGAATTGTATTTAAAGCGTTTGATTGTAGGAGGATTTGATTGGGTGTACGAGTTTAGTCGCAACTTTAGAAACGAGGGCATGGACAGAAC
Source organism: Sphingobacteriia bacterium 24-36-13 (assembly GCA_002281875.1). GTDB lineage: Bacteria > Bacteroidota > Bacteroidia > Chitinophagales > Chitinophagaceae > Sediminibacterium. The sequence goes on along the minus strand of NCHN01000006.1, from coordinate 57,723 downwards.
CCATAATCCAGAGTTTACCGTTTTAGAGTGGTATACTGCTTATAAGGATTATATCTGGATGATGGAAATAACCGAACAGTTATTCGAAAAGATTGCTTTAACTATCCATGGCACTACAGATGTACAGTTGGGCGATAAAGTAATCAGTTTTAAAGCGCCATTTAAAAGAATCAGCATTCATGATTCCATTAAAGAGAATACCGGTATTGATGTAAGTGAAATGGACGAAGCCGGCTTAAGAGAAGTTTGTAAGCAATTAAAAATAGACGTGCCTCCTACTATTGGTAAAGGAAAGTTGATTGATGAAATTTTTGGAGCTACTAGTGAACACACTTATGTACAACCCACATTCATTATTGATTATCCGGTTGAAATGAGCCCACTTACTAAGAAACATAGAAGCAAGCCTGGACTAGTAGAGCGTTTTGAATTAATGGTAAATGGAAAAGAGTTGGCCAATGCATACACCGAGTTAAACGACCCAATTGACCAACGCGAACGTTTTGAAGAGCAGGTTAAATTAATGGAAAGAGGAGACGATGAAGCCATGTTTATTGATTACGACTTTTTAAGAGCATTGGAATATGGTATGCCACCTACATCAGGGATAGGTATAGGAATTGATCGCTTGTGTATGATGATGACGAACCAAGCATCTATTCAAGACGTGTTGCTATTTCCACAAATGAGACCAGAAAAATTCGAGGATTAGTCTACAAATAAATCAGGATATATAAATTAGAAATACCTTCTTTGGCAAGTACTTATTCGTCAATGAAGGTATTTCTTGTATAGGCTATCGCTGCTTACCAACCGAGGAATTCTTTGATTACTTGTTCGGTTTCTATACATGCTCGCTCTAAGTCATCATTCAAAATATTTTTATGAAAATGATTTTTGAAAGAGAGCTCATAACTGGCTTTATTCACTCGATTCGCAAGGCTCTGTGCCGTTTCGGTACCTCTGCTTTCTAATCGTTTTTTTAACTCTGCCACAGAAGGTGGCTCAATAAATATGGACAAGCAACGATTGGGGAACTGGTCTTGTAAGTGAATGGCGCCTTTTACATCAATGTCTAAAATGGGGGTCTTACCCAAGTTCCAAATTCGCTCCAATTCTGCTTTTAAAGTGCCGTAATAACTGCCTTCGTATACCATTTCCCATTCTACAAAAGCGTTCTCTTCAATTTTGTGTTTGAAGTCATCTTCAGAAATAAAATGATAATGCACCCCATCTTTTTCTTCGCCCCTGGGTTTTCTTGTTGCTGCAGATATGGATAAACTCAAAGCAGGATATTTCTGCAATAAGAATCGGGTAATAGAAGTTTTGCCTGAACCAGACGGCGCGGCAATAATGATGATTTTACGACTATCGGCTGCCATTCATTAATTGTTTCTGCAAATAAACATTTATTTGTTTAGAACTACGATTATTTGCTATAGCCACTATAATAGCCGAAATTTACAGTGGATAATTAACCTGCTATAAAGCATTCAAATTGATCTTTATGAATAGCGAACCTGCATATCAATTGCTTTTTGATCAAAACCCCAACGCAGTATTTTCATTAGACTTAGAAGGTAATATCACTTTAATGAATAAGCAACTGCCTATTTTGTTGGAGTGTCCTGAATCTAAATTAAAAGGAGAGAGTATTTTCCCTTTTATGTTGCCTGAAGAAATGGAAGACATTTTTAGAAAGTTTAATCTAGCTAAAGCGGGTGCTACCGAAAAATTTAGGTGCAAAATTCAAACAGTAAAAAATAATCAGTTAACCTGGGTGGTCACTTATATTCCCATCAAAATTGAAGAAACAATCACAAGTATTTATGCTTTAGTGAATGATATAACCGATCAAGTAGAAAGTGAACTTCAATTGGAAAAATCTGTAAGAGATTTAAGAAAAATTTTAGACGCTTCATTAGATATTTTATGTGTACTCAATATAAAAGGTGAATACGTAAGAATTAATCGTCAAGTGGAAAAATTGTGGGGTTATGAAGATTGGGAATTGGTAGGAAAAGACCATATTGACTTTGTATTTGAGGAGGACAGAAGAAAAACTTTTGAAGCATTCTCCCAAATTAAAAACGGTATAGAGTTAACCAACTTTGAAAACAGAATCGTTAAAAAAGACGGAACAACTGTTATCATGCAATGGTATGCCAATTGGGATAGTTTAACCCATTCGGTATACGCTAGTGCACGTCATTTAAAATATTAGCACAAAACTTTATTTCCCCTTTTATCCATTTTTTTCTATCTTGATTTTCCCAATCGATTGCTATGCGTGTATGCTGGAACATTTTTCTGCAACTGCAGGGATGGACTATTCGTGATGAATTTCCTTATCACCTGAAAAAATGTGTAATTGCTGTAGGCCCTCATACCAGTGCCTGGGATTTTGTAGTTGGCCTTGCAGTAAGAAGTAAATTAAGATTATATCATTTAAAATTTTTAGGCAAAGCTGAGTTATTCAAGGGTCGTTTTGGATTCTTTTTTAGGAAACTAGGTGGGTTTCCCGTAGACCGTTTCAGCAACAACAATGTAGTTGACCAAGTCGTTGAAAAATTTAATGCCAGCGAATCTTTTGTTTTGGCATTATCTCCTGAAGGAACTCGAAAAAAAGTAGACAAGCTTAGAACTGGGTTCTATCATATTGCCCATAAAGCCGGCGTACCAATTGTTTTAGCTGGTTTAGATTTTGGAAAAAAACAAATCACTTTCTCTGAACCCTTTTTACCTACTGGTAATATGGAAGCAGACTTACAATATATTATCCATTATTTTGCCGATAAAGAAGGCAAAATACCTGAATACGGTTTACAACATTTAGATCAACAAGCCCCCAACTAATATGACAAACACCTATCCAACCATTATTGATAATTTTTGCAGGTTCGAAAAAAGCCAGCCCAATAAATTATTCTTGTCTGAGCCTGTAAAAGGGGTTTACCAAGATTTTTCATGGTCTAAAGCGGGTAAAGAAATTAGATCAATGGCTGCTTGGTTGCAACAGTCTGGTTTACAACATGGAGATAAAGTAGCCATACTAAGTAAAAACTGTGCACATTGGATCATGGCCGATTTGGCTATCAATATGGCTGGAATGGTTTCTGTTCCGCTCTATCCTAATATTACAAGCACTGCAGTAAATGAAATTTTATTGCATAGTGAAGCCAAGACGATTTTTGTTGGTAAACTAGATAACCCTGAATTAATTAGAATGGGCATTCCTGAAGAAATGACCCAAATCAGTTTTCCTTTTTATTTAAATGTTGGTTGTTTAAATTGGGATGACTTGGTGCGTACTTCTTCGCCATTAACTGAACTTAGTCCACTTGATCCTAAAGCGCTCTCTTGTATCATTTATACTTCTGGTACTACAGGTACTCCCAAAGGTGTCATGCATAATAACCATACCATGTCATTTGCTGTGTATTCTTTTTTAGAAAGTACGCCTCCTTTAAAAGATGAAGTGTTCTTCTCTTACTTACCGCTTTGCCATGTTGCCGAAAGAATGTTGGTAGAATGTGGTGCCATATTTACAGGAGGTTGTATTCATTTTGTTGAAAGCATGGATTCTTTTTCAAAAAACCTTCAATATACTCAACCTACTATTTTTTTAGCGGTACCTCGAATCTGGGAAAAAATTCGAGAAGAAATATTGCGTAAAATGCCGCAGCATAAATTGAGTAAACTGTTAAAAGTCCCAATCGTATCTACAATAATTAAAAAAACCATTCGCAAAAAATTAGGTCTAGGTAGAGTAAAGCATTTGTATACTGGTGCATCGCCCATTAACCCAACTGTCCTAGATTGGTTTTACCAATTAGGAATGTAAATTCAGGAAGCGTATGGTATGACCGAAAATTCTGCTTTGTCTCATTCTAATAGAAAGGGCGCTTGTAAGTTTGGTACAGTAGGACAATCTTATCCCGGTGTAACTGTTAAACTAAGTGAACAAAATGAAGTGTTGGTGAAGAGTGAAGCCAATATGTTGGGATATTATAAAGAACCTGTTTTAACAGCTGAAATGTTTGAAGACGACTATTTAAAAACAGGTGACGAAGGCCAAGTTGATGAAGCTGGCTATTTAAAAATCACCGGTAGAATTAAAGACCAATTTAAAACCAGTAAGGGTAAATATGTTGCGCCTGCACCTATAGAATCCAAGGTATTGTCCGATGCTATGATTGCACAAGCTTGTGTAGTAGGATGGGGAATGCCTGCTCCACTGCTTTTATGCACTTTATCTGAACACGCCAGGCAATTGGCCCAAACCAGCTTACAAGAACACTTACATCAATTGCTAGAAAAGATTAACCAAGAGCTTGAACACCACGAACAATTGGCCAAATTGATTATTATGGCAGAAGAGTGGACCATTCAAAATGGTATTTTAACACCAACACTCAAGATTAAACGAAAAGTATTGGACGAAACATTCAAAGACTTTTATAACAATTGGTACAATGCTTCTGTAAAAGTGGTTTTTGCTTAACTTGCACCCAATTATTAATACGAAAGACCAATGAAAATGAAATTCTACACAATGGCCAGCTTGGCCGCTTTTGTTCTTTTTTCTTGTGTAAGCCCTAAACAATTAAGGCAGGCAGAAGCTAGATATGGCGAATTGAATGGTGCATATGCGGAGTTACAAGGAAAATACAGAACACTAGAAGAAGAGTTGAATAAGTCAAAAAATCAAATCAGTAATCTTCAAACACAGAAGCAATCTGCTGATGCCCTTTTAAATACCACTAATACACAGTTGGACTATGTTAAGCAAACAAACAATTTAGTATTGAATCAACTAAAAGACCTTTCGGTGGTGACTGGTGCACAGGCCGAAAGCATTAGAAGGTCTTTGGAAAATATTGGTGCTAAAGATTTATATATTCAAGACCTACAAGGATCTATTGCTAGAAAAGATTCTTTGAATATGGCATTGGTAATGAATCTAAAAGGGGTATTGGGTAATATAGACGATAAAGATGTAAATATTAAGGTTGACAAAGGAGTAGTATACGTAGATATCTCTGATAAATTATTATTCAAGAGTGGTAGTTATGAAGTAACTGAAAGAGCTAAAGAAGTATTGGGAAAAGTAGCGAAAGTATTGAATGCGCAACCTGATATTGAATTTTTAGTAGAAGGTCATACCGATTCTATTCCTTTAGTTAAAGGAGGTGGAATGATTGACAACTGGGACTTGAGTGTTAAAAGAGCTACAACAGTTGTCAGAATTTTGCAAGATTCTTATGGAATGAATCCAAAAAGAATGACTGCCGCTGGTAGAGGAGAGTTTGTTCCTATTACAGATAACAATACAGCTGAAGGTAGAGCTGCAAACAGAAGAACCAGAATTGTGATTATTCCTCAATTAGACCAATTCTTCAAGTTGTTAGAAAGAAAGAAATAACAATAATTTCTTAAAACTCGTTTAAAAGCGTCAACCCAATTAAAAAAGGTTGGCGCTTTTTTTATATTAATTATATATCATAAATTGTATATCCAATAATACCCTATGCCTACCAAAAAAACCTTTCTTCAGGTCAGTTTTTTCCTACTGATGCTACTAAGCAATGGGGTATTTAATGGACAGGCTCAATCCAAAAAACCGACTATTCCACTTGTTCAAAATGGAATAATTGATTTAAGAAATATACCATTAGATCAAACCACCATACCCATTTCAGGAGAGTGGGGAATTTATTGGAATCAATTATTATCTCCTTCTGATAGTTTAACAAGCCCAACCAATTACACCTATTTCCCAAATCACTGGAACTATACAACAATAAACGGAAAAACACTTTCTGCGAAAGGTTATGCCAGTTATACTGTGCGGGTTTTACTGAATAATAAACGTGAACATAAATTGGCAATTAAACTGCCAGACACTTATTGTTCTTTTAAACTTTTTGTGAATGGACAATTTTTTGCTGCTGCAGGTGCACCTGGAACTACCAAAGAAACAACCACTGAACAATGGCTGGAACAGGTTGCTGAATTACCCAATGCAGATACATTGGATTTAATTTTACAAATTGCCAATTTTAGGCATTCAAAAGGTGGCCCTTATAAACCAATACTAATTGGTAATAAACAAATTCTTCAAGCAGATAAAGCTGCAGAAGATGGATTCGATTTATTATTAGCTGGGGCTTTATTAATGGGGGGTTTATTCTTTATTGGATTATTTTATTTTGGCAAACACGATAAAGTGATTTTATTCTTCTCTTTATTTTGTATTGCCTATAGCTATAGAATTATAGGTTCTGATAATTATGTACTACATAGCTTGTTCCCTAATTTCCCTTGGATAATTGGTGTTCACTTAGAATACCTCAGCTTATTTATTAGTGTTCTATTTTTCATGTTTTACACTAAATATTTATTTCCCGAAGAAACCAACAAGTGGTTGCTCTATACAGAAGCGATTATGGCTGGTTTATTATGTTTAACTGTAATAATTTTTCCACCTAGTGTTTTTACTCAATTAATCAACCCCTTCTTAATTGTAATGTTCTCCGTAATTGGACATGCATTCTATATTTATATTAGGGCTTATCTAAATAAAAAGCTGGGGGCAAAATATGCTTTGTTAAGTACAGGCATTTTGCTAGTGATTTTTTTCTTAATCAACCTTAAGTACTTCAATATAATTCAGCCTCCAAGATTTGTCTTGTTTTTCGGCTATATCACTTTCTTCTTTTTGCAATCTCTAGTACTCTCTTTTCGATTTGCTTTTATTTTAAAAGAAGCTAAAAAGCAAGCAGAGCAAGGTCTTAAAGCTAAGAATGATTTCTTGAGTACGATGTCTCATGAAATTAGAACACCGCTTAATTCCATTTTAGGCATGACCAATATTATGCTGATGGAAAAACCATCGGAGGAACAAAAAGAACAATTAAACGTCTTATTGTTTTCTGCGAATAATTTGTTGTCTATCGTAAATGATATTTTAGACTACAATAAAATTGAAGCTGGAAAAATTGGGTTCGAATCCATTGAAATGGATTTGAAGAATATTGCAAATAAATTAATTGCTGGATTTGGCATTTTGGCAAAAGACAAGGGCGTTGATTTAAGATTAAAAGTTGATGATCAATTATCAACCAATTTAATAGGAGATCCTACTAGGACAAGTCAAATTATGGGTAACCTCATTCACAATGCCATCAAATTTACCAAGAAGGGTTTTGTAGAATTAAGGATAGGAGTTATTCATAAAGATGGTTCGAATATTCATTTACTGGTAGAAATAGAAGATACGGGAATTGGAATTGCAACCGAGAAACAACAAATGATTTTTGACCAATTTACCCAAGCTGATACCAGTACTTCTAGAAATTTTGGTGGTACAGGTTTGGGGCTTGCCATTAGTAAACGATTACTAGAATTACAAGGGGCTCAACTTCAACTTAAGAGCGAACCAGAAAAAGGCTCCACTTTTTTCTTTGAAATTAATTTCCCCATAGCTCCCCCAAAAATAATTGAACAAGCAATTATTCATAGTCCTGCACCTACTGAAGAAAGTAAGCCTTTAACAGGCATGACTATTTTATTAGTAGAAGACAATGAAGTAAATATTTTAGTGGCAAAAACTTTTCTAAGTAAATGGGGAGCTACTGTAGCCATTGCACAGAACGGACAGGAAGCAGTTGATGTATTTGATGCTTCTATACACCAAATTATTTTAATGGATATGCATATGCCAGTAATGGACGGTTATGAAGCCACACGTATTTTAAGAGATCGTGGAGTAAAAACACCCATTATAGCTTTAACCGCTAGCTTGCCAAGAGAAATTGAAGAACGCATAAAAAGCACTGGCATAAATGATATTGTAGTAAAACCCTTTATTCCTTCGGAACTGTTTAAACTAATTCTTCACTATACCGGAATTCACCGTTTTTAAAAGCAATCCTTAGCCTATCTTGCAATTGAATTTATACGTATGCAGGATTATTTGAATGGACTCAATGAGTCTCAAAGGGAAGCGGTTACACATATAAAGGGGCCATTGATGATTGTGGCCGGTGCAGGAAGCGGAAAAACCAAAGTATTAACTACTCGAATAGCTCATTTAATGGCAAATGGGGTAGATGCATTTAATATTCTTGCACTGACTTTTACGAATAAGGCTGCTGCAGAAATGAAAGAAAGAATTGAAAAAATTTTGGGTAATGCAGAAGCTAGAAATTTATACGTAGGAACTTTCCACAGTGTTTTCGCAAGAATACTTAGGGCAGAAGCCAGTAAGTTGGGATATCCAAGCAATTTCACCATTTACGATACCGACGACAGCCGTTCTGTTTTAAAAACAGTAATTAATGAATTGCATTTAGACGATAAACATTATAAACCCAATATTGTAGGCAATAGAATTTCTTCAGCAAAAAACGCATTAGTAGGTCCTGCTGAATACGCAACCGATTATGCCATTCAACAAGAAGATGCAAGATCTAATAGGCCAGCCATTTCGCAAGTATATGCTGCATACGCCAAACGTTGTTTCAAAAACGGAGCAATGGATTTTGATGATCTATTGTTGAAAATGTATGAGTTACTGAATAATTTTCCTGAAGCATTACACAAGTACCAACACAAGTTTAAATACTTGCTGATAGATGAGTATCAAGATACCAATCCTGTTCAATACCAAATTAGCAAGCTCTTAGCTGCTGCTCATGAAAATATTTGTGTAGTGGGTGATGATGCACAAAGTATTTACAGTTTCAGGGGTGCTACCATTGAAAATATATTACAATTTCAGAAAGACTATGATGATGTGAAAGTGGTAAAGCTGGAACAGAATTATAGAAGTAGTCAGCAGATTTTAAAAGTAGCCAATCAGGTCATAAAAAATAATAAGGGTCAAATACCAAAAAATCTTTGGACCGAAAACGAAGAAGGAGAAAAGATTAAGTTGGTAAGAACCATGACCGATAATGAAGAAGGGAAATTTGTTGCTGATACTATTCAAGAACAAAAACTCCGCAATCATTATTTTAATAAAGATTTTGCTATTCTTTATAGAACCAACGCCCAGAGCCGGTCTTTTGAAGAGAGCTTAAGAAAAATGGGAATTGCATATCGGATTTACGGAGGCGTAAGCTTTTATCAAAGAAAAGAAATTAAAGATATTCTTGCATATTTAAGGGTGATTGTAAATACCAATGATGAAGAAGCCTTAAAAAGAATCATCAATTATCCGGTTAGAGGAATTGGCAAAACAACCATTGAAAAATTGGTCATTATTGCCAATGAACAAAATATTCCCATGTTTAATGTGGTGAGTAGAGCAGGTGAATTTGGATTTAAATCTGGAACATTAGAAGCTTTACAAAATTTCACTACCATGATTCGCTATTTCCAAAGCATGTTGACCGATAAAAATGCTTTTGATGTAGCCACTCAAGTAGGCAAACATACCAGTCTAGTAAAAGAACTATTCAACGATAAAACAACAGAGGGTCTTGCTCGTTACGAAAACGTACAAGAGTTATTCAACTCTATTAAAGAATGGACCGAAAGTCCTAGTAACGATGATGGAGAATTGGGTGATAAAACTTTAGGTTCCTATTTGCAGCAAATTACTTTGTTAACCGATGCAGACGATGACAAGGAAAACAATGACGTTGTAAAGTTGATGACTATACATGCTGCTAAGGGATTAGAATTTGGTTGTGTGTTTGTAGGGGGAATAGAAGAAACCCTTTTCCCTAATTCAATGAGCATTAATACCAGAGAAGAGTTAGAAGAAGAAAGAAGGTTATTTTATGTGGCTGTTACCAGAGCCAAGCAAAGACTTTGGCTCACATATGCTAATTCAAGGTATCGTTTTGGTCAGCTGGTTCAAAATGAACCCAGCCGATTCATAGACGAAATGCCCGAAGAATCTATTGACAAAACTTATGCTGGCGGTGGTGCTAGAAATCACTCAGGTTCCGAATGGGGCTCTGCATATGAACGAATGCAAAGAGGTTTTGGAAATTCGTCTCAACAAGCTGCAAATAAATATGGACCGCCCCCTTCTAAAAAACCAGCGAGCAGCAAGCCTGAATATATGCCTATTCAACCATTAGCTCCAAAGGTAGTGGCACATATTCCTTCTGCTGATTTTGCACCCAGCGATACTTCTAGCTTAGAAGTGGGTCAAAAAGTAGAACACCAAAAATTTGGTTTTGGCATAGTAAAAGCCATGGAAGGTTCTGCGCATAATCCAGTAGCTACTATTGACTTTGCGCAAAATGGAGAAAAGAAGATCATGTTGAACTACGCTAAACTTAGAATCGTTTCTTAAGGTTTCCTGTATTTAGCAACGCGCACCGTTTTTTCTCTAGTGGAGGTTGATTTTAACACGGGCTTATACAATCCACCATTGGGTTGTGGCAACAAAATTGTACCTGGTAAAAATAAAAATGAAGAAGGGGGTTCTGCAGGTGCATCTACAACTTTTTCAACCGGTGTTATATTATTCTTATTAGGCTCTGTTTGAACACTTGATTCATTTTTTTCAATGGGTTTTTTGTAGGTCATTTCAGCACCTGCTAAAAAGCTTTGTAAGGTTTTAATTTGTGGGCGTTCTACACTAGCAAGCGGATATGTACTTACTGGGTTTCCACTCAATCTTTTACCAGAAGAGCTGTATTGTGCGGTTACATTCTCTGCTTTTAAGTATTGAAGGAATTTATCCATGATGGTTAACCATCGTGCATCGGTATCTGGGACACCAAATTGTCCAATGATTCCTTTTTTATTGTTTTGCTTTAACCATTGCACAAATGGCATTGCCCTTTGAATACCTGTTGAATCCCATGCTTGATTTTGGTCGTAGGAAAAAAGATATTTTCCAGTAAAGTCGTTATCAAAATAACAATGCGCGTTAAAGACCAATTTATCTTGTGGATCATTTAAATTTTTTAATTGATCGCTATAATCTGCCCAACTTTCAGCGGCTGCGTAATTATTACCCGACACAATAATACGGCTTCTTCTATCGGCCATACGAATTGAAGTGATTGCCCACTGAGCGGATGTTTGCCAATCGAATGCTTGCATATCATGAGGCTCAGACATTAAATTATATCCATAAATATTGGGGTATCCTGAAAATGCATTGGCAATTTTATTCCAACAATCTGCAAAATCTTGTCTGCTTACCGAATAAGAACCAACAATATAATCCACCCCATATTTTCGGTATCTGCCGCCATTGTACATGCTCAAAATAACTTGCATGTCTCGGTTAGCTGCCCAAGAAACTACTTTACGAATTTCTGCAATCTCTCCATAGTCCAAATCTCCGCCTAAGGTTTTTTGTACCCGCTCCCATCTGAAAGGAATAGTGATTAACCTAAATCCCTTTTGATAATAATAATCTAACTCTTCTTCGGAAGGGTATTGGTAATGCTCGTTTAAGTTGCCAGGAAGCTGATTTTCATTGATTTCACCCCCGCCAAGGGTCATTCCTAGCATAAAAGGGTCGTTTTGGGCCTTTAATTGACCCGAAACGCTTATAAAAATCATCAAAATGAAAATGATTCGCATATGCCTAAATATTAGCTGCTTATCTAAATCATGAGTAGCGCAAATAGAATAACGCAAAAAGAAGGCATTTATTGAGTGAACTTACGATATCCGAAAAATAAGGGCCAAGAATGGACTAAACCCAAGGATTGAACTTTTGCTCCAAACGAATTGTTTTAAATTTGCAGAAGAATAACTTACGTAAAACAGCATACTATGATTAAGACTGGCAACCCTGTCATCAGCATTTATACAGAAATGACTCCTAATCCAGAGACTATGAAATTTGTGGCAAACAAATTATTGTACCCTGGAAAAAGCATTGATTTTGCAGATGAATCCTTGGCAACTCCATCACCATTGGCCAAAGAATTGTTCAGTTTCCCTTTTATCAAAAGTGTGTTTATTGCCAGCAATTTCATCACGCTTACCAAAACAATTGATACCGAAGATTGGCAGGATATTATTCCAACCATCAAAGAGTTTTTGAAACAATATTTAGAAAACGGCGGTGTTGTGGTTAATGAAGAAGAAGTAGCTAAAGTAAAGCAAGAAGCCAGCAATACCGTTAGCGCAGACGACGACGATATTGTTAAACGCGTAAAAGAATTACTAGAGAACTACGTAAAACCTGCAGTTGAAATGGACGGCGGTGCTATACAATTCAAAAGCTATAACGATGGTATAGTAAATCTAATGTTACAGGGTTCTTGTTCAGGTTGCCCATCTTCTATGATAACATTGAAAGCTGGAATAGAAGGAATGATGAAACGCATGATTCCTGAAGTAAAAGAAGTTGTTGCAGAAGCAGAATAAAGAAAGCGTAGTGCAGTATCTTGCATTACATGAAATCTTATTTAATCCATTTTTTTAAAACGCATTGGGATGCATTACTTGCATCTGCATTTGCGTTTATTTGGATTGCTTTTTATACTGCCCATAGTGGCATTGGTATTTCCCCGGATTCTGTTGCCTATTTAAGTACAGCGAATCATTTTTCGGATTCCTTTCAATTTACCGATTACAATAATTTACCCTTAGTAAATTTTCCTCTGGGTTACCCGCTATTATTGGGTTTGGTTAAGTTGGTTTTTTTTACTGAAGTGATTACAGCCGCGCCAATACTTAATAGTCTATTATTAGCAGCAGTATTATATACCAGTAGTTATTTGCTTCTTCATGCAAAAATTAAAAATGGGTTTTTTCGGTTATTAATTTTGTGTTTAATACTTAGTAGTCCGGGTATATTAGAAGTGTATACCATGTTATGGTCTGAAACAGTGTTTATACTTTTAGTACTGATTTTTATAGTTGCCTTTCACCAATATTTACTTACAGAAAAAAAGAATTGGTTGCTAATAGCTGGAACTATTGCAGCAATTACTTGCTCAATAAGATACGTGGGTATTACTTTATTAATTACAGGAGGCCTACTCATTCTATTTTACATTCAATTTAATTGGCGGACCAAACTAAAACATATTGGACTACTCGTGTTGGTTGGTTGTAGTTTACCATTGCTCAATATTATCCGTAATAAACTACTAACGCAAACATTTGCCGGCGTTAGACAATCTTCCTTAAAAACATTCCAAACCAATTTGCAAGATTTTATAAATGTGTTGGGGTATTGGTTTCCTAATAGTGAAAATGATTCTTCTACTACCTTACTAATCATTGGCGTTATACTTTTATTCATAGTAATCGTTGTATTATTGTATCGGCTGATTCAACAACAATTTTTTGCATCGGTTATTTCCCTTTTAAGTTTGTTTGTATTGGTATATGGAGCTTTCATATTATTTATTGCAAGTATTTCAAGGTTTGAAACATTAAGCAGCCGGTTATTAATTCCATTATATATTCCCTTATTTATTTTAATTGCCCATTGTTTCTACCAATGGATGGTTGCATCTAGGCGATATAAAAAAGTATTCATTCTTTTGGTTTTTAGTGTTTGGTATGCAATAGGAGCAAATCATCATTATCAAGCTCATTTATTCAATTGGGAGGGGATAGGGTACGCTGGTATTCCAGGATACACCGATGATCTTTGGAGGGGTTCTCCTTTACTCCAGTTTATGAAAACGCATCACAGCAGTTACCAAGCACCCATTTATTCAAATGCCAATGATGCTGTATTTTTTCTAGCGAATATCAAAGCCAATCCTTTGCCGCATAAAGATTTGCAACAAGAAATTGATCCTTTTTTAAATCATCAAAATATCTATCTTGTTTGGTTTGAATATGGGAAAAACCCTGATTTAATAGATGATGAATATATTCGAGCTCATTTTAAACAAACCAAAGAATGGCAGTTTAAAGATGGTTCCATTTTTTATTTTACCCCTACCAACAAGTAATGAGTATAACAGATATATTCCAACAATTCATGACAGGTTTGCAACAAACAAGCTTACTAGAATTTGTTGCAGTTTGTGCGGGTATTGCTAGTGTTTGGTTTAGCAGAAAAGAAAATATTCTAGTATATCCCATTGGATTAATTAATACCACTATTTACATTTACTTGAGTTTAAAGGGACAGCTATATGGTGAAGCAAGCGTAAACTTATATTATACAATCGTAAGCATCTATGGCTGGATATGGTGGAGTAAAATCAACCAAAATACCCAAGAAGTACAATTGAAAATAACTTTTAGCAATTCAAAAGATCAGATACAACAGTGGATGTTTTTTATTTCATTTTATCTGATAATATTTTTTGCACTCACTTGGCTAAAAGCATCTTTTGCACCCGAAGCCATTCCTTGGGCCGATGCATTTGCAAGTGCTACCGCATACACTGGAATGTGGTTAATGGCTAGAAAAAAAGTGGCCAGCTGGTATTGGTGGATAGCAACAAATATTGCTTCTATTCCGTTATATTTTATAAAAGGCTATGTATTTACTAGTGTGCAATTTGTGGTACTCTTGATCTTAGCCATTGCCGGCTTAATGAGTTGGCAGAAAAAAGCACAATATGAAAGCCATTAAGAAATTTGTAATTCTAGGTCCGGAAAGTACAGGTAAAAGCACGTTGTGTAAATCGTTGGCAGCACACTTTCAATCTGCATGGTGTGAAGAATATGCAAGAGAATATTTATTAAAAAATGGTACCAGCTATACGCCTGCAGATTTATTGAAGATTGCAAAAGGTCAATTGAAATTAGAGGAGCTGACAACTAAATCATTATTAGATAGCAATAAAGCACCCATACTATTCATAGATACTGATATGTATGTTATGAAAGTGTGGAGTGAATATGTATTTGGGGAATGTGATTTTTTTATTTTAGATACCATCGTTAAAAAAAAATACGACGGTTATTTATTATGCAATATTGATTTGCCTTGGGTAAAAGATGAACTAAGAGAATACCCCGATGAAAAACCTAGACAAGAATTATTTGCTATTTATAAAGATTTATTACTGAATCAGCCAACACCATGGGCTTTAATTAGTGGCAATAATACCGAAAGAACTCAAGCAGCCATTAAAGCAATCAACCAGTTCATGCTTTAACGCAATAAATTTTTGATGTCTTCATCTCCTTCTAAATTATTCATCTGTTTTAATATTTGCGGATAACGCCAAGCAACCCTTCTGCTCATTGGCTTAACAGTAAATTTTTTAGGATTGGGCAAACAGGAAATAATCATGGCAGCTTCTGAACGAGTAAGCTTAGCAGCGTCTTTTTTAAAGTAATGTTTAGCAGCAGCTTGAATACCAAAAATACCAGGACCCATTTCAATTACATTTAAATATACTTCTAGTATGCGCTCTTTGCCCCAAACCCATTCAATCAGTTTGGTAAAATAGAGCTCGGGTACTTTTCGAATAAACTTGGTGATGAATCCCCCCTGCCATAAAAAAACATTCTTAGCTGTTTGCTGGGTAATGGTACTTGCACCACCCCCTAATGGAATTTTTGTTTTCTTTCCTTTTTTCTTGGGCTTTAAACTCTTCTCAATAGCATCCCAATCAAATCCACTATGATCTGGAAATGCTTGGTCTTCACTAGCAATTGCAGCCAATTTTACCGAGTAATTTATTTGACTCCACGATACATAATCTCTTTTGAGACCATAACCAAAAGTATTGGCAATTTGAGTGATGGTGATTGGCGGCATAACCCATCTACAAACAATCGTATAGAAGAGTGAACTCAAAAACAAAATCAGCAATACGCGTTTTGTTTTTTTCCAGATTTTTTTAATCACTGATAATTATTTCAATCAAAAGATACAATCTATTTTAATTGGTCTCCAAAATTGAGCACGCCCCAAATTAGTGCAATACCAAACCCAATCAATATTAGTCCTGATAATTTATTAATTCGGTGTAAAATAGTTGGGGTTAAGCGTTCTCTTAATTTACCAGCTAAAGCTACTTTAGCAATATCTGAAAGTAATACAAAGACTAAACAGGTTATAAAAACAATCCACTTGTATTGATTGGGGTTGGGGGTACTTGCGGCATCTCCTGTAATAGCAGCTGTCCAAGCAAACCAAAAAAGAAATACAGCCGGGTTAAGCATATTCATAAAATAGCCCGATAAGAATATACCCGCTAAATCTCTTTTGCGAAATTTCTTGATTTCAATTTTATTGTCTTCATCTACAATCACTTTTTTAAAGAAGAAAGTATAGATTCCTACTCCAATTAAAAAAATGCTGCCAGCAATTGCAATGGCATTACTATGAGAAAGGGCTGTAGTAAAAAAGGAAGTAAAAACATTACAAACCAACACTAAGCTAATATCACTAGCCGATACGCCTGCAACAAAAGTATATCCTGCTTTGTGGCCATTGGCCAAACTTTGTTTAATAATGGCAAAAATGACCGGGCCCACTGAAATACTCAGAATCAATCCCAAAACCAATCCCTTCATCAATGGTGCAATCATGCCAATAGCCTTTGTTTAGTCAGTTCACAAAAATAACTGATTAGTGTTATTCTAACGGATAATTGTTGCGCTGATAATTTTATCTAAACCAGGAAAATGTTGAACCAAGTATTGATTGCCATACCGATAGATGGAATCTTGTAATGGTAGTATTCTTTTGGCATATTGGTCATTCAATTGGAAAAAGATATTTATACCACTGACTACTTTGCCAAAGGGGGGATAACCGTGTACCCCTTCTCTCATGGTAGTGTCTAGTTTAGCATTGTCTTGCATATTCACAAACAGTTGAGTAGTGCGAGAATTCTTTTCACTCCTTGCAAATGCAACCATTCCCTTTTTATGTTTTTGAATTACCGGCTCGTCTTTTAGTCGGGCTTTGTCCCAAAAACTACTTTCTTTAGGGTTATCAGAAATTCCAAACTGTACCACATAATCTTTTTCTACCCTAAAAATATAGATATTGGTATAGAAACCTTTTTTTACTAAAGTATAAAATCGATCTGCTGCTAGAGGCGCCCAAGAACGATAAGACTGAATAATAAAATTTCCTTTGTTTGTTTTAAAGAGTACTTGAAGGGTTTCTGGTGCTCTTAAGTCTTTATGTATAAAAGTATTTTTCTTGGTGGTTGGTTGTGCAAGTGCAAATGAGCACAATAATGAAGTGGTTATTAAAAAGCAGGCAAAATATAGCTTCAACTTCATTTATTTTTTTCTAAGAATTGATACCAATCATTTAGCATGGTTCCTTTTAATACCCTAGGAAATTTATGTTGACCTCCTACTTTACCCTTACTCAACATAAAGTTCATGAAGTCATCTTCTTTTAATACGCTCAATCTTATTTCCTTTAAAGCACTTTTTCTTTCAACTGCATAATCATCATTGAGTTCGTTTAAACATTCATCAATGAAATTACATAATAGCTTTGGATCTACTTTATCGTCACATGCTACAAACCAATGGTGTCCAAAGAAATTATCTACAGGTATACCAGCAACAGTAAATTCTGGAATACTGATATTGAATTTTTGGGAAGCCATTTGAACAGCTTTGTTCATATTATCTACACTCAAATGCTCTCCCACCAAACTCAAAAAGTGTTTGGTTCTTCCTGTGATAATGATCTCCGATTTTTCTTTGTCTACAAATTTGACTGTATCTCCAATCAAATAACGCCAAGTGCCTGCAGTAGTACTAATCAACAAAGCATAGTCCTTTCCCTCTTCTACTTCATGTAACATCAAAGCTTCGGGATTTTCAATCATTTCTCCATCAGCAGTAAAATTGATATCATCAAAAGGAACGAATTCTAAAAAAATATGTTCATTGGTTACCAATCGCATGCCCTTAGCATATTGGCGGTCTTGGTAAGCAATAAATCCTTCACTAGCCAAATAGGTTTCTATATACGTGATGGGTTTACCCAACATTTTTTCGAAACCTTTTTTATAGGGCTCAAAACTTACTCCACCGTGCACAAAAAAGGCGAGATTGGGCCATAGCTCATGAATATTTTTTAATTGATATCGCTCTACTATTTGCTCTACACACATCTGAATCCAGGCGGGAACGCCAATTAAAAAGCCAATATCCCATTCAGGTGCTTTTTCAACTATTTCTGCTATTTTTTTATTCCAATCTTTTTGTTTGGCAATCTTTTTACCCGGCTTGTAAAATGGTTGAAACCAAAATGGCGCTTTCTTAGCGGTTATCCCACTGAGGTCTCCTGCAAAATAACCAGGCCCTTTTTGTAATTCGGTACTGCCTCCCAACGTTAGCCAACCTTTTCCAATAGAAGTGAAGGGAATATTTTCGTACTTACCCAAACTGAGTAGTTGCTTAATCATGACAATTTTATTGCCACGTAATAAATCGTTGGTAATAGGAATATATTTACTGGCCGACTCACTGGTTCCGCTGCTTAACGCATAATACTTGATTTTACCCGGCCAACAAATATCCGATTGTCCTTTGATGGTTTTATGCCACCACTCATTGTAAATTTTATTGTAATTAAAAGTTGGAACCAATTCCTGAAATTTTTTTCCAGGGTGTTTGCTCAATAAGATTTCATCAAAACGATATTGCTGACCAAACGAAGTAAACCTAGCTTTTTTCAACAGCTTTTTTAGCACCCTCAACTGATCTCTGCGGAGATTGTTCTGCGGAAGCCTTAGTGCCTTTAAAATTGCATTCGGCAGTTTAAGATCAATTATAGACATGCGTTCGTTAACAGTTAAGCTACGAAGCTAAACTAAATGAATTATATATAATATTTTGTGAAAACCCTTATTGAATTTTTTTCTTGAAATTAGCCATCCAAGCTATAATTCGAATACAATTTTTTAACCACCAAGCCCCAACAGCGCCTCCATATAAATGGCGGTATTTGTTTAGAAAAATGATCATTGAACCATAAAAATGATCCAGATACGCTGGATCTTGTTTAGAACTTGCTCCTTTATAATGGGTGATGATTAAGTTGCCTAAATAATGGTTTTCGAATCCTTGCTGAAGTACCCTTAAACTGAGGTCTATATCTTCCCCGTACATAAAAAAAGATTCATCAAAGCCCCCTATTTTTTTAATTAGTTCAGTTGGCATCAAGATAAAAGCACCTGCTAAAACAGGCACTGAATGAATCTGGTTTTTATCTAAATGGCCTAAAGCATAACTATTAAAAAGAGCCGATTTAGGAAAAAGCATCGCAAGACCCATCAATTTAAATAAAGTCCCTATTAAACTTGGCTGATCTCTCTTACTTTCCGGTAAAAAATATCCATCACCATTGTGCATTTGCACTCCTACTGCACCCACAGCTGAATTAGAATTTAAATATTGAACAGCATCTTTGAGCGTACTGGATTGTATAGCAGTATCAGGATTTAAAAACAATATATATTTTCCAACCGCCTTCTGTAATGCTAAGTTATTGGCTTTAGCAAACCCTAAATTTTGGGTTAAACAAATCCATTGAATTGTTGGAAAGTCATGCGCCAATACAATTTGTTTGGTTTCATCTGTATCATTGTCTACAACAATAATCTCTGCATTTAATTCACTCAAAGCAGCTGAGACTGCCCTCAAGCATGCATCTAAATAGGGATATACCCGATAATTAACAATGATTATGGAAAGTTCGGTAGTCACAATATTGTTCCAAAGATGCAGAATCTGGGTTACTTTTGCGCCATGCTTAAACAAACCTTATTAAAAGCCACCGAAGCAGGGGCTGTTCAACTTCGACATTTTTTTAATGGGACATTTGCCATTAGCAATAAAGAAGGCATTAATAACCTGGTAACCGAAGCCGATCATGCAGCAGAAAAGGCCATAATGGATACCATTCAAGCCGAATTTCCTGATCATTTTATTTTAAGTGAAGAATCAGGTGAATTAAAACAAGATTCTACTTATAAGTGGATTATAGACCCTATTGATGGAACAGTAAACTTTGCCAATGGCATTCCTATATGCTGTGTGAGTATTGGTATAGAGAAGGATGGTAAAATGATAATGGGCGCGGTATACAACCCATTTATGAATGAATTTTATTTTGCAGAAAAAGGAGCTGGAGCTTATTTAAACGATCAAAAAATTCAGGTAGGAAATAAAACTAGTTTAATCAAGAGTTGCTTGGTAACAGGTTTCCCTTATACTTATTTAGATGCACCCAATGGACCCTTACAGGTATTTGAAAAATTAATCAGAAAGGGGGTTCCAGTAAGAAGATTGGGTAGTGCGGCAGTTGATTTGTGTTGGGTAGCAGCTGGAAGATTCGATGGATTTTATGAACACAAATTGCAAGCTTGGGACAGTGCTGCCGGATTTTTAATGGTTGAAGAAGCTGGTGGAAAGGTAACCGACTTTAAAGGGGATTATTATTCTCCTTACCAACCACATATCATTGCGACCAATGGACATATTCATGATGAATTAGTAGCTGTTGTAAACGGAGGACCTTTCTAAATTGATTTTATGGAACAAAGAACAGAAATAGCCGATTTGGGCGAGTTTGGTTTAATTGAACACTTAACCAAAAATGCAGAAATACAAAATGCTTCTACCATTCTAGGCGTGGGAGATGATGCTGCTGTGATTGACCATTTTGGCAAACAGACCGTAGTGACCACCGACTTGTTATTAGAAGGTATTCATTTTGATTTGATGTATACTCCCTTAAAACACTTGGGTTACAAAGCAGTGGTAGTAAACCTCAGCGATATTTATGCAATGAATGCGATACCTACTCAAATTACATTGAGCATTGGTATCAGCAATCGTTTTAGCGTTGAAGCATTGAATGAATTTTACGAAGGTGTTTATTTTGCTTGTGAAAAATATGGGGTTGATTTAATAGGTGGTGATACTTCCTCTTCATTAAAAGGCTTTGTAATTTCTGTAACAGCCATTGGAGAAGTAGCACCTGATCAATTTGTAAAAAGAAGTACTGCTAGAAAAGGAGATTTGATTTGTGTGAGCGGAGATGTGGGTGGCGCTTATTTGGGATTAACCTTAATGGAAAGGGAAAAAAAGATCTACCAAGAGAATCCAAATATTCAACCAGACTTAGAAGACGAGAGTTATATTGTAGGCAAATTACTAAAACCTGAAGCCAGAAAAGACATCATTGAATTTTTTGCCAGCAACCAAATTGTTCCGACAGCTATGATGGATGTTAGCGATGGCATAAGTAGTGAAGTTTTGCATATTTGCAAACAGTCAAATTTAGGAGCAAGAGTATATGAAGAGAAGTTGCCTATTGCAGATGCGAGTAGAAAAGCGGCATTTAAGTTTGGCTTAGATCCAACCGTTTGCGCACTAAATGGTGGAGAAGACTATGAATTAATTTTTACCATTACCCAAGAAGACCACGATAAAATTGTACTGAACGAAGAAATCAGTGTAATTGGATACATCACCGACTTAGAAGAAGGAGTAAAACTCTTAACTAAAGGAGGCAATCAATACGACTTGAAGGCACAGGGTTGGAATGCTTTTAATTCTTAAGCATGAGAAGCTTGCTGGTATTGGTTTTGAGTATTTTACTAATGGGCGAATTGAACGCCCAGAAAGCATATACTGCTTTACCAAAGTATGCAGCAAGCAAATTAAAAGAAGATGCTACAATATTAAAAAAAGTATTGGAAGCCAATCATCCAAGCTTGTATTGGTATACCCCCAAGGAACAATTAGACAGTGCTTTTGAAATGATGATCAATGGCATTACCGATACTTTAAATGAAATTGAATTCAGAAATAAAATTGCACCATGGGTGGCCTTAATAAAATGTGGTCATACTACTGCGCTTTATTCAAAAAAGTTCATCAAGCAATTACCACCTTATCGATATCCACGTTTCCCTTTACAAATCAAATTTTGGGAAGACAGTGCTGTTGTATTGAGCAATGGTTATTTTAAAGATTCCATTATTCAACGCGGAACTATTCTACAAGCCATCAACAACAAACCCATTGCGTATTACAGAGATCATTTATTTAAACAAATAACTACAGATGGATATGCCATCAATCACCAATACCAAACATTGAGTAGTAGTTTTCCGGATGGCTATAAACAGGTATTTGGCGTAGACAGTACTTATTTAATTGGATACATCAATCAAGCGGGAAAAGCGGATACCATATCATTAGGTAATTTTGCTCCAGTTCCAAGAGATACGGGCAGCAATAGACCTAGGCCAACAATTAGACAAACCACTTTAAGCAAAAGACAATTGCGCTTATTGTCGATTCGTTCCCTAAGTATAGATACTGTTACACTTAGCGCTTATATTAGACTGACTTCATTTAGTAAAGGAAATTTAAAAACTTTTTTTAGGCGCAGTTTTAAAAAACTCAAGAAAGAAAATATTCAACATTTAATTCTCGACTTAAGAGAGAATGGAGGAGGAAGAATCAGTAATAGTATTGCGCTAACGAAATACTTAAAACAAACCCCATTTAAACTTGCAGACTCTGTAGTAGCAATTAGCAGAAAATTTAAACACGGTAAATACATTCAATCAAGCTGGCTCTATTGGTTGGCCATGAATTTTGGGGCGAGCAAAGCCGCCGACGGTACAATTCACTACAAAAGATTTGAACAACACTATTATCAACCAAAAGAACGTTTGGCTTTTAAAGGAAGCACTTATTTAGTGCAAGGAGGTTATACATTTTCTGCAGCTACGATGGTAATAAGTGCATTAAAAGGACAAGACAATATGACCATAGTAGGAGAGGAATCGGGTGGTGGATATTATGGTAATTCGGCCCTGCATATCCCCAATATTACTTTACCAAACACAAAGCTAAGAGTGAGGCTCCCATTGTATAAAATGGTAATGGATCAAAACAGACCAAAAGGAAGTGGCATTATACCAGACATAAAAATACCGCCATCTTCGTATGCAATCCGAATGGGATTTGATCCAAAAATGGCGGCAATTCAAGCTTTGATTAAAAGCAAAAACAATTAATGTTTTTCTCCTGGCTTACACTTTTCTTTTAGTTCATGAAACACATCATGTGTAGCAGTAATTAAAGTGGTTAATTCTTTATCTGATTTTTTTGCTTTAACAGCATTTTCTACAGCATAACATTTTAAAACCAATTTTTTTAAGATTGGCTTAGCAACAGTAGCATCATATCCTGCCGGCACTGCACCTGATTCCCAAGCTTTTGCTTTTGCAACTAGGTCTGCAATATTCGTTTTCAAAGGCTTTAAATTTCCTTCTTCAGCAGGATGAAAAGTTTTGCTCATCACTCCGTGAAAATCTTCCATTTGTTTCCAACTTGCTTCTTGTGCATTTGCGCTAAAGCCGAGCATTGCAGCAAAAGCGAATACCAATAATTTTTTCATGATGTTTAATTTTTTGAGTCTATAAAATTACTTCATTCAACAGAATGTATCAGCGTTAAATCCTCATTTAGTCCTATCCAGTCAGCTTTTTGGCCTGGCTTTAACATTCCAGTTATTCCCTGCTTTTGTATTACTTGTGCAGGATATAAGGAACACATTCGAATGGCTTCCCCTAATTCAATATGGCAATATTGATGCAATTTTTGCATACAAGCCAACATGGTTAATGCAGAGCCACTCAAAATTCCATTCGATTCATATTTATCTCCATTTAATTGATGTGGATATGCACCAGTAGCAGTGTCTGTTACCGCGTCGGTGATGGCAAATAACCGATTCCCTAGTTGCTTTTTAGCAATTTGAATAGCTTCAAAATTTACATGGTATCCATCAGGCACAATGCTGCAATACACAGTGGGGTGATTAAAAATGGCTCCCACCATTCCAGGCTCGCGGTGTTGCAAAGCGCTCATAGCGTTGTACAAATGGGTAGCGGTTCCAATCCCATCGTTAAAAGCTTTTGTTGCGGTTGCATAATCGGCATTACTATGTCCTGCAGAAACCACTACGCCATATGATTGTATTAAATCTACAATGGATGCATCACAAACTTCAGGTGCAAGGGTAATCATGGTAATAACACCCTTTCCATATTCCAATAATTCTTTTACTTGTTCAGTTGTAGGTTGATAAATAAACTCGCTTAAATGCGCCCCTCTTTTAATTGGATTAATCCAAGGACCTTCCACATGCAATCCTATACAACGATTACCGGGTTGTTTTTTAAACTCCCTAACCGCATCTATACAAGCATGAATTACTTCATTGCTATTGGTAGCAACAGTTGGCTGAAACCAAGCCGCACCGCCATTTACACAATAGTCTTTCAATAATTGTAAAGATTCCACCGTTGGATAAACGCTCAACAATTTTCCACCTGCTCCATAAATTTGTACATCAATTAATGCAGGAATAAGCAGTGGTACTTGTTTGGATGCAGTCTCTTTAAGCGCAACAGTAGGTAATATAGATTCTACCATACCATCTTGAATAATCAAGGCATGATTAATTAACCATTCTGTTCCAGTAAAAATTTTATTCGCTGCAATAATTTGTTTCATAACTAACTTAAATATGATAGATATTGAATTGATCGGCGTCTTTCCAAAATGGAAAACGTTGGCGAATATCTTGTAAATGTTGAGGGTCTAAAATATGGGTGCTAATCGCTTCTTCATGGGCACAGTGATAAACTACTTGACCCAGAGGATCTATCAACATAGTATCACCACTATGATTGATTCCATTGGCGTCTTCGCCTACTCTGTTTACTCCAATTACATAACATTGATTTTCG
Source organism: Sphingobacteriia bacterium 24-36-13 (assembly GCA_002281875.1). Lineage (GTDB taxonomy): Bacteria > Bacteroidota > Bacteroidia > Chitinophagales > Chitinophagaceae > Sediminibacterium. The sequence continues at coordinate 33,049 of NCHN01000006.1, read as the reverse complement.
ATGGCCCTTGCGATGAGTAATGTTTTCCATGCATGATTTCTGCGTTCTGGCCAATTAGCCACATATACCAATAAATCAAACTCAGGGGCTTCCTGAATTTGTTGTCTGGCCCAAACAGGAAATCGTAAATCATAACAAATTTGAAGATTGATTTTCCATCCATTCACAGCTGCAATCAATCTTTTATTACCAGCTGCATAAAACTGGTTTTCTCCTGCAAAAGCAAACAAATGTCTTTTATTATAATGAGCCACAGTTCCGTTGGGCAATACCCATAATAAACGGTTGTAGAAATGACCTTCTTCTTCTATTATGGCAGAGCCAGTTAGAATAATTTTTTTCTCAGCAGCCATGGTCTTCATCCACTGAACCGTAGGGCCATCCATGGTTTCAGCTAATTGAGCAGGATTCATGCTAAAACCTGTGCTAAACATTTCAGGAAGAATGACCAATTGACCAGGGGCGGTTTGCGTTTGAATTTTCTCGCTGAACTGAGCCAGATTGGCTGCTTTATTTTCCCAAACTAAATTGCTTTGAATAAGGGTTACCGATAATGGATGCATATACCAATTTTAAACCAGCAAGTTAATTGATTCGGTATTGCAATTGCAATCCTAAATAGCGGTGTCTATTTAATTGAATAGTGGTTTCTCTGCTTTGGTGCACCAACTCTATTTGAGCGGCCCATCTTCCTTCAGAATAAGCCAATCCAATAGTGTTTTGAAATACCCCGGTTTTAGGGTGGAGCGTAACCGCCGAATCAGCAGCCGTTTTACTTCCCCCAGAAATAGTTGCATTATAGCCCTGCGCGGTAAGTTTTGGATTCCAATAAACATATAATTCTTTATTGGGCATTCCTTTTTTCTCCACCCCTGCATTCCATAATTGGCTGCTTTGATTTTGGTTGAATAAGCCATAGACCATTTTGGTGCCTACTGATGCATTTATAAAAGCAGTGCCGAATTGAGCAGCTCCCCAGCCCATCCATTTAAATTTTTTGGTGGCGATGAGGTTGTGAGCATAAAGTACCCCAGTGTTTAAGACCAGTTGATTACTAATTTGATACCGCCATCCTAAAAAAGGTGCATATTGTAACCAACGGTGGTAGGTATTTTGTAAACCTTCTCCACCTGAAGCTGGGCCAATGATACCAAGGGTTCCCGTTAGTTGTAAAACCGTTTTTTCGTTGTTAAACCAAGTACGGGTATATTGAACATAAGTATAGCCTGCATAAGGTCGGTCTATATCTGCAGGCGTTCTAGTAGTTCTTTTAAGGGGAGTAAATATTTGTTGCCCTAATTCAAAACGATGAACTCTTTTGGTGTTTTTTGAAGATTGATCTGCATAGCCCAAGTGTAAAAAAATGCCGTTGGAATAATAAGCGTCTTCTAGCTTTAATAAGTAAGCATCATTCTCTGTGGTAAAACCAATTTGTTGCGCGTTTGCATGCACGCCAAAAAAACAGACACAAACGAGGAAGAGGTATATAATGCGTCGCTGTTTTTTCATTTGTCTGTCCTAAATTTTTTCAAAATGCTTTGAACTAAACCTGGCTCAAAACCTCTTTGTTGTAAAAACGCCATTGTTTTTACTGTTCGATTAATATATTGTTCGTTTTTAAGGGTATTCCATTTAGTGGTTATCAATTTTTCGGCAACAGCAAGGTAGTCTTCTTCTGGAATTTCCTTCATTGCTTTTTTGATATTGTATTCACTTACTCTTTTTTGTTTTAAGGCATACGCAATTTTAACCTTACCCCACTGCTTTTGCCTGAAATGCCCTCCTACAAAGGCTTTTGCATAACGCTCTTCATTTAAATAGTCTTCTTCAATTAAACGAGAGAGCAACATTTCTACCGTCACTTTTCCCAATTTTAGACTATACAATTTTTCTTTCACTTCTTGGTGACACCTGTCTTGGTATCCACAATAATGTTTAAGCTTCATATAGGCTTTTTCAATAGAAGAATCTGGATCGGTTGAAAACAACTGTTAGTATTTTTAAGTAAAGTAATTATATTTGTTTCAGGACCCCAAATATCCCCCTCGATTAAACGAAGTCCTGAACAAGAATGGCTGCAACACAATACAATGTTTGTTTGATAGATGATGATAAAATCTATCAGTTTACTTCCCGCAAAATACTCGAGTCTACTGGACTTGCTAAGAATATTTTGTCCTTTTACAACGGAAGTGAAGCCATCGGATTTTTTAGAGAAAAATTGACACAAGGACCCAACGAATTGCCCGATGTTATTTTTTTAGACATTAATATGCCTGTAATGAACGGCTGGCAGTTCCTAGATGAATACCACAAAATCATAGAGCAGTTTAAAAAGCCCATCTATATCTATATGGTGAGTTCTTCTGTAGACGACTGTGATATCCAGCGTTCTAGGGAATACAGCGGGGTTACAGATTATATTGTTAAGCCCATCAACAAGATCAAATACCAAGAGCTCATAGACCGGCTCAACTTCTACAATGGCTAGATTTTGGGTGTAAATTGCTTGTGAAATATCATCCCTTTACAGTAAGTTTGTCCTGATTAAAATGATCATATGAAATTTATCGTTTCTTCCTCTTCGTTGTTAAAACATTTGCAACAAATTAGTGGTGTTATTAATGCCAATACTGTATTACCTATTCTAGAAGATTTTTTGTTCGAAATAGAAGATAAAAAGTTGAATGTAGTAGCAACCGACTTAGAAACGGTGATGCGTGTTCAAATGGAAGTAGAAAGCAAGGCCAATGGCCGTGTATGTATTCCTGCCAAGATCTTAATGGATTCTTTAAAGAATATTGCTGACCAACCATTAACTTTTACCATTGATAAAAACTTTGCGGTAGAAATCACCAGCGACAATGGTAAGTACAAAGTGATGGGAGAGAATCCAGATAATTTTCCTAAAGAACCATCAGCCGATGACACCACCAGTTTTAATATGCACAGCAGTGCCTTATTAACTGCCATCAATAAAACCTTGTTTGCAGTAAGTGGAGACGATTTAAGACCTGCAATGACGGGCGTATTTTTTGAGTTGAGCAAAGACGGGGTACAATTTGTTGCCACTGATGCGCATCGCTTGGTTCGTTACAAGCGTACCGATACCCATGCAACCAAAACTGATTCGTTCATTGTACCTAAGAAGCCATTGAACTTATTAAAGAACGCATTGCCTGATAATGAAGATGATTTAACCATCAGTTACAACAGCAACCATTTGTTTGTGAAGCATGGTTCAACCCATATGATCTGTCGATTGATTGATGCTAGATTCCCAGACTACAAAGTGGTGATACCTGCAGACAATCCTTATAAATTGATTGTAAATAAATCTGCTTTTCAAAATGCATTGCGTCGAGTAAATGTATTCTCTAACAAAAGCACCAACCAAGTTGCTTTAAATATTACTGGCTCTGAATTGCAAATGGCTGCACAAGACGTAGACTTCAGTTTTGAAGGTAATGAGCGCATGAGTTGTCAGTATGATGGAGAAGATTTACAAATTGCTTTCAATGCACGTTTCTTAATTGAAATGTTGAACGCAGCAGACACCGATGATGTTAAAATGGAATTGTCTACCCCTACCAAAGCTGGTTTAATTAAACCAACCGAGCAAGGCGAAGGCGAAGACTTATTGATGTTGGTGATGCCGTTGATGTTGAATAATTAGAAAAATTGAACTTTAATTATTAGAGTAAATCAAGAAATCGGTATCCTTTAAAGAAATTTTTGTCTTCGATTAGAGATTGTTCAAATTCGTATACAAATTCTCTAAGAGGAACACGATTTGATTGTTTGTAATGAAGTGTTATTTTATATAATGAACTCTTCTTCATTTGATTTAATGATTTACTCAATCCAAAAACTGATTCAAAAGAGGCATTTTTAAAATAAAATGAAATGGTATCTGGAACTGTAGGATCCATGGAACCTTTATATATGTACTTATCAACTGTTTCGTAGAAATTTTTATCCTTTTCGGCTGATATTAAGCTCCAGTTTAAAGTATCAGGTAAAATATATTTATCAGTGTTTAAGCCATTAGAAAATAATAAGGAGTCAACTTTAAGCATTAAAAAAGAGGAATCCGTTTCCTTGAAAAAATATTTACCCTTATTTTCATTTTGTTTAAAAACAAAGAAGGGAGAGGAATTTTTTACATTAAGATTTGTTTCAAATTGAACCATTGGTTGCAATTGAATTATTCTTAGCTCACCAAAAGAAAATAGGTTAATTGTATCTTTTCTGATTATTAATTTTGAAGAATCGTCATAAAATACTCCAATTGGAATTGTTCTGATTACTCTTAAACACTGATTAGAATATTTATATTGGGGAAAATTAGAAGTACAAATGATACCTATAATTAAAAGTAAATAGAGAGTAGTTTTTTTCAAGTATTACTATTTATAGTAGTATGAATATACATAAAACCCGCTCTCATCTAGGAATTGACTTTTTTGTTTTATGATTTGACGTTTTTATTCGTTAGAGATAAATCTAAATACTTTTAAGAAAAATGAAATCAAAAAAAGTAATTAATTTACTTTAAAATAATATTAATATGATTGATTCAATTATTGAATATTTCAATACCATCCCTAGTTTACACAGAGCGCTGATCTTAGCGGGAGGGATATTGTTTTTTTGGATAGTAGAAGGCATTGTGCCTTTGGCTAATTTTAAATACAATAAATACCGTCACGCGGGCATCAATCTATTCTTCACAGCTACTACCATCATTATCAATTTCGCTTTTGCTTTGGTCATTGTAAAAGCCAGCGAATGGGCCATAACCAACCAATTTGGATTATTGCAATTGACGACAATGCCAGCTTGGGCAATGTTAATTGGGGGTTTGTTATTACTTGATTTAGTTGGGGCTTATTTTATCCATTTTATTGAACATAAGATAAAATGGATGTGGAAGTTTCATATGGTGCACCATGCAGATACCCATGTAGATACCACTACCGCTAACAGGCACCACCCAGGTGAAAGTGTATTCAGGGCGGTGTTTACCACTATTGGGGTGATTATTTGTGGTGCACCTATGTGGTTGGTCATGCTGTACCAAAGTTTAAGTGCAGTCTTATCGCAGTTTAATCACGCCAATATGCGTTTGCCGCTTTGGTTAGACAATGCCATTAGTTGGGTGATCATTTCCCCCAATATGCACAAAGTTCACCACCACTACAAACAGCCTCAAACAGACAGCAACTACGGTAATATCTTTTCTATTTGGGACCGTTTGTTTGGCACATACAATTACACTCCTGTGGAATCTTTGCGTTATGGCTTAGATGTACTAGATGATAGCACAGATGAAGCCCTCAACTATCAGTTGAAGATTCCATTCGACAACAGCATTAAAACACATTACTAGACTAGATGATGCATCTTTGTACAAAGTTTTATTTATGAACATCGTTGCAATGATTCCTGCTCGTTATGCAGCCACTCGTTTTCCTGCTAAATTGATGCAACAATTGGGCAATAAAACGGTGATTCGTCATACCTATGATAATACGATCGCCACAGGTTTATTCAGCGATGTGATAGTAGTAACCGATAGCGAAATCATTTTTAATGAAATCACCAATAACGGAGGCAAAGCCATCATGAGTGAAAAAAATCATGAAAGTGGGAGTGACCGAATTGCAGAAGCTGCGGCTGATTTAGCTGTAGACATTATTGTAAATGTGCAGGGCGATGAACCCTTTGTGCAAAAAGACCCTTTAGAAAAATTACTCGCAACATTTAAAGAACCTACTGTTCAAGTTGCTTCTTTAATGCAGGAGTTAACAGATCAAAAATTAATTGAAGACCCCAACTACGTGAAAGTTGCAGTGGATCGAAATATGAATTCACTGTTTTTTTCTCGCAGCGTCATTCCTTATCCGCGAGATAAAAATATTTCCATTCCATATTATGAACATATTGGGGTGTATGCTTTTCGTAAACAAGCATTACTCAATTTTACCAACTGGCCAATGACACCCTTAGAAGCAGCAGAAAAAATTGAATGCTTGCGCTACCTTGAATATGGAGTGCCACTAAAAATGGTGCTCACCCAATACATGGGAGTGGAAATTGATACGCCTGAAGATTTAATAAAAGCAGCTAAGCTTTTATAATGATCAACTGTCTTGTACCTATCGTCCTATTTTAAAGTCTTTCGTATAGTGCTCTTAGTTTTTCGCGAGTCATGATGCTTTCCCAATCCTTTCCCAACGCATTTTCCCATAAGGGCTTCATGCCCAATGACACATTCATCATGGTTTCAAATTGCTCATCGGTTAATCCTTTACAGATGCCTTGTGGAATTTCAATTTGATTTTTTTCTGCCATCAATTTGAACTCTTTTACTCCTGCTGGATAATATTCTTCCAAGTGATTCATGACAATGCAATTGCCAATACCATGCTTGGTACCTAGTAAATAACTCAAGCCATAACTCACTGCGTGTGCAACACCAACTTGTGAATACGCAATGCTCATACCACCAGCATAAGAAGCCATCATCAATTGATCATCGCTTTCGTTGTCCCAATGATTCTTTTCAACAAATACTTTTTGACAAAGCTGTAAAGCTTTCTCACCATAGCTCTTGCTGAACTCATTTAAATAAGTGCCTTCTAAGCTTTCAATGCAATGGATATAACAATCCATTCCAGTATAAAAACGTTGATTTGCTGGTGCGTCTTTGGTTAATTCTGGATCTAATACTATTTGATCAAATGGGGTAAAGTCTGAGTTCATTCCCAACTTTCGAGTTGGTCCTGTTAACACAGTGGTTCTACTTACTTCTGCACCTGTTCCACTTAAAGTAGGTATGCCTACTTTATATACACCTGCTTCCTGAACCAAATCCCATCCTTGGTAATCAGCCGATGATCCAGGATTGGTCATCATCAAAGAAACTGCTTTCGCTAAATCCATGGTTGATCCACCACCAATGCCAATTACGCCACTAATGGTTCCAAATTCTTCTTTTAATGAACGAGCTAATTCGTCTACCTGACTCGTCTTTGGTTCATAAGTAACATCAGCCAACACTACTTTGTCTTTACCCCTTAATGGAATGCGATTCAACAAAGGCTTCCCCTCAAAATAATGGTCTACTAAAAAAACCATGGGGGCATCACCCTTTCTATGTGGAGTTAATATTTCATCTAATTGATTAAAACTACCGCGGCCAAAAACCACATAACTAACCATCTTAAAATTCCTGAAGCTCATAGTGTTGTTTTACTTAGTAAAGTTCGTATTTATTTCCAGATAGATCTCATAGGCCAGAACCATATATTCTCGAACACAGAGATATTGCCATCGCTAAAAAATTCTATCCCAGTATCATTTTCTTCAGGAAATATTTGTGAAGTAAATACCAATTCTCCATCATTGGCATACACTTCAACAATACTCTTATCAAAAAAGATATGCAGTTTAATTTTGTCGTTTTGTTGTTTTAAGTATGCATTCTTCTTAGCAAAATAGGGATACTGTTTGCTAAATCCTGAAGGAGTGTTGGTTCGATCAATAAAAAGTTGTTCAAGTGTTGCATCGTATCCAATTACAAAATTTCTGTTTCCACCAACTGCAATTTTAATTCCACTCACACTGGTAATGGCGGGCTTCAACTCAACTTCCATTTCAAAACAATTGCTTCTAAATGGAAGAACATACCCATTCTTAACCGCAATAGGTCCTTGCAAAACTTGCCCAGTAGAACGTATGGCTCGCAAGGCTTTGATGGGCTCTTGTACTAAAATCCATTCTGATCCCATTTTTTTCACGGCTAATTTCCTGGGCAATGACATAGCCCCCTTCCATGGATTGGTGGGTATTTCATTGGCATAATTCCAATTGTTCACCCATCCTATAGAAATAGGAATTCGATCGGGTGTATTCTTATAAGTAATAGCCGCATAATAGTCGCTACCATAATCGGGTCTTACTACTTTATTGGATGGGTTTTCATTGTAAAATTTAGCGCCATCAAATTCCCCTACAAAATATTGCATGCTCGAGTTCTGTGATACTAATAAAACCCATTTCTTTTTATCGGGTTCTCCTACAACGGGTACTTGAATTAAATCTGGGCATTCCCATACACCAGATGTATCGCCAATTGGTCCAAAATCACTTTGGAAAGTCCACTGCTTTAAACTAAATGAAGTATAAATCGAAATCATTTTTTCATTGGGCATGGCTACCATCATCACCCATTGTCTGGTCTTATCGTGCCAGAATACATTGGGGTCTCTAAAATCACTCATATTTAAATCGAGCACAGGATTACCTGAATACTTGTTCCAGGATTTCCCATGATCAATACTATAAGCCAAGTGTTGGGATTGATTAACACTGTCATGTGCAGTAAACACTGCCACTAACGGTGGGTTCTCTCTATTACTACTTAATGCACTGGTATTTTTTGCATCATATACTACCGATCCAGAAAAAGCCATTTTACCATCTTCTTCTCTAAGCGCCAACGGCATTGGCGTCCACTTCACTAGGTCTTTGCTCACTGCATGCCCCCAACTCATATGTCCCCAAATATTTCCAAACGGATTGTGTTGATAAAACAAATGGTATTGACCATTGTGGTATACTAATCCATTAGGGTCATTGATCCAATTTTTTTGTGAAGAAAAATGGTACTGTGGCCTAAAGCGCTCTGCATAATAAGAAGTCTGTGCGTTTAGTATGAAAGGGAGTATAAATAAAATGAGACCGACCGTTTTTTTCATGAATCAAAATTATGCTTACTTAAATTTAATGAATTATACTGATGCTACTTTATTTCATCTCTGTCAAGGTTTTTTGTAGCCTAAACATTTCATCTCTTAATCTTGCGGCTTCTATAAAATCTAAATCTCTTGCGGCTTTCTCCATTTCTTTCTTTACTTTCTTAATAGCCGTTTCTACTTGCGGTATGGTTTTAAATTCTACTTGTTCTTCTGCAGCACTTGGCACCAAGGATTCTTCTTGGTGTAAAGCATATGGATTAGATGGGTCATAACCTTTAATATCCAATACGGATGTTTGTGCAAAAACCTGCTCTTTGCTTTTACTAACCGTAGTTGGCGTAATGCCGTGCTCTAAATTGTAGGCAATTTGCTTGGCCCTTCTTCGGGTAGTCTCATCAATGGTTCGTTGCATGCTCTCGGTCATTTTATCTGCATAAAAAATAACCAATCCATTTACGTTTCTTGCTGCACGACCAGCTGTTTGTGTTAAAGAACGTTCATTGCGCAAAAAGCCTTCTTTATCTGCATCCAAAATAGCTACTAGCGATACTTCCGGCAGGTCCAATCCCTCCCTTAATAAATTCACCCCCACTAATACATCAATTACCCCCAAACGAAGGTCTCGCAAGATTTCTACGCGTTCTAGCGTATCCACATCGGAGTGAATATATTTTGATTTGATATTAATTCGGCCCAAGTATTTGTCCATTTCTTCGGCCATTCTTTTGGTTAGTGTTGTTACTAAAACCCGATCTCCTTTTTTAACGCGGTCATCTATAGCATCTAATAAATCATCTATTTGATTGGTGCTAGGTCTTATTTCTATTGGTGGATCTAATAAGCCTGTAGGTCGTACAACTTGTTCTACTACTACTCCGCCAGTTTTCTCTAATTCATAGTCTCCAGGTGTTGCACTAACAAATATGGTTTGCCCAGTTAAACTTTCAAACTCATGAAAATTCAATGGACGGTTATCCATAGCACTGGGTAGTCTAAATCCATAATCTACTAATACCAATTTTCTACTTCTGTCTCCTCCATACATACCTGCCACCTGAGGAATGGTTTGGTGGCTTTCATCAATCACGCATAAAAAATCTTTGGGAAAATAATCCAATAAACAGAATGGTCGGGTACCTGGTTTTCTTCTATCAAAAAAACGAGAATAGTTTTCAATACCATTGCAATAGCCCAATTCACGAATCATTTCTAAATCGTATTCCACTCTTTCTTTTAAACGAGATGCTTCTATAAACTTTCCTACCGACTTAAAATATTCCACTTGCAACATCATTTCATCTTGTATCTCGTGCATCACTTCTACAATCATGTCTTTAGGAGCAAGGTATAGGTTGGCGGGGAATATAGCCGCCGTATCCATTAAGCCAATACGCTTATTGGTAGCGGTTTCTATGCTTTCAATTTCTTCAATTTCGTCTCCAAAAAAAGTAACTCGATATCCAAAATCTACATACGGCAGGTTGATGTCTACCGTATCTCCTTTAACCCTAAAAGTACCGCGGGTAAAATCCCCCTGGGAACGATTGTACAATGAATTAACCAATGCGTGCAAGAATCCTTGGCGTGATAACACCTGACCTTTTTGTATACGAATAATCCCATTCTCATATTCGGTAGGATTTCCCATACCATAAATACAACTCACACTGGCTACTACAATAATATCTCTACGGCCACTCAATAATTGTGAAGTCGCTTGCAGTCTAAGTTTGTCTAACTCTTCATTAATACTTAGGTCTTTTTCAATATAAGTGCCCGTTACTGGCATATAGGCTTCGGGCTGATAATAGTCGTAATAACTTACAAAATAGCCCACTGCATTCTCTGGAAAAAATTGCTTGAACTCTCCATACAATTGCGCCACCAAAGTTTTATTATGGGTCAAAACCAGGGTTGGCCTTTGTACCTGTTGAATCAAATTGGCAATGGTAAATGTTTTACCACTTCCTGTTACCCCCAATAAGGTTTGGTATTGTTCGCCCTCGTTAACCCCATCTACCAGCTCTTGTATGGCTTTTGGTTGATCCCCAGCTGGCTGATAATTCGTGTGTAACTGAAAGGGCATAACTAAAATATTGAGCAAATTTAGCGGCTAATTGGCCAAATCGGGCATTTTACTGCTTTTTAACAACCCTTTCAAAAAACTTAATATTAATTAATTGTTACCTTTTTGTAACTTTAAGAAAATCGGATATCGGTGAAGAAGGGGGTTTGGACCATATTAATCATAAGTTGCTTGGGCGTTCAGCATTTGAATGCACAGCAATTGGCTGTTCCCGAAAAAAAACCTGACCCAGTTGGGTCCTATATTGATTTTTATGGTGACAAAGTTCATACCCCCAGTATGAACGATTTACAGGTTCTAATAGGGCAGCCCCTTACACATACCGCTATAGAGCAATTTTACTCCTCTTTAAGTTTGTTACCGTTTGGCAATTTGGTTGAAAACTTATTGGCTTTTAAAAAAGAGAAGCAATTAGACGACTGGTTATTTTATCAGTTGATTAGAACCGCGGCGGAATCAATCAGCCCTAAAAAAGAAAACTACCATCGCTATACTTTATACAAATGGTTTTTGTTGAATCAAACAGGCTATTCCGCAGTTACTCGATTAAGGAACGATACTTTATTATTGTATGTTCAGTCTAATGAAAATGTATATGATATTCCCTCCATGTTGTATAATCAAGAACAGTATATCTGTTTAAACTACCATGATTATGGAAGCAAAATTGACTTTAAGCAAGGGCGTTTTCAAGATATTAAAGTAGTTACACAAAATATTGCTACAAAGGGATTCTCTTATAAGATCAATCGCATGCCCGATTTTAATCCGGAGAGCTACGAAGTAAAGCCTATTCAATTTGCTTATGGTCAACGCAATTACGAGTTCAAAGTAAAAGTGAATAAGTCAATCAATAAACTATTTAATAATTATCCTTCTGTTGAATATGCCATGCAGTTTACTGCTCCACTTAGTAATGCAACCTATCAATCTTTGATTCCTGCCTTAAAGCAAACAGTGTCTAAAATGAATCAGAAAAAAGGAGTGGACTATTTAATGCATTTAACTCGTTCCTCTTTTGCGTTTGAAAACGATGCTTCCTTATACGGAAAGGACAAAAGGTTTTCTCCTGAACAAACTTTGTTTTCAGAGTACAGCGATTGCGAAGACCGTGCTGCTTTCTTTTTTTACTTAGTAAAAGAGATTTACAATCTTCCAATGATTGTGCTTTCCTATCCTCAACATGTAACTGTTGCCATACAATTTGATTCTCCACAAGGAAATCCAATTGTTTACAAGGGAAACCAGTATTCAGTATGTGAGCCAACCCCACAATTTAAGAATCTAAAAATTGGACAAGGTATTCCTTCTCTTAAAAAAGAGGCTTTTGAAGTAGTATATGAATACCAACCTAGTTACCGCTAGTATTTATTTTCTTCTTATCGTATGAATATAAACAGGGGGCTGAAGGTATTGATTGGCTTCTTTTAAATCGTGAATTTTTCTAATAATGGGCATGCCTTTTACAACAGAACCAAAAGCAGCAAAGCCCAATCCATCCGCCATATTTTCTCCGCCAAAATCAAATCCAGTTTCGTCTTCAACCATGATAAAGAATTCAGGACCCCCTGATCCAGGCTCGTTCCTGGCCATTGAAATGGTTCCTTCTTTATGTAATATCCCCGTTTGTTTTGTAGACTCGTGCGGTATTCCTTGAAGACTTTGTGCCAATTTATTATTCGATTTCCAAATACCCCCTTGAACTAAAAAAGCCTTTGGCGCATTAGAAGGTTGATTATACATATTAAGCACTCTGTAAAAATTGCTTTGATTATAATAGCCAGAATCTATATAAGCCAAAAATGCATTGGCTGTTAATGGCGCTTTATGCGTATACAATTCAATTTCTATTTCTCCATAAGCTGTTTCAATAATCACATGGGGTAATCCCTTTTGTGTTTGCTCTTTACAAGACCAAAGCAGTATGACTAAACAAATCGCTAATGGTTTTTTAAGCATAACTATGAAGTATTGTTTAAGATTTAGGAGTCTTTAATTCTAAGAGTGTTATTTGAGACTTTTGGATAGGGCTAAAATTATTATCTGATACCAATAATATACTTCTGTTGCCATTGGGTAAAATAGGCCCAAAGCTAATTCCTTCAATATTATCGGTATAAATACCTAGGTCATCTAAATTCATCAACAATGTTTTTTTTATCGGTTGATATTGAGCTGGCGCTTTAAGAGAAGCAAAGGTAGAAACATCTGTTGCCTGGTTATAGTCTGCTAAAAATATTTTAATGGAGCAGGCAATTCTTCCAGTAGAATAAGACCGCTCTAATACCAATAACTGATTATTCCCAATCCACAAAAATTCAGGAACACTATTAATTTTATATTCATTAATAGGATTAGGGGCGTATACTACTGGAGATAGTTCGTATGCATATTGATGGGTGGGTTGTTTTGTTTGCATATCAAACTGGTAAAATCGAATCATTGCACCATTTGGTTGTAAATCAGCTCTAGGACCATCTTCTTTTAGTGGTTCTTCAACATTAAACATCAAGGTTTTATAATTATCTGCATAACTCATCCCTTCTAATACTCCGTTTTGTCTGGGCCCTTTTTCTTTAAAGCTCATATAAAGATTTTGGGGTATGGCAAGACTATCTTTAAATTTTCCTGTAGAATTGACGAAATAGACAGATGGATTAATTAAAGTACTGTCTTTACCTCTTATGGTATTTTCTCCTTCACTGCTCCAAACCAATAAATTGCTATTGGGATTATAACGCATACTTTCAGGATCCGGCGTTTTATACGGATTCTCTTTAGTACTTGGGTAGGTTTTACCCAATTCATCTTTTAAATAAGCAAAATTGGTAAACAGTACTGTGTCAATTTTATTTTGCTTGATGCTTATTTTAGCAGTATAAAATCTGGCAGGATTAATAGAAGATCGATCGTCGCAAACTAAAAAATACCGGTTCCTTTTTTGATCGTAATCAATGGAAGACAAACCACCCACCGTTGTTTCCATAAAAGAAAAATTATGAGGAATAGTATACGTATGCAAATAAGTTAATTGTGTTTTATTAACGGGATAATATACCGTTAGTTGTTGGGGGCTTTTACAAGAAAAAAATAACATTAAAAGAACAATGGGGGCACTCAAAAAATACTTCATATTTGTTATTAAGGCCGCAAATGTAGTAAAAATGGGCTACCAACGATTGACTCTGGCATATTGGACCATCATCGCTGTGTTTTTTAAGTTTAATTTTCTCAGGATATTTCTTCGATGCGTGTTAATGGTTAATACGCTTAAATTAATGGCTTCTGCTATTTCTTGGCTGGTTAAGCCTTTACTAATTAAAGAAACGATTTCTTTTTCTCTTTTACTTAAGCCCCCATCCTCTTCTTTTAATTGAGTCTGTAGCTCTTCTCCCCACATAAATACATGATTTCCAGCAAGTACTTGTTCAATTGCCTCAATTAACTCATCAGAAGAAAGGTTTTTGATAATATATCCTTTTACACCTAAAAGTCTGCATTGGTGCATAATATCGTTGTCGTTTTCCATGCTTAATATAATGATGGAAGCGTTGGGATATTTACTTAAAATTTTTTCTGCAACCTGATAACCGTTGCCATCTGGGAAATGATAGTCTAATAAATAAATGTCTGGCCGTCTATCTTCATATAATTGAAAAGCATCTTTTGCAGTAAATGCTTCTCCTACCCAATTAATCCATTCTTGTTCCCTTAAAACCATCTGAATACCTTCCGCAAATATTTTATGGTCATCAGCAATGGCTATTTTGGTTCTATTAGGCATGAAGAGGGTTTTTCGATCCGGATATTTCAATTACAATACTAGTGCCTTTTATGTTTGAATCAATCAAAATTTTTCCACCTAAGTATTCCACTCTATACCGAATATTTTTAAGCCCTATGCCTTCGGATTGATTGGGTATAAAACCTGTTCCATTGTCTTCAACTAATAGGGTAATAGTTTGGTTGTTGGGTTCCTCCCATAATGAAATATATACCTCTGTAGCATGGGCATGTTTTTTCACATTATGTATCAATTCAGATACAATTCTATAAAGTCCGGCTTCCACTGCTAATGGATACCTGCTATGAATAGTACAATCTAAATGTGTCTTAAACTCGTTAGATAAATTCCATCTGGCAACCGTTTTTTCTAAAATAGCAACAAGGCCCTTCTCTGGTAAATTAACCGGCATTAAATCATGGGCAATATTTCTAAGGTCTTCAATTGCTTCAGACAATTGTGTATCTAACCAAGCTTGGTTAGATATATCTTGTTTCAACTTGTTAAAAGCACCAATTCTAATACTACCGAGTAACCCACCTAATCCGTCGTGTAGTTCTCTGGCCAATCTTGATCTTTCCTCTTCTTGAGCTTGAATAAGCCTATCTGCTTGTAAACTTCGTTCCAATATTAACTCTTGTTGTGCCTGCTCTCTTTCCTTTTTATAATAATTGTATCGCTGTGTTAAACCAAATGAAAGAATGGTACTATTTGCCAATATTCCTATTGCCGATCCATACTTATTAATAAAGAAAACCCAGTTCTCTTGAACATTGTATTGAGATAGTATAATTAAAATACTAAAAACAGCATGAACCATAAAAGCAGCAAGAAAAAATAAAGAAAGCGCTTTGGCTTTTTTATAGCTCTTAATGATAAAAAATAAAACAGTTGCCATAGATACCAACCATAAAATATTTGCAACACTTAGGGTTAAATATCTAAGCCATTCTTCTGCTAATAGAATATTTCCAAAAACAAATACTGCAATTAAAAGAATTAGAAAACCCTGCAAAACTCTTGTGAATCCATTATAAATAGGGGTTCTCTCGGTTGGGGTAAAATATTTTCTAGCTAACTCTACAATAAAAAGAAAAGAAGTTGTACTAAATATAGGCCTTGCCTTACTAGCCATTTCAGGAAGGTTGGGCCAAAAAAATTGAAACCCTATTCCCCAGTTGGATATTACCCATAAGGCGGAAGAACAGACAAATAGAATGTAAAAAAAATGAATATTATCTCTGAGAGAGGCCCATAAAAACAAATTCAACAAGACCAAAAAAATCATCCATCCAATAAAAATGCCGTATGCCATTTTTTGGTTAGAGAGATATTGGGTCATTTCTTTTTCGGCTACTATTCTAATTGGTAATTCGAGGGATTCTCCTTTTTTGTCTACTTCAATTAATAAGCCGTTGGTTGAATTTGGAATTTGAAACCAAAAGTCTGGATCATTTAATACCCGTTTACTAAAAATAAAATAATCACCAGATTCATAAGCCAAAATGGGCTGTTCATTTTGAATCGTATAAATTCTTATTTCATTAATATGCGGATTCGCAATTTGCAAAAAATCACCTATTTCATTGGGGGTGTTTACATAAACCCACCATTTGTATTTTGAAAAACCAGGGTTAAAAAATCCATTTACTACACTGTCTTTTTTATTTAGAATGACTTTATAAGCAAGTAAAGGGCTCATTGCTTTTTCGTCTGAAAGCGTATAAATAACGGGCTCTTGAAAATTATTGTTTTCTTGTGTTACCCTATAAATCCAAAATACAAGTCCACTAAATAATACTAGGCTTAGCATTATTGCACTTAGCTTGGTATTATTTTTCATTACCATTATTTATTTACATTGAATTGTAGCAAAAATTATTTCAAAAATGCAGGAGGGTGAATGGTTTCCCACTCCGTTGCTTGTTGATAATATTTTGCAGCCAGCAATATTGAAGCTTCTTGGTAAAGGTTGCCAATAAAGCTTATACTGGTAGGTAAACCTGATCTTTTATCGAATCCTGTTGGTGTGCAAACCACTGGCTGTCCTGTTAAATTGGTTATTGCTGATTGGCTTCCGCTGCCCCTTGTTGGACATATTAACACATCAACCTTACTTAATGCCTCATGAACTTTTTGTTGCAAATGGTAGCGCATTCGATTGGCGTTCACATATTCTACCGCTGGTACCAATCTAGATACCCTAAAGCTATTGGGCCAATCAAATGGTCCTTGTCTAGTTAATTCGTCATCAATATTTAATCTCGTTAAACCATCAAAGGCAGCTGCAGATTCTGCACTAATAATTACATCCATAATATTGGCTTTGTAAACGGCCGTATCTGGAAACTCAATTGGAATTAACTCCGCGCCCATTTCTTTAAATGCAGCCAACACCTTCCATTCGTTTCTTGATGTGTCTTTAATTAGATCAAAATAGTTTTTTGCATACCCTATTTTTAATTTTTTGATGTCCCCATCTGGTTGATAGTTAAATGGAATATTCACTGCAGACTGGTCTAAGCCATCTGTTCCATGAATATAATTAAATACAATTGCAGCGTCTTCTGCAGATCTACATATTGGACCAATCTTATCTAAGCTCCAGCTTAAAGCCATAGCACCTGTTCTACTAATTCTTCCAAAAGTTGGCCTTAGTCCGGTTGCACCACAAGTAGATGAAGGAGATATTATAGAGCCCCAGGTTTCTGTTCCAATTGCAAACGGAACCAAACCAGCAACAGTTGCAGAAGCCGAGCCTGCAGATGATCCAGAAGAACCCGTTTTTAAATTCCATGGATTCTTTGTTCTTCCACCATACCAGTAATCGCCCATTGCTAAAGCACCCAAAGTAAACTTAGCTACCAGTACAGCACCTGCATCTCTTAATCGATTGTATACATAAGCATCTTCATCAATTACTTGATTTTGATAAGGAGCAGCACCCCAGGTTGTTTTGGTCCCTCTTACAGAAAACAAATCCTTTAACCCATAAGGAATACCATGCAATGGACCGCGATACTTTCCTGAAGCAATTTCCTCGTCGGCCAACCTAGCTTGCTCTAGCGCAATTGATTCAGTAATTGATATTACGCATTGAAGGCTATCAGCGTATTGTTTAATTCTATCAATAAAAAATTGGGTAAGCGTTACAGAGCTGATTTGTTTAGATTTTATTAAAACCGATAAATCTGCAATACTGTAAAACGCTAAATCGGCTTTATTGATTGGATTTAACACGTTTTTATTCGTCTTCCACTTTATGGCTTTTTGCTTTTTTTCAATTTGCAATCCAGGAACAACTGGGCTTTGCCATAAACTCATTGGCAAACTGTTGTTAAGAATTTGCTTATGCATGTCTTTATACACTTTTAGGTTGTCTTTAATACCAACATACATAGTATCAACCTCTTTATTATTGTATTGCAAGTCGAATAGCTTTGCTGCTGAAACAATATCCTGTTTAGCAATTGTGTCTTGTGCAAATGATTGCAAACTCAATAGTAGTGCAAATAGCGTCGTATACTTTTTCATAGATCAATATTCAAATTTTATTCTTCTGATTGGGCAAAAGTATTTCCTTTAAAAGGATCTCCTGTTTCAAAACCTTTTTTAAACCAATACATTCTTTGTTTTGAAGTTCCATGTGTAAATGCATCTGGAACAATATAACCTTGGCTCTGTTGTTGTAACCGGTCATCGCCAATTGCGTTGGCTGCATTTAAAGCGGCTTCTAAGTCTCCGGGCTCTAAAATATTCTTTAATTGATTCGCGTGATATGCCCATACTCCTGCCAAAAAATCTGCCTGTAGTTCTAATTTAATTGAAAGCTGGTTGTATTCTTTTTCAGATAAGCTAGATCGCATACGTTGTACAGAAGCTGCTGTTCCATTCAATTGTTGAATATGATGACCAACTTCATGTGCAATAACATAAGCCATGGCAAATTCACCTGGGGCATTAAAACGTGTGGAAAGTTCTTGGAAAAAAGATAAATCTATATATACTTTTTGGTCTGCTGGACAATAAAAGGGGCCCGATGCATCGCTTGCAAAGCCACAACCAGATTGGGTTTGCTGTGTAAACAAAACTAGCTTGGGTGCATCATAGTTTTCTCCTCTTGCTTGATAAATAGAGTCCCATACATCTTCAGTATACGCCAATACTACTTTGGTAAAAGAAGCCAATTTTTCATCGGCTTCGGAAATGGGTTTGGTAGAAACAGCAGGGGATTGTTGAATTACCTGATTTACAACAACTGCAGGGTCTCCTCCTAAAAAAATATACAATAGCCCAATGATAATAGTGCCAATACCACCCCCTGCAATAAGACCGTTTCCGCTTCCTCTTCGGTCTTCTACATTATTACTTTCTCTATTTCCCATCCAACGCATGACTACAAATTACCAATAAAGGATAGGTTGAGCAATTATTTATTTGGATTTTTACAAAGTACAATTGTTCTTGCAGAAAGGATAAATAAAACTAAAATCAACAAAGTTCCTTGGCCAAGAAACCAATAAAGTACCATCGAAATCAATAAGAGATAAAATGGATATGAAATAAACAAACATCCATACAAAACCGAATCATAAAATACAGTTCGTTTTGTTTTATTGTGTACTATTTGTTGGATGATGCTAAAAATGGGGTAGTGTAAAATGATTCCAATCGTAGCTATCAGTTGAATTGTCTTACTCTTGTTGGTTGGCGAAGATGTTGGGGCAATTATTAATTGTTCAAGCTCTTGCTTAATTTCAGCATTAAAGTGGTTCATGTTTTTTGCTCTGTCCTCAAAAGGCAAAAGCTGCCCAGCAAAAAAAGGATTACCCAAAGCTATTTGCACTGTTTTTCCCCAAGCATTAAAACCATCATAAGCTATTCCTATAGGAAGAACCTGTAGGGGATTTTTTCCTTGATAATCTAAAGCAATTCTAGCAGCTCCCTTTTTAAACGGTTGTAATTGGTTGGTTAATAAACAAATTCCTTCAATAAAAATTAAAACGATGCCATTGTTTTCAAGAATTTTTTTAGACGCAGCAAATGCATAATTATTATTTACTAAATTTTCCTTTCCCTCACTTAGTCTATAAATAGGAATCATATTTAAAAGACTCAATAAAAACCGATGGTATGGTTTATTAAAAGCATCTCCTCTAGCTAAAAAATGAACAGGATGTTTAAAAAAAGCGCCAATAATAATCGCATCCAAAAACGAATTAGGATGATTGGCTGTTAAAAGTAGTGGCCCTTTTAAGTTGAATAGTGATTTATTTTGAATGTATATTTTTCTACAGAAAAAAAACAGTGCAACTCTAATCAGCGGCTTAAGTATTGAGTAAATCAATGACTTTGTTTTATGGTAATCTTACGGTTACAAAAATATTCGCACCCATTCCCAAGCCCGCATTTTTTCCTAATAATGTATAGTAGGCTTGAATAGTTGGAGTAATCATTCTATTGAGTTTTCTACCGACACTTAAATTAAATGTTGCTGCATTGAAGTTTTTATTCAATTGCAAATTGGGATTAAAAGCGGTGTTAACGCTTTGGGAAACCTGATGAGACAAAGATGCAGTTACAGATGTATGCTTGTTATACATTTTACCCATTGTTATAACAGCCCTATACTGATTCGGTCCATCTTGTGCATCTAAAAATCTAGAGTAAATAAATTCAACAATCGCGAATCCATTTTTATATGGTGTAAACGAATAATTAGCACCCAACATGACCGACTTAGAAGCATATCCTAAATACGGAGTTTGATTGTTTTGATATGCAGGAATACCTACACTACCTCTTATAGTAAAATATCTTTTATAATCAATAGAGGGGAAGTGAACAGATAATCCAAGATTTACATCTGTTACACCAGATTTTGTTTCGGAATTATTTCCGTTAACCAATGTTTGAGAAGCAAATGGAATAGTAACAGACAAGTCAACCCTTCTGCTTAGTCCATGTGAAATATTCAAACTATACGAACTCGCCTGAAAATAATCTCCAGGAGCATTGCTGATTAATTTACCTTGATCATTAAAATATTTAGAAGAATAAAAATAATTAAAGGTTCCTGTAATAGCGGTACGCTTTTTCCCTATTGGATAATCTGCAAAAGCCGAATTGACGCTGCAAAGCAGGCAGGCAATTAGTAAAATAATATAGTTATTGGTCTTTTGCATTTATCTTTTCTTTTTGCTTACTGCTTTTTCATTAAACCAAATACCAATAAATGAATTATGGTAGACCGGAATTTCATGTCCTAGGTCGGGAAAAATAAATAATTCACTTTTTGAAAGGGCGTCAAATGGTAGCTTATTATATGCTGCAATAGCACTCCCTGGTGCAATAAACTCATCTTGTAAGCCCACTGCATATAATACAGGACATTTTACTTTTGGCATGAAGTTTTGTAAGTCAAAATAATTAAAGGTTTCCAGCATTTGTTCTTCGGTAAAATCTGGATTGTCTTTCAAGTACCTAACAATTGCATCTGAAGGGAAAGAGAGTTCTCGTTTATTTTTTCCAACAGCAAAACTATTTTTCCAATCTGCAAAAACGGGATTGCTTGCAATTACTGCGTTAATTTTATCTGGCATTAATGCTGCTGTTACCAAACCCATGGTTGCTCCCTGACTTCCTCCAAATGCCAAAACCCTGTTTAAGTCCATACCCATATGTCCATGTGCATACACAAACTCCACCGCCCTTATACAATCCAAGTAAATTCCTTTGTAAACATATGCATCCTTATCTTCTGCTTTGAGCATAATCTGCTCAATATTATCGGGATTAAACTCCTTCTCATATTTTTTATCAATCCCTCTTACGTTTACAGAGAAAGAAATAAACTCATCAAAGAGAAGGGGCATTACTTCCTTCTTATATCCACCAAAACCAATAATAACAGGATATTTACCTTTTAATTTAGGTATAGATAAATAACCATAAAAGGGGAAATCATCAATCCCTTTCATGTCTACTCTATATACATCATGGTATTTGGTACTATGTTCATCGTCTCTTGAAATTTTATATTGTGGGTCTACTTTGGCCAAATCACTCATTGCCGTTTGCCAGTATTCTTCAAAATCTGGGGGCAAATAATAGGGCGTTTTTATTTTACTAATATTGTATCCAAATGCATATAAGGCGGTATCATCATAGGTTGAGGTATTGGTAGCTGCCCTCAAATTATAAACACCTTCCTTTGGTGGTTTAGGAATTTCAATTTGGAAATTCTTTTGACCCTTTTTAGCAATTTTAAGTTTAACCTGAGTGGAACTTACTGTTTCACCAAGTTCTGTTTGTACAATTGCTGTAAATGTTCCGTCCTGCCTAACTTTATATTTATTAGCAATGGAGACAGAATATTTAATTTTTTCTCCATCATAAAAAACGCCATCTTTTTTATACGGCTTGAGTTTAATAATCATTTCGCCCTCTTCCTCTTCCGACTCTGGCTCTTCGGAAACTGGAGCGTCTTTAATTTCATCGGCACTTAAAGATTGTCTTCCAGCAACCCCAGATAAATTATCTTTCGACCAATTAAGTGGCGGAGTGTTTACAATGGGCTCTTGTGCTATTTCTGGTTTGCGGTCTTTTGATTTTCTTGGGGGTCCTATATAAGCAAAGCTGCCATCAAAATTGCTATTGAAATTGGTCAGCTCTATTCGCATTTTAATAGTATAGTTCCCTTCTTTTACAATCGGAATTTCAAAATTAGAAACCAGTGTTTTTTTTGCATTAACCCTTACATCTAAACTATTTTCTAAAATCTCCTGATTGGCGTTATCAAAAACAGTATATACTAAAGCGCCTTCCTGTGGATCTTTTAAATTGTTGATAAACTGAATTTTGTATTTAACAGGAAACTTTTTATTGAACCTTGCCTTCTTATTATAAGGTAAAATATTTACCGTAACAGGGTCTTTGGTTTTTCCTTTTTGTGCCTTTCCTTCAATGCACCATAAAGCCATTCCGGCAATTAGTAGAAATGTTAGTTTAAAAAGGGTGCTATTTTTTGGATGGAAAATCATAATTAATTTTTCTTTTCTAAGAAGTTTGATTTCCGAATATATAAGTTGATAGGCTCTTCTATAAACTTATACAAAATAATTGAGATAAGGGTTAATATAAGCAGGTGAGAAAACAATACCAGTGCAGTATAATTTAAGTGTTCAGATAACCACCAATATTCGTTTTTATCTAACCATGCATAGAAAAGATCAGCCGTGCTGTGCAACCAGTCAGATGTTAGTCGAGAAATAAAACCAAGGTGAATAAGGTAAAGTATATAAGAGCTTTTACCAACCAGCTCTCCTGTTTTACTTCCTAAAATGGATTTAACTACTGAGTTTTCTTTTATTAAACCATAAAAGAAGGTTGCTATAGCAATAGGCAATAAAATATTATTAGTAAAAATACCAATTGGTTGGTATAGCGCAAATGGCACTTCTTTGCTGATAGGTTGATTAATCATTATAAGGTTGGTGCAAGCAATTCCTATAATACCAAGCCAAGTGTACAAAGAAAAATTACTTACAGAATCATCTGCCTTTCTAATAATCATTGCCAACACCATTCCTGCAAAAAACTCAACTGTTCTTCCAAGAAAAGTTGAAATAAATAAGAATTTAAATGAATTAAAAAATCCATAGAAATCTACATTTCTAAAAATCAATACCAATAAAACACCAACCGCTGTAATAACCAATGGAGCAACTAAAAAATATATTTTACTTCTTTTTATTAAGATAAAAAATATAGGCGCTGAAAAATAAAAACACTCTTCTACTGTTAATGACCACCCTTGAGCAATTCCAGTAAATTTCATGTCATCAAAAAATCCTCTGAGGAAAGTGATGTTCATGATGAATAAAGTAAGCGGACTGTTTTTTCCGTTGTAAATGCTGGTATCATTGGCTATCCAAGCAAATAAAAAAACAACGATTGTTAAAATTAAATAAATAGGATAAACCCTTGCAATTCTGTTTTTTAAATATTTGCGCATCCATTTACTAGACAATTCTACATTATCGTAATAACGCAAACAAATTAAAAAGCCACTTAATACAAAAAACATCGATAAGGGAAAGTGAAACTCATTTAAAACCCTGAACAATAAAGGTGGAAAATCTTCTTGATTAAAATGATGAAAAAAAATCAAAATAGAAGCAAGGCCTCTAACACCTGTTAACGATGGTATGTATTGTTTTGCTGTCATTAAAATTTTGTTCTTTTATAATTCTCCAACTAAGGATATAGACCCTCCGCCTCCTTTACCCGTATTCCTTCCGTTCACATCTGTAAATACCGAGAGGAAAATTTGATATTTCTGGCTGATTTTTCTACCATAGCCTGCCGTTAATCTAAAATAATTAAACTGTCGGTTTAAGAACAAATTGTTCGGATTCAAGACTAAGCCAGTTTGGGTACTGGTAGATTTAGTACTGGCTAGTTGAAAAGTCAATTTATTGTCTTCGTCCAAAGGAATTCCCAATAAAGCATCCCCAAAAATTTGGGTAGGCCCTTCAGGACTAAAATATTGGCGAACGCCTAGGTTGATATCAAAATATGTATTAGAATATCGCTCTCCATTAGAGCCAGAATAAGTGAATTTCACTTCTCCACCTACTTGCTGAAATCCGGTAAATGGTTGTTTAGCTGCGTCATTGGTATAAAGCGGAACAATTAAAGAACCAGTTACAGTTAAAAATTTAGAATAATCAAAAGTGTTGAGTAAATACGATAAGCCAAAGCTGGCGTCTCCAAAACTAGAGTTAGACTGTGCTAAATTGGTCTCTAATTTTCTTTGCATGATATAAGAGATATTTCCTACAAAATCCAATCGTTCTCCAATTCCAATACCACCATATATTCCAAAATAGTGAGAGGCAAATCTTCCCCCATTCGAGAATGGAATATAAGTGCCAGCTGCATCCCAATATCCCTTGGTTGTATACAAGTTATAAGATGGTACCAATAAATATTTTCCTCGGCCAATTGGAAAACCAGCATAAGCAGTATTTGCTACAAATGCAATAACTATAAGACTCAATAATTTTTTCATCAGTTTTTATTTACGTTCCTCAGAGTATTTTTTTCATCCAAAAACTTTCATAACTATAATAGACATGATCCATCCCGTTGTCGTCTAAACTCATGTATATATTTCTATTGTCTATTCTTATTTGATTGTACAAAGCAATTGCGGCTTGAGGAGGACAGATTGTATTCTTTTGATTGTGCCCAAACAAAACCCTGCAACGAATATTGGGTGCAAAATTTACTGGATCAAAAAAATCCCAGTTTTTAAATAATGCATCCTGGTTTAGTCGGTTTCTTGGATTTTTTATATAGGCCTGAAAATTGGCTACAGGCCAGGGCATTACTTTTTGTGAACCAGCCATAAAAAACAAGGTTCGCATATCAGTATAAACGGGTCTTTCAATGATGCAACCTTGTGGCCGGTTGTCTAAAGAAGCTACCACAGCAGCTAAAACCGCACCTTGACCTTCCCCTTTTACAATGACTTTTTTCAGATCTAACTTCAAATAGTCATGTCTATACAGAAAATCTAAACCTCGCAATGCATCCATATAAACAGCTCGATAGATATATTTATTGCGGTCGTTTAAATTAATAATATTGAAAGTGTTGAAATCGGCATTGGTATTGTCTTTGCTATTTCCATGACCCCTAACATTTACCCTGAACACAGCCATATCTGTTCTTAAAGAATCAGGACGCATTTCTTGTAAATAACCAGGCAGTTCATAGATTACTGCAAATTTTCCTTTTCTCTTAGGCACAGACAACCAACCCCTGATCGTTTGATATTCTAGTGATTGAAACTCTACCAAAAACACATCTACATCTCTAGTACTTTGATCACCCCTTCTTGTAACCCTAAACTTGGGATCTATATTCACTAATTCCCTTCTGGCATCATCCCAAAACTGATCAAAATCTGCTGGTCTGTTTACATTTGAATATACTTTTTCAGGATCAACACCATATCCAAAATTGAGGGTATCAACATAATTATTAGCAGAAACCATTAATTGTAACTGATAAAAACCTGGCTTGGTTTTATCGTTTTCAAGGTATAAATCTTTCATATACCCTTTTTTGGCATCCATGGTAAAACCCATTTCTTGGTTAAATACCTCTTCGCCTTTATAGTTCACCACTTTGGCTTTTATGGTACCCCTTATTTTTTCCTTGGTATTATTCCGAAAACGAAGGTTATAACCAATCTTATCATCATCTCTAAAAATGGCTTCTTTTCTAAAGGGTTTTATATCGAACCCTATCCCTTTTTGTGCATGCGCAATGCCACCGAATACACAAGCCAATAAAATTAGGCATTGCAGAATACGGCCGCTCAGGATGGAATAACTGGGTACCTTTGCGTTCATTTGCACGAATGAATTAAAATTTAGGGCAATAAAGAGCCACTAAGTGTTTGATAAACGCCTAGATAGGGGTGAATATTATCTAAACGGGTATTAATTTAATACAAAAGCCCCGGCCTTTGCAGACCAGGGCAATTTACTAACCCATCTAAAAAACGATTTATTGTTCTGTTGCTTCAGCGGGAGTTTCCGCCACTACAATTAACTTAGCCCTGATTTTAGCTTCAATTTCGTTGGATAATTCTGGATTATCATGTAATAAGGTTTTCACTGATTCTCTTCCCTGACCTAGTTTATTGCTTTCGTAGCTAAACCAAGATCCACTTTTTTGAACAATGCCCATTTCAACACCCATATCAATTATTTCACCCACTTTACTAATACCTTCTCCAAACACAAGATCAAATTCAGCTGCGCGGAAAGGTGGGGCCACTTTATTTTTTACTACTTTAACCTTTACTCTATTCCCTATTGCCGTATCTCCATCTTTAATTTGAGTCATTCTTCTGATATCTAAACGAACAGAAGCATAGAATTTCAAGGCATTACCACCCGTGGTTGTTTCTGGGTTTCCGAACATAACCCCAATTTTCTCCCTGAGCTGGTTAATGAAAATACAAATGGTATTGGTTTTGTTGATAGTTGCCGTTAATTTTCTTAATGCTTGGCTCATTAATCTTGCCTGCAAACCCATTTTACTATCACCCATTTCACCCTCAAGCTCTCCTTTAGGTACCAATGCGGCAACTGAGTCAATAACTACTACATCTAATGCACCAGACAAAATAAGCCTATCGGCAATTTCTAATGCTTGTTCTCCATAATCGGGTTGTGAAATCAAAAGGTTATCTACATCTACACCCAATTTCTGCGCATAAGCGCTGTCAAAAGCATGTTCAGCATCAATAATTGCACACATGCCGCCCTTTTTTTGAGCTTCAGCAATAACATGAATAGCCACTGTTGTTTTACCAGAAGACTCTGGACCGTATATTTCAACAATTCTACCTTTAGGAAGACCACCTACACCTAATGCAGCATCTAAGCCAAGCGAACCCGTAGACACCACTTCCATTGGGGCCGTGCTTTTTTCATTCATCATCATTACACTTCCTTTTCCAAAATCTTTGTCAATTTTGTCAATGGTTAGCTTTAGCGCTTTTAATTTTTCTGCATTACTCATGTTGTTCTTTTTAGATGGTCAAAATTAATGAGGTGGTAAAACTAGTGGTTTTTAATTATACACACTAATTTTTTTAGTATTTTTTTACTAACGTGTTTAGTTTTCTGTTTATTGTACCAAAAATAATACGCCACCAAACAGTTTGGCAGCGTATTAATACATTTATTCTTGTTTTTTTAGCTATTTACCAGCCAATACCATAATCTTCCCCATTATTAGATGAACCACCCCATAAACTATTGTGCTTTTTATCTATAAAAATGGCGTTAATAGGACCACTAGTGCGCTGACCAAAGCTGAGTTTATAACCCATTTTTTTGAGCGCTTCGCGTGTTGGTTCAGGAGTCCTTGCAGATAACAATAGGTCTCCAGCTCTAGGCTTTCTGTCTTTCATTTTGGTTCCACCCAAGGATAACCAAAGTTGATTAGTATTAATATTTTCTGCTTCAGAAGCTTGCTGAACAGTCATTCCAAATTCAACCATATTTAAGAAGAATTGCAATAAATTCTGGTCTTGGGTATCTCCGCCTTGCACAGCAAATGATAAATAAGGTTTGCCTTCTTTTAATGCCATTGATGGTGTTAATGTAACTCTTGGGCGCTTACCTGGCGCAACAACATTGAAAGGGTTGATGGCAGGATCCAAAACAAAGCTTTGCATACGCTGGCTCATTCCTATACCGGTGTTACCCGCAATGGTAGCAGGCAACCATCCACCGCTAGGTGTAATAGACACCACCCAACCATCTTTGTCTGCGGCTTCAACACTGGTAGTGCCTCTCCAAAGACGGTCCATATAAGCTTCTAATTCAGCTTTAGCGGTAACACTGCTGTCGTGTGCAGGAACAAAATTTCTTTTTCCCGTGCTATCCATTTCTAGGTTCCACTGTTTAATTTGTGCGTTATAAGGATTAACGCGTTCTTCAAATGGATAGGGATCACCTGGAGTAATTAGGGCATTATTTTTTTCTGGATTGATTAATGCTGCCCTTTGCTTGGCATACCCTTTACTCAATAAACCACTCATAGGCTGAGGTGTTGGAGCAAATGCAGGATCCCCGTAATAAAAATCGCGATCTGCAAAGGCAAGGCTCATGCTTTGATAAATAGTATTAATGTATTGAGGAGAATTGTAGCCCATTTTTTTCAAGTCAAAATTTTCTACAATATTCAAAGCCTGTAACATAGAAGGTCCTTGTGTCCATTGAGTTAATTTATACACATCAATTCCTTTATAATTAATCATTGATGGAACTTCTTCTTTTACTTTCCAAGTGGCCAAATCTTCTTTGGTGATTAATCCGCCTTGTTCTTGAGCTCCTCTTACAAATTCATCTGCAATATCCCCTTTATAAAAACGGTCATAAGCTGCTTGCAAAGCTTGTTTACGTGTTTTTTTATTCTTCAAAGCGGTTTGCTCTGCTTCTACTAATTTTTTTAAGGTGTTCAATAAGTCTTGCTGAACAAATATTTCACCGGCTTCGGGCGCTTCTCGTTTTTGACCCAAATGCGGCAGCAATACTTTTTTACTATAAGGCCATTGCTTAATTCTTTCTTTTCCTCTTTCAATACTATTTGCAGTTTGAGCGTCAATTGGATAACCCGCAGCCAAATCCATTGCAGGTGCCAATACTTGTTTTAAACTCATGGTTCCATATTCAGATAACATATGGATGATTCCTCCCACCGTACCTGGAGTAACGGCCGCTAAAGGACCATATTCTGGAGGAAACTGATAGCCTTTTGATTTAAAAAATTCTGGAGTAGCTCCTGTTGGTGCAACCCCTAGCGCATTAATACCAATAACTTTTCCTGTTTTTGGATTGTAAATAATAGCTTGTGTTTCACCACCCCAACTCAATACATCCCACATTGTACAGGTAGCAGCTAACATAGCACAAGCAGCATCAACAGCATTTCCGCCTTGTTGAAAAACCATTGATCCTGCAGTAGCAGCAAGTGGCTTTCCCGTTATAGCCATCCAGTTTTTTCCATGCAATGGGGGCTTTTGTGTGGCCTGTGCAGTAAGTATTGCCGTAGTAAATAATAATACCGTTGTAAATAAAGTTTTTCTCATAAAAGATAGTTGTATAGATTTTATTTTAATTCTTGTGCTTTCATTACCCTTAATAAATTACCGCCCATTATTTTTGTAACGTCTTTTTTACTGTATCCTTTTTCTAATAAAGCTTTTGTAATTAAAGGATAGGTTGTCACGTCGGTCAGTTCTCTTGGGCTGGCACTAATACCATCAAAATCAGAACCCATACCCACATGTTCTACTCCTATTCTTTTCACTATATAATCTAAGTGATCTAATAACATACTCATTGGGGGTTGAATAGCTAAAGACTCTTCTTTATATTTATCTACTACTAATGCTTGAGCATATTCTTTTTGCATGCCTTTTGCAATCAATTCTTTTATTTCTGATTGCTTGTTTTGTAGGAAAATTTTTTCTCTATTTTTAAAAGAACTGTCTATAAAAGCAGAATAAAAATTTAATTGAATAACACCGCCGTTTTTTCCAACAGCATCTATTTGTTCATCTTTTAAATTTCTAAAAACAGGGCATAGTGTGTATGCATTACTATGTGAAACCAATACTGGTTTGGTAGTTGTTTGAATGGCATCCCAAAATGTTTTTTCGCCAACATGACTTAAATCTACCATCATACCCAACTGATTCATTCTTTGAACAACCAGTTTACCAAATTCGTTTAATCCCAATTTTGCAGAGGGATCATTTTTTAATTTAGTTTCATCCATTGCAGAACTTGCCCAGCTGGTTGAATTATTCCAGGTAAGCGTCATATAACGAACCCCTCTGTTAAATAATGAATCTATTTTATTAATATCTTCTTCAATCATATGGCCGCCCTCTACTCCAAACATGGCTGCCAGTTTATTTTTGCGCACTGCTTTTTTTAAAGCATCATAAGTTTCTACAATTTCAATTTTTTTTGGATTCCTTTTTGCTACAGCATAGAGTGTATCTATTTCTCTATTAGCCCAAGCGTAGGGTTGAAGTTTATCTCCATCACACCAAACACTAAAAAGTTGAACATCAACACCGGCTTCTTTAAACCTATTTAAATCAGAATGTGTTTTTCCTTTTAAGTCTTGGTCTATTAAAACATTTTTTTCAATAGAAGCGGTAAGCAAATCATTGTGTGAATCTGCCATGATTGCTTTTCGGTGTACTTTTTTATACGTTTGTGCTTGAGCAACAGAACAACAACATATTAGCGCAACAACAAGGTACTTCATTTGATAGCTTTGGCTAAAGCTAAAAAAATTGTGCTGTTAGAAGCTAAATTATTTTTGAATGGATGAACAAGCAATTCATATTATAAAATAATACTTATTTAAAAGGATTGCTCCATTTAGTATTGGTTGCAATAGTAGGATCGGTCAATGTTTTCATAAATGCAACAAGTGCAGCTTTTTGGGCATTGGTTAAATTCAACTGAATGGGAGTACCATTGGGAGTTTTTAAAGCATTGTCTAAATTGGGATGTGCTTTTACTCCACTATTATAATGTTCTACCACTTGCTCTAAAGTTTTAAATCTACCATCGTGCATATAGGGTGCTGTAAGTTCAATATTGCGTAAAGTATGTGTTTTAAATTCTCCTCTACCTGCTCCATTGTCGGTGTTTGTATTAAGATCTAATCCGTTATTCCGAGGTCCATTATTAGCAGACACAAAAGCTTCTGTTGTATGACATCCAAAACAACCAGCACCTCCGTTTTGTACAGGGGTGATAAATATTCTTTTTCCTTCATTTTCTTCAGCAGTAAAATTGGCAAAATTAGCAACAGGGTTATTGGCTTGCGCTCTTCCTGCATCGTATTTACTATTACTACTTACTATACTTCTTACAAACTGTGCAAGAGCTAATGCAATTCTATTACTACTTATAGCTGTATCTCCGAAAGCATTTTGCATTAATGGAGCATAAAATGCTTGTTCTCTAACACGTTGAAGTAAAGTTGGAATTGTCATACCCATTTCTGTTTGGTCTTGAAATGGCATTAATACCTGTTCTTCTAAACTAGCAGCACGCTCATCCCAAAAGAACCTACCACGTTGATAAAACTTGGCATTAATTAAACTCATAGAATGCCTACCTGTTTTTCCTCCTGCAAAACCATTACTTAATACAGCAGTATCACTAAACCCAAAAGAAGAATTATGGCAACTTGCGCAAGAAATGGTTTTATTTACACTTAAACTTTTATCATAAAACAAAACCCTTCCTAATGTAGCACCATTATTGGTTAGTGTATTTGAAGGCGGTGTATTATCAATACCATTAACAGAAGTAGGCGCACCCCCTCCAGCATTTACAAAAAAGTAGGCTGGTAAGTTTAGGTTAACATAATCAAAAGGAACGGTCGGTAAATTTAATGACGCCGAAATAATAGGATTATCTGTTGAAGTAATTGTTGGAGTAACTACTGTTTCATCACTTTTATTACATGCAATTATTGCGGTTGTTACTAAGGAAACAAAGAGGATCTTCTTTATCATATTAGGCATTTTTGGCTTAGATACCTTTTTCGTTGAAAAGTTTATCCTCAAAAGAGAAAGCTTTGTTAAAACCAATAAATGCTATTTTATCCCCCAATTAATCCTGCGGCCCTACTAATATCCATCATTCTTTCCATTGGTTTTAAAGCTTGTAGACGCAGATTTTCGTCCATTAATATTTCGGGTAATTCATACTTCATACAGAGATATATCTTTTCTAAAGTATTTAGTTTCATATAAGGACAATCATTACATGCACAATTATTTTCTGGAGGAGCTGGTATAAATGTTTTTGTTGGATTATTTATTTGCATTTGGTGTAAAATACCTGTTTCTGTAGCAACAATATATTCCTGTGTTTGATCTGTTTGAGTATATTTTAATAATTGAGTAGTACTACCAATATAATCTGCAATATTTAAAATAGCTTCTTCACATTCTGGATGTGCAATTAATTTTGCTTTAGGATGTCTAATTTTTAGTTTAACTATTTTTTCTAAACTAAAAATTTCATGCACCATACAAGCACCATTCCAAAGTAACATTTCTCTTCCCGTCTTTTTACTTAAATAAGCACCTAAATTTTTATCTGGAGCGAATAATATGGGTTGATCTAAAGGGATGCTTTCAATTATTTTTTCTGCATTACCGCTGGTACAAATAATATCACTTAAAGCCTTAATATCGGCGGTACAATTAATATAAGAAACAACAATATGATTGGGATGTTTTTCTTTAAATGCTTTGAATAAAGGGGTTGGTGCACTATCTGCTAAAGAACAACCTGCTTTTAAATCGGGTAATAAAACTTTTTTAGATGGATTTAAAATTTTTGCAGTTTCTGCCATAAAGTGAACTCCGGCAAACACAATGGTGTCTGCAGTAGTTTGTTTAGCTTGCTGTGCAAGACCCAAACTATCCCCAATATAATCAGCCACATCTTGGATATCTGTTTCTTGGTAGTAATGTGCAAGTAAAACGGCATTTTTTTCTTTTTTAAGTTTTTGTATCTCAGCAAAGAGATCTAATTCAGGATCAATTTCCAAATCTAAATATCCGTTTTTTACCAAATTTGATTTTGCTATGTTAATATCCAAAGTAATAATATTTAATAATTATTTATATAAAATCAACTACTACTATTATGCGTGTGTATATCGGGATAACTTAGTTACCCACAGAGTGCAAAGTTAATCTTACTTAGTTTATCCACCCTTATCCACTTTTTTTTAAACAGTAGTTTAACGCTAATATATTCGTTTAAATAGGTT
>NCHN01000005.1 GCA_002281875.1 Sphingobacteriia bacterium 24-36-13 | reverse complement strand
AAGATTGCCCAAAGCAGGGTTTCAGTGCTGAGTATTTCACTGGTCTCCATTAAAAAACCAAATACTAAAAAAAATAAAGCTCTAACTAAAAAAGCAAATTCAGCAACTAACTCTTTAAACTTTAGTACTTCTTTATTTAGCTCATCAGGTTTAAACTTCTCTATCCATTTATAATGCTTGAGTTCATCTAAGTTCCCTATAAACAAACCAAAAAGTAAAATAAAGACTAGACCGGGCAAGTGGTATACTTTTGATATAGCATAAATTAAAATAATTAGCAAAATAATAGGAACAAATTTTACATGGTGCTCTATTTTATTTAAAAGATATGATAATGCAATTGTACATAGAAACGAGACTACTAAAATTATCAAAAGTTGCAAAAAGAAATTTCCAAAAGAATTCCAATTGATAATTTCATTAAATGCAATAAAATTAAAGAGAACAACCCCAACAATATCAGACAAGCTGCTTTCATAGATTACAAACTCTTTATTATATGCACTCAAATTTTTTACACTTGGAATAGCTATTGCACTGCTAATGACACAAAAGGGTATAGCATTCGTTAAACTAGCTTTAAAATCATACTCTCCAAAGTAATTAAATAGAAAAGCCAATAAAAAAGCGAGGGCCAACATTGGAAACAAGGCGCCAAAAAAAGATTTTTTGATTACCCCCAATTTTGTTTTGTTTAGTTCCAACTCTAATGAACCTTCTAAAACAATAAGTATCAATCCAACAGTACCTAAAACAGGTAAAAATGGTGAAAGATCCGGTAAAGAAATGTCAACAAAAACGGACATCTGCTTTACACCCCAACCTAAAAGCAATAGCAGAATAACAGAAGGTATTTTTGTTTTTGATGAACTAATATCAAATACATACGCTATTAACAATAAAAAACAGAAAGTGATTATGATAGCAGATGTCATGTGAATGAATTAATTATGAACAAGGTAGCTATTCCAAATTAATAACAAGTTTTTCAATAACAGTATTAATTCTACTTACTTTAGTCTCTTCTTTTTTGGCGGCATAAATCCACTGTATTTGAGCAATTTGTTCTGCTTCAGATTGATTTTTAAAAGACCTCAAACTTCCTGGCACATCAAAAAAACATAATAACAATTCTTCAGGTATTTCTAAAGGAAGATTATCTGCATATAGAACTACCTTAACATAATCCCCTACTTGTTTCTTTATTTTCTTTCGAATCTCAGCCTTAACTGGCAAAAACAATCGTCCATTTCCCATAGGCATAAGATGATAATGTTTTATTTCATAATCATCAATAAACCCATTTACTCTTACCCAACCAAAATGGGTATGTTTATCGGGAAGTATCTCGGGAATTTGTGCATAAGTCCACCCTCCTTTACCAGGAAACTTTTCAAGTATATACAACTTATTTACAAGGGGCTTATCGGTTTTAAACATATTAAAAATTGACTTGAGCCTGAATCCTAAGTAAATTTCCACTTTGTAAATTATTCTGCATTACAAAATCTTCAAATCTTCTTTTTGAGATGGTGTAATTGAAAACCAATTCAAAGTTTTTGCTGAACTGCCATTCTGCACCAATCTCTAAATCATTCACGGCATAACTTCTAGCGTCTCTCTCATGCTTCTTACCCCCATTATAATATTGATATCGAATAAATGGGATTATTGATTGCTTTTGCATTTTTTTTAAGTAACTCAAAGTAATATACCCTCCATTCAAACCTTTAACTTCTATAGAATCTGTTACTTTATTAAACTGAGGACCACGTCCAATTGTATATTCAGCCTGAATACCAAATGGTTTAGGATACAATATAAAAGACGTAGCTACTCGTTCATCTGTATAATTTAAATCTGAATTATATTTAACCCCAGCAGATAAATTGGTTCTAGGAATTACATATTTCCCTTTATATGCCTGTACTCCTAATTCAACAATTTGATTATTCAATTCAAAAGGATAACTAAACCTTGATACCACATGCAATTTATTGTTCAACTCTGGATTATTGGCAGTTTGACCATTGTAAAATCCTAAGGCAAAAACACCATAATCACCACTACCCTTTAAACCGTCGTTTACTAAACTCGAAAACAATTTGCGTTTTTCCTTGGGCGCCCAATAAAAGAATACTCCGATATCTCGCTCATTAGAAACGGCACTATTTAATGCATCATTTCTATCTAATGGAATTCGGTTTTGGCTTGATTGCATATTCTCAAAACCATAAGGCACTTTACTTTGTCCAACTCTAAATCTAAATTCATTGTCCTTATCAACACCTATATCAAAATACGCATCTCTAATTTGACCAAAATGCAATCTATCAGATGCAGGACTACTCGCAAAATCAGGTTGTACATAGAAATATACATTTTTACTAATTTGTCCATAAAAAATGATCCGCATACGTCGCATGAAAAATCCGCCATTATTACCCCAAGAGCGGTCGCATTGTTCACAATTTAAATTTGGATTAGTTTCCAGTAATCTATTATACCTAATTTGACTATAACCCCTAATGGAGAAACTTTCATACCATTTAGGGTTAGAAGGAGTTTCTTTTCGTAGCTGTAAATCTAACTGTGCATAAGAAATTATAGGAAACAAACAGAAAACAAGCATTAAAAGCCTCATCAAAATGATTTTAAACGCAAGTATATGAATATATCTATACTATATTATCAAATCGTTAAGTTTTTTAATTATACTTTTTTGTTTAAAATAAAATCGTAAATGTGTTGTTAATGGAAAACTACTGATGTTCAAAAAAATCCGAAGTTAACTTGGTTTAATATATTTCATTGCTTCAGGACCCATAATCATTGCTATAATAATACCTACTATACTAACGATTACTATAAACAAGATATATCCTAGTATAGTAAGAAGTAGAACCAATAAAGTTTTACCAATGATGGTAAGGGTAGGTTTATCCGCATAGAATCCTTTGAAAAAAATAAAAATGATAAAAGGAACTGCTAATAAAGAAATTTGGGTAATAAAATAAAGCGTTGTAGGAGAACTTTCTCTAAGAACAAACATCAATGGATATACTACTAAAATGCTAAACAAGGTATAATAAGATAGTATATAAGCATTCATTACAACATGCTCATAATAATTATGTCCCCATTTTCTAAATACGATTTTTGTTGTCAAAGCAAAAAAGGGAACTAAGGCCAACATTAAAATAGTAGTATAGCTAGATAAAAAAGTCATGAGGTCTCCCATAAACTTTGAATTTATATTCTTATCAGCAAAATAAGCTCCTAGAATTTTACTTAAATCCAATATTTTGAAAGAGATATAAGTAGAAATACCACTAAGTACAAAAATCAACAAGATTGGTTTATAATGATTTACCCGATTTCCATCAATAAATTCTTTAGCTGTTTTACCAGGGTTTTGAATTATTTTCTTGAGCGTATAAAGTAGCCCTTTATTGGTGTGAAAAACAGTATACTGAATTTCGTCCCAAATGTATTTTTTATCTATTCGTTTGAATTTCTTTTGTCCACAGTTTTCACAAAAGTTTACTTTAATTGTATTACTGCAATTGGGGCATATTTGATCCATGAGAAGCTTTTTATAAAGGGAAGAAAGATTTTGACTAAAAATATAAAAAACTTTCAATATGTCTATAAAAACATCAATCAGTAACCTCAAATATTCTGAATCGCAATCCTTCTTCTTTCTTTTAAATTTTTAAAATGAGAAGGGGTTAACCCAGTTACTCTTTTGAATTGCGTTGATAAATGAGCGGCGCTGCTATAATTCAGCTTATAAGCAATTTCAGCAATAGTGTCTTCACCAAAAATCAGCAACTCTTTTACTCTTTCAATTTTTAACGCAATCATGAACTGCTCAATGGTGGTAGATTCTACTTCGGAGTAAAAATTTGCTAAATAGGTATATGTAAGATTTAATTCTTTTCGCAACAGAACTGAAAACTTCATATCTGGCTTTCCATCAGAATTATATACATAATCAATCATGATTTGTCTTATTCTTTCAATTAGTATTCCTTGTTTTTTCTCTAACAACTCTAATCCAGCTTTACGCAATTTTCCATTAAGAACAGACTTGTCTTCTTCGGAAACATCTTGATGTGTATCAATTTCACCTAATTCAACTTTATAGAAAGGGATTTTCAATTCTACTAATACATCTGTCACAACCACTTTACAGCTAACACAAGCCATGTTTTTTACGTAAATTTTCATAATTAAATTTTGTGTTAAGCATGAACCTGCGACACTGTTTATAGTGCATATTTTTTACGCCGATATCAAAACAAAACATTTGATAATTGCATCTTCATCTAAAGTTCAGGCTAAAAATAGACCAATGGGTCTCGTGCAACATTTGTAATTGTGTTACACAAAAATTTGATAATTGTCAGTCCGGCAATTGAGGCCGATAAAATTGTAGTTGTAATGTAGGCTTAATTAATCATAATAAATAATTAATTTATTAATCTTCAAACAATCGAATTGCTAATTATTGTGTCGTTTTCTTAAAAAACAAATTGACCTTATCAATTTCAATGGCCAAATCAAAATCTTTTTGAGTTAAGCCTCCAGCGTCATGTGTGGTGAGAGAAATAAAAACTTTATTGTAAGTATTAGACCAACTTGGATGATGTTGTTGCTTCTCTGCTATTAAAGCTACTTCAGACATAAATGAAAATGCTTGATTGAAATTTTTAAACAGAAACTCTTTAATGATTGATTTCTCTACAAGAAACCAGGCAGCATCTATATTTTTCATTCTTTCACTTATTTCTTCTTTATTGAGACATTTGATCATAGGAACTTGATTTTACTTTTTAACATGTTTTCGAATTCGATTGATCAAAAAACCTGTCCACAAAAAGACCAAAACTCCCCGAAAGAATAGATTAAAATCATTTTTTTGTTGGTAAGCCTCAACCATTCCGTATATCCCCAGGATAACGGCACCAAAATAAAGAATGGTGAGTGGCCAAAATGGTTTTTTCATAAGACAATATAAATATTTATATTGTCGATTCAAAACTTGCTATATGAATACAACTACCGGTATTAAATTATCGTTGATGATGTTTCTACAGTACTTTATATGGAGTGCTTGGTATGTAACACTAGGAACTTATATGAGCGAACCTCCACTGGGTGCCTCAGGTATACAGATTGGTGCTACCTATGGGGCATTGGCAATCGCTACCATGATTTCTCCATTTTTTGTGGGCTTAATTGCAGATCGCTTTTTTGCAGCCCAAAAAATAATGGGGGTATTACATGTATTGGGTGCAGGACTTTTATTAATGGCAACTAAAATTACTGATAGTAATATCTTTTATTGGACAATACTTTGTTACTCTCTTTTATACATGCCTACCATCGCTTTAAGCAATAGTGTAGCTTTCTCACAAATGACCGATCCAGGCAAACAGTTCCCTTGGATTCGCGTATTTGGAACCATTGGCTGGATTGTTGCAGGTGTGATGATTGGGCAAATGGGCATTGAAAAATCTGCGGACACTTTTTATATTGCTGCCGCTGTTTCTGCGGGATTAGGGCTGTTCAGTTTTATATTACCCAACACGCCTCCTAAGGCTCAAACTGCCGATGCTTCCTCTGCTTTAGGCACAGAGGCATTTGTATTATTTAAAGATAAATCTTACTTAGTATTTTTTATAGCAGCCATTTTAATTTGTGTGCCACTATCCTTTTACTATGGTTTTGCCAATCCATTCTTAAATGAAATTGGATTCCCCAATGCAGCGTCTAAAATGACTTTAGGCCAGGTTTCTGAAGCGGTATTTATTTTAGCCATCCCATTGCTCTTCAATAGAATTGGGGTCAAGAATATGCTCATATTTGGTATGCTGGCTTGGGTATTGCGTTATGTATTCTTTGCATACGGAAACACAGGTGATGCTAATTGGATGTTATATGCAGGTATAGTATTACATGGTATCTGTTATGATTTCTTTTTTGTAACTGGTTATATGTATACAGAGAAAAAAGCGGGTGAGAAAATTAAAAACGCTGCTCAAGGCTTATTTACTTTTGCTACTTATGGTTTAGGAATGGTAATCGGAACAGGCTATTCAGGATATGTAGTAGATGGAGCTAAAACTACTACAGGTCATAACTGGATGAGCATTTGGATGGTTCCTGCCTATATTGCTGCAGCCGTTTTAGTATTCTTTATCATATTCTTCAAAGAGAAAAAATCAATTACTACCACTTAATTAAAATAAATTCCATGCAACGCATTGCCATGTTAGGTTCTGGCTTTATTGGCCGTTTTTATGCAGACTCTTTACAAGGTTATAGAAGTAGAGATTCTATTGTAAGTATTTATTCTAGAAGAGAGGAGAGTGCACGCAAATTTGCAGAAGATTATCAATGTCATCATTATACTACTGTAATGGAAGAAGCTATTGCAAGAGAGGATGTAGATATTGTTTGTATTGCACTTCCCAATAATTTACATGAAGCCGCGGTATTGCTTTGTTGCAAACACAAAAAAGCAGTAATGACTACTAAACCATTAGGTAGAAATGCAGCCGAAGCCAAGCGGATGTTAGAAGCTGTAGAAGCTGCTGGTATTTTCAATGGATATTTAGAAGACTTAGTGTATACTCCCAAATTCATAAAAGCCAATCAAAGCGTAAAAGAAGGAGCATTAGGAAGAATTTTGTGGGCTAAAAGCCGTGAAACTCACCCTGGCCCTCACAGTGAATGGTTCTGGGATATAGAACAAGCTGGTGGAGGTTGTATATTAGATTTGGGCTGTCATTGTGTAGAAATTACGCGTAGTTATATAGGAAAAGATATTAAACCTGTAGAAGTCATGTGTTGGGCTGATACACAAGTAAAACCTATAGATGCAGAGGACCATGCCATTGGTTTGGTTAAATATGAAAACGGAGCCATTGGTCAGTTCGAAGTGAGTTGGACATTTAGAGGCGGATTGGATCTTAGAGATGAAGTAATGGGCACCGAAGGCACTATTTGGATTAACTCGTTTTTGCGCACCGGATTTGATATGTTCACTACTGGAAAAGGCGGAGATTATATTGCAGAGAAAGCCGAAAGTAATAGTGGTTGGCTATTCCCAGTAGGAGATGAACTAAATGAATTAGGCTACAACCATATGTTTATGGATATGTTTAATGCTTTAGAAAAAGGGGTTGCTCCAAAAGAAACTTTTTATGATGGCTATGTAGTAAATGCTATACTAGATGCCGCATATAAAAGTGCCAAGTCTAAAATATGGGAGCCTGTTCAACTAGATATTTGGAGAGGACAAACTGGACTTAGCAAGGAGTCGCATTTGGTTTCCTATGATCAAGATCATTATCTTGTAAAAGAAGAGATGACCCATTATGGTGCCAAAAAACTCATCCTAAAGCATAAGACAACAGGTAAAATTACAGAACAACTTCTGAATTAATTTTTTCGTTTACCCATTGGAGAGCGGTTTTCAACTGCTCTTCTCTGGTTAAATGACTATTGTCTAAAACCACTGCATCATCCGCTTTTCTTAGAGGGCTAAACTCTCTGGTACTATCAATTTCATCACGCATGGCTAAATTAGCTTGAACTTCTTCTTTAGTTATACCCGGATTCTTTGCAGATAATTCTAAATACCTTCTAGCTACTCGAATAGCTGGGTCTGCTGTTACAAATATTTTTAATTCAGCCTTAGGGAATACAGTTGTTCCAATATCTCTGCCATCCATAACAATCCCTTTCTGCAAACCCATTTTTTGTTGCTGAGCTACTCCAAATTCTCGCACAAATTGATTAGCAGCTACATCACTTACCAGATTGCTTATACGCATTTCGCGTATTTCATTTTCTACATTCCGCCCATTCAATAATATATCACTAGTTCCTGTTGATTCGTTATAATCAAATTCCAAGTTGATATGCTTCAACGCCTCTTGTACTGCTGTATCATTAGTATAATCAATAGCATGTTCTATAAAATATAAGGTGATGGCCCTATACATGGCTCCACTGTCAATAAACACGTAATTAAGTGCCCTGGCCATTTGTTTAGCCAGGGTACTTTTTCCACAGGAAGAATATCCATCAAGGGTAATAATAATTTTTTTCATAAATATCTCTTACCACAAAGGTAATTAAGAAGGCAATACTACTGTATCAATTACATGAATCACCCCGTTACTTTGGTATACATTAGCAATGGTTACTGTAGACACTCCACCTTTTTCGTCCGTTAAAATTAATTTCTTCCCTTTCATGGTGGCTTTTAAAATGCCGCCAGATACTGTTTTTAAAGTAGCTGAACCATTACCTTCTTTAATTAAAGTAGCAATAGCGCTCGCATCCAATTTACCAGCAATAACATGGTAAGTCAAAATTTTTGTAAGCGTAGCTTTGTTCTCTGGTTTTACTAATGATTCAACCGTTCCGACTGGTAATTTTCCAAATGCCGTATTGGTGGGAGCAAAAACGGTAAATGGTCCTGCACTCTGCAAAGTTTCTACCAGTCCTGCTGCTTTTACAGCGGCAACTAGTGTAGTGTGATCTGCTGAATTAACTGCATTAGCTACAATATTCTTAGATGGATACATAGGTGCCCCACCTACTTCAACAGTTTTTTCACTCATTTGAGCAGTAGCAACATTCACTAATAAAGCGGAAGCAATAACAAAGAAAACTTTTTTCATAAATCTGATTTAAAATTGATTGATTAATTTTTACAGATTCATTTACGAAGAAAGATTCAAGATGGATTGTTAAGGAAAATAAAAAAGGTTGGGGTAATCTGAAATAATTCCATCCACACCCAATGCACGCAACTTTTTCATAGTCGCTAAATCATTCACTGTCCAAGGAACCAGTTTCATTCCCTTCAATTTGCAGGCATTCACTAATTCTTCATTTACCAAACTGTGGTGAGGACTATATGCAGTTGGTGTAAAGCCCAATTCCTGCAATTGTTCAGTTAATGATTTTTTGTTGTAATCCTCAATTAATAAAACCGTTGATATAGAAGGATACTGTTGATGCAAGTATTGTAATGTTCTAATATCAAAAGACTGAATCGTAACTCTATCTTCTATTTTTTTATGTTTAATTACAGCCACTAATAAATCAACAAAGGCTTTTGGACTTGGATGGTATTTATTATCTGTGGCTGGTTGCGACTTCGTTTCAATATTATAAAAAGGTAATGGCTTATTCTTTGATAAGGCATATTGATCTGCCGCTTCAATTACGTCTAATAATAATGGCTTATACGCAGCCATCTTTTGCTGTTGAGGAAACCGAGGATTCCCTCTTAAGCCAATATCATACCTTTGAGTAGCTGCATAGTGCATGGTATAAATATTCAACTGTTTTTCTTCTTCTTTGGTCACTATTGTGCCATCCGGCTTAGTAGTGATTTCATGATTAAAAAAAGGTTCATGACTTAGTAGCACTTGTTTGTCTGCTGTAATTACTGCATCCATTTCTAGAGTAACAGCTCCCAAATCTATTGCTTTGTACATGGCAGGAATGGTATTTTCAGGTACCAAACCTCGAGCACCCCTATGGCCTTGCCAGTCAAAAGCAGTTAAATTATTTTGTTGATTCATTTTAGAACTGGTACAGCCGTATAAAAAAACCATACCGCTGATGATAAAAATATTTTTCATGAAAGAAGTATTATTTATTCAATCTTAATTTCATTTCTTCAGCAGCTAGTTGTTCCTCTGTTGAGCCATTAGCTAATGTTTGAATAATATTTTTTTGAATATTAATTGGTTTATTTTGACTCCATTTAAATACGTGTTGCAATTGAGTCACTTCAATTTCAAATGCTACGATGGCTTTCATATTCGATTGGATATACTCTTCAGTCATATGTTTGAATTGCGAAGGAGATGCGGCATCCTTCTCATATTTAGCCGTTAAGCTTTTAAGCATTATATATAACGCATCATCCCCCAAAAAATGGATAATGCCAGTTGCATGAACTGCAGAATAATTCCAAGTACTAGCGGTGTTTTGAGGCTCATAATGTTGAGCACTTACATAACTGTGTGGACCATGAAATACAGCCAATACATTTTTGTTGTTTTCAAAAGCAATCGTATGTGCTTGTTTACGCATAATATGCGCCTGCAAAAAAAGTTGATTTCCGCGTAAATCAATCATAACGGGCACATGCGTAGCTACAGGGAATCCATCCACCCCAATACCACAAATAGTAGCAAATGAATTGGATTCCATAAAAGCCAATATATCTGCTTGTTCTGCTGTAGAAAAATGATTGGTTAAATACATTGTACTTGCAATGTACCACTAATTTGAAAATTTAAAAGCTAACTGCCAATGCTGTTAACGCAGTAAATAAATTTTGTGTGGGCAAATTGCCCTGCTTAGTAAAAATAAAGTCTCTACTTTGTAATTGCTTTATTTCTGTACGCCAGAATAAATGCTTGTTAATAGCATAGTCTACATTCAAAGAAATGCCTTTTACC
This sequence comes from Sphingobacteriia bacterium 24-36-13, assembly GCA_002281875.1. Classification (GTDB taxonomy): domain Bacteria; phylum Bacteroidota; class Bacteroidia; order Chitinophagales; family Chitinophagaceae; genus Sediminibacterium. Next base: position 87,769 of record NCHN01000005.1, on the reverse strand, counting down.
CTAAACCCTTGAGGAGTTCCTGTGGAAATCATTACCCCATTTGCATCTTGGTAGGATTCTGTTCTTAACGCAAACTTCATATTGTCATTAGCAGCATATTGCAGCATCAAAACTGGGGTATACCAAATGAGTCCTTGGTTGTTGGTTTGCTGTAATCCAATATCAAATCCCCCTATTAATCCTATCCGGTTACTCCATTGATAAATGGCATAGAAATTATGAAAATAACGCATTACGCCACTAATGCCTGCAGTTGGGTTACCAATAAATGAGCTACTATTAATAGTCCATTTACTAGTAGGTTTATATTGAATCTGGTGACCAAAAGATGGGCTCTTATTGCCTTTTAGCAGTTGAATACGTTGCCAACCAGTTAGAAGTAAGGCACTCATAACCCATTTTTCATTCGGCGATGTATAAGACAATTTTACACCTGTTTCAAAATAAGGGGAATTATCTGCTGCTATGCTTCTGCTCAAGGTCCAGCAATCTTTTCCAATGGCACTTTCGAAACCGATATGCGAACTAAATACACCTGCATCTACCCATAAATTAGCTTTCCTGCTTAATTTCCATCCAATATTAGCCTCTAATAGCTGCTTATACAAGCCATTCTCTCCGGCATAATTGGCGCGCATATAAGAGCCAAATGCCAAGCCTAAGTTTACTCTTATACTTTCCTTTTTAAATGCAGCTTTTACGAAAGCTAAGTTTATACTAAGCAGCTTATTCTTGTCATGACTGTAAACAAATGGAACATCATTATTGGTTACAGGTCCGTTGGTATTATGCTGATAGTAGAATTCGGCATAACCACTCAATTGAATGGCACTGGTTTTCTGTAATGGCATTATAGAATCATTGGGTTGAGCTACAACCACTAAACATAAACACCATCCAATTATGGTGATCAACCATTTCATTTATACTACTTCAATTAATGAAGTCTGAGGCAAATTAGCGTTGCGCATAGCAATATTTCGAACAGTTTGTGCAGTAAAATTCCTAAATGCTTCTTTGGTCAACTCATCGTTTCCTACCATGGCAGGTACCCCATCATCTCCGCCTTCACGAATGGTTTGTACCAAGGGGATTTGGCCCAAGAAAGAGAGATCATATTCCTCAGCCAGTTTCCTTCCCCCCTCTTTACCAAATAAATAATACTTGTTGTTCGGCAATTCAGCGGGTGTGAAATATGCCATATTTTCAATAAGGCCAATGATTGGAACGTTTATTTGAGCCTGGCTAAACATAGCAATCCCTTTTTTAGCATCAGCCAATGCTACGTTTTGTGGAGTTGTGACTATTACTGCACCGGTTACTGGAACTGTTTGCATTAAAGTTAAATGGATATCCCCTGTTCCTGGTGGCATATCAATTACCAAGTAATCTAATTCGCCCCAATCTACTTCTGTTACAAATTGTCTGATAGCAGAGCTTGCCATTGGACCTCTCCAAACCACTGCATTCTTTTCATCTACTAATAAACCAATACTCATTAATTTAATGCCAAACTTATCCAAAGGCACAATCATTCCTTTTCCATTTACCTCTTTCATCATTGGCCTTGCCCCTCTTACTCCAAACATGATTGGGACACTCGGTCCATAAATATCTGCGTCCATCAATCCTACCGATGCACCTCCTTCTGCTAAAGCCAAGGCAAGATTGGCAGAAATGGTACTTTTACCTACCCCGCCTTTTCCACTTACTACTGCAATAATATTTTTTACCCCACCCAACACTTTTTGGTCGTCTTTACGGGTGGAAGTAGTATTGGCGGTAAAGTTCACCGTTACTTTCGCATTTTTATTAACCAATAACTTGATGGCATTTTCACTGGCCCTACTCATTAAATCTTTCATTGGGCAAGCCGGAGTTGTCAATACAATGGTAAAGCTTACCGCATCCCCATTGATCACTATGTCTTTTACCATGTTTAGGGTTACCAAATCCTTTCCTAAATCTGGCTCCTGCACATTACTCAATGCTTTTAAAATCGCTTCCGTTGTCATTGTTGCTCAAGTTTTTGTTAAAATAACCGTTGGATTGCAAAGTTAACAACCTAGGACTTTACTTTGTTATGAAATACGGAGAACAAAGCAAATTAGTACCTTTGCCCTCCCTTAAACAGCAACTGCCTTTATGAATAGATTAATTTTACCCTTTTTGATATTATTAGTCGGGTTAAGCTTGGTGCAAAAGGCAAATGCGCAGCAAAACAATCCTTATAGAGACTCCATTGTTCAATTATATGGAGTAGTAATGACTGCCGATAGCTTAAGGGGTATTCCATCTGCTTCGGTAATTGTAGAGGGTAAAGGCCGAGGAACCATCACTAGTTATGATGGGGTCTTTTCAATTGCGGTAATGAAAGGTGATCGAATTACTTTTAGTAGCATTGGGTTCAAAAACAATAGCATTCAAATTCCGCTTAACTTAGAAAGCAACCAATACAGTGTAATTCAATTACTCATTAGTGATACTGCTTATTTGCCTGCTACTATTCTTAAGCCCAGACCTACCAAAGAACAGTTCGAAAGAGACTTTTTAAATAATCGCTTCCCTGATGATGCTTATGAAATAGCACGTAAAAACACAGATGAAGCTACTCGTAGAATATTATTAAATAGTTTACCTGCAGACGGAAGAGAAGCCGTTAATTTTCAGTTAAGACAACAAACGAATAAATATTATTATGCCGGTCAAGTACCGCCAATGAATATCATGAACCCTGCAGCTTGGGCAGATTTTATTACTGCTTGGAAACGTGGAGACTTCAAGCGAAAAAAATAAATTATTATGTCAATTTTCAATGTAACAGTTATAGGAGCAGGAACCATGGGTAATGGTATTGCACAGGTTTTTGCCCAAAAAGGATTTAAAGTAGTATTGGTAGATGTGCAACAAGCACAATTAGAAAAAGCACTGGCTACTATTGAGAAAAACCTAGACAGAATGGTTGCTAAAGGCACTATTGCTGGAGAAGAAAAACTGGAAACCCTTGCCAATATATGTACGAATACTTCTATCAATGAAGGTGTTACAGCTGCTGATTTAGTGGTAGAAGCAGCTACAGAAAATGTAGAATTGAAATTAAAAATATTTGGAGAAATGGATGCTGCTGCTCCCGCAAATGCAATATTAGCTAGCAACACTTCTTCCATTTCAATTACTAAAATTGCGGCTGCAACCAACCGCCCTAATAAAGTGATTGGAATGCATTTTATGAACCCAGTTCCGATAATGAAATTGGTTGAAATTATTAATGGCTATGCAACTGACGAGGAAGTCACCAATACAATTGTTGATTTAAGTAAACAATTGGGCAAAACCCCATCTGTAGTAAATGATTACCCTGGATTCATTGCCAATAAGGTTTTAATGCCCATGATTAATGAAGCCATCTATTCTTTATATGAAGGGATTGCAGATGTTGAATCAATTGATACCATCATGAAGTTAGGTATGGCTCATCCAATGGGTCCTTTGCAGCTAGCAGACTTTATTGGATTAGATGTTTGTTTGAGCATAATGAACGTATTATATAATGGCTATGGTAATCCTAAGTATGCTCCTTGTCCTTTATTGGTTAACATGGTAACAGCAAAAAAATTAGGTGTTAAATCAGGGGAAGGGTTTTATATATATACGCATGGCTCTAAAGAATTAGTAGTAAGTCCTAGTTTTAAAAAGTAGCTTATTCTTATAAAGTGTTCCCAAATGCAATTAAGTAAATGGCAATAGCAGATAATGCAATGCCCGTCCAATTTATTGCAGAAAGTTTCTCTTTAAAAACAATGGCTGCTACTAATGTGCTGAACAATACAATACCCATATTATTCACTGGCAAGCTAGCACTTGTTTCCCATGGACTATCTTGTAAAAAATGGACCAGACACCATATCGAAAAATAATTCGGTATCCCAATACAAACACCTGCAATAATTTGGTTTACCTTAAATACCAATTGCTTTTTCCAATATTGATAAAACAATACAATAACACCAATACTTGCTGCGGAAAAAAAGCCCGATATCAAAAATGCATTATTGGTTTCTTTAGTAACATAAGTTTGTTGCACATGATTAATTAAGGCGTCTAAAAAACCGCTTCCTATAAATACCAATAAGGGTAATAGTATTTTTTGCAAAAAAGGTACAGGCATCGTTTTATCCGATTCATTTTTTTGTGGATAGCAAGTAAATATTACCGCAATTAATGCCAAAGAAATACCAACAATTTCCCAGCCCACCACTTGTTCATTATATAATACAATAGTGAGTATAACGGGTATGATTAAAGACAATTTATTGGCTACAGAGGCAACCGCAACGCCTAGTTTTTGTGCAGTAATTCCAATTAAATTAAAACTAGTTATAAATAATAATCCCATAATCATAGCCCACCTGAACCAAGGTGTAGCTAAGGATTCTACTTGAATAGGAAAAGATCCATTTACAAAAGACCCTGTTACAACACAAGTAATATAATTGAAAACGATAGCAGGAAATACGGGTATATTTAATTTACCACATACTTTAAAAGATAGTAACAAATAACTGGTTAAAATAATACTGCCTAATAAATATATCATGATTGCATTCGTCGATAATAGTGAATAATATCAGTTCCTACTTTTTCAGTTTGAGTTAATATAGCATTCAATAAATGAGGAGCCTGAATTCCATCCATATGTTCATTACCTATTGAATGATTTGATTGTATTACTCTTGCTTCATCCCATAATTCTTGGTCAATAAAACTTTGTAACAGCTTTGCTCCTCCCTCAACTAAAATGCTTTGTACTTGCTGCTCATATGCATATTCTAATATAGGTTCAATCAAACTTTGCTGTGCAGGTAATTGCACATAACGAACTGAGCTTTGAGTTTCGTTTTTGATTGTATTGAAAACCCAAGTACAACTTTGGTCGCTTAATAGATGCAATGTTGGATCTAGTTGCAAGGTTCTGTCAATGACCATCCGGATTGGATCAGCCCCCTTACTCAGTCGGCTATTTAACTGCGGATTGTCTGTAATTGCAGTTTGGGTGCCAACTAAAATGGCTGCTTCTTCTGAGCGCCAAGTATGTACAAGCCTTTGCACATAGGCATTGCTGATTTTAATTTCGCGATCTTGTACTCCAATTAATTCATCAGCAGTTTGAGCCCATTTTAAAATAATATATGGGCGATGTTTCAAATGAAAATGAAAGAACCTTTTATTGATTTCTCTTGCTTCTGCTTCTAAAATAGGTCCTACTACTTCAACACCCGACTCTTTTAACTTTGCTGCTCCTTTTCCATTTACTGCTGCAAAAGGATCCATTGATCCAATGACTACTTTTTTTATTTGATTGGCAATGATTAGGTTGGTGCAGGGTGGAGTTTTACCAAAATGCACGCAAGGCTCTAAACTCACATATAAAGTAGCTTCTTTTATTTTTGCTTTATTTTTTTCCGCTACACTATTGATGCAATTTACTTCGGCATGAGGCTGACCATAACTTTCATGACATCCCTCCCCTATAATTTGATCTTGGTATACCAACACAGCTCCTACCATTGGATTTGGAGCAACCCATCCAGCTCCTTTTTGAGCCAGTTGCAAACATCTTTGCATATAGAATTCGTGATTGATGGGCATTAGCTTACAAAAATAAACAAATGATGGCTACATTGCAGCATGACCATCAGAGATGCTAAGCAAGCCATAATAGCCGCTATTGAGCCCATTTATGACAATAGAGAAGCAGTCAATATTGCCACTTTATTACTAGAAGAACTAACTGGTTTTAGTAAGATGAACCAATTTCTTCAAAAACAATCCCTGATTTCAGAAGAAATAGTGAATAAGCTTACGCAATGTATTACTAGATTGAGTAAAGGAGAACCTATTCAATATATCATAGGTAAAGCTTGGTTTATGGAATTAGCTTTTGTAGTTAATTCTCATACTTTAATTCCTCGCCCTGAAACAGAAGAATTAGTCAATACCCTAATAAAATATTTAAAGGCTAACAATTACAAAAATGTTCAGATTCTAGAAATCGGTTCTGGTTCAGGATGTATACCCATTGCAATTGCTAAATATTACCCTAATGCAATAATTACCAGTGTAGACATTAGCCCAGATGCTTTAGAAGTAGCAAAAATAAATGCCCATCAAAATGGCGTAATCATCAACTGGAAACAATTGAATTTTTTAGATTCAACTGAATGGGAGAAATTGGGGTTATTTGATATTATTATTAGTAATCCTCCCTATATCCGTAAAACAGAAGCTGCCAGCATGCATACCAATGTATTGGCTTTTGAACCGCATACAGCATTATTTGTAGAAGACAATGACCCTTTGATTTTTTACAAAGCAATTCATGATTTTTGCAAAAGTCATTTGAATAAAAATGGAGCAATCTTTTTAGAAATAAACGAAGGGTTAGGCAAGGAAACAGCCGAATTATTTAAACACAACTATCAAGTTGAGATCAAGAAAGACATGCAAGGAAAAGAGAGAATGATAATGGCTTATCAATTTTGATCAACCGCCATCACCGGTGTTGCACCTAATTTTTTAATGACTTGCATAATCTTTATTGAAGTACCTAAATGCGAGGTACTATCCCCATTTATAACAACTGTTGGTTTCTCTGTTTCCTTCGATAAATACTCTTGCAATTTAGTTTCCAGATTTTCAATTGCAATAGGCTCGGAACCAATAAATAATTCTTGGTCTTTATTTACACTAATGACTATCGTTTGCTTGGCCTTGGTATCTGCTTTTGCCTTAGGGTTAGACACCTTAATTACATTCGGATTAGCCAATGTAGATACAATTAAAAAAAACAACAAGAGAATGAATAAAATATCATTCAGAGCGCCTGTATGCATTTCAGGATGTGTTCTAAATCTTTTTCGGATATTCATATTATCTAGTTGGCTCTTGTAAAATATCCATAAAATCTGCACTAGCAGCTTCCATTTTATTAGCCGTTTTGTCTATCTGCGTGCTTAGAAAATTATGCCCTACATAAGCAATCAATCCAATTATCAAGCCAGTAGCCGATGTAATCATTTTTGTATAGATTCCACCGGCAATGGTGTTTAATGTGTATTCTCCAGTAGAAGCAATACCATAAAATAATTGAACCATCCCAATGATAGTACCTAAGAATCCAAACATAGGTGCAATACCTGCAATCAATGACAAAATGTTCAGGTTCTTTTCCATATTGTACATTTCCAATTTGCCTACATTCTCCATACTTTTTTCAATAGCATCAATTGGCTTTCCTATTCTCTGTAATCCTTTATCAATCATTTTAGCAACAGGACTCTGATTGTTCTTTGCATAACTTTTTGCAGCTTGTACATTGCCCGATAAAATATGATCTCGAATAACTACCATAAAATTCAAATCAATTTTACCTGCTTTTCTAATTGCTAATAAGCGTTCTGTAAAAACATATATAGCTGCAATAAGCAAAGCATAAAGAGGATACATAATCCATCCTCCTTTTTCTAATAAAGTCCACAACGACACTTTTTCCGAAGTTGCTACTGCAGCAGTAGCTGCTTTTTGCAATGTATCTGACTGTAATAAATAAAACATGAATTCAATTTAGTTTGCTAATGTAGTAGGTTCTACAAAAGAACAATTAATCGTGAATAAAAAATCATTCACTTCGTTAATTAAGAAAGCTTTTACACATGATGATTATTTGCTAGGTCTGTCCATTTCCTTCATTTTCATCATAGCCATAATTTGACGCATATTATCTTGCATGCCTTCGGGGCTACCATCTAAGAAAATAACATTTCCTTTTCCAATTTCAGCAAAGTTCTTAATTGCTTCTGTCCACATACTGAACAAGATCACATTAGTGTCTAAATTAGCCTGCTTCATCTCTTCTGCAGCCTGGCTCATCCCTTTAGCAACCTCTTGTCTAAATAATGCAACACCCATACCACGTAATCGTGCCGCTTCGCGCTCTGCCTCAGCTGCTATTTTAATTGCATTACCTTCTGCTTCAGCCCCTTTGGTTTTAGTAATCAACAACGCCTGACCTTCGTTTTCAGCAGCCGCTTTTAAGTTATTACTAGCCACCACCCTACTCATACTTTCCATAATTACCTGGTCGAATGTGATATCATTAATTTGTAGGTCTTGCAAATGGTACCCCCAATCTTCTAAAGACTTATCAATTTGTTGTTTTACATCTTCTACAATTTCTCTTCTCAACAGCAAAATTTCTGCTTGTTTTTTTGTTGCCACAAATGCACGTATTGAACCTTCAACCGTTCTAATCAAAGCTTGCATCAAATCTTTTTCTGAAATAAATTTAAAGGCCACATTTTTAATAGATTGCTCATCTTGATTAATTACCGAATACAGTAACATACTTTTAAAATAAACATTCGCTTGATCAACGGTTACTGCCTGAAATTCTAACTCAACAGAACGGTTTTGAATACTCACTGTTTTATACACTTGCTCTAGAATGGGGATTTTAAAATTCAACCCTGGCATTAGAATCCTTCTATATTTTCCAAACATGGTAATTACTGCAATGGTTCCTTGGTTTACTGTAACTAGTCCAGTAAACACAATAATCAAGGCAACAATTAGCCACCAATAATTCATTAAAAATTGCATAAAAATTAATTTTAATAAAGATAATATCTATTTTACCAGATTAGCCCCCTTTTCTTCCCACACTTGAACCAATTGTACCAACACATCAACAGCACGCTCCATATCAGAAACCCCCACCCACTCCCTCTTGCTGTGAATGGCTTGCATTCCTGTGAAAATATTGGCACAAGGGAGGCCCATAAAACTCAATCTACTTCCATCTGTTCCTCCTCTAATAGGCTCTTTTATAAAGGGTAAGCCACATTTAGTATACGCTTCTTCTGCAAATGAACTGATAAATGGATATTGGTCAATAATCTCCTTCATATTGCGGTATTGTTCCTCTTCTGTAAAAGAAATGGTAGCACCAGGATATTGCTGTATTACCTGATGAGCAATTTGTTTTATGCATGCTTGATGTTCTCCCAATTGAGCAGTCTCAAAATCGCGTATAATAAATTCAATACTGGCTTTTTCTGCTAATCCTTCTACTCTTACTGGATGAACAAATCCTTGCTTTTTTTCAGTTACCTCAGGTGCTAAAATATCTTTAGGCAATTGATTTAAAATAGCTGCAGCAACTTTTAATGCATTCACGAGTTTACCCTTTGCATAGCCAGGATGAGCAATCACCCCCTCAATATGAACAGTAAAAGCATTGGCACTAAACGTTTCATCTTCAAATGTTCCTAGCTCTCCTCCATCTAATGTATACGCATAATCAGCTCCTAATTTTTGAAGATCTAAATAATTGGTTCCTCTTCCAACTTCTTCATCTGGTGTAAATAGAATTTTAATAGTACCATGTGGAATCCTAGGTTGATGAAATAAATATTCAACTAAATTCATGATAATTGCAACTCCGGCTTTATCATCTGCCCCCAATAAAGTTAATCCACTTGCAGTAATGATATCTTTACCAATATGTTGTTTTAAATAAGGAAACTCTTCTGGATCTATACTAATATTTGCATCATCTGGTAAAGTAATTGGTTTTCCGTTATACAATTTGTGCAGCAAAGGTTTAACATTGGTTCCACAACAATCAGGAGCAGTATCTATATGTGCACAAAAACAAATAACAGGAACTGGTTGGGCAGTATTTGCAGGTATGGTTCCATAAACATACCCATGTTCATCTGTATGTGCATCTACGACTTGTAAATTTTTTAATTCTTGTACTAATAATTGGCTTAGCTCTTTTTGTTTTTGGGTGGATGGGAAACTACTACTGAGTGGATCACTCTGTGTATCTATTTGAACATAGCGCATTAATCTTTCAGCAACACTGTATTGGGTTAGGCCTTGCATCTTCTTTTTATCACAAGTTAATATTTGTTGCCCCATCTATTGCATTTCTAAAATTCAATTTATATATTGTAGTAACTAAACAACCCCCAAATGAAAAAAACACTGATTGCTGCAATTGTTGGAGGCATTGTATTATTTATGTGGCAGTTCTTATCGTGGACTGCTTTAAACTTACACAGCGCTTCACAACAGTACTCCCCTAATCAAGACAGCATTATGCAAATGCTGAAAACCAATTTAGATAAAGAAGGAGGCTATTATATGCCATCTGCTCCTGCTGGAACTTCTTTTGAAGACATGGAAAAATTGGCCATGGCTAATGTAGGTAAACCATGGGCAAGCGTTCAATACCATGCTTCGCTAGAATACAATATGGGGATGAATATGACGAGAGGATTAATCGCGAATATTTTTATCATATGGTTGCTGTGCTGGATTCTCGCAAAAATTTCCAACAACAATTTCACAACCACATTCACAGCTAGTCTTTTTGTTGGATTAATTGTTTATTTAAACAGTAGTTATACTGGCCATATATGGTATCCGATGTTCGATATTAGGGCATATTTAATTGATGCCGTTGTTAGCTGGGGATTAGTTGGTATCTGGTTGGGTTGGTGGATGAACAGAAGCCCGAAACAATCAAATTAATCAATTGGATTCAACTGATAAAAAAGAGACCGGCAAGCCGGTCTCTTTTTTATATAAATTTTCTAGTAAGCCGATCATCCTAAAAAAGTGATCAGAGAAATCTTAAGGCGTAATGATGATTGATTTAGGTCCGTCAATTGAAACCAATTCCAAATCAAATACCAATTCTTCACCAGCCAAAGGATGGTTGGCATCTAATACAACTACCGCTTCTTTAACTTCTACTATAATTACCGGGAAATTTTGCCCTGAACCGTTGCTCATATTCAATTGCATGCCAACTTCTGGCACCATATCAGCAGGAAATCTGTCTTTTGGAAATTCCATAATCATTTCTTCTTGCTTTGGACCATAAGCTTGGTCAGCAGGGATATTGATGGTTCTTTTCTCTCCAATTACCATACCTGTAACACCGTCGTCAAAACCGGCAATTACCATACCGCTTCCTATTTCAAACTCCAATGGTTCTCTGCCTTCTGATGAATCAAAAGTATTGCCATTGGTTAACTTTCCGTGATAATGCACTTTTACCTTATCACCCTTTTTTGCTTGTTGCATAAATTATTATTAAGGGGCAAAAGTACTATCCTTCGCGCTTAATATTACCTTTGAAGCCAAATATTTTGGCTATGCGGATTGTTTTTATGGGTACCCCTGATTTTGCCGTGGCTTCTTTAGACGCATTGGTTTGCAATGGATTCAATGTAGTTTCTGTAGTTACTGCACCTGATAAACCTGCAGGAAGGGGGCTTAAATTAACTGAAAGCGCGGTAAAACAATATGCAACTGCAAAAGGAATTCCAGTTCTTCAGCCCATAAAATTAAAAGATCCGGCATTTATAGCATCATTAAAAGACTTACAAGCAGATATACAAATTGTGGTTGCATTTAGAATGTTACCTGAGATTGTATGGAATATGCCAAAAATGGGGACATTAAATGTGCATGGTTCTTTACTACCTCAATATCGTGGTGCTGCTCCTATTAATTGGGCAGTAATGAATGGGGAAAAACAAACCGGCGTTACTACATTTAAATTAAAGCACGAAATAGATACAGGTGATATTTTATTACAAGAATCTATGGCTATTGGTGATGATGAAACAGCTACAGAAGTGCATGATCGAATGAAAATAATTGGGGCCAATTTATTGATAAAAACGTTGCAGAAAATGATGGAAGGAACCATTCAAGAGATACCGCAAATACTTACAGTTGAAACAAAGCATGCACCCAAAATTTTTACCAAAGACTGCACTATTCAATGGAATCAAACTGCAGAACAACTACATAATTTAGTTAGGGGGTTAGCGCAGTTCCCAGGAGCTATTACCCAATTAGATGGTAAAATCTTGAAAGTTTTCAAAAGTCAAAAAGAAATTGTTGTACATCAAAATGAAGTAGGCAAGGTGTTTACAGACAATAAAACATATTTAAAGTTTAGTTGCAGTAATGGGTATTTACATATTATTGATCTACAATTAGAAGGCAAGAAAAGAATGCCTATTACCGATTTTTTAAGGGGATATAAGCCAACAGTTTCTTAAACAATTATTGAATGGCAGCAGCTAAAGTTGCATAGTCAACAATTCCTTGTTTTCTCCATGTTTCTTTGCCGTTTTTAAATACAATAAATGTAGGCAAGCCTTCAGAACGCAATTGTTTCATTACTTCAATATCTATACCTCCGTCTACTTTTACCAAGTTAAACTGGGTTCCTTTTTCCTTTATTAATTGTTGTACTATGGGTTCCATTTTTACGCAAGGGGGGCACCATTCTGCACCTATATCTACTAATACAATTCCAGTTTTTGTACTTGCGGTGAATGCAGCCATACTCAGTTCTTCTCTAGCTGCTTTTGACTCTAGTGGTTTACCCTCCATACGCCAAGCAGAAGTGCCTCCACGCAAGTTGCTTACATCTGCAAAACCATTTTGTTTCATCCAAGTCATTGCTTCTGCACTTCTTATACCGGAAGCACAGTACACCAAAACTGGCTTGGTTTTATCTATATGTTGAACCCTTTCTGTAAATTCTTTTTCATCAAGCCAGTTAGCTTGCAATGCATTATTAAAATGGCCTCCCTGAAATTCACCTGCAGTTCTAACATCTAGAATTTGAATCCCCGGTGTTTTCATTTTTTGTTCAAAAGCAGCAACTGAAATGGTTCCGCCAGTCTGTGTATTTGCTTCACTTTCATTTGATGATACTGAACTTTCACTAGGTGCAGAATTACACGCAAGAACAACAAAGAATAAGGCAATACTAAATAGAGGTAATTTCATATTATTGTAAATAAGTAATTGTAACAGAAAATGGCAAATCGTTTTTCCCTAAAGCAGCTGCAGTTGCATTGCTAACCCTCATCATTAAAGCAGGTGCACCTTTAATTTCAGGAACTGGCCCTAAAACTCTTGCACAAACAGTTTTATTATCTGCGGTGGTAATTCTCACTATAGTTCCAGGCAAAACATCATTCAACAATGCATAAAATTTTCTATCAGAAAATCCACTAACCGATTTGAAAGTTCCTACATCGCCTGCTTTATTAATTTTGTTTTTAGTTGATTCGTCCATATTATAAACTAAACCAAAATAACCTTCGTCATTAGGTTTGGGTAGATAACGCAAATCTTCCTCACTAATTCTATATTCTGTTGGGGCTACTTTGTTGGCTTCCTTAAATTGATCTACTGGAACAGGAGCTGGAACAATATTAGCGGCTGCTTCTGCATCTTTCTTTGCTCGATCCGCAGCTGCTTTTGCAAAAAACTTGTCGGTCTCTGTTAATGGCTTCATCTCTCCTTTCTTCATTTCTCGACTTCCATCTACAGCAGCATCCATTACGTTGGGATCTTTTAATGGCGGGTTTTCAACTGGTGCACCAATTACGGGCGGTTTAACAAAAACTTGGGTGTTGGCTGCAGGGGCATCAGCTTTCATTGCAGCCAGTTTTGATCCGCCTATAAAGCCAATTACAATTGCTTGTCCATTTTTTAAAACATCCGTTTTTAAATCATTCCATTCACGCAAATTGGCCAAGGGAACTTTATAATATCGTTGACTAAGTCTAAATAAATTTTCGCCTTTGCCTGCAATATGATATACGGGTTCACTGGTTGCAAATTCCTGTTGCTGTACCAAATTATCTTCCGACAATGGAATTCTCAATTTAACGCCTAAGGGTAAAACAGCATTCGCGTTTAAATTATTATAAGCTGCAATTTGCCTTGGCGTTGCCCCATAAATTCTACTTAATACCGATAGGGTTTCTTTTCCTTTAACAGTATGGTTAATATAGAGGTCACCTGTAGGGCCTGCTGCAATTAATTTATCCTGTGCAATAACTGCATGGGTGCAAAAAAGTAATGCTAAAAACAAATATTTCTTCAGGTACATGAGATAATAAATAGGGTGCAAAGTTAATCTTTTAATATTCTCCATTCAGCAGGATAATAATTATTGATCCGATTGGGCAAAACTTTAACCAATCCAAGCATAACCCCTTCAAACTGTACCCAATTCCAGCCTATTGAAGCATTGTCAGGCATGAAATTTCCTCTTTTCAAAAAGTGCAAAGCCTGTTCTTTGCTTACAGGCAAAAAACTAAACCCATTTTTGGGCAATACCGAAACGGCCCACTCGTGTGATGGAATTAGTGCATTACCCTTGAATTCTCCTATTTCTATCCCTGCTTTTTTTATATATAATCTGCCAGCTAATTCTTGTATAGTACTTAAAAAAGGGGCTGACACTCTTCTTATTGCATTGTTTTGTTTAAAGTATGCTGCTGATAAGTCGTTCACTATATACGGGTCCAATGCTGCTATTTCGGTCTTAGTCAATTTGGTTAATGGGACTTCTTTTAGTCTGCCACCAAACTGATTTTGTTGTTGTTTAAATGCTGCCAAATAAAAACCCTCACCTTTTACCAAATAGGGATAAAACCGATATCCCCAAGCTTGTTTTTGAGGTGATTGAGTTGTTACAATATTCCAAGATGGATCTGTTTTAATTGGGCAAGATTCCATATTCATTTGGTCTACTATCCAATCAGCAATGGATTCATCTTCAGCTTCAGAATAGGAACAGGTTGAATACAATAGTATTCCGTCCTGTTTTAAACATGGAATAATTGAAGCCAGTATTCTTTCTTGTCTTTCACTGCAATGAATCACATTTTGTTCGCTCCACTCTTCAATTGCTTGAGGGTCTTTTCGAAATAAACCACTTCCACTACATGGCGCATCCACTACAATTACATCAAAATAGCCAACAAAGTCTTTAAAATGATCTGGGTCATTATTGGTAACAACCATATTGGGCAATCCCCACTTAGTTGTATTTTCTACCAATATAGCAGCACGAGATTTGATTACATCATTACTCACCACCAAACCTTCAGTAAAAATTGAAGCCAACAAGGTAGTTTTACCACCTGGTGCGGCACACAAGTCTAATACTTTTAAACCTTTTTTAGGACCAGGAATTAATTCATTAATAGCGTGTTGCAAAAACATTGAACTGGCTTCTTGTACATAATAGGCACCCGCATGAAATAATGGATCCATAGTAAAAGAAGGTCTTGCATTTAAGTAAAACCCATCGTTGCACCATGGTACTTGTGCAGACCTATATTCATTTAATACATCGCTGGGTTTAAAGGGGTTCAACCGAATACTAGTTACTTGTTCCCCAGAAGTATGCACCCCTTCAAATGCTGCTTTATCAAAGCCTTTTACATTTGCTAAAGAATCAATCAATTGCTTGGGTAAATCCACTGCTAGATTGCTTTTATTTCTGCAACTAATTTTTGTAAAGCAGCTTTTGCATCTCCAAATAACATGGATGTTTTAGGCTGAAAAAATAATGCATTTTCAATACCTGCATAACCAGGCTTCATGCTTCGCTTATTTACAATTACCGTTTTCGCCTGTTCTACTTCTAAAATTGGCATTCCATAAATAGGTGAAGCAGGGTCCGTTTTAGCAGCAGGATTCACTACATCATTTGCTCCTAAAATAAGCACTACATCCGTTGATTTAAATTCATTGTTTGCATCTTCCATTTCTAATAATGAATCATAATTAACATCTGCCTCTGCTAATAATACATTCATATGGCCAGGCATTCTACCTGCCACAGGATGAATGGCATATTTAACTTCTACTCCTTTTTCTTCTAATAATTGTTCTAGTTCGTGACAAATATGTTGAGCTTGTGCCACCGCTAACCCATACCCAGGAACAATCATCACTTTGCTTGCATAACTCATACAAACCGCAGCATCAGTAATGGATATTTCTTTATAACTACCAGTAATAGCTTGCTGCTCCCCTTTTGAAGATGCGCCAAAAGAACCCAATAAGACATTCATTAAACTACGGTTCATTGCTTTACACATCAGAATGGTTAACAATGTACCAGCTGCACCAACCAAGATTCCTCCGGTGAGCATTACTTGGTTATCGTATAAAAATCCTCCGCATGCTGCGGCAACACCAGTAAAAGAATTTAAGAGAGAAATGACTACAGGCATATCAGCTCCCCCTATAGGCAAAACAAATAATACACCATATAAAACTGCAGCAGCCGTAATAAAATAAAACCAATAATAATTGGTGATAGAGATATTGTACACTAAATAAGTTGCAACACCTACAATAGCTAGTAACAGAATGTTATTTGCAATCTGTTGACCATTAAATGCCAAGTCCTTTACAGAACCATTTAGCTTTCCCCAAGCAATCATGCTGCCTGCAAATGAAATAGTACCAATAATTAATCCTGCAAAAATGATTAATAGAGTAGCCCCATCTAAACTTCCAGCAGCAGCATACATATTATCTTGAACCAACATTGGATGAGTTAAATGCTGGAACTCAATGATTGAAATTAAAGCAGCACAAGCACCTCCCATTCCATTAAATAGACTTACCATTTCGGGCATAGAAGTCATTTTCACTTTTTTTGCTGCTAGGGTTCCTGCAATGGTACCCACAGCTAATCCGCCAAAAATCCAACCGTAATTTTCTAACTTGACTCCATCTTTACTATATAAAAATATGGTACCCAATATAGCAATGGCCATTCCTGCTGCTGCTACCCAATTTCCTTTTCGAGCGGTATCAGGATGAGACAACATTTTAAGCCCTACTATAAAACTAACAGAGCCTAATAAGTAACAGAGTGTAAGCAAATTTATTTCCATGTTATTTTTTCTTCTTAAACATTTCCAACATTCTATCAGTAACCACAAATCCACCTACCACATTTAATGTACCCAACACTACCGCTAAAAAACCAATAATTAATGCTGGTATATCATCAGCCGAAACCTGTCCCATTACAATGATCGCTCCAATGATTACAACGCCGTGTATAGCATTGGCTCCACTCATTAAAGGGGTATGTAACACACTAGGAACACGACCAATTACTTCTATACCTAAAAAAATAGATAAGATTACGATATAAATTATCTGGATATGTTCTTGTAAATAAGCTAAAAAAGTATTCATACTAAATTAATTAAGATGCAAGCAATGATTGTATTCGATCGTTTACTACTGCACCACCGTGTGCCATGCAACAGCCTTTTACTATATCGTCTTCAAAATTTAAATGAATTGCCCCTTCTTTGGTTAAAATCAATTGCAAAAAATTAAACATATTCTTACCGTAAACTTTGCTAGCATCTGCAGGCATATCGGATGCCAATTGACTATTTCCAACTAATGTAACACCATGTAATTGAATAGTGGCATTGTTTTGGACACCAAAAACATTACCCCCTGTAGATGCAGCTAAATCAACAACAACTGCTCCCGGCTTCATCGTTTTGAGCATGTTTTCATCAATCAATAATGGAGCAGGCTTCCCTTGTAATTGTGCAGTTGCAATAATTACATCAGATTTAGCTACAGATAAGGCTAAACGTTCTTTTTGTTTTTGTTTAAATTCCTCCGTTTGTTCTACTGCATATCCGCCTGCAGCTGAAGCGTCTGCTGCGCCATCCACTTCAATGAACTTAGCGCCTAAACTCATTACTTCCTCTTTAACTGCAGGACGAGTATCAGAAACTTCTACAACGGCCCCCAATCTCTTAGCTGTTGCTACAGCTTGAAGTCCTGCAACACCAGCACCCAACACCATTAGTTTTGCTGGAGGAATACTTCCAGCAGCTGTCATGAACATTGGGAAATATCTAGGCAACAAATTAGCTGCTTTTAAAACTGCTTTATACCCGGCAATATTCGCCTGACTACTTAAAACATCCATGGATTGTGCACGGGTTGTTCGAGGAATCATATCTAAACTGAAAACAGTGAAGCCATTTGAAGCCCATGCTTTCATTAATTGAAAATTGAATAAAGGTTGAAATACCCCAATCAAAATTACCCCCTTCTGTGTTTTTGCTAATTCATCATCTGGAATACTCCAATAACTCAATAAAATAGAAGCAGAAGATAAAACGGTATTTCTGTTAGTAACTGTTGCACCTGCTGTTACATACAATTCATTATTCGCAAATGCATTAGCCCCAGCATCTTTCTCTACCATCACTTCTATACCCTGTTTAACCAATAGAACCAACTGTTCTGGCAACATTGCTACTCTATTTTCTCCGGCAGGTTCTTTAAGGATACCAATTATCATGTATGTAAGTTAATTCATTAAAACTGAACTATAAAATGCTGCTTTTTCTTTTGTTCCTTTCTGAAAAAAACCAATCCAATAAAAAACAAATCGATGGTCAATGTAACACTATCATCTTCTTTTATTGCAGCCCAAGCCTTCTCCATTTCTTTACTCCAATGTATGTCATCAAAAACTAGAACCGAATTCTCCTGTAGATTAGGCTTTAACATATTAAAATACCTTATTGTTGGCTCAAATTGATGATTCCCGTCAATAAAGACAAAGTCTAAAATCTTATTTTTCTTAAGCACGTTGCTTAACGTTTCATCAAAATTTCCTACTACTTGCTCAATATTATGAAGTCCTATATGCTGAAATTGACGTTCTGCTTGCTTTGCAATTTCAGGAGCTCCTTCCAGAGTGATCACTAAACCATTATGATTCGCAGCTGCTAAATAACTAGTAGTAATTCCCAATGAAGTTCCCAATTCTAGTATGGTAGAAGAGCCAAAATAATTGACCAATCTAAACAACAATTGACCAAACTTTTTGGGCTTTAACGAGCTCTTGGCTATAGAAGAAATAGTTCGCGAATCGTTTTTATTTACTCTTGATCCAGCCCCAAAATCTGTTACAGCAATTGAAGTATTATTGTACAAAAGCTCTTCTCTTGCAGCTTCAATTAATGGGAAAACATAGAAATTTCTATCATCAATAAAAACCTTCTCAACTAGTTCAAATACAAAGGGTGAATGTATTCCATGCCCTTTTGAGTTGGAAGACTTCATCCAATAATGTATATAGCGCAACCCAAGCTGAAAAGGAGAATACATTATGATTGAATTTGATTAACGGGAAGCCATTTCTTCAACCAAAATAGGGCATATACCAATGAAAACCAACTTAAAAAATGGGCAAATTTTATTACCCATTCAATCATATCAAAATTAGGCAAAGCGGTACCATCCAAATAATATACCATTACACCTAAGCTAAACCATAAACTCTTTCTTAGAAATGGTATAACAAAACACAACGGAAGCAAAATAGAAATAAGTGTTCTCACCACCGACTGATCAATATAATTTAACCAAAATTCATTGATTGATTGACCTGAATTTAATGATCTTAAAAATTGGATGACACCCACTAATAATCGGATTTGATAAAGGGCATAAATGAATAATAAAATATTCATTATTTGCAATATGCTTTTACTATATGCACTTTTAATAGTATTGGCATACACTACAGAAATAATTACTAGAAATGGAACAAATAATAAATAGAGAAATGGAATAAGTTGCATATTTATAAATGCTTTTGCCAACATTGAAAACGATATGCATAAGCATGTTTAGCATCCGCATCTTTAGGGTCATCCATGGTGAGTTGCCAACTATCCGTGTCTATTGCGGGGAAAAAAGTATCTCCTTCAATAATTGTATCTACCCTAGTTAAATATATTTTATGGGCAAAAGGTAATGCAGTTGCATACAATTCGCCACCTCCAATGATGTAAGATTCTTTATAATCATTTTCTGATGCAATCCGCAAAGCTTCTTCTAAAGAGGAAGCTTTTTGTACACCGGCTGCCTGCCAGTCTAATTGCCTTGTTACAACAATATTTAATCTTCCATTCAATGGTTTACCTGATAAAGATTCAAAGGTTTTTCTTCCCATGATTACAGGCATTGCCCAAGTGGTTTGCTTAAAGAATTTCATGTCATTAGGCAAATGCCAAAGCAACTGATTATTTAAACCAACGGCATTGTTGGTAGAAGCGGCTACTATTATAGATATAATCATATTAAACGGCAACAGGTGCTTTAATAGCAGGATGACATTGATAATTTTCTAAAGTGAAATCATTAAAGTCAAAATCAAAAATACTGGTAACAGTAGGATTCAATTTCATTGTTGGCAAAGGATATGGGTCTCTGCTCAATTGAAGATTAACTTGATCTAAATGATTATTATAAATATGCACATCACCAAAACTATGAACAAAGTCTCCGTATTGCAACCCTGTTACTTGAGCCATCATCATAGTGAGTAATGCATAAGATGCAATATTAAATGGCACCCCTAAAAACACATCTGCACTTCGTTGATACAATTGACAACTTAGTTTTCCGTCTGCAACATAAAATTGAAACAAACTATGACAAGGCATTAATGCCATCTGAGAGAGTTCCCCTACATTCCAAGCGCTCACAATCATTCTTCTACTATCAGGATTATGCTTGAGTTGATGAAGCACATCTGTAATTTGATCAATCACTTTCCCATCTGCTCCTTCCCAACTTCTCCATTGCTTACCATAAACAGGACCTAGATCACCATTTTCATTAGCCCATTCATTCCAAATACTCACCCCATGATCGGTCAAGTATTTTGTATTGGTATCCCCTTTTAAAAACCAAAGCAGCTCGTAAATAATACTTTTTAAATGCAATTTTTTTGTTGTCACAAGAGGAAACCCCTTCGCTAAATCAAAGCGCATTTGATAACCAAAGCAACTGATGGTGCCAGTACCTGTACGGTCTGTTTTTGCTACCCCGTTCGCTAAAATATGTTTTAATAAATCGTGATACTGTTGCATAAGCAAATTAACAACGAAAAGGCCGCATTTTTAGGCCATTATCATTGCTGTGCAGAAATTGTGATTATTCTTTATGATGCCTTTCGTCTGTCTAGTTCCTTCTTAATCAAAGACAACTCACGTCCAGTTTGACCTGCAACACTTGAATTTTCTTTGGCTCTTCGCATAAGATAAGGAATCACATCTTTGATAGGACCAAAAGGTAAATACTTACTTACTTTAAATCCCTCTTTGGCCAGATTGAATGTAATATTATCACTCATTCCGTACAACTGAGAGAAATGTACATGAGGGTGATTATGTGGCAAGTTTTTTTCGTGCATTATTTCAGCCGCCAGCAAATTACTTTTTTCATTATGTGAAGCAATGATTACAGAAATGTCTTCTAAGTGATCAAAGCAAAACTTTACCGCTGAATTAAAATCAGCATCTGTTGCTTCCTTTGTTGGTTGAATAGGAGAACCATAACCCAATTCATTTGCTCTTTCACGCTCTTTTTCCATATAAGCACCTCTAACTAATTTGATGCCTAATTTGAATTGTTGCTGCTTTGCAATTTTATAAGATAACTGTAAAAAATGAAGACGGTCGTGTCTATATAATTGGATAGTGTTATATACGATTACTTTGTCTTTATTGAATACTTCCATCATTTCCATGCACAATCGATCAATAGGATCTTGAATCCAACTTTCTTCTGCATCTATTAAAACCCCAATATTTTTCTCTGCAGCAATTTCACAGATGGTATACATTCTTTCTCGTACCCGATCCCATTCTGCTACTTCTTCTTCATGATCGTGCACTCCGCTTCTTAATCTGGGTGCTTCGTTCAAGGTTTGCAATAAAGCAAAACGAGCTAAACCTGTAACCTTGATACTAATAAAAGGAATATTGGTTTGTGTAGCGGCATAATTAATTACTCTAATAAATTCTTCGGTGGCATGATCAAAACTTTCCTCAGACTCTTTGCCTTCTACTCCATAATCAAGAATAACTTGTATTCCATAGTTTCCTAAAACATTTCCAACTTCTGCTGTTTCTTCCAAGGTTTCTCCCCCTACAAATTGCTTGAAAATAGTCTTACGAATTAGCCCATTCACCAATGGCAGCCCAGTCTTCATGATATAAGGCGTAAGGGTGGTTCCTAATTTTACAAACCAGGGAAATTCCATGGTTTTAAATAAAAATTTAGCCCCTTTTAACTCTTTATCAGTCTTGTAAGCAAATGCATTTTGGGTATTGTCAAAAGAAATATTCATACTAACAGATGTTCGTTGAGCAAATATCGGTACTCCATGCTTAAGTATGTAGTATTTAACTAAAAAACCATATAAATTTTTTAGATAGCTTGGTGATTAAAGGGTTGCAAAACCATTTCACTAACTACCCCGCTTGCAGGCTGTTGACAAAGGAACCAAATGGCTTTAGCTGCTTCTTCTGCAACAATCATTTTATCTCGCTGAACCCTTAAATCGATATTGTCCCAGAAAGCCGAATCTATGCCGCCCAAGAAAATATTCGTAATTCGAATTTCTGTTCTTTTGAGTTCTTCCCGAATGCTTTGCATCATACCCACCAAGCCATATTTACTTGCACTATATGCTGCAGCTCCAGCCATAGGCACTTTCCCAAGCACCCCTGGAATATTAATAATAAGACCCTTTTTTTGCTCCTTCATATTAGGTAAAACCGCTTTAACTAAATAAAAGGCACCCATCAAATTAACCTGAAGCGTACGTTCAAACTCAGCACTACTGAGAACATCCATTGTTTTAATAACCCCAATACCTGCTGCATTAATCAAAATATTAATCACAGGGGTTTGTACCAAAATTTGTTGTACGGTATGATTTACAGACGATTCATTGGTGATATCCATTTGAAAACAACGACTTTGAGGAATACCTGCTTGTGACGCAACTTCTTCTAATTTAGCCATGTTTTGCCCTGTTAAGAACACAACCGCACCACTTGCACTTACTTGTTTGGCAACTTGTGATCCAACGCCACCTGTTGAACCTGCAATCAATACTATTTTTCCTTTTAAAGATTCCATTAATTCGTTTTAAGTACAACAATGAGCAAAGCATTTTGTTGTAAAAGGTCTTTATGAATATAGTTAGCATCGTCTTTCCGCATCAATTATTTAAAGAGCAACCAGCATTAGTCCCCTCTATTCCCGTTTATTTGGTAGAAGAATGGCTGTTTTTTAGACAATACCCTTTTCATTTTCAAAAACTCTTGTTGCATAGAGCCAGTATGCAGCAATACAAAAACAATCTAGAGAATAAAGGCTACATCGTTCATTATGTAGAAACCAGTGACACTAATTCAAACGTGCTTCAATTAGTTCACCATTTAGCAAAAAATGGAGTTACACAAATTAGAGTAGTTGATCCAACAGATAACTGGCTCGATAAAAGGCTATCAGAATCTTGTAAGAAAAATAATATAACAATTGAGCAGTTTAACTCTCCAGGATTCCTAAATACCCTTTCAACAACAGATGCGTTCTTCGAAAAGAGAAATAGGTTTTTTCAAACAGACTTTTATACTTGGCAAAGAAAGACAAGGAAAATATTGGTGAATGATGCATTACAGCCAGAAGGTGGAAAATGGACTTTTGATTCAGACAACAGAGATAAGTATCCGAAAAACAAGCAAGTCCCTATTTGTGATTTCATGAGAGAAAATGAGTTGATTAAAGCCGCTACTAAATACATCACTCAACATTTTCCCGACAACCCAGGCAGTAAAACAGCTCCTTTTAAACAGAATAATATAGAAGGATATTACCCAATTAGTTTTGAATCTGCACAGGAATGGTTAACCCAATTTTTAAATACCCGATTTAGTGAATTTGGCATTTACGAAGATGCAATGGTTTTGGGTGAATCAATCTTACATCATAGTGTATTGAGCCCTTTAATTAATATTGGATTATTGACCCCTCAACAAGTATTAGAGGAAACCTTACACCATGCCAAAAGGGCCGCAATACCAATCAATTCATTAGAAGGATTCATCAGACAAATAATCGGCTGGAGGGAATTTATTTACCAGGTTTATGCAAGAGCCGGTAGTAAACAACGAACCCGGAATTACTGGGGCTTCACAAGAAAAATCCCTACATCTTTTTACAAAGGAACTACAGGTATTGTTCCATTAGACGATGCCATCCAAAAACTACAACAAACAGGCTACAACCATCATATAGAGCGATTAATGATTATTGGCAACTTCATGTTGCTCTGCGAGTTTGATCCAGACCAAGTTTATCAATGGTTTATGGAAATGTATGTAGACGCGTACGATTGGGTCATGGTTCCCAATGTGTACGGAATGACACAATTTGCAGATGGTGGCATGATGACTACAAAACCATATATCAGCGGCAGTAATTATATTCTAAAAATGAGCAATTATCCCAAGGGGGAATGGCAAGCAATTTGGGATGGTCTATTCTGGAGATTCATGCATGTTCATCAATCCTTTTTTTTACAGAACCCACGTTTAGGAATGCTGGTAAAAACTTTTGATAAAATGCCGGAAGCCAAAAAAACAATTCACTTAAATAATGCTGAAAAATATTTACAAAAATTAGACGAGCAACTATAATTATATGAATGAAGTTTTACATTTTCCTACTGATTATCATTCAATCATTGAACGAATTGAACAGATTGACGCAAAACAATATGAAAGAACAAGAAATTTCGTGAATGGAGCTGTAACCTATTTATCTCCCTATATTTCAAGAGGTGTTATTCAGCTTCCGCAAATTAAAGAAATCATTGTTGCTAAATATGGCCGTTATATCTCAGAGAAATTGGTACAAGAGTTAGCTTGGAGAGAATTTTTTCAAAGAGTTTGGCAACACAAACAATCTCAAATATTTACCGACCTAAAACAGAATCAAACAAATATTGCACATTATTTAATGCCAACAGCTATTGAAGAAGCACAAACTGGAATTGAAGCTGTTGACGAAGCAATTCAAACTTTGTATGCAACAGGTTATATGCATAACCATGCAAGAATGTACACAGCAATGTTAACTTGCAATATTGCACAAACACATTGGCTTAATCCAGCAAAATGGATGTATTACCACTTATTAGATGGAGATCTTGCCAGTAATATGTTGAGTTGGCAATGGGTTGCTGGTAGTTTTAGTAGTAAAAAATACTATGCCAATCAAGAAAATATCAATAAGTATACTAGCAAAAAACAACAAAAAACCATAGTTGATTATAGTTATGAAGAATTGCCCAATCTGGAAATTCCTTTTTTACTAAAAGCAACCAAAGAATTAAAACTAGAAACAGCATTACCTGCTACTAAAACACCATTAGTAGACCACAGCCTACCTATTTTAGTTTACAATAGTTATAATCTGGACCCCAATTGGCACAACAAAAAAATGGCCAACAGAATTCTATTATTAGAACCAGCCCATTTTAATAACTATCCCATTAGCAAAAAAGTATTGGACTTTATACTTGCACTTGCAAAAGACAATATCCCCGATATACAAGTATATACAGGATCATTTGACTCCCTTAAGAACTTGGCGCCCAATGACAATTTTATTTATAAAGAACATCCTTTAAACACCCACTATACTGGCAAAATGGAACCCCGAGCTTGGCTATTTGATCAAGTAAATCAATACCATGGAAGTTTTTTTAGTTATTGGAAAAAATGTGAACGCTATTACCAATAAATAGAGAGATTTGCTCATGCAAATTACTTCAACACAAATTTATCGTTACTCTATTCCGATGGTGCCTTTTACCATAGCAACAGGCACAATGGATTTTGCACAAAATGTATTGGTAATTATTCAAACCAATGAAGGCATCACTGGATATGGAGAGTGTTCCGCTTTTCCAATGATTGTAGGAGAAACACAAGCAACCTGCTATGAAATGGGTAAAGCCTTTGCAACCATTTTAAAACATAAAGATCCACTTGATATTGCTGCTCGAATGCAAGAATTAGATAGTTTTACAGCAAGAAATTATACAGCAAAAAGTGCGTTTGATATTGCCTTGCATGATATAGCTGCAAAAGCTGCCAATAAGCCGTTGTATGCTTATTTAGGTGGGTCAGTAAAAAAGATTGTAAGCGACTTAACTATTGGAATTGATACTCCGTCTAATATGGCAGCACAAGCCATTGAATTTGCTCAACAAGGTGTAGCCACTATAAAAGTTAAATTGGGGAAAGACCCTGCAACAGATATTGAACGAATTAAAGCCATAAGAACTGCAATTGGCAATAATACCACTATCAGAATTGACGCCAATCAAGGTTGGTCTTATGAAGACGCAATTACTGCATTAACTGAATTAGGAAAATATCATATAGAATTTTGTGAACAACCCATGCGCACTTATAATGATGAATTGCTTCCGCAGCTTTGCGTTCAATCTCCTATACCATTGATGGCAGATGAATCTGTTTATACGCATCATGATGCAGAAAGAATTATTCGCAACAAAGCTTGCGACTCTATCAATATTAAATTTGCAAAAAGTGGAGGCATTGCTGAAGCCATCAAAATAAATGAAGTGGCAGAAAAAAACAATATCCCCTGTATGATGGGTGGTATGTTAGAAAGCCGATTAGCCCTCACTGCCAAAGTACATTTTGCAATGGCCAAGTCAAATATTATTTATTATGATTTAGACACTTGCTTATTAGGCCACAAAATAGATCCAGTTTTAGGTGGAGCCAAATACAGTGGTATGGAATTAAGTGTGAATGATGAGCCTGGAATTGGCGCCAGTGTTGATCCCACCTTTTTACAATCCCTTGAAAGCGTTACGATTTAAACAAAAAGGCAACATTAGCTAACCTATATTTGCAGCTCAAATAAAACTTATGGAAGCAAAAAAGTCGAGTGAAAGTTTTACCATTATGAACGAATTGGTATTACCCAACGACACCAATACATTTGGAAATTTAATGGGTGGAAGGTTAATGTATTGGATGGATATTGCTGCAGGTATTGCTGCTGGCAAACACTCCAATACACCTAGTATGACCGCTTCTGTAGACAACTTAAGTTTTAAAAATCCCATCAAATTGGGAAACGTTGTTCATATTGAAGCCAAAGTTTGTAGGGCATTTAATACATCAATGGAAATTCATATAAAGGTTTGGGGCGAAGATTTATTGCACCAGTATAGATACGAAAGCAATGAAGCTTTCTTCACTTTTGTGGCACTTGACCCCAATGGCAAACCAAGAACTGTTCCTGCACTAATACCTGAAACGGAAGACGAGAAAAGATTATTTGACGGCGCTTTGAGAAGAAGACAATTGAGGCTAATTTTAGCTGGTAAAATGAAACCAGACGATGCCAACGAATTAAAAGCACTATTTTTTAAGGAAGCTTAATTACCCTATTTATCTAATTTACTCATTAAGTGGTGTTTGCCTTTGAGCATGAAGTTCTTGCTTTGCTCAATTGCTTCCATCACTTGATCTAGTATTTGATCTACAGAATGAGTATAATCAATTATCAAAGGCTCTTTAAATCTTACGGATAAAAGAGATCCTTTCTTTTTAAAGCTCAATCCTTTTTTAGTAAACGCCCTCCAAAAACCATTAATTACTACAGGTACAACTACTGGTTGATTATTCTTAATAATATGTGCTGTACCCCTTCTTCCTGGAGCGAATGGCTTAGTAGTTCCTTGAGGGAACGTAATTACCCAACTTTTATTAAGCGCCTGATCAATTTTTTGAGTATCAGACTCATCTCTATTTCTACTAATATCTTGGCCTTCTGCTCTCCATGTTCTTTTAACAGTTAGCGCACCAGCCAACTTAAATAGCCGACTAATCATACTCCCATTCATGGTTTCTTCCGCAGCAACAAAATAGATATTCGTAAAAGGATTCAATAAGTAATAAGGCAATCCCAATTTATTTTGCTTCCGCCATTTTACCGCACAAAAAATATGGATAAAAGTGATTACATCTGCAAAATAAGTTTGATGATTGCTCACGAAGAGCACATTGTTTTTTGGAAGTTTACGCAAATGTTCAGTCCCTTCAATTTTAATAGAATTAATTAAAGCAAGACCAGGATATGTTGCCATTCCTACTATTCCATAAACGAACGATCGTACAACGCGTATATTCTTTATTCTCTCCACTAAATTCATGTCGATAATAATTGGCCAGCAGTGCAAAATAAGGAATGTATTATACATTTGCACCAGAAAAAATAAACAATGGCTTTAACAACAGTGATTTTTGATATTGATGGCTTGTTAATTGACAGTGAACCACTATGGCATGAAGCCGCTACAGTAGTATTTAATCAATATGGAGTAAAATTGACCGATGCTATGTACGCAAGTACAACTGGCCTAAGAACCAAAGAGTTTGTGCAATGGTGGTTTGGTTATTTTGGAATTGATATGGAGCATGCTGCTGAAGCAGAAAAAAATATTGTTGCCGGTGTTTTAAAAAGAATAGAAGAAAAAGCGAATATCATGCCTGGTGTTCCACATATATTTGAATTTTTTGCCAATAAACAATTTAAAATTGGTTTGGCTACTTCCTCTCCACCAGCACTAATTGATTTAGTTGTACGAATGACAGGTATAGATGCCTTTTTAACTGCAACAGCTTCCGCCGAATACTTACCTTATGGAAAACCTCATCCGCAAGTATATTTAAACTGTGCAGAAGCAATGCAAAGCAAGCCAACTGAATGTATTTGTTTTGAAGACTCTTTTAATGGTCTTATAGCAGCTAAAGCAGCAAGAATGAAATGTGTAATTATTCCACATCATTCCCTAAATAAAGATGAGCGCTGGGGCGCAGCAGATCTTAAGCTAAGTTCACTTCAGAATTTTGGAGAACTTCATTTTGATCGACTAAACAGTTAAGGTCAATATTAAATTCGGTCAGTTCAGTTTATAGAGCAATTAACCCATACAAAAATTTAGGTATACACATAAAAAAATGCCCCGATTGCTCGGGGCATTTAAGCTTATAATCAACTATTATTAGTTTCTACTTTTCAAGTTTGGATGAGGAGCAGGTAAGCTATTAGGACCTTCTTCAGTTGTCCCTTGTAAATCTACAGTGTTGGCTTTGCCATCCTGAGCATAAACAAATAACAATCTGCTTTCAGCAATTCCTTGCTTTTCTACTAAGTATTTGATAACTGCATTCACACGCTCCCAGCTTTGTTGCTGAGCCGCTTTGCTAGTTGCACCGTAACCAACAACTTTAACGTTACAAGTAGGATTTGCTTTCAATTGAGCAGCAGCGGCACTTAAAACTACCATTGCATCTTTGCTTAATTTAGTTGTGGTTCCTTTGAACTGTACACTTGGTAAAGCACTGATGGTACAGCTAGGCTTTTGATTAGCTTGCATATTAGTTACCATTTCCTTAATTTCCTTGCAGCAAGGATTTTCAGGACAAGTACCAATACCATCATTGTTTACAGGGAAACATTTTTGAGAAGTTAACAACTCCTTATCTCTGTAATCAGGAACACCATCACCATCAGTATCTTTAGATACACCATGAGAATCAACTGGAGCACCAGCTGGAGTATTTGGTTCCATATCAAACTGATCAGTTACACCATCTTTATCAGCATCAGGTAAAACAGTCTTAGGCATTTTCATATGCTTAGGAGCGTTTAACTCGCTATAGATAAAGTTGTTTGGATTGATCCAGTATAGAGGTTGAACTTTTTTGCTGTTATCACCAATATTGATATTAACTCGAGCAGTTGTCATGCTGAAGTAATCATTGTTCTCGTTTCTAACATCTTTCCATGTATCCAAGTAGTCATACCCCTTCATGGTGAAGATGAATTTTTGTTCGATACCAATGTTTACTTTATCACTTACTTTAAATGCCGCACCTAAACCAATGTTTAAAGCATGCATTAAAGCCCAAGACTTTCTATTGTTTACAGTTGCGCCAAACACAGTAGTAACTAAACCATCTTGGGTGTACAACTGACCAGGACGTTGACCATAAAAGATATTGTATCCACCAGGCTGAGCACCAGGAGCACCTTGGTATTGTGCTTTAGAGCCTAAAAAGCTATAACCAGCCAATACATACAAGTTGGTTTTAGGATTTCCTCTGTAATAGCTAGGAGTATTCAAAGAAGCAATCAAATCAACTCCAAGTGCCCACATTGAGTTTTTGTAAGCAGTTTGACCTACAGCAATGCCATAGGCGTTAGGAGTTCCAGAAGTAGAAGCTCCAGTTAAAGAACCTCTGATAGAAAGAACGTGTCCTAATGATTTTCTAGCAGAAATGCCATATCCAAGACCGGTCTTACCTTTAATATCACCTACTAACCAAGTTGGTCCTAAATTAAAACCTAATTCCCACTGGCTTCTTGGCTTTGCAGGGTAAGGGTACTGGTTGTTCATGAATTCATTGTGCTGGGGCAGATCTTTAACTGCTATTTTGGAAGTGTCTTTCCAATCCCAACCCCAATCTGTTTGTGCTTTAGCTGCAAACTGTGCGGACACAAATAATACAACTAGTAAAAGGAGCTTCTTGCTTGCCATAATCGATATTTGATTTAATAATTAATTATAATCGCCGTAAAAGTACTTATTTTTTATATAAATACTCAAAAATACTATCAAGGGGGGTGAACGATAGTGTATGACTGCGAATATACTATAAACGCTGCTTTTAACAGTTTATTTTGTCAGATTCATGGGTATATTGCAGCATAATTATAACATGAATTTAGCAAAAAAGGTTATTTCAAGCGAACTGGAGCAATTTGAAGTTCATTTTAGAGAGGCTGTTAAGAGTAGGGTGGCATTGTTAGACCGCATTATGCAATACATTGTAAAGCGCAAAGGAAAGCAGCTAAGACCAATGTTTGTGCTATTAAGCGCCCGTTTAGGAGGCACCATCAACGACAGTACATATAGGGCAGCATCATTGGTAGAATTATTACATACGGCAACCCTTGTTCACGATGATGTGGTAGACGAATCAATGGAAAGAAGGGGATTTTTCTCAATAAATGCGCTTTGGAAAAATAAAATTGCTGTTTTGGTTGGGGATTATTTGTTGTCGAAGGGATTATTGCTGTCTTTAAACAATAAAGACCATGAAGTTTTACGAATACTCTCTGAAGCGGTAAGATTGATGAGCGAAGGGGAACTTTTACAAATTGAAAAATCTAGAAACCTCAATTTAAGCGAAGCGGTTTATTACGAAATAATCAATGGAAAAACAGCCTCATTATTGGCTTCAGCTTGTGCAGCAGGTGCTTCCACCACTTTTACCGACCCTGCTGATATAGAAACAATGCGTTTGTTTGGGGAAAAAGTAGGAATGGCATTTCAAATCAAAGATGACTTATTCGACTATAGCAGTAAAAATATAGGCAAACCTACCGGCAATGATATAAAAGAGAAAAAATTAACACTGCCATTGATTTATATATTGAATAATTGCCCCCCATCTCTAAAAAAGCAAATCATATACATAGTCAAAAATCAAAATACCCAAAAAGATAAAGTGGCTTTTGTAATTGAACAAGTTGAAGCATTAGGAGGCATTGATTATGCAACTAAAAAAATGTTTACCTATAGAGATGAAGCATTGGAATTATTGTATCGTTTTCCAACCTCCCCTATTAGAGATGCATTAGAAGAGCTGGTAAGGTATACTACCGATAGAGAATATTAATGCAAAAAAGATGGAACATATTATCAGCAAACCCTGCTGAAGTAGCATCCCTACAAGATTCTTTAAAAATCAATACAACACTTTGTACCATACTAGCACAAAGGGGTATTAATGATTATGATAAGGCCAAAGAATATTTTAGACCGAGCCTAGAACATTTGCATAGTCCCTGGTTAATGAAAGACATGGATAAAGCAGTAGAACGCATTTTGCATGCATTTAATAACCAAGAACAAATTTTAGTTTATGGAGATTATGATGTGGATGGTACTACTTCTGTCGCAAGTATGTTTCAATTTTTAAAATCCTTACATGATCCTATTGATTTTTATATTCCTCATAGATATAAAGAAGGATATGGTATTTCAAAAATTGGAATTGACTTTGCAAAAGAAAACGGATTCAGTTTAATTATATCTCTTGATTGTGGTATTAAATCAGCAGACCTAATTGCCTATGCAAAAAGCCTAGGAATTGACTTCATTGTTTGCGACCACCATTTACCAGACGAAATTATTCCAGCTGCAGTTGCCATATTAAATCCTAAGCAAAAAGATTGCAACTATCCCTACAAAGAATTATGCGGATGTGGTGTTGGGTTTAAGCTCATGACAGCATTAACAGAGCATCTAAAACTCAATACTGAAGCCTATTTACAGTATATAGACTTAGTCGCAATTGCCATTGCTGCAGATATTGTACCAGTTACTGGAGAAAATAGAACACTGGCATTTTTTGGAATTCAAAAAGTAAATACAAAACCGTCCATTGGAATAGAAGCATTATTGAATTTGTCTAAGGCAAAATTCCCAATGAGTTTAACCAGTTTGGTATTTGTAATTGCACCTAGAATAAATGCAGCTGGCAGAATGGATGACGCGAAAAAAGCGGTGCAATTATTTATTGAAAAAGACCCTACTGCAGCCATTACTCTTGCTAATATCTTACACAGTGATAACACAGATCGCAGAGAAGCAGATAGTAGTATTACTATTGAAGCCATGGAAATGTTGGCTGCAGACCCAAATAATATTAACAGAAAAACGACTGTCTTATACAATGAAAATTGGCATAAAGGTGTAGTAGGTATTGTAGCCAGCAGATTAATTGAAACCTTTTATAGACCAACTATTATTTTAACCAAGAGTGGAGACTATGCAGCAGGAAGCGCAAGAAGTGTTGCTGGGTTTAATTTATATGAAGCAATACATGCTTGCCGTAAGTATCTACTCGGTTATGGGGGGCATTTTGCTGCAGCTGGAATGACCATTTCGATTGATCAAATTGAGGCATTTAGTATCGCTTTCGAAGAAGAGGTAGTCAAAACCATACAGCCAGATCAATTAATACCAGAAATAGTAATAAATACTGAAATCAGTTTTAAAGACATCCATACTTCTTTGTATAATATTATCAAACAAATGGAACCATTTGGACCAGATAATATGCGGCCTGTATTTATTGCTAGAAACGTAAAAGATGCAGGCTTTTCCAAAGTGGTAAAAGACCTGCATCTTAGAGTAGTATTAAAACAAGAAGATATTATTTTATCGGGTATTGGATTTAATATGGCCGATAAATTTTCTTTGTTAGAAAACAGTAAGCCAGTAGACATCGTTTTTGCCATTGACGAAAATGAATGGCAAGGAAATACTAGTTTGCAACTGAAAATTATTGACCTACTCCCTGCATCATCTGCACAGAACGATTAATAAAATTGGTCAGTTCTGCTCCTTTTAATAATCCTTGAGACAACAATGCTAAATCAGCTAAATTTCTAACCTGCTTAGTTTTGATGTCTTCGTTGCTCTCCTTTAATATATTTTGAAAAACAGGGTGATTCCCATTTACAGTAAGGGTTACTTCATCAGGCATTTGTGCATAAAAAGCAGTCATACCACCACCAGCAGCGCCCATGTCTTTCATCCTTCTCATAAACTCAGGACGAGTTGCAATTACTGGTGCAGAATCTGTGCTTAATCCTTTCACTTCAGTAGTTACATGAAGCTCAGGAATTTGCAAAGTGAACAGCGTTTTTAATTGCTCAGTCTCTTCTTTACTTAAAACAGACTCAGTGCTTTCTTGTTTATCAATTAAGTTGTCTACAATATCTGCATCTACTCTTACAAAGCTGGTATTTTCCCACTTCATTTCCATGGTATTCAAGAATGCAGCATCTACCAAAGTTTCCATTTTCACCACTTCATAACCCTTCAATTTACAAGCTTGAATATAAGCGTCTTGTTGAACAGGATTGGTCGTGTATAAAACAATATGTTTCCCTTCTTTGTTCTTCTGCAAAGTTTCAGTAGCGGTTTTATATTCATCTAAAGTGAAAAACTTACCATCCACATTTTCCATTACCAAAAACTTATTGGCCTTATCTAAGAATTTGTCGTCGGTCATCATACCGTACTTTACAAATAGGCCAAGACTTTCCCATTTTTGTTCAAACTCAGTTCGATCATTTTTGAAAATCTCTTCTAACTTATCCGCTACTTTTTTGGTAATATGCGCATTAATTTTTCTCACATTTGGATCACCTTGCAAATAGCTTCTACTCACATTCAGAGGAATATCTGGGCTATCAATTACACCATGTAAAAGCATTAAGAATTCAGGTACGATGTCTTTTACTTCATCAGTTACAAAAACTTGATTGCAATACAATTGAATCTTATCTTTTTGAATTTCGTAGCTCTGTTTAATTTTTGGGAAATACAAAACACCCGTTAAATTAAATGGATAGTCTACATTCAAGTGAATCCAAAACAAAGGTGTTTCACCAAAAGGATACAACTCACGATAGAATTTTTCGTAGTCTTCCTTGGTTAGTTCGCTTGGCTTTTTAACCCAAATAGGATTGGTATTATTGATTGATTTCTCTTCTTCTTTCTCTTCTTCTTTTTTTACTTCAGCATTAACATCAGTAAAGAAAATAGGAATAGGTAAAAACTTACAGAACTTTTCTAAGATACCTTTTAGCTTAAACGCATCTAAAAACTCTGCACTTTCTTCGTTCACGTGCAAAATAATTTTAGTTCCGCGTTGCTTTTTTTCAACTTCGTATAATTCAAATTCGGGGCTTCCATCGCAACTCCAATAAACGGTAGCTGCATCATCTTGATAGCTTTGAGTCAATACTTCAACTTTAGAAGCCACCATAAATGCACTATAAAAGCCTAAACCAAAATGGCCAATAATGCTCGCATCTTTATATTTGGTCAAAAACTCTTCTGCACCACTAAATGCAACTTGGTTAAGGTATTTATCTACTTCTTCCTTGGTCATACCCACCCCACGATCTTCAATGGTGATGGTTTTTTCTTTCGCATCAAGCCGAACATCTATACGAAGTTCTCCTAATTCACCTTTGGCTTCACCAATGGATGATAAGGTTTTAATTTTTTGGGTTGCATCGGTAGCATTACTAACCAGCTCTCTTAAGAAAATTTCGTGGTCGCTGTAGAGGAATTTTTTAATGATGGGGAAAATATTCTCCGTCTGTACGCGTATCTGTCCTTTTTGCATATCAATACTTTTTCCTTGTCTTGTCAAAGAAAGTACCAATTAATTGTTTGCTGACAGGATGACAAAGAATTAGATAAATTACCCTTTTGAAAATAAATTTTGACAGAACGGGATGTAATTACCTAAAACTAGGTATGTAAAAATTAGCCCCAGTTGCCCCTGATTTACCATAATGGACTTCTTTTACTGGGGTATGATCGGACCAAATATTCCAATTGGTTTCCATATCGGTATACCCATTTTGACGAAGAAATTGAAGAATCTGAGCCTTTACTGCTTCCATTTCTTCATTGGGTTTGGTATAGCATACAAATTGAATGGTTGTCTTTTTGTAAGGAAACTGTTGCATAAATTCCTCCAACTCAGCCCTTGTGATCATAGCATTATTGAAAGAAGGGAGCATTTTTTCTGCTTCTTTTTGTGGTCGATTAACGGGTGTGTAAA
Organism: Sphingobacteriia bacterium 24-36-13; assembly: GCA_002281875.1. Classification (GTDB taxonomy): domain Bacteria; phylum Bacteroidota; class Bacteroidia; order Chitinophagales; family Chitinophagaceae; genus Sediminibacterium. Next base: position 52,229 of record NCHN01000005.1, on the reverse strand, counting down.
TAGGTTCAGATTCTATAGGTCTTTTGTTATTAGTAGGAGGAACGCTGCCGTTGTATTGTGGCTTTCGATTGTCTTGCTGAAAGTACTGGGTTGGATCTGATGGCTTAATATTGTCGTCAACCACTTTTTTTGAACGAACAGGTTTAGGTTCTAATGGCTTAACCACAGTAGGAGTAGAATTAATTGCAGCAACTATTTTAGGAGAAACAGCTGGCAGCTCTATTTTCAATGCAGACTGCTTTTCAGTTTTCACCACAGCGGTATTTTCAACAATTTTAGGGGTTGATTCAGGTGGCGGGATATTGATCATTATTGCAGCAGAATCAGGAGCTGTAGCATCAAGAGCTGCAGAATCAATTGGAACAGATGATACGGCAGAATCTGGTTGAAGATTCAACTTAGCTTCCATAAGTTTTTGTTGTTCTTCGTACCAAGCTTGAGCGCTGGCATCAACTGTTTCTTTTTCTTCAACAATTGGAGTAATGGTATCTTGTTTTGCAATCCACCAAAATGCAGCATACCCTATGCCGGCCATGATAAACAAAGCCAACAGAAGTAGGAGGAATCTTGGATTTTTCTTTTCGTGCGTTTCCTCTCCCGTTAAATCGGTTGCGGTTAACATGTAACTAAGTTAAGCTAATTTAAGAGCTAAAGCCACTTAGAGACCCTAAAAAGGGGCTATTGAGCAGTAATTTTAACATCATCTACCCAGTAGTTGGTATTTTTTCTTGAAGCCAAGGGTCCGGAATCGCTTCCAGTATATTTAAAGGCAATATGAACCAACCCAGCATAATTAGACAAATTAATATTACCTGATTTTGTAAAAACGGAACTGATTCCACCAATAGCACCTTTTGCAATAGTTGCATTTAATGAGGACCATTTGGCTTTCCAAGGTTCTCCTTTGCCATCATAATTATTGGATAACAGAATTTGTAATCCTGCTCCATTATCAAATGCATCGCGGGTTAAAAAACTGAGTTGTTCGCCTGTAGAATTATTTAGTTGAAGAGCTGGTAAGATTAACCAACTAACTACAGCTGTTTCATTTGTTCCCAAAGCCGTAATGGAAGCAACACGATTATTTTGGAAAGATTGAATTTGATAAAACTGTTTCCCTGACTCCGCAATATTTGTCCATTGAGAAATGGCTAATAGTTGATTGGCAGCGTATTGCTCAAAATCTTCATAAAATAAAACAGAAGGCCCATTGTAAACACATCTGCTTTGAGTAAATTCAACATCACTGGTATCTCTAATCATCAATTGTCTCTGAGAACCAAACTCAGAATAAATTCCAGTGATTGAACCACTTCCCCTAGGTGTTTTTGCAGAAGCAAAACTAGCAAAACCACTGGTTCGCAAGTAAACCGTTCCTCCACCACAATACTTCAATGAATGACTAGTAGTTAATTTATTAATTGCATCGCCAAAGGATTTTGCAGTATCATTTACAGCAAACTCTATATTATTTAGTTTTACTAATCTGCTATGCAAACTGTCTTGCAATTGATTATAAGAAACCTCTAATGGAGTAGGCAATATATCCATACCTGCAGATAAAAAATGTTTTGAGAACAAAGCTGCTGGCACAGGAACTAATTCTGTAAAGAGTGGATCTGATCTATCTACTCCCCCACCCAATTGCAACATTCCTCCATATTCGCCCATCCACATACCATTCAATTTCACCATCAATCGCATACCTACTGGATAATTGGCAGAAAGACCAAATCCATCCATCCGGATGCTAATAGCTGCTGTACTATCTTGCAAAACAATAGTTTTGTAAAAATTATCATTGGCGTCGTTTGCGGTAACAATACCTGTAATGATTTCATTATCAACAAACTTTTCATTATTCCCTATTATATGAGAATCATACAAAGATTTGATTGATGAATTAGCTTTCAGATTAGTACCCGAATAAATAGGTGGAGCATCATATTTTTTTATACAAGCATTCAAAAGAATCCCCAATAAAATAGACAGGAAGAAAATTTTAGTGATTACTACCCATTTCATAGTTTAGTTTTTATACTGAGAGAATAAAGTGTACCTGGACTATAATAATATTTATTGGGAAATTTATTTATATCACCTCCAGGTATATCAAACCGTAACTGTTCATAACCTCCAGTAATGATTGATTGATTCAAAAGATTATTTACTCCTAAAAAAAACTGTAAATAATAAGCGCTACCGTCTTTAAATTTTTTAATCCTACAACTATACCCAGCAGAAAAATCAAGAATAAAAGCATTGGGCAAACTACTAGGCCTGGCAATTTGTTCTGCATCCAAATGAATTGGTAAGTTCTGTGCAGCATCGTAGGTTCTTCTAATGGGATTAAACGAAAGCCACTGATTGCCCATATATGAACTACTTAAATTCAAAAACAAATTACTATTTGATCGATAGGCTAACCCATTATATATTGCTAAATGAGGCAGTCCGGTTATAGGAAATTGATCAATATATAAAACGCCTTTCTCAGAAATATAGGGTTCATTATCGGCCATCACACTATAATTGGGCCTATTATGGTAAACATACTTACCCACACTCATAGCAGCATTAAATGTTACTCCCCCAAATAGTGTATAAGCCATACTCCATTCAAGGCCCATCATTTGGGTTCCAATATTAGATATATTATAATTGACCAAGTTTCTATATCCATCATGGTAAAAACTCATTACATCCATGGCATTGTTTATGCGAATCCAATAGGCGTTTGCAGTGATTTTTAATTTTGGTGCGTTTAATATATATCCGGCTTCAACCATAAATGCCCACTCATTTGAAATATCCAATTGTTTAAGTGAGTTTATTCTAGGAGAAATATATAAGTCATTTACCAATGGAGGTTTACTTGAAAAAGCAGTTCTGAAATAATAATAATTTCGACCATTTAATTTGTAAGTAATACCCATTTTAATTTGACCGTTATTAAAATAATTGGGTTCTGAAAGGCCAAATGAATTTTGAGGGAATACCCCATTTCTATATTTTCCTTCACGCTGGTAATAGGTGCTAGTATATTCAATTGCTGCATTCAAGTCAAACTTTGGCATTGTATATACCGCTTGGGACATGATTAACCATTGGCTCAAATGCATTGCATAATGATATCCGAATGAATCCCCAACCCTTATAATTTGATTAGGATGATTTAAATCATTTTGGATAGCTGTACTATTCGGAAGATTGTCTTCAGCAAATTGATTCCAATTGATGGAGTACTTTGCACCCAATAAATCATTGATGCGTTTAAAATAAGTATATACTTCTTTTCTATACTGACCTTGAAAACTAATTAATAATCGATTATTTAATTGAATGCGGTAACGAGTATTCAGTGCGATTTTTTTATTCCTTTCTACCCTGTCTTCCAATAAATACCGAGCTCTCTTATCTGAAGAACTATTCTGATTTATCCAATACAAATGATCCCAATTAATTTGTAATTGAGAAGGATTCAATTGTATTTGTGAAAGCACATCTTGAGCAAGTAAACTATCGGTAAAAAAAGAAGGTAGATAGCGGTAATAATCTGGTCGAGGGTCTGCTGCATTATACCAATCTAGAGCCGTGGTATATTTTTCACCCGAACTTAATAGTAAAGTACTTATTTGTTTAATTTTTTCATGCAGATTATATTCATGAGAAAACAATATCATTGGTTGATGATTAAATTGCCAATTGGCATTTCTGATTTTGTTTGCTTGAAGTCCCCATCCCGGTTGGTATTGTTTCGAAGCTGCTAAACCAGCGAGTTCTTCTGTTATTGCAGCAGTTCTGGTATTCATTTGACTGTTACCAAGCAATACCAATGAAAATAAGTGATTTCTTAGTCGCTTATCGATCGACAAAAAATAGGAAAACCCTTTGAACTCATTGGCTTTCAATTGACCACCAACACCTTGTTTATAAGCAATGCTAGAAGCAAATGACCAACCATTTTTACTTTCACTCCATACTTTGGTAAAGGCGATCCGTTGGTGATAATTTCTATTTGATAAATTAAGCGTAACCGTTGTTTGTGGAAATAATTTACTCGCATTTAATTGCATAAAAACGGCATTACCCAATGCGCCAAATTGGAATTCATTATCCTTTAAACCAGTTGCATATTGATTGTTTGAAGTCACTTCATTCAAACCGCCCCAATTAGCCCAAGGAATATTACCGTCAGACAATTGATTCATGGAAATTTCATGAATGGATTGAGAAAAATATCTGTTACTCAGCCCCTTCATTCTAAATCTTCGGATACTAAAACTGAAGCCTGTTAATGCACTGAATAAATCTTTACCAGATTGCAACAAAGAGGGAATAAATGGAACTTCCTCATCCCCTTCAGTTAGGGTAGATTCATTGGTGTATTGGTCTTGAAAATATTTCCACCCATCCTTGTCCAAATTGCTGTCTACCCATTGATTCTTGCTTTTCAGCAAAATTGGTTTGGTTGGAAGTTGGGCAAAAGCGGCAGCTTGAATCAACCCAAAAAAGAAAAACAAAATCCGCATAAAATTGACTTGCGGAATTACAAACAAATTAAAATTAAGACCTCCAAAAGAACCAACCAAGGGCTCATAGATTTTTGTGTTAAATACTCCCCATTTAGCCGTTAAAAAAACTAAGTTGTTGTTATTTATACCATATAGTTTGTTGCCCTATAAAAGTTATTTTTCTTTTATGAAATGGCCGCTTATAATACTAATATGTATAACAATTGGTTGGCAGGAAAAAAAACCAATTGAAGTAGCTGTAATTGGGTTTTATAATCTAGAAAATTTATACGACACAATTGATAACCCCATTGTAAATGATGATGAATTTACGCCCAAGGGAGCTAAACATTATACCGGAGATATTTATACTAACAAAATGTTTAAGTTGGCTTATGTACTAAAAGATTTTGGTGTTCAAATACACCCAAGAGGTGCTGCAATTATTGGTGTAGCTGAAATAGAAAACGACACTGTATTAAATGATTTAGTCAATCATTTTTTAATAAGATCTAAAAAGTACAAAATCATCCATTTTGATTCAAAAGATGCACGTGGTATAGACGTTGGATTATTATATCAATCCGATTATTTCCATCCATATTTTGCACAGTCGCTAGAAGTTACCCTTCCAGGAAAAAGCAAAGAAGCCTATTTTACCAGAGATATTTTATATGTAAAAGGAAAACTGAGTGGGGAAGAAATACATGTATATGTTAACCATTGGCCAAGCAGAAGAGGTGGTGAAGAAAGAAGCGCCCCAGCTAGAGCTGCCGCTGCAAAACGCTGCAGAGATCATGCCGACTCAATTAGACAAGCAAATATTGCTGCAAAAATTATTGTGATGGGAGATTTAAACGACAACCCCACCGACCATAGCATTATTAAAACATTGGGTTCAACAGGAGACGTCAAACAATTACATGCTGGAATATTTTTCAACCCATGGATACAATTTTATCAAAGAGGGATTGGGACCCTCGCCAATAAAGATGTCTGGGGCTTATTCGATCAGATTCTTATATCACACTCTTTTTTTGATAGCACATCGAATAATTGGCGTTTTATTAAAGCAGGAATTTATCATCAACCATTCATGACCGAAAATACCGGGAGGTATAAAGGTTACCCTATGCGAACCTGGGATGGGAATCATTATAGAGGTGGATTTAGTGACCATTTTCCTACTTTCATAGTCTTAAAGCGATAGATACATATATATTTTTTTTAATAAGCCCGTTTTTATGGTCATTATTTGGAATTAGTTCTCCCAAATTTTGGTTAAGCCCCCCATAATACTTACTTTTGCAGCCCCAAATCTGTATTTGGCAGATTTTCTTGCTTGCAAGAATCCACTGGGCAAAACCAATTTTTAACCAAAAAAATTCAAGTAATGAACAATTACGAATTGATGGTGATCTTTACTCCGGTTCTTTCTGAAGAAGATTTCAAATCTTCTCAAAAGAAGTTCCAAGACCTGATCACTGAACTAGGCGGTTCAACCGTTCACAGCAATCCATGGGGATTGAAATCACTCGCTTACCCTATTCAAAAGAAAACCACTGGTATCTACTGGGTTTTAGAATTCACTCTTCCTGCTGAAGGAATTGAGAAATTGAAAATCCAATTACTACGTGATGAGCAAGTGATGCGTCACATGATTACTCGTCTCGACAAATACGCCGTCGAGTACAATTACACTAAGAGAAATGGCGGATTTCCTAAAATTGAAAAAGCGGAAGCATAATCATGGCAAAGAACGAAATAAAGTACCTGACCGCTATTAAGCAAGAGAAGCCAAAGAAGAAATTCTGTCGTTTTAAGAAATACGGTATCAAATACGTAGACTATAAAGACGTAGAATTTTTGAAGAAGTTCATCAACGAACAAGGTAAGTTATTACCACGTCGTTTATCTGGTAACTCTTTAAAATACCAACGTAAAGTAACTGACGCTGTTAAAAAAGCTCGTCAAATGTCTTTGTTGCCATACGTAACAGATTTATTGAAATAGACCAATTAGTTAACCATCCCTAATCACGCATTGCGTGAGACAGTCAAATCAAAATCAAATGATTGGGCGCTGGGACTAAAAAACAAAACATGCAAGTAATATTAATTCAAGACGTAGACAATTTAGGCGGTAAGAACGAACTAGTAACCGTTAAAAATGGCTACGCACGTAACTTTCTGATTCCTCAAAAATTTGCTGTTGAAGCAAGCCCTTCTAATATGAAACAATTAGAAGAAAAGCTTAAAGTAAAAGCAAAGAAGGAAGCTGCTATGTTGGCTGAAATCAACAAAGTAATTGAAGTATTGAAGTCATCTCCTGTTAAAGTGGGTGCAAAAACTGGTACCAGCGGTAAAATCTTTGGTGCGGTTACTTCTTTACAAATTACTCGTGCCATCCGTGACCAAAAAGGTTATGAGATTGACCGTAAGCGTATCACTATTTTAGACGATGTTAAAGAGTTAGGAACTTATAAAGCTACTATCGACTTTGGTAACGGAAACAATACAGAGATTGAATTTGAAGTAGTAGAAGGTTAATCACTTCTGAAGAAATAGTAAATGCCCCGATTACTCGGGGCATTTTTTTTATCAATCCCATAAAAAGATTTGTCATTTTTTTGGAAAAAAACGCCCAAATCATTAAAAACCCTATCTTTAACTGTCCAAATGCAGAAGTTCCAGGTCTCAGAACGTTTTTACGTAAATGGTTCAGGGTTTTTGGTTACTGTTTTAGCTTTGGTTTTTTGATCACTTAATTTCTTAAAAATGAACATTTACGTTGGAAATCTGAACTGGAATATGTCTAGTGAAGACCTGCAAAATCTGTTTGCTCCCTATGGTGAAGTAAGCAGTGCCAAAATCGTTACCGACAAATTTAACAACGACCGTAGCAAAGGCTTTGGTTTCGTTGAAATGGCTGATGATGATGCAGCTCGTGCTGCTATCGCTGCTTTACATGACACTGATGTTATGGATCGCAAAATTGTTGTAAACGAATCTACCCCTCGCCCAGAAGGCGAAAGAGGCGGCTTTAAAAAGAAGCCTTACGGTGGTGGTGGCGGCGGAAGTCGTGGCGGCTACGGTGGTGGCGGCGGCGGTAATCGCGGCGGCGGCGGATACGGTGGCGGTAATCGCGATCGTGGAAACGGCGGCGGCGGTGGTGGATACAACAGATATTAATCTAATTAACCTACCGACTTATAAAACTCGTTCTATATTCAGAACGAGTTTTTTTTATTCTTATATTTAAAATATGAAACAGCAAGAACAGTTAAGTAGTCCAATAGCAGGTTGTATGAGATGGGGAAAATGGGGAGCTAATTTTTCAACCGCTGCTTATAGAGCAATGATTGAAGAGTGTTTAGCTATAGGCGTTAATAGTTTTGATCATGCAGATATTTATGGTGATTATACCACAGAAGAAGAGTTTGGAGATGCTTTAAAAGAAGACAAAACATTACGATCTCAAATTAAATTGATTACCAAGTGCGGTATTCAAATGGTAACTGAGAATAGGCCAAACCATAATATCAAATCGTACAATACTAGTAAAAAACATATTATCCGATCTGCAGAGCAATCTTTAAAAAACTTTGGTACAGACTATTTAGATGTTCTTTTAATTCATCGTCCAGATCCATTACTTGCTCCAGAAGAAGTAGCAGAAGCAATCCAAACTTTACAAAAACAAGGAAAAGTACATGCATTTGGTGTATCTAATTTTTTGCCTCATCAAGTGAATATGTTGCGTAAATGGGTACCCATTCAATACAATCAAATTGAAGTATCTATTATTTGTACTGCACCTTTTAATAATGGAATTTTAGACAATTGCATTGAAAATGAAATTACACCAATGGCATGGGCGCCATTAGGCGGAGGATTACTTACAGATGATTTACATCCTCACTTTAGAAGTATTACGCATGCTGCATCACTATTAGCTGAAAAATATGTTGCTGGATTGAACGAAATATTAATTGCGTGGCTGAATACGCATCCTTCTAAAATACTACCAGTAATTGGAACCACTAAATCGGAAAGATTGGCGCAAGCAAAAGTTGCAGCTTCCATCAAACTAACCCGAGAAGACTGGTTCTTAATGATGAAAGCTGCAACAGGTGAAGATGTAGCATAATCTTATTGAACAGCAATGGCTGCAATACCAGGCAAAACTTTTCCTTCAAAGTATTCTAGCATGGCACCACCACCGGTACTTACATAACTAACTTGATCAGCAAAACCAAACTGATTCACTGCAGCAACACTGTCACCACCGCCTACTAAACTAAATGCACCATTAGCGGTTGCTTCTGCAACTGCAACAGCAATGGCTTTGGTTCCTTCTTGAAATTTTTCCATTTCAAAAACACCCATCGGACCATTCCAAAGAATGGTCTTAGAACTTTTGATGGTTGCAGCAAAAGACGCAGCAGCTTCTGGTCCAATATCTAATCCCATCCAACCATCAGGTACCTGATTGCTCTGTGCTATATTAGTATTAGCATCAGCAGCAAAATTGTCTGCAACAACACTGTCTTCAGGTAAATGAATATTCACCCCTTTTGCTGCAGCTTTATTTAAAATATCTAATGCTGTATTTAATCGATCTTCTTCGCAAAGACTTTTTCCGATTTGCCCACCTTGCGCCTTCATAAATGTATAAGCCATTCCACCACCAATAATAATATCAGTTGCGCGTTCTAATAAATTCTCAATAATTAAAATCTTATCACTCACTTTAGCACCTCCAATAATTGCGGTAAAGGGTTTAGCGGCTTTATGCAACACCAATTCAGCTGCCCTTACTTCTCCTTCCATTAATAAACCAAACATTTTTTTATCTGCACTAAAATATTGTGCAATTACTGCAGTTGATGCATGCGCTCTATGTGCAGTACCAAATGCATCATTCACATATACATCTCCGAGCTTACTTAGTTTTTCTGCGAATGAAGCATCACCTTTTTCTTCTTCTTTGTAGAATCGTAAATTTTCTAACAATAAAACTTCTCCCGCTTTTAAATTTTCAGATTTATCATACGCTTCTTGGCCAATGCAATCATTGGCAAATTGAACCAATACTTCTTTATTCATTGCATTACTTAATAGCGTTTGCAAATGACCGGTAATATGGATCAATGAACTTTTCGTTTCGGGTCCTTCTTTTGGCCTACCCAAATGACTCATTAAAATAACAGAACCACCGTCTTGCAATATTTTCACAATTGTTGGTACAGCAGCCCTCATACGATTATCGTCACCAATAGCATAGGTTTGCTTATCTAAAGGAACATTAAAATCAACTCTAATTAAGGCTTTCTTCCCTGAAAAATTAAAAGCTACAAAAGGACTCGTCATAAAAATTTATTTAAAGGCAATTTAACCAAAAAACAAAAGCCGTCCCGAAAAATCGAAACGGCTTTTAAAGCTATTATTAAAGAATTATTTGCTGATTAAACCTGCAAAGTATTGTACAGTTCTTACCAACTGACTTACATAACTCATTTCGTTATCGTACCAGCTCACAGTCTTTACCATTTGAGTATCACCAACGGTCATTACTTTGGTTTGAGTAGCATCAAATAAAGAACCGAAATGGGTTCCAATAATATCTGAACTCACAATTTCGTCTTCGTTGTAACCAAAGCTTTCATTAGCAGCAGCTTTCATTGCAGCATTGATTTCTTCAGCAGTTACTTTCTTGCTTAAAATGGTAGTTAACTCAGTTAAAGAACCAGTAATGGTTGGAACACGTTGTGCACTTCCGTCTAACTTTCCTTTTAACTCAGGTAATACTAAACCGATTGCTTTTGCAGCACCAGTGCTATTAGGAACAATATTAGCAGCGGCTGCTCTTGCTCTTCTTAAATCTCCTTTAGGATGTGGAGCATCTAACGTATTCTGGTCATTGGTATAAGCGTGAATAGTGCTCATAATACCAGTTAAAATACCATATTGATCATTCAATACTTTAGCCATTGGAGCCAAACAGTTGGTGGTACAAGATGCACAAGAGATAATGGTTTCAGAACCATCTAAAATGGCATGATTTACATTGAATACCACTGTTTTTAAATCACCTGTTGCTGGAGCAGAAATAACCACTCTTTTAGCACCTGCTTTAATATGCGCTTCTGCTTTGTCTTTATCGGTAAAGAATCCTGTTGATTCAATTACTACATCAACACCATGCGCGCCCCAAGGAATTTGAGCTGGGTCACGTTGTGCATATATTTTTACGGTTTCTCCGTTTACTACAATTGAATCATCTGTTGAAGTTACAGTGGCATCAAAACGTCCTTGTGCACTGTCGTATTTTAATAAATGTGCCAATACCGCTGGACTGGTTAAATCGTTGATAGCAACCACATCTATACCTTTCATATTGTAAATCTGACGAAATACCAAGCGACCGATTCTTCCAAAACCGTTAATAGCAACTTTTACTGTACTCATTGATAGCTGTTTTAATTTGATTAATTAGCGTTAGGATGGCAAATTTACAGTTTCTAAAATCAATTTGCGTAATTTGATAAAAAAGTTTGGCAGAAAACAATTTGCCTCTTATTTTTGCAACCCGAAAGATAAAACCATGGCCGGTTCGTCTATCGGTTAGGACAGCCCCCTTTCACGGGGCAAAGACGGGTTCGATTCCCGTACCGGCTACAAAGCCCTCGAACGAAAGTGAGAGGGTTTTTTTATTTGCGAACGTGCCGAATGCATTCGGCTAAGTGAGTAAATAGAAAAACCCAGCAGCGGCGCAGCCGATGCGAGGGCTTTGGGTAAGGCCATAGCCGAGGAAGTCGGCGCAACGAAGTGTAGCCGACAATCCCGAGGGCTTTGGGTAAGGCCACCATTTGGGGAAGACATTTCGAACGAAGTGAGAAATGGCAATCCCAATTTCACGAAGTGTGGCCGAGGAAGTCGGCGAAACAAAGTGAAGCCGACAATCCCGTAAAAGCAGCATTTATTCCACCAATCTTATTAAAAAAGAATAATATGAGAACTTCTTTCATCGCGTTATTCCTACTTGGACTATTACAATTATCCTGCACCAAAAAAGACGATTTAAATACCGCTACATTCCAAGTGAAAATTATTAAAGAAGTATGCAATGATGCAATTGTACAGTTAACTGATACCAGTTATAAACAATATGCTGAAAATGGATTTGCCTTTGAAGGACAAAACTATGATCATGTTTTTTTCACCAGATTCAGTTGCGTCGAATATACAAATCTCAATTTATTGAAGTGGTTGGATTATAACCTCCGAGTTGCGTAATTTTAGCGCATGTGCTATTACAACTCACTTAAAATTCCTCCCAAAAAAAAGATCAAACTAAAAGGGAAAGAAAAAGAAATTCCACCTGTGGATATTCAAGTGCAGTCTGGATTTAGTTATACTTCTTGGCCAATCATTATTGAAGACAACGCAGGTGAATGGCATCCTGAATTGGCTCATTGGGAATTTATCCCTTGGTTTATACAACATATAGGTGAGCTAGAAGAAAGCAGAAAAAAATACACCACGCTAAATGCAACTGCAGAAAAATTATTTGAAAGCAAACTTTATCAAGCTGCTGCAAAAGCAAGAAGGTGTTTGGTATTGAGCACAGGGTTTTATGAATGGAAACATTTTCAAGGAGCAGATGATAAAAAACCAATTGCCTACCCCTATTTTATTCATAGCGCTAACAAAGAAGAACCCTTATTCTATATGGCGGGTATATGGCAACCTTGGACCGACAAATTATCTGGAGAAATGATTCATAGTTTTGCCATTGTTACCACCCAAGCAAATGGCTTGATGCAAAAAATTCACAACACAAAAAAAAGAATGCCCACCATACTTCCTCACGAATTAGCGGAAGAATGGATTGGACCTTTAAGAGAAAAAAGAATAAAAGAATTAGCTACCTACCAGCTTCCGGAAGCTGCACTTAGAGCGCATACTATTGCAAAAGATTTTAATAGGGGAATTACAAACCCTCAAGCAGCTGTAGATTATACCAATTTACCACCGCTATAATCCATGTCTATCCCCAGCAATCACTTCTAACACATGTAATACTTGCGGAAATAACGCATCCATATATTCTGTTGCACCAGATAATGAACCAGGGAATGTTAGCACCAGTGTTTGGTTGATCAAACCCGCTACACTTCTAGACAGCATGGCATATGGCATTCGCTCTTGTCCGTACCTTCTAGCGGTTTCCATTATACCATCTAACTCACGATCTAATAAAGGCTTAACTGTGTCGGGGGTGATGTCTCTTAAGGAAACACCTGTACCGCCCACCATAATTAATAATTGTATGCCCTCATGTGTATTGGCAGCCACTTGTTCTTGAATGGCAGTTGAATCATCAGGTATCACTTTATAAACAGGCACTTGTATATCCAATTTCTTTAAAGCTTCAATAACTGCAATACCCGCTTTATCTTCTGGCTTATTTGCTGAAACGGTATCTGAACAAACAATAACGGCTGCTTGTAAACCCTTATTTAAATATGATTTTTTGTCTGTCTTTCCACCTGTTTTTGATTTTAATTGAATCTGCTGGATTACAACATTTTTATCAATGGGTTTCAGCATATCATATAGGGTTAATGCAGCAATAGAAGCACCGTGCATGGCTTCCACTTCAACTCCCGTTTTATAAACAGTATGCACTTCAACCTCAATTATAATTTTCAAATCAGTTATATTGAATCTCACATCGGTAAATTCAACGGGCAAAGGATGACAATCTGGAATGAATTCACTGGTTTTTTTTACTCCAAATAAAGCAGCCACTTTAGCAAAAGAAAATACATCTCCTTTCGGTACTTTTCTTTGTTCAATTGCTTCAATTGTTTCTTGCTTAGATACCAAAACAGAGGCTTCTGCAATTGCTTTTCGAAGTGTGTTCGATTTATGAGTAATATTTACCATGATTAATTATTTTGCTTCCAAACCGTACTATTGTCTTCACAAATTTCTTTCCCCCAAATAGGCAATTCTTTTTTTATGGTTTCAACCATTTCATTACATGCATCAATGGCATCTCTTCTATGCGCTGAAGAAGTAAAAACAAACAAACAAATTTCACCCACATCCACCCTACCTAAGCTATGATAAATATGCATACAAGTAAGTGCATATTTAGCAAAAAATGATTCCCGAATAACCGCCATTTTCTCCATCACCATTTCTTCATAAGCAGTGTATTCAATTGCAGTAACTTTTTTATTGTCTATTTCATCTGCTCTTACTTGTCCTAAAAAAATACTATGTGCACCAATACTCACTTTAGATGAATGCTTTTGAATATCTTCTGCTATTTTTTGTGCAGCAATAGGACCACTAACAAAAATAGAACTTGGTTTTTTATTACTCATTGCTTACTCTATTAAAATAGGCAGTTAAGCCGCCTTTTAAACTATATGCTTCCACTTTCTTATGCAATTTAATTAATTGTGCAGCATATATACTTCTTATTCCTTGATGACATAAAACATAGATGGGCTTTTCAGGAAGCAGATGAATAGATTCCTTTAATACAGACATAGGAATTTGAGCATGTGAAAAATCAATAGTTGGATACTCATGTAACTCTCTTACATCAAGAATAAATATATTCGAATCATACTTTAGATCTAAAAACTGAGACACATCAATTTCATCAATATCAATCTCTTCTAAATCTGCTTCTGTAAAATCACAAACAATTTGATAGTTGGTTGTATTAATAAAATGTTCATCAATTAATGGAACTTCAGCGCTTGAATTCATCTCAATTTCATACCACCGAGCTGCCAAGAAATTATAAGTAAGTAGTCGATTATTCAAGGGTTTACCCAAATCTGCAATTAGTTTTATTGCTTCCGCAGCTTGCATGGTTCCAATAATGCCAGGCAATACTCCTATGACTCCTGTTTCTTCGCAGGTTGCAAATTCATTAGCAGCAGGCTGTACGGGAAACAAATGGCGATAATGAATAGGAGGCTTTGCATCACTTGAAAAATTAAAAACGGCAACCTGACCTTCGTATCCGGATACTGCTCCAAACACTACAGGCTTTTGCAACCACACGCAAACATCATTGATTAAATATTTAGCCGAGAAATTATCTGTAGCATCAATGACTAAATCATAAACCTTAATAATTTCAGCTGCATTATTTTTACTTAATTCAAAAGGATATTCTATAATATTAACCGAACTATTTTGTGCTTTGGCCTTAATTGCTGCCGCTTCCACTTTCAACCTGCCTACCTCTTTTTCCTCATATAATAATTGACGATGTAAATTACTTTTAGTGATTTTGTCTGCATCCATTATACCAATGGTTCCTACACCTACCCCAACGAGGTATTGCAATACAGGACAGCCCAATCCACCCATACCCACAATCAACACTTTAGCTTTACCCAATTTTTCTTGTGCAGCTATTCCAAATCCAGGTAGAATGATTTGTCTGATATAACGATTATTCAAGTCCATATTATCCTCCAGAGAATGGGGGCATTAATGCCACCGTATCTCCCATTTTAAGTTTAATATTTTCATGTACCATTTTCTGATTAACAGCAATAAAATATTTTTTATTTGCCAATGCTGGGTAGCGCTCAATTAAGTCATTCACGATTGAATCTAAATCGGTGCAATTATTCAATAACACCGAATCAACCAGCGTAATATCGATTATTGATCCAAAGAAAATTACTTGTACATCCATAGGTTTAGTTTACAAAAAACAATTTAGTTGCCGCAACAATTAATACCGATGCTAAAATAAATTTCAACTGATCTGCTTTTAATTTCTTAGCCCCAATATATGCACCCAACCAACCGCCGATTAAAACAAATAAAATGATCACATAAATGGATGGATCTAATTGAAATCCATTTTGAACTTGCCCAACCATTCCTGCTGCTGAATTCAAAAATATAAAAATTGCACTCAAAGCTGCAGTTTGCTGTTGTGTAGACCAACCCATCAAAAGTAGTAATGGCGACAACAATATGCCCCCGCCCATTCCTATCATTCCAGATACTAGGCCAATAAATGCTCCTGCAATACTCAACCAATACCACTTAGGTGCAGGTTTATGATTACTTGCTTTACTTAAAAACAATATTCTAGCAACTGCAATTAATAAAACAATAGCCAACAATTTTTTATAAAAACTTTCTGAAATAGGCACAATGCTTCCTATATAGGCAAATGGAATAGAAGTAATAACCAAGGGCCAAAGCATAGAAGAATTAAAATGTTTGGCTCTATAAAATGAAATAAATGCTAAACATGAAACCAATAAGTTTAGTATTAATGCGGTTGGTTTTATTACACCTGCACTAAAATTAAAGATTGCCATCAACGCTAAATATCCACTTGCGCCACCATGACCAACGGAAGCATATAAAAATGCAATCACAAAAAAAGCAAGTCCATAAAGAATGATTTCTTCCATAATAAGCAGGTTAAAATAAATGGACTGTAACCAGTTGGTTTTGATTAAACAAAGCTTCATCCAAGGGCAATTCTACCCAACAATTTGCATTGGAAAAAGCACTTACCTGATAAGACCCCTGTGCTGGTAATATGGTTACTATTCCTTCTTGATAGTAGGCTTTTAAGAAAAAAGTCAACCCGGGTTTCTTGTTATACGGGGCTGTTAACCTAGCTTGTATAGTTGGAACTGGTTGTTTGCCTTGCATCAATTCAATAGCAGGCTTTACATATTGTTGAAAACAATGTAATACAGAACTGGGGTTACCCGGCAAGCCAAATACCAATGCTTCATTTTGCTTCCCAAAAAACAAAGGCTTCCCTGGCTTTTGTTTTACACCATGAAATAGCGTATCCACTTTTTCTTGTGCTGCAGCTTTTGCTACATAATCATAATCCCCAACACTTACTCCACCTGTAAGTAATACTAAATCCGATTCATTTAATGCATTCCTAATTGCAGTGGCTGTTTCAGCTAAGTTATCTTTCACATATAGGATTGAAACATTTTTTACTCCAGAAGCTTTTAAAGCAGATACAAGACCAATAGAATTGGATTCATACACTTGCCCAAATGCGAGTGATTCGCCAGGTTTAACCAACTCATTACCTGTTATAATTAAAGTAGTGGAAGGTGCTCTATAAACCAAGACTTCCGATATTCCTAAACTAGCCAACATAGCTAGTTGGTATGGATGTAAACAGGTGCCTCTTGCAATTACCCAATCGCCTTTTTCAACTGAGGACCCCATTTCTCTAATATTTAAACCCAGCTCATTTGTTTTATCTACAATTTGAATATGCTCACCCAAATAGTTCACCCATTCTTTTTGTATAATACAATCTGCACCCAATGGCACTGGGCCTCCGGTGAATACTTTTATACAATGGCCTTCCTTTAATTGCAATTGTTTGGATGAGCCTGCAGGTAATTCATCTTGAATGGGCAGAATAGCATCGATATTTTTCAGCTGAATGGCATAGCCATCCATAGAAGATTGTGTAAACGAAGGCATCGCTATAGGGCTCTGTATATCTTCTGCAGCAACCATTCCAGCAGCATCTACTAATGGCACCCAAATTTTGCCCAAGGGCTTTGCTTGAGTAAATACCAATTGCTTTGCTTCATTTACAGTAATCATAGTATTTAATTAACCGCCAATTGCAATCATACTTCTATTATGCAATTCATTCGTATCTATTTTTTCAAATTCTTTTGAAAATTGACCTCCTAATTCTTTGTGTTTGCTTGCAATTGAGTGTTGAATGAATGGAAGTATATCTGCACCGGCTCTAAATGGTGTGAGTAAATCTGTTTCAGAAGAAGAAAATAAACAGTTTTTGATTTTACCATCAGCCGTTAATCTAATTCTATTACAAGTACTACAAAAAGGGGCACTCATCGTGCTTATTATTGCAAAGCTGCCTTGATGACCTTCTATTTTGTAACGCTTACTTGTGTCGTTGGGTTCGTTTTCCGAAGCAGCAATGGTATACTTCCCACCAATTAATTCCAACATTTCTTTCAAGGTTACCAACTTATCACTGTTCCATTTATTCCCATCAAAAGGCATAAATTCAATCAGTCTAATTTGAATGGGAATATATTTAGTCCACTCTATAAAATCTAATATTTCCATTTCATTCATGCCCTTCACTACTACCATATTCACTTTAACCCTAAAGTCGTTTTTCAATAATAGATCAATATTGTCTTTCACGATATTAAATTGATCTCGTCTTGTTAATAATTGAAACTTTTCTTGCTTCAGTGTGTCTAAACTAATATTAATAGACTTTACGCCAGCATTTTTTAAATCATCAATAAACAAGTGTATGCGAGTTGCATTGGTCGTAATGGTTAACTCAACTCCTAGTTTACCCAAGGCTTGAATAATTTCAGCCGCGTCTTTTCTAACCAATGGTTCACCGCCTGTTAATCGTATCTTTTTTACCCCTTGCTGCACAAACAAAGTAGCAATGGAAACAATCTCCTCTTTTTGCATTAATTGCTTATTGGGCATAAAAGCATAATCTTCTTCAGGCATACAATAGAAGCAGCGCAAATTGCAATTATCTGTTAAAGAAATTCGTAGATAATCGTGAACCCTATTGTATTGATCAATCAACATCTTCTTCATTTATTTTTTTACAAAGCAGCTCGTAATCTTCCGGAGTATCAATGTCTAACGCCCCATTTTCAAATTCAATGGTTTCGATATCTTCTGGAAATTGTTGCAATATAACACGTGCACCCTTATCTCCTGTTAAATTGTACAAATGGGTAAAATAGGTTGAACTCAATAATACAGGTGTTCCTTTTATTCCATTGTAAGAAGAAGCGATAATACCTTTTGCTGTTTGCTGGTGTTTAGTTAATAAGCGTAGCAAAATTGATTGATTTAAATAGGGTTGATCAGAAACCACAATGACCAAAAAGTCTAGGTCTGGACAAACTTTTAACATAGCGGTAAGTCCTACTTGTATTGAACTACTCATTCCTAAAGAGTAATCAGGGTTTTGAATGATGGCAACCTTATTGGTGCTTATTTGTGCTTGAATCAAATCATGATAATATCCGGTAACCAACTGAATAATATTGGGCTCAACCAAAGTGATTTCCTCAATTAGATGCGCTAATATGGTTGTGTTTTTAAAGGGCAAGAGCATTTTTGCTTTCCCCATTCTAGCAGCTTCCCCTGCAGCCAATATCATAACTCCCCATTTCATATGGAAGCATGTATAGGCGTGGTTTTTAATCTTAGATGTTGTGGTTGTTTGCCTTCAATCACCGCCATGATTTCCGAGCAAACTGATAAAGCAATTTCTGATGAAGTTTCTGCACCTAAATCTAAGCCAGTTGGACCATAGATATTTTTTAACTGTAGATCTGTAAAATGAATACCAATATCAGCTAAGTCATTGAATAATCGCTCTCGTTTTGCAGCAGGACCCAATAAACCGATATAAGGAACATGCGTATTTGCCAACTCCGATAACATCGCAAAATCGTAATTGTAATTATGGGTCATTAATACAATCGCAGTTCTATCATCAAACAACAGTTGCTGCATTACTTCTGCTGGTTTTCCTACTACAATTTTATTTGCTTGTCCAAAGCGGAGTGTATTTGCATGGGTAGGTCTACCATCCACTACAGTTGTGCTCCACCCAATTAATCTTGCCATATTTTCCAAAGGCATAATATCATTTCCTGCACCTACTATGATCAGTGAAATGGCAGGGTTTATATATTCTACAAATAGCACCTGATTCCCTTTATCGGTTTCAATGACTAAATGCTCCGATTTTTTACTTTTCAAAACAGTTTCAAATACTGGCACTAAATCAGCATGGTATTTTTCTTGAATGGCTTCCCTTAACATAGTGCCCCAATGGCTGCCTTGATCTTGGTGATATCCGGTGACCAAGATGGATGGTTCACGAGAAGCATTCATTTTTTTAAAATGATTGATCACTGAACTGTTATTGGTATCTATTGGCTCAAATAGAATTCTTACAATCCCGTTGCAGCCCAACTGTACCCCTAGTTTAGCATCATCTTCATCAGTAGTATCATAAACTACCAACTTCTTTTTCCCTTGATTAATTGCCAATGCAGCTTTTCTAAGTGCATCTCCTTCTAAACACCCCCCACTGATGGCTCCAGTAAAATGTCCATCCTCTGTAACCAACATTCTTGCACCCGGCCTTCTATAAGAAGATCCGTCTACACTTACTACCGTAGCTAAAGCCATTTTGAGACCCAACTGTAGCGACTTCTCATAAGCTTGAACAATATCACCAAGTTCTTTCATGAATGAATGGCTTAAGGTCTTAGTAGTTTTACTTGTGCTGGAAGTATTGGCTTCAAATTTTTATTGCCCCAACTATTATTGATATAATTCAGTACATCGGCAATTTCTTCGTCGGATAAATAATCTTGCGCAGGCATCATTCCATTATACACCACTCCATTTACTTTTATTTCTCCTGATTGCCCTTTTAATATCACGGCTATCAAATCCTTAGAAGGGCGTTTTAAATAATCAGATTTGGCAACTGGAGGAAATGCGCCTTCTAATCCTTTACCATCTTCCATATGACAGTTCATACAATTATTGGTATATACTGTTTTTCCATTGGCAATACTCTTAGCCAGATTTGCTGGCTGAACAAAAGCCACTGCAGAAATTACAAATACCAATAATGCACTTATAATCATCCATCTTTTCATACTTAAGCAATTTTATTGATATCAAAAGGTAATCTTCTGATTCGCTTACCTGTTGCTGCGAAAATAGCGTTACACAATGCCGGTGCAAATGGTGGTAAACCTGGTTCACCTACCCCTTTAATTTTGCTTCCACCATTGGCCAAAATATGTACTTCCACTTTTGGCATTTCGTTGATGCGAACCAATGGATTATTATGGAAATTAGATTGAACAGTGGCACCTTTATCAAAAGTAATTCCACCTTTAATTGCAGCAGTTAAAGCCATAACAGCAGCTCCTTCTACTTGAGCGCGTGTATTATCTGGATTAACTACTGTTCCCAAATCTATAACGGCATATACCTTTTCTATTTTAATACCAGTTCCTTTTTTAGATACTTCAATTACAAAGCCAGCTTGACCTGCAAAAAATTCATACTGCGCCACACCTCGTCCCCAACCAGCTGGTAATTTTTTATCCCAATTAGAAACTTCTTTTAACTTATTTAAAATCTGTTTGGTATCAGACTCTTTGGTGAGCATTTCTAATCGAAATGCCATCGGATCTTTTTTTGCAGCAACGGCCATTTCATCTAAGAAACATTCATGTGAGAAAGCCAATGTAGTGCTGGTTACAGCTCTCCAAGCAGCCAATGGAACATGCACATAATGATGAACATACAAATTTTTCATATGTTCTATTTCATATTTCTGTTCGCTGATACCTTCAGTCATGGTTCCATCAGCTTTAGTAATATCGTAATCCTTCTTCATATCTAAAGTAGGAGAGATTACTTTATGTTGGAAAGCAATGGCTTTACCATTGGCATCCAAAGCTCCTTTCATTGCTGAAAAAGTCAGAGGTCTAAATGGTCCTTGTTGTGTATCATCTTCTCTGCTCCAAACCGACTTAACAGGTTTACCCACTTTCTTACTCAACTGAACCGCTTCATGAATATAATCTGGATACAATCTTCTTCCGAAGCCTCCTCCATTAAAAAATACATTCAATTTTAAATCTTCTTGCTTAACCCCGTAAATTCTAGAAAAATCATTCATCACACTTCCTGGAACTTGGGTAGAAGTCCAGATTTCTAATTTATTCCCATCTTGCCAACTCGCTAAACAGTTCATTGGTTCAATAGGTGAGTGCGAAACAACAGGTGTTTCGTAAAAAGCAGTTAGTTGAGTGGGCGCTTCAGCAAAAGCTTTATCAAAATCACCTTGCTTATGTTCTACTGCACCTTCTTTTTTGGCAGCTTCTCTTAAACTTTGTTCGTAATCCTTAGAATTAAAAGTTTCATTTCCTTGATGGTCCCATTTAACTATTAAAGCTTTTCTTCCTTGTACAGCCGCCCAATAATTCTCCGCTATAACTGCTACTCCTTCTGACTTATAAATACCATGAATTCTTTCACAAGTTTCCACTGCAATAACTCCTTTCACTTTTTTAGCAGCGGTTGCATCAAAACTTACCATTTTACTACCAAACACTTTACAGCGCTCAATAGAAGCATACACCATTCCAGGAACACTTGCATCAATTCCAAATTTAGCAGTCCCATTCACTTTCATTGGAATATCTGGTCTTGGTGCAGACTTACCTAATATTTTAAAATCTTTTGCGTCTTTTAGGGTTGGATTTTTAGGTGCTTCTAATTTTGAAGCTGCTTCTGCCAATTCTCCATATCCTAATTTTTTACCAGTAGGACGATGTATTATGGTTGCATTTTCTGCATAACATTCCGATACTGGAACATTCCAAGTAGTACTAGCAGCTTTGACCAACATTTCTTTAGCAGCAGCTCCTACTTTACGTAAGTTGGTGTAATTGGTTCTTACAGAAGAACTACCCCCAACAAACTGTGCTGGACCATACTTTTTTTCTCCACCAGTTTGCTTAATAACTATTTTATCCATCGCTACTTCTAGTTCTTCTGCTATTAAAGCAGGAATAGATTGGTAAGTACCCTGACCGATTTCAGGTTTAGTATTAAATATGGTCACTAGCCCCGTTTGATCAATCATCACCAATGGCGACAATTCAAAAGAAGCGGTTGAAGTTCCTAAATTTTCTATAACAGATAAACCATCTGCTTTAACGCCCAAACCCATTACCAAGCCTGCCCCAGTTAAACTGGTAAGTCGTAAAAAGTTTCTGCGATTTATTTGACTGTTTTGCTGATTCATTGCTTAATTTTTTTTGAATTACTTAATCATTTCTGCAGCACGATGAATGGCACTGCGTATTCGTTGATAAGTTCCACATCTACAAAGATTGCCCTGCATTGCTGCATCAATATCAGCATCAGTTGGATTAGGTTTGGCTTTTAGTAAAGCAGTTGCACTCATGATTTGTCCAGATTGACAATACCCGCACTGAGGCACTTGCAATTCTACCCAAGCATGTTGAATAGCTTCAGTTATTTTATCTTTCATCCCTTCAATGGTCGTAATCTTCTTGCCTACTGCTGCTGCAACAGGGAAACTACAGGATCGTACTGGTTTCCCATCTACATGCACAGTACATGCACCGCACTGTGCCATACCACATCCAAATTTAGTTCCTGTTAATCCTACCATATCTCTAATAGCCCACAATAAGGGCATATCTGCACTAGCATCTACCTGGTAGGGGGTGTTGTTAATATTCAATGTTATCATGGCAAATAATTTCAGTATGAAGTTAAGTTTTTAATCTAATAAATGGGTTTCATGCATTTCTGGAATAATTACTTCTTTGTAATGCTTTCTTCTTAATCGAGCAGCAAAATCAATTTGGACATCGTGCTCACCGTGAACCAAAAATAATTTTCTTACCAATTCTGGATTTTGGCTTGAAAGAAACTGGCAGAGGTCTTCATAATCGCCATGCGCACTCATGCTTCTCATAACCCCAACTTCAGCTTTCACTTGATACAATTCACCAAAAATTTTTACTTCTTTTTGACCAGCAGTTAACCTTCCTCCTAAACTGTATGGATCACAATATCCAACCATTAATATGGTCGTCCTTTCTTTTTCGATATTATTCATTATATGGTGCTTCACCCTTCCAGCGTCTGCCATGCCACTGGCAGATATAATTACACAAGGGGCATCATTGTCATTTAATTGCTTGCTTTCGTCTACCGTTTTAATAAACTTCAGTGTTTTAAAATCAAAAGGATCATGATCGTGCTCCATTATTTTCTTAACCCTTTTATTATAATTCTCAGGGAATTGTTTTAATAATTCGGTTGCTTCTCTGCTTAAAGGGCTGTCTACATATACAGGAATATTTGGCAATCTATTTTCTACTTCTAATTGATTTAGCGCATATAAGATTTCTTGAGTTCTTCCTACGCTAAATGCAGGAATAATTAGTTTTCCTTTTTTCTCCACACAGGTATGCATCATCCATTTTAAAATCGTATCGGTAATGCCAAAAACCTCATCGTGTAATTTATTTCCGTAAGTACTTTCCAAAATAATATAGTCGGCTTGATCAAATGTATCGGGGGAACGAAGAATTGCATCATTGTATCTTCCAACATCTCCGCTAAAAGTAATTTTATTTGTTTTCCCATCTTCTATCACTCTTAAATGAACTGCTGCGGAACCAATGATATGACCTGCGTCTGTAAAACAAACGGAGACTTCCTCATCAATTTTAGTCCAATGATTGTAGTCAATAAATTTAAATAAGGATAAAGCAACAGCAGCATCTTCTAAATCATATAATGGTTCAAAAGGGGGCAAACCTTTTTTTGCTCTTCGCTTATTGATGAACTTGGTATCATCTCTTTGTATAATAGCAGAATCTTCTAACAAAATTTCAGCCAAAGCCTTGGTGGCAGGTGTTGCATAAATAGTACCCTTAAAACCCTCTTTAACCAATTTAGGTATTAATCCAGAATGATCAATATGTGCATGCGATAATATCAAGTAACTAATTTCAGCAGGTTCAAATCCAAATTTTGCATTCAGCTCTTCGGTATTTTTTCCCATTCCTTGAAATAACCCACAATCCAATAATACTTTTTTGCCACTCTTTAAAGTAAGTAAATGTTTAGACCCTGTAACGGTTCTAGCGGCACCATGAAAAGAAATTTTCATACTTATTTTGATTTAAAACTCCAAGTGATATTAAATTCCGCAACAACTTCGCCATTGGTATTGGTACCAATAGATTTGCATACAATTGTTTTTCCTTCTTTACTTTGAATAGTATCCTCAATGGTTTCAGCAACCATTAAACCGTCGGTACAAGTAAATGCAATTAATCCTGTTGCTTTCTTTACAAACTTTGCGTCTAATCCAACCACCAACATACTTACAGCGGGGCTTCTTTTATAGGTTTGCCCTACGGGGAACAAACCTGTACTCATTTCCGCAGCCATCGCTTGAACAGCAAAATACATAGACTTAAACGGGTTTTGATTGAGCCAACCATGTTTTACTAAAATCACGGTTTTTTCTTCATCTATATAACCCACTTTTAATCCTGCAATAAATGCTGCAGGCAGTTTTACTAATTTAAAAAAAGCAAAACGGATAGGGCTAGTGATGATTTTTTTGAAGGCAGGGAACTGAGAATTCATTTCTCAATTTAACCAATATTCAGTTTACAACAAGAGTGCTGCTAATAAATAATCTGCTAATAAAATTAAAATACAACTTACCACAACTGCACTGGTACTTGCTCTACCAATTTCTAGCGCACCACCTTTTACATAATAACCGTAATAGGCTGGAACACTGCTAATGATAAAAGCAAAAGTGTAAGCCTTATATAAAGCAAAGTTGATGTTAAAAAAATTCAGGTTTTGTCTTAAACCAATATCAAATGTATCGTTGGCTAATATACCAGCCAATTCACCAGCAGTTCTTCCACCCCATATACCTAATACTGCAGAAATCACAATTAAACAAGGAACAACTACTAATGCCCCTAAAATTTTGGGAAACAGCAAATAGGCTTTGGTATTTATTCCCATAATTTCTAGCGCATCAATTTGTTCACTCACTCGCATATTTCCTAGTTCACTGGCAATTTTACTTCCAACAACACCTGCTAATACAATACTTACAACAGTAGGAGAAAGCTCTAGTATCATACTGTCTCTAACAATTTGTGCAATGGTACTTTGCGGAACTAATGGACTTACTAATTGATAGGCAGTTTGAATAGTTGTAACTGCACCTAAAAACAAAGAAATAATAATGACAATAGGCAAAGCACCCATTCCAATTTCTACGCATTGATGCATGAATTCTTTCCAATACATTTTGAAGTTCTCTGGCTTAGAAAACATGCCTTTCAGCATTAATAAGAACTTACCTAAATGAGTGAAAAAATTCATAGAATAAAGATAGGGTTATAATTAGTTAGTCGTTTTCTTGTTTTTTCTTCTGCTTTTCCACCATGAACTCCTTTGAACTTCTTCAGCTGTATCTACCCTGGTTTTCATTTGAGCATCAACAACTGCAACCAACGCCATATTGATAATATTTCTTACACTGCTACCCAGCTGCAATACATGTACTGGTTTTTTAAGTCCTAATAATATTGGACCAATGGCATCGGCACCTCCTACTTCTTTCAATAAATTATAAGCCACATTTCCCGCAGTTAAATTCGGGAACATTAATACATTTACTTCTTGTTCTACTAAATCACTGAATGGATAATTGTCTCTTAGAATTTCTTTATTGAAGGCAAGGCTTCCCTGCATTTCACCATCAACAATTAAATTAGGATCTCTCTGTTTTAATATTCTGGTAGCTTCTGCAACCAATCTTGCTTCTGAAGAATCACTACTTCCAAAATTACTGTAGCTTAACATAGCAACCCTTGGAGTTAAGTTAAAACTTCTTACTTCTTTAGCAACCATTTGAGTGATATCGGCCAACTCTTCTGCAGTGGGATGAAAATTGACTGTTGTATCTGCCAAAAACAAAGGCCCCTTTTTGGTTAACAACAAATACATACCTGCAATTTTCTTGACACCCTCTTCAGTTCCAATTATTTGCAATGCGGGTCTAATTGCTTCTGCATAGTTTTTAGTAAGACCTGATAGCATTGCATCAGCGTCTCCGGTTTCCACCATCATACAACCAAAATGGTTTCGATCTTTCATCACTTTCATACTCTCGTGATGATTAAATCCTTTTCGTTGACGTTTCTTAAAGAATAATTCTCCGTAGAATTCTCGCTTCGATTCCATCGCATCACTTCTAGGATCTACAATAGGAATATCAGATAAGTCGATGCTATTTGCATCAGCAATTCGATTGATTTTTTCCGGATCACCCAATAAAATTGGATAAGCAATTCCTTCATCGTAAATGATGGTTGCTGCTTTTAATATTTTTAAATTATCTGCTTCAGCAAAAACCAAGCGTTTAGGATCTCTTCTTGCTTTATTACTTACTACTCTAAACAGTTGGTTGTCTAAGCCTAATCGCTTATTTAATTCCAACACATAGCCATCCCAATTGGTGATTGTTTTTTGTGCAACTCCACTCTCTATTGCTGCTTTTGCAACAGCAGGCGCAATCGTACTTAACAAACGAGGGTCTAATGGTTTTGGAATAATATACAATGGACCAAAACTCATATTGCTTTGGTTATACGCCAAGTTAACAATATCTGGCACAGCCGTTTTGGCCAATTCAGCAAGCGCACGTACTGCAGCCAATTTCATGGCTTCATTAATTTGGGTTGCTCTAACATCTAATGCCCCTCTAAAAATGTAAGGAAAACCCAATACATTATTAACCTGGTTAGGATAATCTGATCTTCCAGTAGCCATGATAATATCTTTCCTCACTGCAACAGCATCTTCATAAGTAATTTCCGGATCGGGATTCGCCATAGCAAATACAATAGGATTCTTCGCCATGGATTTAACCATTTCTTGTGTTACCACATTTCCTACGCTTAACCCTAAAAACACATCGGCATCTTTCATTGCCTTGGCCAAAGTCCAATCCGATTTTTTTACTGCAAATTTTTCGCGTCCCTTGCCCAAGTCTGTTCGTTCTTGATGTAACACTCCATCCTTATCAAACACAATAAAATTCTCATGACGGGCACCCAATGCTACATACAAGTTGATACAAGCCATTGCAGCAGCACCTGCGCCATTGATAACAAAACGAACTTTATCAATTCGCTTTTTTTGCAATTCCAATGCATTCAACATTGCAGCACTACTGATGATAGCAGTTCCATGCTGATCATCGTGCATCACTGGAATATTCATCTGCTCTTTCAGTTGCTGCTCTATATAAAAACACTCAGGGGCTTTAATATCTTCCAAATTAATTCCGCCAAAAGTGGGTTCTAAAGACTTGACAATCTGTACAAATTTTTCAGGATCTTTCTCGTTAATCTCAATATCAAATACATCAATGTCTGCAAATATTTTAAACAATACCGCTTTCCCTTCCATCACTGGTTTACTTGCTTCAGGACCAATATCACCCAAACCAAGCACCGCAGTGCCATTGGTAATTACACCCACCAAATTTCCTTTAGCTGTGTACTTATAAATGTTTTCGGGATTTTCCTTTATTTCTTTACAAGGCTCTGCAACACCAGGGCTATATGCTAATGAAAGATCTCTTTGCGTTTTAGCTTCTTTGGTAGGTATTACTTCAATCTTACCAGGTCTACCACTTGAATGATATTCCAATGCTTGCTCTCTACGTAATTTGGATTGCTTATTATCAGACATAAATATGATTCGTTATAAACTATTTTGTTAAACTAATTCCCAAAAAAGCCATCATGCCAGCGCCTATTTCAATGGCTGATTCATCAATGTCAAATTTAGGGGTATGTACTTGATGAATGATTCCTTTTGCTTCATTGCGAACACCCAATCTAAAAAAACATCCAGGTATCACTTGTGTATAATAACCAAAATCTTCCGCCCCCATTCTCAATTCAGTTTCTTCAACATGCTGCTTGCCCATAAAATCGTTGGCTAATTGCCAAGCTGCTTCTGTAAACTCAGGGTCGTTATCTACAGTAGGATAACCAATATCAATATGCAAATCAATTTCTGCACCCATACTCTCTACTAAACCAATTGCTTGCTTTCTAATCAACTCATGTGCTTTATAACGCCAAGTTTCGTCCATTGCCCTAAAAGTTCCCATCAATTTTACTTCACTAGGAATTACGTTGGTGGTATTTCCACCTTGTATGGAACAAATAGATAAAACTGATGGAGAAATAGGGCTATTGTTTCTTGAAATGATTTGTTGCAAACTCACAATCAAATGAGAAGCAATTAAAACTGTATCTGCAGTTAAATGTGGTGCAGCTGCATGCCCTCCTTTACTTCTAATAGTAATATAAATTTCATCGGCACTTGCCATTACACGTCCTTTTCTGAAACTGAGTTTCCCCACATCCAAACCTGGATGAACGTGCAATGCTACAATACCATCTGGTCTTGGATTTTCTAATACTCCATCCTTAATCATATAGCTCGCCCCTCCAGGATTTCTTTCTTCGCCTGGTTGGAATAAAAGTTTTATAGTGCCTTCCCACTCAGCACACAATTCATTTAAAATACGAGCTGCCCCTAATAATACAGTTGTATGCACATCATGACCACAAGCATGCATCACTCCTTCATTTTGAGATTGATAAGGCACGTTATTCTCTTCTTGAATAGGCAGTGCATCCATATCAGCACGCAAAGCAATAATACGCGAGGTTGGATTGTTCCCTTTAATAGTTGCCAAAATACCTGTGGTAGCTTTTACTTCAAATTCAATTCCCATTTGGGTTAACTGTTCTTGAACAAAAGCAGCTGTTTTAAATTCTTGGTAACTCAATTCTGGGTTTGCATGCAAATGATGTCTGATGCCAATCAGTTCGGGTGCAATAGTATGAGCGAGTGCTTTAATTTTTTCTTTTAACATGCGAATTGCTTAACTATTCTTGTTCTTCCTCTGGAGGAGTATATTCAATAGTATCTTCTACTATATAAATTCCTTTAGGAAAAAATTTACTTATTTGGTTTCTATATTTCTCTGCGTCTTCTTTTTTTAGGAAGTTGCCAATTCTAACTTTAAAGTTGGGAGATTGAAAAAGCGTGTAAGATTTTTGATCAGGAAAACGATTCATCAAATCTGTTTTCATTTTATTGGCATCATCTCTTTTAGCAGTGCTGATAACTTGTAAGCGATACCCTTTGTATAATCCTGCACTAGTCATCATGGCAGTTCGCTTATTAATTTGATTTTGCTTTGCAACTAAAATATCTAAGCGAGCATCTTTTACAATAATTACAGTATCGCTTGAACAAGCAAAAACGCTTGAAAAAACCAATAGACCAATCAATAATAAAAACATACCTGTTTTCATTGGGTAAATATAAGGTTAATACGTTGCGTTATTGGTATTTGGTTCTCCCTTTACAATTGCTAAACTAGCACTACAGCCCAATCTAGTTGCACCCGCTTCTACTAATTCAGCAGCAAAAGTATAGTCTCTAATCCCTCCTGATGCTTTAATTTGAACCGCATCTGGCAAATGCAACCTAAACAGTTTCACTGCTTCCACAGAAGCCCCTTTTTCAGCGTATCCAGTAGATGTTTTTAAATAATCAATACCTGCAACACCGTATAATTCGCAGCATTTAATTATTTCATCGTTGGTTAAAATGCCACTTTCAATAATGATTTTGATGGTTTTATTCTTAGACTTCACCACAGGCATGATATGATTTAACTCATTGGCCAAATACACCCAATCTTGGTTTTTTATTGCACTAATATTGGCCACTACATCCAATTCATCCACCCCATCTACCATGGCTAAAACAATTTCAGCCAACTTGGCTTCCACAGCAGAATAACCAAAAGGAAACCCAATTACGGTTGCCACTTTAACATTGGTACCAACTAAAAACTCCTTGGCTTTTTTTACGAAGTTGGGGGGAACACAAACCGCTGCAAACTTGTATTCAGCTGCTTCTTTACAAATTTGGGCCACTTCAGACACTAGGGTGGTTGGCTTTAAAATAGTATGATCAATATAAGTAGCTAAATGCATAAACTCAATTTAGGCAAAGATAGCAAATACCGTAACTACGGTATTGTTACGGCTGTTAAAAAGCACTTCTTTCGCATAAATAAATGATCATGAATAAGTACTTATTAACCCTCTGCTTTATTACCGCTTTATTTTCAGCGTCTGCACAAAAAGGCATGAAACCTAGATTAGGTGTTTATATTGGAATTGCCAGTCCTAAAGCAACTGAAGTATTTGGACAGTTTTATAAATCAAAAGGAATACAACCCAGGTTAACTTTAGAATACAATTTCTTAAACCTTGGATATACGGATAAAATGTTTGTAAAAGTGGCTGCAATTGCAGGATTAGAGCCGCAGAATTTCAGAAACCAAACTACTTTTCTAACGAATGTAACAATGACGCAAAAACCCATTGGAGCAAGGATTTATCCATTTGCTTTTAGAAACGGATTTGATCCAGACGACCAAAAAGAGGTATTCAAGAATGCAGGATTTACCAATCTTTTCATCATTGGAGGAACCTGGGCATTTAGTGGCTTATATGTAGAAGGAGGTATTTCTCCTGGTGTAAAATTAAAAGAAGAAGGTTATGCAGATGTAACAAGATCTCCTCAGTTTTTTGGATGGGGTGTATCGCTTGTAGACTTTGACGACGAAGACAATAAAGTAAAATTCAAATTTAATATCGGGACTAGAAAATATACCTGGACCAACGCCAGCAATACTACATCACAAATAAAATCTTTCTGTATGGATTTTGGTGTAGCATTCCGACTATAAATTGATCCTTCCCATACAAACAATATGATTATTTGAGTATAAAAAAACCGATGAAATTTCATCGGTTTTTTTTATTTACAATTTGGTCAATTAAATCTTCAATCAATACTATTTTCTTATGCGTCCTTACCGTGACAAGATTTAAATTTCTTGCCGCTTCCACAAGGACATGGATCGTTTCTTCCAATTTTAGGACCTACTTTAACAGGCTCTTGTTTTACTGGTGTTGGATCATAATAATCATTTTCGTTGGCACCATATTCTTGACCAGCAGCATCTACTTGGTCTTTATTGGCACTTAACTTACTCATATCTGTTTTTTCTTGACGACCTTCTTGTAGTTCATCCCCTTCAGCTAATGGAATACCAGCATGGCATAGGAATTGAACAATTTCTCTATTTACTTCACCATCCATTTTTCTGAACAATTCAAACGCTTCCATTTTATAAATAACCAATGGATCTTTCTGTTCATAAGTGGCGGTTTGTACACTTTGTTTTAAATCGTCCATGGAACGCAAATGTTCTTTCCAAGCATTGTCTATAAATGCTAAGGTTACCGTTCTTTCTAAAGAGTGCAATAATTCAGCGCCATTTGTTTGTAAGGTTTTTTCCATATTGGCCAAAGCCTGAACTTGGCGTTTGCCATCGGTAAATGGAACAATTACATTGTCAATATGAGAACCTTGTTGCAATTTAATATTCTTGAATACAGGAACAGACTGAACCATCATGTCCTGCTTTCTTTTTTCATATTGTGCAATAGCTTCATTGTATAACTTCTCTGCCAATTGATTGGCGTTGGTTTTATTAAATTCTTCAAGTGTTATTGAAGTGTCAATTCCGAAATTTACAATTGCAGCGAGTTTAAATTGATCGTATTCATTTTGCTCTTTGAAAGATACGACTAACCCTTCTGCAACCGCATACATTGCGTTGTCTAAGTCTAGTGCTAATCGCTCTCCAAATAAAGCATGGTTACGCTTACTATAAATTACAGTACGCTGCTTATTCATTACATCATCATACTCTAACAAACGCTTTCTGATTCCGAAATTATTTTCTTCTACTTTGCGTTGTGCTCTTTCAATAGACTTGGTAATCATACCAGCTTGAATCACTTCCCCTTCTTTGTAACCAGCAAAATCCATCACTTTGGCAATACGTTCACTACCAAACATGCGCATTAAGTCGTCTTCTAAAGAAACAAAAAACAAAGAAGAACCAGGATCACCTTGACGACCAGCACGACCTCTTAACTGACGATCAACTCTTCTAGACTCGTGTCTTTCAGTACCTAGGATTGCCAAGCCACCTGCATCTTTTACACCAGGCCCTAATTTAATGTCGGTACCACGACCAGCCATATTGGTAGCAATAGTAACTGCACCAGCTAAACCTGCTTCAGCAACAATTTGTGCTTCACGAGAGTGCTGTTTTGCATTCAATACATTGTGCGGAATCTGCTTTTGCCTAAGCATTCTACTCAATAATTCACTTACTTCAACAGAAGTTGTACCTACTAATACTGGCCTTCCTGCTTCGCGCAATAAAACGATCTCGTCTATCACTGCACCAAACTTCTCTCTTTTGGTTTTGAAGATTTTATCTTCTTCGTCTTTTCTAATTGCAGGCACATTGGTAGGAATGCTAACCACATCTAATTTATAGATGTCCCATAATTCTGCAGCTTCTGTTTCTGCAGTTCCCGTCATACCACCTAATTTGTGGTACATTCTAAAATAGTTCTGTAAAGTTACCGTTGCATATGTTTGAGTAGCCGCTTCAATTTTTACATTTTCTTTCGCTTCAATAGCTTGATGTAAACCATCTGAGTACCTTCTACCATCTAAAATACGGCCTGTTTGTTCATCCACAATTTTAACAGCACCATCCATTACTACATACTCTACATCTTTGTCAAATAAAGTATAGGCTTTTAATAGTTGTTGAACGGTGTGAATACGATCTGCTTTTACAGAATACTCATTAATTAATGATTCTTTCTTAAATAATTTTTGATCGGCAGGTAAACTTGCATCATTGTCAATGGCAGCAAGGCCTAAGCTAATATCGGGCAATACAAAGAAATGAGGATCTTCACCTTGTCCAGTAATTAATTGAATTCCTTTATCGGTTAATTCTACAGAATTATTTTTTTCATCAATATAAAAATACAGTTCTTCATCTGCCTTTGGCATTTCACGCTGTTGGTCGGCTAAATAATGATTTTCTGCTTTCTGTAATTTTACTCGATTACCAGGTTCACTTAAGAATTTAATTAACGCACTATTTTTAGGAAGACCACGATGCGCTCTGAATAAAGCCAAACCACCATCTTTTGGATCATCATTCCCTTCTGCAATTTTTTTCTTAGCCTCTGTTAAAAACTGTTGGGTTGCTCTTTTTTGTGCTTCAACTAATTTTTCAATTCTGGGTTTTAACGCAAAGAATTGTTGTTCTCCTGTTTGGTATCCAATTGGACCAGAAATAATTAAAGGAGTTCTAGCATCATCAATTAAAACAGAATCCACTTCATCTACCATGGCAAAATGGTGCTTTCGCTGAACCATTTCTTCAGGGCTATGCACCATATTATCTCTTAAATAGTCGAAGCCAAATTCATTATTGGTACCATAGGTAATATCTGCCAAATAAGCTTTTCTTCTAGACTCACTATTGGGCTCGTGTTTGTCTATACAATCTACTGTTAAACCCAACCACTCAAATAAAGTACCATTCCACTCACTATCGCGTTTGGCCAAGTAATCGTTCACGGTAACAATATGTACCCCTTCACCTGCTAATGCATTTAAATACGCTGGTAGAGTAGACACCAAGGTTTTACCTTCTCCAGTAGCCATTTCAGCAATTTTGCCTTGATGCAATACCGAACCTCCAATTAACTGAACATCGTAATGCACCATATTCCAGGTTACTTTACCCCCTGCAGCAGTCCAAGTATTATTAAAAATAGATTCGTTGCCTTGAATGGTTACATATTCTTTTTTAACACTTAGGTCTCTATCTAGAGCTGTTGCAGTAGAAACCAAGGTTTCGTTTTCTTTGAATCTTCTAGCAGCTTCTTTAATAACTGCGAACGCTTCTGGCTGAATCATTGCCAAAGCTTCTTCAATTTTTTTATCGCGGTCTTTTCTTAGTTTATCTATATTTTTATAGATGGTATCTCGGCCATGAATGTCCATTTCGGGTAATGCTTCAGCAGCGGCTTTCTCTGCAGCAATTTCAGCATCAATCCCTTTTAAATGATCTTGAATTCTAGCTTTAAATTCCACCGTTTTATTTCTCAACTCATCATTAGTCAATGACTGATATTGTTGAAAAAACTGATTGGTTTTTTGGATGATTGGCATCAACTGCTGTACATCTTTCTCACTTTTACTACCCCCGAATAACTTAGAAATGAACTTCAACATATTTTTAATACTCTGATATGAAAAAATTTAACAGTCAAACAGCGTGCAACAATTTTATTTTAGTCAATTTGGCACCCTGAATGAGAGCCGCCAAAGGTAAGGTTTTGATTTTAGAAGCAAATGAAGCAATTAACTATTCTATCAACGGTTTTTTTAAGCATATTAATGGCATTCAATACAGCGGCTGCACAAAGCCAAGAATTGAATGAAACAAAGCCATACCAGACTCAACCACTTATTCAAGACAGTCTTCCTCTTAGCCAATTAGACAGCCTCATATTGATTAATGATTCTATTGCTGCAGACAGATACAATAAAAACAAATCTAATATGACCATTCTGGCAGCTTGGGCAGGAGTCAATATAATACAAGGCAGTATTTCTGCCACCAATGCTACTGGTTCAGGAGTACATTTCTTTAAAATGAATGCCTATTGGAATATTGCAAACTTAGGAATTGCCAGTTGGGGGCTCATTCAGCTAAGGAAAGAACTAACCCGAAAATATACCTATCCCCAAAACCAATTAGCACAGCAAAAACTAGAAAAAATACTCCTACTCAATAGCGGCTTAGATTTGGCCTATATAGCAACAGGCTTTTTATTAAAGGAAAATGGGGATAGGCTTAATAACCTCAAAACCACCGGTTATGGCAATAGCTTGTTACTTCAGGGGGCATTTTTACTCGTATTTGACTTAGTTCAATACGGAAACCACCGAAGGAATGGCAAAATATTAGAGGGGCAATTGTCTAAACTTCAAATTCATGCAAGCGGAAATGGCATTGGATTGCGTTTGCCCCTTTAAATAATCCATTAAACTTATTGGAATTTATAGCCTTTTCAGCTACTTTTGCAACCCGTTAGATTTAAAATTTAAACCTTACAAATGGCAGGTCAATTAAAAGAGGTTAGGAACCGAATCAAAAGTGTTCAAAGTACTCAGCAAATTACCAAGGCAATGAAAATGGTGAGTGCGGCTAAATTACGCCGTGCACAGGATGCAATTACCCAAATGCGCCCTTACGCCCAAAAATTGCAGGAAATGCTCAGCAATATTGTGAGCAGTATCGAGGGTGGTACTACTTTGGCATTGGCAGAAGAAAGAACAATTGAAAAAGTATTGTTGATTGTAATTACATCGGACAGAGGTTTATGTGGAGGATACAATGCGAATATTGTTAAATTAGCAAAGAGTACTGTTGCAGAAAAATACAGCAGTCAATTTAATAAAGGAAACGTTACAGTTTGGAATATTGGGAAGAAAGGTTGGGAAAGCTTAAATAAAGCAGGATATAATACCAAAGAGCGTTTCAAAGACATTTATTTGAATTTGAATTTTGAAGCGGTACAAGAAGCTGCTCAAGCTGCTATGAAAGCTTTTGAACAAAAAGAATTTGATGCAGTTGAAATCATTTATAGTGAATTTAAAAATGCGGCAACTCAAGCATTTGTAGCAGAGCAATTTTTACCTATTCCAAAAGTTGCCCCTAAAGCAGGTAGCAAGAAAGCAGATTTTATTTTTGAACCAGCCAAGGAAGTATTAATTGCAGAATTAATGCCGAAAATCTTGAATACCCAATTATTCAAAGCAGTATTAGACGGTAACGCAAGTGAACATGGTGCACGTATGACTGCTATGGATAAAGCAAGCGAAAACGCAAACGAATTACTGAAATCATTAAAAATCAGTTATAACCGTGCACGTCAAGCTGCTATTACAACTGAGTTAACAGAGATTGTGAGCGGAGCCGCTGCATTACAAGGATAATAGCCAATACAACCATGGAATTAAGCGAAATCATACCACATATTGAAGTGCTCATTTTTGCCAGTGAAAAACCGCTGACTTCATTGGATATTGTAGAGCTCATTAATAACAGTTTCGGATTTTTAGAAGAAAGAATTTCGTTGGACCAGGTGGAAACGGCAGTAGAAGGGATTAGAGAAAAATACGCAGCAGAATTTTATCCTTTTGAAGTGAGAGAAAGTGGTGGTGGATGGCAATTCCTTACAAAGAAAGACTATCATAAAACGATTGCACAATTAAATGGAGACAAGTTTTTAAAGCGACTATCGAATGCAGCTTTAGAAACGCTAGCAATCATTGGTTATAAGCAACCCATTACAAAAGGAGAAATTGAAGCTATCAGAGGTGTAAATAGCGACTACTCTATACAGAAATTATTAGAGAAAGAATTGATCTTAATTAGCGGACGAAACGAGCAGTTGCCAGGAAAGCCATTGGTATATGCTACTTCAAAAACTTTCATGGATTATTTTGGCATCAACAGTGCTGCTGATTTACCCAAAATTAAAGAGGTATTGGCCGAGCAAATTGTAGAAGGTACTATAATAAGACCTGAAGACTTTACCGATAATCAGATTGCTGATGCAATGGCGGCATTACCTACTGATGAAGAAATAATTGAAGGTGATGTTTCCGACTTAACGGTAAATGAAGAAGGTGAACTCATCATTGCAGAATTGAATGAATCATCCGATATAGAATCAACTTCTGAAGAAGCTTCAGATGATGATACGGATAATTTATCAAACGATGTTGAAGACGAGAATAATCCGCAATAGTTGGATTATCTTTACACCATGTCTTTAACAATTTCCAACGAACAACTTCAAGCAGCTGCAACACAATATGACACTCCATTGTATGTGTATCATGCAGAAAAAATAACTGCTCAATACCAACAATTACAACAAGCATTTGAAGGGGTTTATACCCGTTTTTTTTATGCATGTAAAGCACTTACAAATATCTCGGTATTAAAACATATTCATATGATTGGATGCAATATTGATTGCAGCTCAATTAATGAAGTTTATTTGGCACTAAAAGCCGGATTTAATCCAGAACAAATTTTGTACACTAGTAATGGTATTGCTTTTGAAGAAATTGTGGCTGCAGTTGAATCAGGTGTTTCAGTGAATATAGACAGCTTAAGCAACTTAGAAAAGTTTGGTAAAGCATATGGAAGCAGGTACCCTGTTGGCATCAGACTAAGACCCAATATTATGGCAGGTGGAAATTTAAAAATTTCAACAGGCCATAGTGGAAGCAAATTCGGCATACCATTAGAACAGTTAGAGGAAATTCTTTCACTAAAAAATCAATATCAATTACGTATTAACTGCTTGCATGTTCATACGGGTAGTGAAATAAAAGATGTAGATGTATTTATTCAAGTTGCAGATATATTCTTTGACTTAGTTCCGCATTTCCAAGACCTACAAGTGTTAGATATGGGAGGTGGATTTAAAGTGCCTTATCAGTCCAATGAAAAAGGAACAGATATACCGCTATTAGCCAAAAAAGTAGGCGAAGTTTTGAATAAGTTTGAAATAACTTATGGTAAAAAATTTCAGGTTTGGTTTGAGCCAGGTAAATATTTAGTGAGTGAGTGTGGCTATTTAATCACAAGCGTGAATGTGATAAAGGAAACACCAACCGTGTTATTTGCCGGCATTAATAGTGGCTTTAATCACCTTATACGCCCAATGTTTTACGAAGCTTATCATCCCATCAGAAATATCAGTAACCCCAGTGGCCAAATAAAAAATTATGCAGTAACAGGGAATATTTGCGAGACAGATAATTTTGCTTGGGACAGGCCAATTAATGAAATCAGGGAAAACGATTTATTGGTAATAGACAATGCGGGAGCATATGGTTTTGAAATGGGAAGCAATTACAATTCAAGATTTTTACCAGCACAGTTATTGTATAAAGAAGGTGAAATGCATCTTATCAGAAAAAGAGATACCATGGAAGACTTGTTAAAAAATCAGATCGAGCTCAATTAAGAACAATTCAGTAGTTTACATTACCATGATTACGTTAAAAAATATCAGTAAAAGCTTTGATGACCGAATAATCATTCAGGGAATTGATGCGGTAATGGAGAGCGGTAAATGCAACTTAATTA
This sequence comes from Sphingobacteriia bacterium 24-36-13, assembly GCA_002281875.1. GTDB lineage: Bacteria > Bacteroidota > Bacteroidia > Chitinophagales > Chitinophagaceae > Sediminibacterium. Next base: position 13,785 of record NCHN01000005.1, on the reverse strand, counting down.
TTGGCACTAGTGGAAGTGGTAAAACGGTTTTAACTAAATGCATCGTTGGTTTAATTAAACCAAATGAGGGTAGTATTGAATTTGATGGAGAAGATTTGGTTACAATGGATGATAAAACCAAAAAATTATTGAGACAAAAAATAGGCATGCTTTTCCAAGGAAATGCTTTATTTGATTCAATGACGGTTCAAGAAAATGTAAAGTTTCCCTTAGACATGTTTACCAAATTAACCCATGGAGAGAAATTAAAAAAAGTAGACGAAGTATTAGAAAGAGTTAATTTAAAAGATGCCCATAAAAGATTTCCCGCTGAAATTAGTGGTGGTATGAAAAAAAGAGTGGGAATAGCCAGATCCATTGTATTAAATCCGAAGTACTTATTTTGCGATGAGCCCAACTCAGGATTAGATCCACAAACCTCCATGGTAATAGACAAGCTGATTAAAGAAATTACAACCGATTACAAAATGACTACAGTTGTGGTAACCCATGATATGAATAGTGTGATGGAAATTGGGGACCATATTTTGTACTTATACAATGGAAAGAAACAATGGGAAGGTTCTAATAAAGACATTATATTTAGTAAAGACCAATTACTAAACGATTTTATTTTTGCATCAGAATTTTTGCAAGATGCGAAGCAGATGCGTATGCAAGAAGCGGGCAAATAAAACAAGCAATTAATAATAATTTATGAAACGAAAGTGTTTTTTTGCTTTCCTGGTTTTAATATTGAGTTCATTAGCAATTCAAGCGCAAAGTCCAATTGACAATAGACCTGCGTATGTGAAAAACCCTGCCCTCCCCGAATTCAAATTAATTTTAACAGACAGTAGCTTATTTACCAATAGAATGGCACCTAAAGCAGACTTTACATGCATTGTCTACTTCAGTCCAGATTGTGGTCATTGCCAATACGAAGCAGACCAAATGATTCGAAATATGGACAGTTTAAAACAAGTCCAATTTATTTGGGTTAGTTATCGAGAATTCAATGATATTAAGGCGTTTGGTAGAAAATATCAATTTGACTTATATCCTAATATCATCATTGGAAGAGACCCAGAATATACTATACCGGCATTTTTTCAGGTCAAATTCACTCCATTCGTGGCATTATACGATCAAAATAAGCAGTTTGTAAAAGCTTGGGAGTCGGGTGTAGAAATGCCTGAATTATTACAATTTATTCACAAAAAATAGGACTGCTGCACGTACCTTTGCACCACTTAAATTAACCACTTTAAATAATGCCGATTATGAAAGTTACTGTAGTAGGTGCTGGTGCTGTAGGAGCAACTTGTGCCGATAATATTGCCCGTAAGGAATTATGTACTGAGCTGGTATTACTAGACATCAAAGAAGGTTTTGCAGAAGGCAAGGCCCAAGACATGATGCAAACAGCAGCATTACTAGGTTTTGACACAAAAATTACCGGAAGCACCAACGATTACAGTAAAACTGCAGGCAGTGATGTGGTAGTGATTACTTCTGGTCTTCCTCGTAAACCAGGTATGACTCGCGAAGAATTAATTGGAACCAACGCAGGTATTGTAAAAGGTGTTTGCGAAAACATTTTGAAGTATTCACCAAACGCTATTATCATTGTAATTAGTAATCCAATGGATACAATGACTTACTTGGCGTTAACTGCAACAGGTTTACCAAAAAATAGAATTATTGGAATGGGTGGCACATTAGACAGCAGCCGCTTCAAATATCAACTAAGTCAACATTTGAATTGCAGCCCTGCCGATTTAAATGCATTGGTTGTAGGCGGTCATGGAGACACTACCATGATTCCTTTGATTCGTTACGCTACATGGAATAGCGCTCCAGTAACTGATTTCCTTTCTGTAGAACAACAACAACAAATTGTAAATGATACCATGGTGGGTGGAGCAACACTAACTAAACTCATAGGTACATCTGCATGGTATGCACCAGGTGCTGCCGGAGCCGCATTGGTTGAAAGCATTGTACGCGATGAGAAAAAATTATTCACCTGTTGCGTTAGCTTAGAAGGCGAATATGGTCAAAACGATATTTGTTTAGGCGTTCCCGTAACCATTGGAAAGAATGGTTGGGAAAAAATCATCGACCTTAAATTAAATGAAGAAGAACAAGCTGCATTTAATAAGAGCGCCGATGCAGTAAGAAGCATGAACGATGTGTTGAAAACATTATAATTATTGGATCCACTGCATTGCCATTGCTGCAATGCTTGCGGTATCTTGTAACTGCATACAATTAAAATGCCCTTTGGGGCATTTTTTTTTGCCATAATTACTACAAGGTTGACAGGATAAATCAGGAACAATAAAATTGTGATACCCTACTTCATTTTTATGCGATGCCAATTGTTTTGAACCGTAATAAGGTTCAACGGCTAACTTTGGAGAAGTGCCCCCCCAAATAGCCAATACTTTTTTATTGAAGGCACAAGCAATGTATTGCAGTCCTGTATCATGAGATATTACCAATTTTGCCTGTTTAACTAAATCAGCAGACTCATGTAATGAAAATTTACCGCAAGCATTATAAATTCGAATGGGATCAATACTTGCAATTTCATGTCCTTCTTGCTGGTCTTCTTTACCTCCGATTAAAATAATGGGGTATTGAATTTGAGCACAAAGTTGCTGCAACTTAGGGATAGGTAATTTTTTGGTTGCATAAGAAGCTCCTATTACAATAGCAATATATCCAAACTGATGTGATGCAGGTAAATCATTTGTTTGAATGCCTTTACCATCAGGAATAAAATAGTCAAGACCTTGTTCATCATTCACTACACCAAGTGCAGCTAGGGCGTCTAAGCTTCTTAGGGTAATATGTCTATCAGGCATTTGATTGATTCCAAAACGCGTTAGTAACCATTTCTGCCTGCTTAACTTATGATATCCATATACAGGAACTTTTAATTGAAATTGAATCAACCAAGACCTAAAATTTTTATGTAAATCTATAATGAAATCAAACTGTTGACTCATTAGCTTTGGAATCAGCTCATTTAGGTTATTATTAAAATAATGAAACTGGTCTATATATGGGTTTGCTTCTGTAACTGCTTTCATAGAGTGCTTAGTTAAAAAATGCACTTCAACGCCAGGCAGTTGTTGCTTTAAACACCTAAACACTGGAGAAGCTAACACAATATCGCCTATTGAAGAAAAACGAATGACCAATATTTTTTTTGTTGCAGCTTCCATGGTCGATCTATTTTATTTAATTATGCTTCTCAACAAAATCCAAATCTTTATGAAAAGTTTCTTCGGTAAAATAGAAAGCAACCAAAGTAATAAACATAATTATTAATCCAGTGATGATTCCACTTTGAATGAGTGACCAACCCCAAGTTTGCTGAAATAAATTAAGGAACATTAAGTTAATCAGCGGCAATGCTCCCCTTACCATATTAGGAATAGTTGTTGCAGCAGTTGCTCTTAAATTGGTTCCAAATTGTTCTGCACCCATCGTTATGAAAATAGCCCAGAACCCAGTACTAAAGCCCAATAAGCCACAAATTAAATACATGGAAGCATCACTGTTATTGTAGCTACTGTAGAAAAATACCAAACATGCCATACAGAGTAAATAAAAAGAGAGTAATGCTTTTTTCCTACTCTTAAAATATTGACTTACTAATCCAATTAAAATATCTCCAATTGCAATACCTACATAAGCAAACATAATGGCTCTGCCACTTTCTATCTTGTTTTCGCCATATAATGCACCTGCAAAACGATTGCTGAGATTCACTAAAATTCCAATCACGTACCAAGTTGGTAATCCAATTAAAATAGCCAACAAGTATTTTTTAAACCGTTTTTTATTATTAAAGAACATAAAGAAATTTCCTTTCTGTATGCCCACTTGTTCTTTTAAACTATGGAACATGCCACTCTCCGTAACAGAAATGCGCAACAACAATAAGCCAATACCCAATCCTCCTCCAATCATATAACAAAGCCTCCAATCATTGGTAAGCTTGTAAACAAAATAGGCAAACACTGCTCCAAACAAACCAATGCCAGCAACCAATGATGTTCCTACACCTCTTTTCTCTTTGGGTAATAATTCACTCACCAATGTTATACCCGCACCTAATTCGCCCGCTAATCCAATGCCAGCAATAAATCTGGCCCAAGCATATTGATCTACTGTTTGAACAAATCCTGTAGCAAAATTGGCAACAGAGTACAATGCTATTGATCCAAATAATACACTCAATCTTCCTTTTTTGTCTCCAATGGTACCCCATAATACCCCGCCAATTAATAACCCCACCATTTGCCAATTGATAATTTTAGTGCTGGCTGCAATCACTTGAACACTATCGGATAATTGAACGCCAATACCTGCTAAACTTGGCTCACGAACAATTGTAAAAAGTAATAAGTCGTAGATATCTACAAAATAACCTAAGGCGGCTACAATTACTGGAAGAGAGAATATGCCATATTTTTTAGCCGTCATGATGCTTACTTCTTTTTATTAAAAACCAATTTCATGATAACCGGCGCAGTAGTAACTGCCACAATTCCTAGTACGATAATTTCTAAATGATCTTTTAAATCAAATCCAAATTGAGCCAATATCCATTTTTGCAAAAAATGTCCAGCAAAAAGCATACTACCAACCCAAGCCACACAGCCAACCACATTATAGAAGCTGAACTTTTTTTGATCCATTTGAACTATCCCCGCAACTATTGGAGCAAAGGTTCTTACGATTGGAATAAAGCGAGCTACAATAATAGCGCCACCCCCATGCTTTTCATAGAACTCATGTGCTTGTTGCAAGTATCGCTGTTTAAAAAACATATTTTCTTTCCATTGGTACATAGAAGGACCTACTTTTCTACCAAACCAATATCCAGTTGTATTTCCAATTATACCCGCTGCTGAAATCAGCATCATAATCAACAATAAATCAAATACTTCATTACCTGTTGGTATGAATTCATTGGCTAAATTGGTGCTGTAAATACCCGCAACAAATAATAAGCTATCACCAGGCAAAAAGAAACCTGCGAACAATCCAGTTTCTGCAAAAACCACAAATAAGATCAACCACAAACCACCATGCTCAATATAAAACTGAGGTTGTAATAAATTGGTCCAATGAAACTCTAATAAAATTTGCATTAACATAACACTACATTAATTCTGTTTATGATTGCAGTTCAACTGCACCTTCCTCTTGTAATTCTCCTTCCCATTTACTTACCACCGTAGTTGCCAATGCATTTCCTAATACATTGGTTCCAGTTCTAAACATATCGCAAAAATGATCAATTGGCAAAATCAATGCAACCCCTTCTGGTGGAATTTTAAACATAGCACAGGTAGCCAATACAATGATAAGTGATGCTCTTGGAACACCAGCAATCCCTTTACTGGTTAACATTAGTACCAATAACATGGTAATCTGTTCGCCAATGGGCATATGAATTCCGTAAGCTTGAGCAATGGCTAAGCTGGCAAAAGTCATATACATCATGCTTCCATCTAAATTAAAGGAATAGCCCAGCGGTAAAATAAAAGATACAATGCTTTTTTTACAACCAAATCTTTCTAACTCTTCTGTTAATTTCGGAAACACGGCTTCACTACTAGTAGTACTAAATGCTACCAATAACGGATTGGCAATAGCTTTCAATAAGCCCTTCATTCGTTTACCTAAAATGATATATCCCACTGTACATAAAAGCACCCATAACACAGCAATACCTAAAACAAAATAGCCAAAGTAAATAAAGTAAAAACTAAAAATACTCAATCCTTTGTCTGCAACTACTGCAGCAAGTGTACCAAACACACCAAAGGGAGCAAAATTCATTACATAACCAACAATTTTTAAAATTATATGCGCAACAACATCAAGGGCATTAATAACAGGTTTTGAATAAGGTCCAAGGTTTGCGGCAGCCACTCCAAACAATATAGAGAATACAACAATTTGAAGAATCTCATTGGTTGCCATTGCTTCAAAAATGCTAGACGGCACTACATGCTCAATAAATTTTTGCAAAGAAAACTCAGATGTTTTACCCATTAAGTCTTTTAACCCTGCATTATCTGCTTGCGATAAATCTATATATGACCCTGGTTGAAAATAATTAACCAATACCATTCCCACTAATAAGCTTACCAAAGAAGCGGTAACAAACCATAACATGGCTTTACCTCCTACTCTACCTACTGTTTTAAGATCACCCAGCTTTGCTATACCTACCACTAGTGTACTAAATACCAATGGAGCTATAATGGTTTTTACTAATCTAATAAATATCGTTCCAAGGAGTTTGATGTTTTTAGAAAAACCACTGATCGTTTCCGGAGCGGCATTTTCATGTACAATATATCCTGTAATAATTCCCAATACCATGGCAATCAGGATATAAATAGTCAGTTTATTCTTCATCCGGCAAAATTTGAGTTGGCAATATAGCCGTAAATTGAATATAATACCTATTTTGCCAGATAATTTAAAACCAGAACCCAATTAATAAAACTATGAGTTTATTCAGAAAGAAATCGCTTACAGCGATGCTGGCCAATGCAGAGGATTCTACCAATGGTTTACAAAGAACACTTGGTGCCGGAAATTTAATTGCATTAGGCATCGGAGCCATTATTGGAGCCGGTTTATTTGTTAGAACTGCTGCTGCTGCCGGACAATCTGCAGGACCAGCGGTTACCATTTCATTTATTATTGCCGCTATTGGTTGTGCTTTTGCTGGTCTATGTTATGCAGAGTTTGCAGCAATGATTCCAATTGCAGGTAGTGCGTATGCTTACTCTTATGTTACATTAGGAGAATTGGTTGCTTGGATTATTGGATGGGCATTAATTATGGAATATGCTTTAGGTGCAGCCACTGTATCTATTGCATGGAGCGAGTACCTCAATAAATTATTCGGAGGCTCCATCCCCTATGAATGGTGTCACTCCCCCTTTGAAAGTTTTACAGACTCAGCAGGTGTATTACACCAAGGCATGATTAATGCACCAGCATTATTGATTTTGGGTCTAATCACATTATTGTTGATTAAAGGAACACAAGAATCTGCCATTGTAAATGCGGTAATTGTATTTATTAAAGTAGGTATCGTATTGTTATTTATTGGAATTGGCTGGCAGTTTATTAAGCCTGAAAATCATACTCCTTATTTAATTCCAGAGGGAACTGCAGCGGTTGTAGACAGTGCGGGAAAAGTAATTGCAGATTACTCTCCTTTCAATAAACATGGATGGGGTGGTGTACTTGGTGGTGCTGCTGTAGTGTTTTTTGCATTCATTGGATTTGATGCGGTATCAACTGCTGCACAAGAAGCAAAGAATCCTAAGAGAGATATGCCTATAGGTATTTTAGGCTCTTTAGTAGTGTGTACTATTTTATACATATTATTTGGACACGTATTAACAGGAGTTGCTAACTGGAAAGAATTTGTTGACCCAGAAAAAGGTCGTGAAGCTTCTGTAGCGTATGCTATTTCTGCTTACATGACTGGCTACGGTTGGTTAGCACAAGCAGTAACCATTGCAATTTTAGCAGGTTTCTCTTCCGTTATTTTAGTAATGTTAATGGGACAAAGCCGTATTTTCTATTCTATGAGTAACGACGGATTAATTCCAAAAGCATTTGGAGAATTACACCCTAAATTCCGCACTCCTTATAAAGCCAATATTATCTTATTTGTTTTTGTAGGATTATTTGCTGCTTTTGTTCCAGGGCATGTTGCTGGAGATTTAACCTCTTTTGGAACCCTGTTTGCATTTGTACTAGTAAGTATAGGTGTTTGGGTATTAAGGGTAAAATCACCTGAATTAGAGCGTCCATTTAAGACTCCAATGGTTCCATTGGTATCTTCATTAGGAGTTATCGTATGTACATCAATGATTTTTGTATTAGATGCCACTACTTTAAAAGTAGCATTTGGTTGGATGGCATTGGGCTTAATCGTATACTTCGTTTATAGCAAGAAAAGAAGTAAACTTCAAAACCCAAGTGATATTATACCAAAAGCTTCTGATTTTGAGAAGCACTAAATAATGGAACTTATTTATATCAAAGCCCCGATGCAAATCGGGGCTTTTTTTTCACTAATTTTGCCATCCGAAAACATTTACTATGGGAAGGATTTTTGAAGTACGTAAAGCAAGTATGTTTGCCCGTTGGGATAAAATGGCAAAGAATTTTACCCGAATAGGTAAAGAAATCGTGATTGCTGTAAAAGCATCTGGGCCCGATGTGGCTACCAATCCAGCGTTAAGAAGGTGCTTTCAAAATGCCAAGAGCGTGGGTATGCCCAAGGATCGTGTAGAAGCAGCTATTAAGCGTGCAATGGGCAAAGACACCAGCAACTATGAAGAAATTTTGTACGAAGGATATGCACCGCATGGCGTGGCTTTATTGGTAGAAACTGCAACTGATAATCATGTTCGTACAGTGGCCAATGTAAAAAGTCATTTCAATAAAGGTCATGGTGCCATGGGAACTAATGGAAGTGTAAGTTTCCAATTTAAAAAAATGGGGGTATTTAAGTTAAAAGCCGAAGGCCAGGATTTAGAAGAAATGGAATTAGATTTTATTGACCATGGTCTAGAAGAATTAGGAGAAAGTGAAGACGACAATGGCAACCCCATCATTGTTTTGCGTTGCGCATTTGCCGATTTTGGCAAATTGCAAAAAGTGTTAGAAGATAAAAATATCACCCCTATCAGTGCAGAATTAGAGTGGATTCCTACAAATACTGTTCCTGTAACGGATGAACAAGCCGAAGACGTTTCTAAACTAATTGAAAGATTAGAACAGGACGAAGACGTCAACAAAGTTTTCCATAATATGGGATAATTCATTGAACTTTATCAAATGGAAATCACCTCCAATACCAACCCCGTTATTTTATTTGACGGGGTTTGTAATTTATGCAATAGTAGTGTACAATTTGTAATTAAACATGATCCGAAAAAGCAATTTCGTTTTGCTTCTATTCAGGGGGATTATGGCCAACAAGTATTAAAGCAGTTTGATTCACCACCGAACTCTCTGAACTCTTTTATTCTTTTCAAAGATCAACAAATCTATACCCATTCTACAGGAGCATTAATGGTTGCAAAACAGTTATCTGGAGCATGGCCGTTACTCTATGCATTCATCATTATACCGCCTTTTATTCGTAATGCAGTCTATCAATTTATTGCCAATAATCGGTATAAATGGTTTGGGAAAAAAGAAAGCTGTGCGATTCCAAGCCCTGATCTTAAAGCGTTATTTTATAACTAATTTCAACGCCCATTCCATTTTAATTATTTATTCGCTCATCATTTCATGTACCACTCGAATGATGTCTTCGGCGTTGGGTTTACTAAAATAATCTCCATCACTACCGTAGCTAGGTCTATGCGCTTGAGCTGTAAGTGTTCTAGGACTTACATCTAACCACTGAAATGCTTTTTGACCTTCAATTACTTGGTTGTACATATAAGCAGCTGCACCACCTGGTACGTCTTCATCTACAAATAAGATTCTATTGGTTTTCTTTAAAGAATCCAAAATCATATGATTGATGTCGAATGGCAATAAAGTTTGTACATCTATCACTTCGCAACTAATTCCCTCATTGGCTAAACGTTCTACTGCATCTTGAATAATTCTTAAAGTAGAGCCATAGGAAACAATGGTTAAATCATCCCCTGCTGTAATCACTTCAGGAATACCCAAGGGCACGGTATATTCCAATAAATTAGCTGGCATTTTTTCCTTTAAACGATATCCGTTTAAACATTCAATCACTAATGCAGGGTCATTAGAGGATAAAAGTGTATTGTACATACCAACCGCTTGTACCATATTTCTTGGCACACAAACATACATGCCTCTTAGGGCATTTATAATCATACCAAGAGGTGAACCGCTGTGCCAAATACCTTCTAATCTATGCCCTCTTGTTCTTATAATTACCGGACAACACTGTTGACCTTTTGTTCTAAAATGGGTGGTTGCAACATCATCACTTAATACTTGCAAACCATACAGTAAATAATCTAAATATTGAATTTCAGCAATAGGCCTTAATCCTCTTAAAGCCATACCTACCGCTTGTCCCATGATGGTTAGTTCTCGAATACCCGTATCAAAAATTCGATCTCTTCCATGTTTTTCTTGTAACCCTGCAAACCCTTGATTTACATCTCCAATATAACCTACATCTTCACCAAAAGCATATACTTTATGGTTCTGTGTAAACAATGCATCAAAGTATTTATTTAATACCTCAAAACCGTTTACTAAAGGCGCATCAAATGAAATCAAGGGTTTTATTTCCTGAATATTTAATGCGCTTTTTGCGGTTTGATTGTATAAATGAGAATTATATAATTCCTTATTTAAGTTGAGTAACTCTTGGTAAAATAATTGAACATCTTGCGTAGAGGGAGAATCTGGTGCCAATTCGATGGCTAATGACAATGTTCTTAAAACATCCCTTCTTAAAGGCTCTTTGTTTTGCAACAAATCGTTTGCCATTTTTTGTAAACGATTGTATTTGTCCATATCGTTTACAACCAACTCTTTCAATAAAGTGGCCGCATTATCTGCTTGTTCCCTTATTGGATTGATGTATTTTTCCCAAGCACGCAATCTGCTTTCGCGAACATGTTCTTTTGCAGCAGATTCTATATCAGCAATTTCTTCCTCGTTGCTCAATTGATTTTCGAGCATCCACTCTTTCATTTTTTTAATACAATCCCATTCTTTTTCCCAAGCCAATCGTTCTGGTGTTTTGTATCGCTCATGGCTACCACTAGTAGAGTGACCTTGAGGTTGAGTTACTTCTTCTACATGAAATAATACAGGAACATGTGTATCTCTTATTCTTTGAATTCCTTCTTCAAAAGCCTGACAAAGTCCTGCATAATCCCATGCTTTTAGTTTATAAATTCTGATACCATTGGTATCTTCCATTTTCTCTAACCCTTTCAATGCATCGGAAATAGAACCTTTGGTGGTTTGAAAATTTTTGGGAACTGAAATGCCATACCCATCATCCCATACAAAAACAGCCAAAGGCACTTGTAAAACACCGGCAGCATTCATTGTTTCCCAAAAATGCCCTTCACTGGTACTAGCATCTCCAATGGTACAAAAGCATACTTCGTTTCCGTTATGACTTAAATTTTCTAACTCTCTTAAATGAATGCTTTGTCTAAAACATTTTGATGCATAAGCAAGCCCCAATGCTCTAGGCATTTGAGATGCAGTTGGCGCCATATCAGCAGATATGTTTTTACGATTGGCTAGGTCTAACCAGTTACCATTATCATCTACTAGTTTGGTAGCAAAATGGGCATTCATTTGTCTTCCTGCACTGAATGGATCATTCTTAACATCTGGATCCGCATACAATTGGGCAAAATATTGTTCTACACTAGAAAGCCCAGCAGCAAACATGAATGTTTGATCGCGGTAATAGCCGCTTCTAAAATCGCCAGGCTGAAAAAATTTAGCCATAGCCAATTGAGCAACTTCTTTACCATCACCAAAAATACCAAACTTGGCTTTTCCGGTAAGTACTTCTCTTCTACCTAATAAGCTTACTTCTCTGCTTATCACGGCAGTTTTATAATCTTCTAGAATGGTATTTCTAAAACCTTCAAAAGACAACATATCGTCTTTGTATTGTAATGAAGCAGTTGATTCCATAAAACAAAAATAGGATTAGGAACGGAATAGACTAACAATAATTAGTTTAATTGGAAATTAACGGGTTAATAACTGTTAAGATAAACTTTAAGCAATCAATTTCAGTACTTTTACGCTCTAAAATTATGCCAATGAAATTTTTATTCGTCCTTATTGCATTTTTAGGTACATCCTTTGCTTCAGTTGCGCAAGATAATGAGGCAAAAGTGTCCATTAAAAATGAAACCTATAATATGGGTAAAGTAGCTTTTGGTAAACCGGTAGAATATTGGGTTGAAGTAACCAACACCAGTAAAGAAACCCTAAAATTAGAAGGAGTTAGAGCGGGCTGTGGCTGCACAACCCCTGATTTCACCCCAAATCAAACATTTAAACCAGGCGAAACAGTAAAAATAAAAATTCAATTTAACGGGTCAGTTTTAGGAAAATTTACTCGTTTTACAGATATCATTATCTCGGGGGGCTTGGTTAAACAAACCAGCTTTACAGGAGAAGGCGTTCAATAAATATAGTACTCACTTAAGAAAATAAAAACATATGAAATCGATTTTTTTATCCCTTTTTTTACTGGCGGGTCTAACTGCTTTTGCTCAAAACGATATTAAGTTTAACAAGACTACTCATCAATTTGGCAAAATCAAAAAAGGAGTTCCTGCTACTTTTGTATTTACTTACACAAATAATGCTGCAAAGCCTGTTGTAATTGAATTTGCCAATGCAGAATGCGGTTGCACTAAACCCGTTTACGACCAAGCCCCTACCCCAAAAGGTAAAACCAGTACCCTTAAAGTAACTTACAATGCAGAAGCAGTGGGTGTGTTTAAAAAGCGGGTAGATGTTAAGTTTGCGCACTCTAATCAACCTTATATTTTAACCATAGAAGGCGAAGTGGTTGACGTAAAAAAATAAGCTTCTTAATTCAGTCCATATTTTAATTTTAGCTATGTTAACCATTAGTAACAGAGGCAACGCTATGCCTTCTTCACCTATTAGAAAACTGGTTCCCTTTGCAGAAGCTGCTAAAAAAAGAGGCACCAAAGTATACCATTTAAATATTGGCCAACCCGATATTGAAACCCCCAAAATGGTATTAGACGCAGTTAGAAACAGCGATTTCAAAGTACTAGAATACAGTCATAGTGCAGGAAATGAAAGTTATAGAAAGAAATTAGTGGACTATTATGCATCAGTTGGAATAAAAGTGAATCACCAACAAATCATCATCACAACAGGTGGTAGTGAAGCCATTCAATTTGGCTTTATGGCCTGTTTAGATGCTGGCGACGAAGTGATTATTCCTGAACCATTTTATGCCAATTACAATGGATTTGCAGTTGCAGCAGGTGTTCATGTTGTACCAGTAACATCGGCAATTGAGAATGGATTTGCTTTACCACCCATTGCAGATTTGGAAGCTAAGATTACATCTAAAACAAAAGCAATTGTGATTTGCAACCCGAATAACCCTACTGGCTATTTATATAGTAGGGCCGAAATGGAGCAACTAAAAGAATTGATTGTAAAATACAATTTGTATTTATTCTCAGATGAAGCTTATAGAGAGTTTTGTTACGAGGGTGAACAAGTAAGTGCCATGCACTTAACTGGAGTTGACGATCATGTTATTATCATGGACACCATTAGTAAAAGATACAGTGCTTGTGGGGGAAGAATTGGCGCCCTTGTTACAAAAAATCAACAAGTATTAGATGCTGTGATGAAATTTGCACAAGCACGATTAAGCCCACCTAGTTTTGCACAAATAGCAGGAGAAGCAGCTATTGATTTGCCTGCAGATTATTTTGACACTACAAAGGCAGAGTACAAAAAAAGAAGAGACCTAATTGTAAAGCGATTAAACGAGATGGATGGGGTATTTTGCCCTAACCCAGGAGGCGCATTTTATGCAATGGCTCAATTACCAATTGATGATTCAGATATTTTTTGTCAGTGGTTATTAGAAGAATTTAGCCATGAAGGACAAACGGTGATGTTGGCACCAGCTACTGGATTTTATGGAACCCCAGGACTTGGTAAGAAAGAAGTTAGATTGGCTTATGTATTAAATAT
>NCHN01000045.1 GCA_002281875.1 Sphingobacteriia bacterium 24-36-13 | reverse complement strand
TGGGGTTTCATTAGGAGATAATTTAAAGAGTTTGAGTACTTCTTATGGATTGAGTGGAACTGGTTTTAATGGTTCTGCAGATATTACAGATTGGAAAGTGGATACATCTGCAATTAGTACCAAGGCCAATGTTACTGGGTTATTAGCTGGTTATGCAACAACGGGTTCCGTTGGGAATTTAGATAAATTAACAGATGTCAAGTCTGGGGGTGAAAACTTTTCTAATAGTATTATTGTTGGGCATAAACAAACTGGTACTCTAAGTAATGCTTCACAAAACACGGTACTTGGTTTAGAAGCATTTAAATCAGTAACAAGTGCTACCAATAATTCTGTTCTTGGTTTTAATGCAATGAGAAGCAATCTAAGCGGTAGTAACAATGTTGCCTTAGGTTCCCATGCATTATTGTCAAATACTACAGGATCAGATAATATTTCTGTTGGGTATAATGCTATGCTTAATAATGTTTCAGCTATAGGAAATGTTGCAATTGGAAGCAATTCTTTGAATTCAGGAACTACAGGCAATTATAATGTTGCTGTAGGCCATCAATCTATGGTCAATAATACAACTGGGGATGTGAATACGGCATTAGGTTATACTTCATTGTATGGTAATACAACTGGAAGATATAATGTTGCTCTAGGCGTTCAAGCTTTAGAAAGTAATACTACAGGTAATAATAACACTGCAATAGGTGTTGGAACATTAGATCGGAATACTGGTGGAAATGAAAATGCTATTTTGGGGGCTTTTGCTGGTAGATATATTGCTGATGGATCTACTTATAATACATCAACATCAAATTCTGTTTTAATTGGTGCAAATATTCGAGTAAATGGTGTAGGGCAGAGTAATCAAATAGTAATTGGTCATAACGCAATTGGCAATGGTAGCAATACGATACAATTAGGTAATACTAATATCACCAATGTGAAAACTAGTGGTACAATAACCGCAGGTGCAGTTACATATCCTAACGTAGATGGGAATAACGGAGATTTATTAGCAACTAATGGTTCGGGTGTTGTTTCTTTTATTGCCCCTACCTTAGTTAGAGAAGTGGCAGATGAATTCAGTGCAACTGCTAATCAAACTAGTTTTACCCTCACTCAAACAAAGGCAGCTAATAGTAAAGTGAAAATGTTTATCAATGGAGTTAGAATAAGCAATACTGCATATAGTGTTGTTGGTACAACACTTACTTATATCCCTGCTAATAATGGGAATACTAATCTTTCTTTAAATGATCGAATTCAATTTGATTACTATTATTGAGTTTTAATTCTTTTTAAGGCCTCTCGTTTACTCAGAGAGGCCAATTTATTTTGCTCAACGAATGTTATAACCCACTTTGGATTAGTTTTGCTGTATTCCCTTAATGCCCATCCTATGGCTTTCTGAATGAAAAACTCTTTTGATGATTGATGTTGAAGAATATAATCAGAGAGCAACTGGGTGTTTGTATTTTTCTTATAAGATCGTTGAAATAGTATGCTACTCCTTTGTAACCACATATTATTCGACTTATTCCATTTTTGAGTAATTGTAATTTGTTTTTCAGGGAATAAGGAAAAGTATTTAGGCAACCAATCGCTTCCAATTCCATCTACCGCATCCCACCAACTTTTATGGACTAAACTATATTCAATTAAATTGATGGCAGAAGCTCTCCATAAAATAAAATGTGAAGCCAATAAATCAATAGCGGCATATTGCCATTCTCTCTCTTTTTGGCTCCACATATATTTGACTACTGCCTCTAATTCAATATATTTTTCAATTCGATTTATTTTAAGAAATGCTTTGACAATAGCATCTCTCTGAGGGGTTTTAATTCCATAAAAATCAAATTGATTTAGCATATAAGCTTTCATTCCTTTAGCCTCTTTTTCATTTGCCGCTTTTTCAAAAGCTTGTTTTAAAGGGATTAAATAAATGGAAGCATCCATCTTTTTGGATTTAATTTTTAGGGGTCTCTTTTTCTTTCTCTTTCATACGATCTACATAACTAACCCCATCAGTAATCCATTTCTCTGCAGGCTTTCCTAATAGATAATGATCAAACCATTCTCGTTGTCTTTTTTGGTAATCAATTTGATTTTCTTTTTTAGTAAAATTGTGGTTCTCATCGGCATAAACCAACATTACAAATGGTTTTTCCATTCTACGCATTGTGCCATACATTTCTATACCCTGATGCCAATCAACAGCACCATCTTTATCTCCAAAAGTTACTAATAATGGAGCTTTTATTTTACTGGCATTAAACATAGGAGAGTTTCGAATATGGGCTTCTGTTCTTTCATACCAGGGGCCATCGAATCTACCCTGACTAGTTTCAAAAATTTTCTGATCAGGTGTACCACTATTCCAATAGATGGATAACGACATACTAATTAAATCGGTTAAAGGAGCACCAGCAATAGCTGCTTTAAAGATATCAGTTTGAGTAATCAAGAAAGATGTTTGATAAGCTCCCCAACTATGACCCATAATGCCTACTTTATTGGCGTCTATCATTCCAGTTTTCATGACTTCTTTTACGCCAGGTACTATACAATTTACTGCACTCATTCCTGGGTCATTGGTTTCATACACAATATCTGGTTGGAATACAAAATAGCCGTTTGTTGTGTAGTTAGTTGTGTTATATGCTCTTCTAATGCTTGGAGCCACATAATTATGTACATTATTAGATAGAATCTCATACATGTATACAATCATTGGATATTGTTTACCAGGTTCATAGTTTGCTGGGTAGTACAATGCTCCTTGCATTTTTTTACCCAATTTATTGGTAAATGAAACTAATTTACTCTTCCCCCAATAATAGTTCTGCTGTTGAGGATTGGTTGTAGCTGCTTTTTGTTCTTTGGTAAAATTATCGGAAACATATAACTCTGGAGATAAATCATAGTCTTGTTTGATATAACTAAACACATTAGCATCTTGTGCTTTTGCTAAACGATTTATTTGTAAGTCTTCAAAAATTAATTTAGTTGTTTTGCCATTTTCATATTGGTAATAGCCAAACTTTTTTGTTTTATCTCCATAAGCTGAAAAATAAATAGGTTTTGAATCGTCTAGATAAGGTTCTTCAAATTCAACTCTTGTTACTCGGAATGCAATTTCCTCTTTGTCTCCTTCTGCAATTTTACGTGCGCTTGATCCATCAGGATTAACAGCCCATATATTGTATTCGTCATATAATAAAACCTCTTTATCACCTTTTAGCCATCCGCCTAATCCAAATGGTGGCTTTGTGGCTGGATGGTCGTCTCTAGTATTCCAAAAATTGCTTTTTATTGTTCCTGTTATATTGGTATTCTGACCGGTAGCAATATTATAGGTCTGCCAATTTTTGTCTTTAAAATATATTAAATATTTGCCATCGGGTGAAGATTGAGGTGCTGTATAAAATCCAGCTTGTAATCGTGTATATAATAACTTAGTTTCACCAGATTTGATATTGACTAAACTATAATCTGCATAATCTTCTTTGAATGCGGGCTTATATTTTTTATCAGTTGCAATAACCGCCATTTTTTGATTGCCATTAAGTGAAGCATTTGGAAATGTTTCTGAAGCTAGTTGATAAAAGCTATTATTGTCTGTATTCCAAACTGATAAATAGCTGGCATTTTTATCTTGGATATAAGTTACTTTTTGACGTGGTTGAATCTCTGCGTCTTTCCAATGCCATACGTCTGCTAATTTGTTATCCGATTTTAACGACAATTTTGCGGCAGCCATTTTTAAACTATCCGCTTTTGTTTTTGAACTATCGGTTGATTTTTTATCCTCTTTTTTAGGTTTATAAGTCCAAGCTTTTAAGCCAAAAAATACAGACGAAAGATCATCACTCATTCTAAGTGTTGATCCATTATAAATGCGCATACCTGAAGGGAAGCCATTCAATGTGGTGGGATTAAATATCTTGATGTTCGGATTGCTCAAATTTGTACAACTATAAACCTGTGCATTTTCTTCTTCATAATCTTCTTTTTTAAAGGTTTTGAAAAAAGAGAAACCATCACCTTCTTTTGACCAATTTAATTTAGAAAACTTTAAAGTGTCGCTAGCTATTACTTTTAAAGTGTAGGTGTTTAAATTAAAAAGTTCCACAGAGTTACCTGCTGTATTAGCAGATTCCACTATATAGGTTAGGTAATCACTTTTTTTATTAAAGGCATATTCTGTTACATTGCCAATAGTTCTGGTACTACCCTCTGTCAAATTTTTTAGTAAAAGAACACTTCCTTTATCTTTATTTTCTTTGGGGGGAGTTAAGTACGCAGCCAACATTTTTCCATTTTTGGAGAAACCAAATCTGTTAATATTGGATACTGTTTCGATTTTTCCAGTAGTAAGATTTAGTAATCCCATTTTATATTCAATAGGTTTACTTTGATCCCTTAATTTCTCTGCTTCTTTAAAAGGTAATCCAATTCTATAAGCAAGCCATTGGTTGTCTTTAGAAAATTCAGGTGTGCTGGCAAAAGCCAATTTATATGATTTATTTGTAGAGCGATTTATTACGTACAAACTGTCGTTGTCTTCCTGCACAATTATTTGGTAGGCTATCCATGTACCATTAGGGGATATTTCAGTTTGTCCTGGACTTTGCCATTTGCCATAGTCTTCAGGACTGAGCTGTTTTTTTTGTGCTTGAGCTGAAATGCCTAAAATTAGTAGGCAAATAATAACCCTAAATTGTTTGTGCATAGTTGAATATTTGTAACAAGTTATAAAAAAGTTTTACTCTATACTAGTGTTTTGGCATATCAACTGATATTATTGAATATTTTGCTGCATGAAGCAAATTTTATTCATCATCATTCTTGCACAGTTTTTTTGTACTTCGGTATGGTTTGCTGGTAATGCGGTTATGACTGAAATGGCCATTGCAAAGGACCTTGACGAGTTATATTTAGTTTACCTGATTAGCGCGGTACAATTTGGATTTATTATTGGAACGCTGGTTTTTGCATCATTGTCTATTGCAGATCGGTATTCCCCCTCACTTGTATTTCTTTTTTCAGCCTTATTTGCGGCCCTATTTAATGGTTTAATTACATTTAATTGGATAACTGGAAATAGTATATTGATTTGTCGATTTTTAACTGGCTTTTTTCTGGCTGGAATTTATCCCGTTGGTATGAAAATAGCCGCAGACTATTTTGAAAATGGTTTGGGGAAATCGCTAGGCTTTTTGGTCGGAGCCTTGGTATTGGGAACAGCATTTCCTCATTTGATAAACGGGTTATCTATAAAAAAATCTTGGAAATTTGTTTTATATACAACTTCTGTCTTATCCATTTTAGGGGGACTAATATTGTATTTTGGAGTTAAGGATGGTCCTTACAGAAAGAAGTTAGGTGTAATCCAGTTTGCAGCAGTTGGTAATGTTTTTCGAATTCGAGCATTGAGAAAATCTGCATTTGGCTATTTTGGTCATATGTGGGAGTTGTACACTTTTTGGACTTTTGTGCCATTATTATTATCTCAAAAATTAAACAGCCCTCAATACAATTATTCATTTTTAACATTTATTATTATTGGATCTGGTGCTCTTGCCTGTTTTTTTAGTGGTCTATTATCTATGCGATTTAGTGTGCATAAAATTGCTTTAGTGGCTGTGTCGGTTTCATGTGCATGTTGTTTATTGTTCCCTTTATTTTTTTGCTATGCTTCTAATGATTTATATATTTCTTTTTTAGTTTTTTGGGGGTTATTTGTGGTTGCCGATTCTCCTATGTTTTCAAGTTTAGTAGCAGCCAATGCGCCTGCTGATTTAAGGGGAAGTACTTTAACAATGGTAAATAGTATTGGCTTTTTAATAACTATTTTGAGCATACAAATGATGGGGCAGTTACTAAACTATCTTCCTTTCTATCTTGTTTGGACTATTCTTGCAGTAGGTCCAGTTTTTGCCCTTCTACAATTGGTCAATCGCTCAAATAAACTTAAATTGTAATAATCGAAGTGTTTCAAATATGTCCAATAAAAAATTATTGATATTGTTTTTTCATCCTCGGTTTGAGGATAGCAGAGTTAATGCTAGATTGGTAGAAGGCGTTAAACAGCTTAGAGATATTACCTTCCGGGATATGTACGAGCTATATCCAGATTTTAATATTAATGTAGAATTTGAACAGGCACAATTACTTGCACATGATATTGTCATTTGGCATCATCCATTCTATTGGTATAATTGTCCACCTTTAATGAAACAATGGCTCGATTTAGTATTAGAATATGGGTGGGCTTATGGTAAAAATGGAAATAAGTTATCAGGAAAATGGGCAATGAATGTAATATCCTCTGGAGGTAACTTTAATGTTTATCAAAAAGAAGGTAGAAATAGGTTCACTCATCGTGAGTTTTTAAATTCATTTGATCAAACTGCTCATTTATGCCAAATGGAATATTTACCTCCATTTATTGTTCCAGGAGCAAATAAATTGAGTGCCTCAGAAATTGAAGACTATATGATTCGATATACTCAAATTGTTCATTTTTTGATGAATGAACAAATAGATATTGAAAAATTAAAGCTAGTAGAGAATTTTAATCAATTAAACGCAGACCAATGGGAGCATCAGTTTTACAAAATGCAATGATCTTTTTAGGAGCTGCATTGCTTTTTGTGCCCATTGCCAAAAAAATGGGTATTGGTAGTGTATTAGGTTATATAATTGCTGGAATTGTAATTGGTCCATTTGTATTTGGATTTATAGGTACAGAGGGAGAGGATATTATGCATGCTGCAGAATTTGGGGTTGTTATGATGTTGTTTTTAATTGGACTTGAATTGAATCCACAATCTTTTTGGCGAATGCGAAGGAGAATTATTGGTATGGGAGGATTACAAATGTTATTGACAGGTATTTTATTTTTCTTGTTTTTCTTTTTTCTAAAAGGAATTGATATGAATACATCAATTGCTTTATCACTCACTTTTGCCATGTCTTCTACTGCGATTGTACTGCAAACTTTGAAGGAGAAAAATTTAGATAAAACGCATGCAGGAAAATCCTCTTTTGCTGTTTTATTATTCCAAGATATAGCAGTGATTCCAATCCTTGCAATTATACCATTATTAGCAAATACAGGTAGTGAAATTAAAGATGCAAGAGAAGGATTTTTAGGTATTATTGATCAATATCCTACCATTACCATCATTGTTGCTGTTATTGCAATAATATTTCTTGGGAAATTTGTATTTAGTCCTTTACTACATTGGATTGCAAAAGCGCATATGCGAGAGCTATTTACAGCTTCAGCACTATTTTTAGTGATTGCTGTTTCTTGGCTCATGGATTTAGCAGGTATAAGTGCTGCGTTAGGCGCGTTTTTGGCAGGTGTATTAATGGCCAATAGTGAATTCAGGCATGAATTAGAAAGCAACCTAGAGCCCTTCAAAGGGATTTTATTGGGATTGTTTTTTACTGCAGTAGGATCTACAATCAACTTTGGGTTAATAGTAGATCAGCCAGTCAAAATTTTATTAGCAGTTCTACTTTTTATGGTCATCAAATCTGTTGTGTTATATATAGTTGCAATGCTTTTTAAATTGGTTATACAGCAGAAAATATTATTTACGTTACTACTATCTCAAGTGGGGGAATTTGCTTTTATTCTTTTAGGATCAATTGGCGAACTCAACATGATTAGTAAACCAATGTTAGATTTTTACATGGCTGTAATTACAGTCAGTATGATTATTTCTCCCATTTTATTGTTCATAGATGAAAAATATTTGTCTGGTAAATTATTTAAATCAGAAAAATTAGATAATGAATATAAAGTAGATCCAAAAGAGCATAATGAAATCATCATTGCTGGCTTTGGGCATTTTGGAAGTACATTAGGTAGATTTTTACGTGCAAACGGAATTGAAGCAACTATATTAGACAACAATAGTGATCAAGTTTTACTCCTTCGTAAAATGGGGTTTACCGTTTTTTATGGCGATGTAACTAGAATAAATATATTAGAAGCTGCTGGGGCATCACATGCTAAAATTCTTGTATCGGCTTTAGATATACCTGAAAAAAATATACAATTGTCTGAATTGGTTTCCAAACATTACCCGCATTTAAAACTTTTTTTTCGGGCTAAGAATAGAGCAGATGCTTATGAACTAATTGATAACGGTGTAGAAAAAATTTACAGAGAGTCCATTCATGCATCTGTATATATGGGAGTAGATATTTTGAGTGAATTGGGATTCAGGAAATACACTACTTTAAGAAAGGCAAATGACTTTATTTTGCATGATAATCATGCATTACACAAACTGTCTAAGCATCGTCACAATTCTGATAGTTATGTCCAAAACGTAAAAGAGGAAATTGCTCAGCAAGAGCGATTATTGGCCGAAGACAAACAGTTTATGGAGCACAAGCCAGATAATGCTTGGGATAAGTCTAAGATTACAGCCAATGATTAAGGATTAATTGCGATTATTTTATTTTGTTGATTGCTTAACTGAGCAGCCTCAATAATTTTCATCACATTTAATCCGTCATTTCCACTTACCAAACATGGTTTTTTATGCATGATTGTGTCATAAATACCATCGTAAAAAGATCCATAGTTACCTTTTAATGTAGGAACATATTCTTTTATGATTTTTCCGTTCAACATAGTATGTAAATAGCCCATTTCAGTATCAGGTTCTTGTCCCCAATTATCGGTATATGGTTTTGCATTATTAATAAGAGCTGATTCTTGTATATCTGCTCTTGTCTTTATAAATGATCCTTTGCTTCCATGTATTATATAAGCAGGTATAGGCTCTCTTACCATTAAACTACTCTTTAGGGTTACACGTAAGATATTATAATACAAAACCAATGTGAAATCATCATCAACTAAAGAATTCTGCCTAACTGTTCTGATATCCGCCATTACAGCTTTCGGCATTCCAAATAAATAAACAGCTTGATCAATTAAGTGAGGGCCTAAGTCTTGTAATAATCCTGCTCCTGCATTTGGTGTTTCTTTATGGAGTTTTAAACTAAGGGCTTCTTTAAATCTGTCAAAGTGAAATTCCGCAGAAATAATACTTCCAAGTTGTTGAGTATCTACAATTTGTTTAACTGTACTAAAATCACTATCCCATCTTCTGTTTTGATATACAGAGAGTACCAATCCTTTTTCATGGGCTAAATCTGTCAATATTCTAGCTTCTTTAGCAGTTGTTGTAAATGCCTTTTCAACAACAATATGCTTCCCTTTAAGTAATGCTTTTTGAGCATATTCAAAATGGGTATAGGTTGGCGTATTTACTATTATCAGGTTTATGGAATCATCATTTAAAACATCATCAATATTCCTATAAATTTTTGTATAGGGATATATTTCAGCTGCATCATTTTTTGTTCTTTCTACTATACCTGTCAACTCAAATCCTTCGTGTTGATGAATAAATGGAGCATGAAAAACTCTGCCAGACATTCCAAATGAAAGAATAGCAGTTTTAATTGGAGTGGTAGGGTAATTAGTGTTTTTCAAAACTATAAATGATTTTTGCGATAATATTTTTTGCTTTGTCTCTTGCGGTCTCTGTTTCTCTTAAACCGTTTGAATGATAGGTATAAGTCCAATGAATAACAGCGCTTCCGTTAAAACTTATTTGTATCATATTAATCAATTGATTTTGTTGATTGTATTCGAATACAAAGTCGGGTATTAATCGGTTGGCTTTTATATTAAATCTCACTACATCGGTTAATTGATTATTTGAATAGTAATAATAATAGGTTTCAATTTTCTTGCCTTTTTTAAACCAATACTCTTCAATAATATTACCTGAACTATCTGTTAATAATTCTATATTAACGGTGTCCATCCCATTCCCAAATTTAATCATTCGTGCAGGTGTTCCATTGGGTTGATAATACCAATTATGGGTTTCTGTAACTGGTTTTTTTTGAGCTGAGTCGGCTGTGGTGGAGATTATTTTATTTAAAAATCCCCTTTCATCATATCCATAGTCTGTTGTTGTTTCAATACTAGATTTATTAACTATCGTTCTCTTTAGTTTACTTAATTCATAAATATTGGTAATTTTTTCAACTGGACTTGCGGAATTGGCAATAGTGGTAATCATTTTTTTTCCATCTAATTGTAATTCCTGGTTTAAAATAAATCCCTTTGTAGTTGAACCATCCGCTTCTAAACTAATGGCAGAAATTTTTTTAACCTTGTTTTTCCTCATTAATTGGTACTTTTCTTGCGAAGTTTTTAATCCAATGATATCATTTAAGTAGAATTGCCCCCAAAGGGAATTCCCAATCAGTAAGGTGCAAAAAAGTAAAGACCACTTCATTTATTCAATTTGTTCAAAAATACAATCTTAAATGGGTAATACATACAAGCAGCTAATTGTGTATTTTAGTTAAAAAATAAGCTTTGTCTCATATTAACGAACGCCAAGAAAAATCATGTTTAAACTGCAATGCAGTTATTCATGGCAGGTTTTGCCATATATGTGGTCAAGAGAATGTAGCGCCTAGAGAAAAATTCAGGCATATGCTAGCCCATTTTGTATTTGATCTTTTCCATTTTGACGGTAAGTTTTTTACCACCATGAAATCGCTTTTGTTAAAACCAGGGCTCTTATCTCAGGAACACTTAAGAGGAAGACGGGCAGATTACTTGCATCCTATACGTCTGTATATTTTTACATCTGCTTTTTTCTTTTTATTCTTCTTTGCTGTAAAAACTGACAAGGTAGAAGATAAAATAACAGTAAATTCTGCTGATTCAATCAGGAATAATGATATTGTTAATTTTAAACAGAGTTATTCAGGAATTCGCGAGTACGATTCTGTTCAAGCTAGTTTACCTAAAGACAAACGAGATGGATATATCATTAAGAAATTGACTAGGAGAAATTTGGAATTAAAAGAAAAATACCCAGATGGCAAAGAAATGAAATCAAAATTGTTTGATGTTTTTACTCATCAATTTCCCAAACTACTTTTTGTTTCTCTGCCCATTTTTGCATTTATTCTTTTTCTATTGTATTCTAGAAAGAATAAATATTATTATGCAGATCATGTTGTTTACACATTGCATCTGTATTCTGCTTTTTTTATCATTCTATTTTTAATCATCTGTTTGAACATCTTTTTTACTGCAATTGGATTATATAAATATAAAGTAGATAAGGAAATCAATTATTTGAATGGCTTTATTTCATCAAGTATTGCTGGATGGTTGTTGATGTTTTATTGGTATAAATCATTGCGTAAATTCTATAATCAATCTAGAAGTAAAACGATTCTTAAATTCTTCTTATTGTTGTTGACTAATTCTATTGTTTTTGCTATTCTATTTTTGATTTTCATATTTTTCTCATTTCTGATTGTTTAATACTATGAATATGGCTGCAGATGCTTTTTTACAATTAGTGAAGATTATGGACGAACTTAGAGAGAAATGTCCATGGGATCAAAAGCAAACCATACATACCCTAAGGTCAATGACCATTGAAGAGTTGTATGAATTGGTAGATGCTATTGATGCTAATGATTGGCAAGGCATAAAGGAGGAGCTTGGCGACCTTTTTTTGCACTTACTTTTTTATAGTAAAATTGGATCCGAACAACATCAGTTTAAATTAGAAGAGGTTTTAAATGGAATATCAGAGAAACTGATAAGACGTCATCCACATATTTACGGGGATATTAAAGTTAAAGACGAAGAAGAGGTAAAACGAAACTGGCAAAAAATAAAGTCAGTTGAAGGGAAATCAGATAAGTCAATTCTTGAAGGAGTTCCAAAATCTCTTCCTGCAATTGTAAAAGCAGCGAGAATTCAAGAAAAAGCAAAACAAGTAGGATTCGAGTGGGAAAATAAAGCCGATGTTTGGAAAAAGGTAGATGAAGAAATTGAAGAGCTTCAACTTGCTGAAAAAAATGAAAGCCAGGCAGAAATTGAAGCTGAATTTGGGGATGTTTTGTTTAGTTTAATCAATTATGCACGGTTTTTGCAGGTAGATCCTGAAGCAGCCTTAGAAAAGACCAATCAAAAATTTATTCAGCGCTTTAAAGCAATGGAAACCATTGCTTTAGGTAAAGGATTGCAATTGACTGATTTAAGTCTTTTACAAATGGACGAATTATGGAATTCAGTAAAAAAGAAAAACTAAGCAGTTGTTAAGCAATATCAAAAATGCAATTTTTAAACATGGTTATTTGATTATAACCGCTGCCTGGTTATATACCATTTCATTCATTTTTTCCAACTATTTCAGTTATAATTCTGGACCTGAGAAAGTTAAAGAGAATCTAGAACGAAGGATTCATAGAGAAGAACAAAATTTTAATCAATTTATAAATGATACAATTAGACTTTCAAGTTTAATTTTTGATTCTACTAGCACAGTAGTAGAATTTGCTCTTGAAAAAGAAAAATCAGGAGTGTTTGTGTTCAAAGAGTCGGTTCAAAAAAAGTTTGAGGAATTATATTGGAGTACCAACAAAATGACTGTTCCTTCTGCTTTTCTTTATGCAAAGACCAATGTACAATTCTTTAATAGTTCAAATGGTCAGTTTTTGCTTTCTAAGAATACAGTTCGTTTAAGAGGCAATAGTTTTCTTGTTGTGAATATGTTGCCAATCAAATGGTCATATTTTATTGAGAATAAGTATTTTAGTGCTGACTTTGTTGATTTTCCTGGATTAGATGAACAATATGCTATTACCAATAATTTAGGTCATACCCCCATTTATAATCAAAGTGGAATATATCTTTTTAGTATTAACTTAAAAGAGGGTAAGCAATTTGTTTCGTATGATATAATTACCATATTGTTTAGGGTTGCAGCTATACTTTTACTATTGCTTTTTATACATGCTATTTCCAAAGATTTGATTGAGCAGCTGAGATTTAAGTATGGATTTCTATTTCTTATCGGTGCTATCCTTTTACTTAGATTGATTTCTTACTTGTTTCCATTCCCCTTTGATTACTCAAAACTTTCGCTTTTTGACCCTTCAATATATGCGTCTAATTTTTTACATCCTTCATTGGGAGACTTGTTTTTAAATGCAGTACTGTTTTATTGGGTTATGCGATTTGTTAAAAACAATTATTCAGTACAATTACAATTGCCAACTTCTAGTTTAACCTTTTTAGTAAAAGCAATCGGCATTTTTACCTATGTTACTACTGCTTTTTTAATAGTTGGAATTATTCAAAGTTTAATTCGAGATGCCAAAATATCATTTGATGTAACCAATTTTTTTAGTTTAACTATTTACAGTACTATTAGCATTGTGATTTTATGCTTTTTAGCATTGGGTTTTTTCTACTTGGCTCAACTTATTATTGTTCCAATTTTAAACCCAAAACAATCTCTTGGATTGCCGATTGTGATGGTAATAACGAGTGGGTTTATCAATATTTTATTTCAATATAATGCTTCTCAAATAGGATTTCATTTTATAGTTATTAGTTGGTTGATCTTATTTATGCTATTGCTAAAAAGGAGGTCGGCTGATTTAAGAATTCAAATAATTAAATCGTCTTTTTTTATATTCTGGGTAATGCTTTTTGCC
>NCHN01000004.1 GCA_002281875.1 Sphingobacteriia bacterium 24-36-13 | reverse complement strand
TCTGGGCTAAATTTGCGGTTTACTCTTGACATGTTTCCTAAAGTTATGATTACAAAATTGATTTTAATTTTGAATCCAGTCCTTTAGGGGGTTAATACATAACGAACAGCGCTTGGCGAAGTGGCGGAACCGACTCTTACTGTCACTCTGACTTACTGTTGTTGATTAAAGCTATGAATTTGATTTTATATTCTAATGATCAACAAAGATCCTGGAAGCTGGAACAAAAGCTGAACAGTGATTTAAACGATCAAAGACTCCTTTCCAATGCCGCCATTTTGCCAAACGCAATGTTGTGTGCTGTTTTATTCAGTCCAAAGTAAGAAGTTGACCACATTATAGAATGAGCGCTTCTCTTCAACAACATCTCCTTGAAACATATCATAGAAATATTCTTTGGTAAAGGCTTTTCTTTTCTTAGACATTTCTAATACTAATTGTTGTATTTCTCGTTTCATTTCAACTGTCATTGAGGTTAAAATATCATCAACCATTTCCTCAGCCCAAATTATCTTTATATAATCAGATTGCGGCTTTAGAACCACATGAATAGGGTTTAAGAGAATTGCGTACAAATCAGGATAAATTTTGAATGTCTCGATGGCTAGTAATGTGGTCAAGTATGCTTTGGGTTGAATATAATTTTGGTTTCTGTCCATTTCAAGAGTCATTATGTGCTTCTTATAGTCAAGAGTACTATCATAAAATACTTTCAAGATTTTTACCTTTCTTTTCAAATTTTCAGTTAGAAGAAGTGAGTTTCGTATTAATCTATACTTGGGTAATAATTCTGTTTTTAAAAATGTAATGTAATTTGTCCGTGCAATAATGTCATTATTAAAATTTGTGTCAACCATACATTTTTCAAATTCTGATTTAGTCAAAACTGAACTGTCACAGGTATTGGGAACAAGTGTCAAACCTTGTCCATATAAAGACAAGGACAAAAAGATGTATATACAGATTAAAATTAATCGCATAATATTCTAATTATTAAAAACCCTAATTTGGTGTTGAAATTATTGAATAGCACACAACGGACAGGGCTTGCCGAAGTACGGGAATTAGTATTCCGTCCGCCTGGTACCGATGATGATTGAAAAACTGCTGATGAAGATAACAACAAAAAGCCGAATAGAATTCCGTCGGCTGGATATGAAGCAAAATAGAATTACCACTGATGAAGATAACTTGGGTCAGCCCGTATTTTGGCAAACCCCCTGTTGTACGCATACCCTTCTTTTTTGTCGTACTGTGTCAACCGAATGTTTCTTTTCTGCCCGAAATAAAAGACTGTTGCCTGTGCGTTGGGCAAGGCAGGTTGTTTGGGCAGGTTGGCTTTGTGTGTCGCCTCGTGTGCCTGCCCAAAGTACCTGACTTGCAGCGTTGGCTAATAGGAGAATGTCAACCCTGCACCAAAACCCATATCGCTGTCATAATGTGTCCGCAAGGAAAAGTTGCGATTAAAAATATAATTCAGTCCAGCCATATACTCTTTGTCAGTATTAACCATGAAAGCAAAGCGAAGCCGTTTTGTTACGGGAATGTCTTCTCTCATTAATTGCAAACGAACTATACCATCAGTGAATATCTCTGTCTGAAAACGAACTAACATAGGCAAAGTATAGTTTACTCCCAAACTTAACACTGCCCTGTTGTCTTTTGTGTTGGTCTGTCCAAAGAGATTTTTTTCTTGTTCGTCAATTCCCATTTTTCTGTAACGCCAGTCAAATCCAACAAACGGCATAAGCCATTGCATTTTTCCTAAGTACCTTCCAATATGTGTTTCTGTTTCATATCCGTGCATGTTGTGATAACCCAAACGCCATTCGCTGCCAATGCTCCAACGGGTATTTTGCAACATCATTTCTCCGTCATTACCATTTGTTGCAAAATCATTTTGAAACATGAAGTGCATTTTTCTGTCGTCTGCAAATAATTTGCGTTGTGCCAGTTTAGGATTTGGTATTAAAGGATTGGCTGCTTGATTTTCGTAAGTAAAAACTCTGCCCATACCACTCATCATGTGATATAAAATATGGCAATGAAAAAACCAATCACCTTCTACATTGGCGTTAAATTCTAAAGTGTCGGTTTCCATTGGCATAATGTCCACAATATTTTTAAGTGGTGCATTGTCGCCCTGCCCGTTTAACAAACGAAAGTCGTGTCCGTGCAAGTGCATGGGGTGCCGCATCATTGAATTATTATAAATAACGATACGAATATTTTCACCTTTTTTAATTAAAATTTTATCTGCTTCGCTTACTACCTTGTTGTCTAAACTCCAAACATAGCGGTTCATATTTCCTGTAAGTGTAAATTTTAATTCCTTTACTGGTGCATCTTTTGGAAGGGCTGTATTGATTGGAGATTTAAGCATAGCATAATTCAGCGTAACAATATCTGCCAAAGCATTGGCATTATAGCGGTTTGGGTCTTTGTCATCTTGCTTTGGTTTAGCATCTCCAGTAATTTCAGGATACATTACTACATTCATATCCATTTGATTCAGGCTCATGTTCATACCCATATCATCCAAATCGCCATTCATTTTCATCATGTCGTTCATCATCTTCATCCCTTCAAAATATTTCAGTCTTGGTTGCGGTGAAACCAATTGTTTAATGCCATTGCCGATATAATAAGATGCTGAATTTGTACGGTCTTCGGTTGTTGCTAAAAATTCAAAGGCTGTATTTTCTGCTGGGATTGTTACCACCACATCGTAAGTTTCAGAAACGGCAATAATCAACCTGTCCACTTCAACAGGTTCTACATCGTTGCCATCATTAGCAACAACAGTAATTTTTCCACCAGCATAAGTAAGCCAGAAGTATGATGATGCTCCACCATTTGAAATACGAAGCCTGACTTTATCACCGCCTTTCAATTGCTTCCCTTCAATTCTTGTAAGGTCTGTACTGGGTTTACCATTCATTAAAATTTTATCGTAGTACACATCGCTTACATCCATTGCCAACATTCGTTTCCATTCATTTTTTAGTTTGGTTTTAAAATGCCCTGCTTTAATGGCTTCTCCATAACTCTGAACTGCATTTTTTTTCAATGCCGGGTAATCGTTTGCATTGTGCAACATTCTATGAATGTTCTCAGGTTTTATGTTTGTCCATTCGCTTAACACTATGGGAACGGTTGCCAAATCATCAATGCCTTTTCTAAAAGTTGGGTCATTTGTTTTTTTGAGCATTACAAAATTTCCATACATGCCTATTTGTTCTTGCAAACCTGAATGGCTATGATACCAGTGTGTACCGTTTTGAATAATTGGAAACCTGTAAATATGTGTAGTATGAGGCTTGATGGGCATTTGTGTCAGGTTAGGTACACCATCTTCTTTGTTAGGCAAAAACAAGCCGTGCCAGTGCAAAGATGTTTCTTCATTCATTTCATTATGTACATAAATTTCTGCTGTATCGCCTTCGGTAAATGTAAGTGTGGGCATAGGAATTTGCCCGTTTACTGCGATTGCTCTTTTTGCTTTTCCTGTAAAATTTACAATAGTGTCTTTTACATACAAGTCGTACCGAACTATTTTTTGAGCAAATAAATTTGATATGAGTAATGTAAAAAGTATTGCTAACGACAACACTTTTTTACAAAGCGTTTTTTGTATAGCCATTTCAAAAATTTCATTTGTGTGAGATTAAATAGGGCATGACTGTTTTTTGCAATCATGCCCTTTGTTATTATTGCTTAATAGTTTCAACTGTTTTGCCGCAACTAAGCATTTGAGAACCGTAGTAAGGATTCTTTACTCCGCTTTCTTTACTTAACCAGTTTGCTCCTTTGCCATCGTTTGCCATTGGGCAAAACTGGTAATAAACAGTTTCCGCTGGTTTTACGACTTTAATTAACTCATACATATTTTTTGAAAGGCTCATAAAATGGTCTCTCTGGTGTGATATGTCCTTTGTTCCGTTTATATGTTCTGCATCTTCTTTCAGGTCGTTTAACACTTTCATCCAAACGGTGTGAACATTCATTGGCAACTTGTCCATTTTTACTGCATTGATAGCAGTTTCCAAATCTTTAGCTTTTGCTGATGCTGTATTGCCATCTGTTTTTACCAACGCATCTTTCAAAGCAAAGTAAGTGTCAAAAACTACCGTCAACTGGTTTGTTTCCTGTGAGGTATTGTTCATGCCGTCATACTGGTGGCTGCCATGATTTTGCATAGGCTTTGTTGTGTCCTTTGCTGGTTGTGTTACAATCGCCACTTGCTTTTTTTCTCTGTCGTATTTGCAGCAGCCTGGTAATTTATCGTAAGCTGCATCAGGTGCAAGAAAACTTTGATTGTCATAACCTGCAAGGGCTATGTTTTTTAAAACTGCATCCAAAGTTGTTTTCTTACTGTCGTAAGTGATAGATGCCATCTTGGTTTCTTCGTTCCAGTCGGCTTTTGAAATTTTCTTTTTGTTGGCGGCTTTTTCTATAGTGGTTTCACACATTCCGCAATTGCCATAAACTTTTACGGTTTCAGTTTTGGCATTATTTATTTGAGATTGGCAAGCTGTGGTTGATAATAAAACAACTGCTGCCAGTAATATTATTGATTTCATTTCTTTTGAGTTTTAATTATTGATTTATGAGATGCACATTGAGCCGATGCACTTTTATAGTGTCGGCATACAAAAACTAACAGTAAATCAAATCAGAAAAACGCAATGAAGAATGTAAAGCCGTTCTCTTGGGATTTTAGGCGGAGCATTAGATACAGGAAAAGCCAGTGATGTTGGTGTTACTTTAAAGCTAAAGTCCGCAACGGGAGTAATTAATGCAGGAACATCTAAAAACTGAATGTATTGTGCTGTTGCACTTTTTTGATGTTCGGTTTTAAGTTTTACTTGTTTGTGTTCGTCTTTGCAGCAACCTCCTTTCTTTTCCTTCATGCCACATTTGCCACATTCCTTTTCTTTTTCACCATGCCACAAACTCCAACCAACAAACTCGTTCATGCAATAGTGCATATGAATAGTTGCCCCCATGGTTGCAGAACCATAGATTAAGAGAAGCAATATGACAACTATTTTTTTCACCGTAGCAAAGATAGGTTTTTAAAATGTACTGGTTTATAGCATGGTTATCAGCATTATTCCACTCATGGCAATCATTAAGGCATCTTCAATAATTGTTACCGTACTCATTGGCAGATTAAATACTGCACCCAAACAGGCACATTGTATTTTTCTTTTGTTTAATACACTCTGTAAAACCCCAATTATACTGATTGTCATTACAACAAACGTAACAATATTCGTAGCGAAAGGTTGAAAGTTGGTAGCATACGCAATACCCAATCCCAATTCTATAAAGGCATAAATAAAACCCCATGCTTTTATTTTCTTTGCTACAATATCATACATGCTGTAGCTTTCAGCAAAACCTTTCAGGTCAAGCATTTTAAAGAAGGAAAAAGTAAGAAAGAAACCTGCCATAAAAATATTCATGGCTTGCATCCAATGAAATGTACTGTGTTGTATTCCTGCAATAATTGAAATGGTGGTTATGTAGGCAAAAATTATTAGGATTGGTTTGTATGTAGCAAACCAGCTTTTTGCTTGTTGCGCTGTTTCATTGTGTTCTGCGGCTGTAATGGAATATTTTTTATCCAACGCATTTTGAAATGTGGAAAGAGCAATATGCTTTTCCATTGTAATGGTTGCTGATTGTTTTTCTTTTGAAACTTCCACTTCGGTAACATTAGGCAACATCAATAAACTGCTTTTTACTTTTGCTTCGCAACTGCTGCAAGTCATGCCTGTAACTTTATAAGTATGTGTCATTGTTAATTTGTTTGACACAAAGGTAATTTGTGTATTTGGGGTAGCTGTTGTGGAATTTTGTATTAGAGTTGTAAGATTTACAGTTCTTCTATGTTTTTACGTTTGTGTTCTTTCAACGATTTAAAATGACTTGGTGTAAAACCTGTTATTTTTTTAAACTGGTTTGATAAATAAGCAACACTACTGTAGCCCAATTGGTCTGCAATTTCAGATAAACTTAGTTCGTCATAAACTATCAATTCTTTTACTCTTTCTATGCGTTGGGCAATGAAATATTTTTCAATGGTTGTTCCTTCTACTTCTGAAAACAAGTTGCTTAAATAGTTATAGTCTTGGTGTATTTGTGAAGTGATGAACTCTGAAAGGTTTGTCTTTAAGTTATGGTCTGAATGGTGTACCAATGTTACAATGGCAGTTTTTATTTTTTCAATTGTCTGGCTTTTTTTGTTGTCAATGAGTTCAAAGCCTAATGATTTTAAAGATGTGTCCAACTGTGATAATTGGTCTTTTGATAAGTCGCCTTCAATTTCTACTTCGCCCAAATTGACAGATAAGGGGCGGAGCCCCTTACTTTCCAATTGGGCTTTTACTACCATTTTGCATCTGCTGCAAACCATGTTCTTTATGTATAGTTTCATATTGTCTGTCCACCATGTGGTGGTTGCAAATTTATTAAAAGCCAGCGGTAATCTGTCGCACTAAAGACTGGTTGCCGTGTGTTGGCAATTGCAGCTCTTTTGCAAGGTTGGCTTTGTGTCGGGGTTTTGTGTACCTTGCAAATGTGCTGCAATGTGCGGTCGCCCATGAGAGACTTTGAATTAAGTATTCTGTCGCTTGAAGGTGAATGGGATGCCGTTTTAGGGTTGCGTACAACACTTAAATATACGCTACTCGCTTAGATATTTCAAAAAAATGAGAGCTATTATTCCTTGTTTTAGTGTTATACTTTTTAAATTGTTCATGCATAAATACACATATACAATTTGTATTGCAGGTATTGTAGAATTCAGTTATACAAATCAAATTGTCGGGCAATCGATCTATTAATATTTCATTACCAATCAATTTGTTTGCTTTTAAATAAATCATCTAGTGGGCTTGCAATATTAACAAGTTGGTGTTTACTTACATGTAAATAACGCTCTGTTGTTCTAATATCAAAATGGCCTAAGAGATCCTTAATATACCTGATATCAGTTCCCTTATCCAACAAATGAGTTGCAAAGCTATGTCTCAAGCTATGAATCCCAACATCTTTTAAAATACCTGCATCTCTCTTGGCATTACTGAATATTTGCTGTACTGTTCTTATTGGATATGCATCTCCTGTTTGTTCTGATTCAAATAAATACACTTTGGGTCTTGGTGAGTATTGCTTGAAATATACCCTTAAAATATCTAATAATACTGGACTCAAGTTTACATAGCGATCCTTCTTCCCTTTTGCATTCTCAATAAATATTAGCATTCGTTCACTGTCAATATCTGTTAACTTTAGTCGAACAATTTCACTCACTCTTAAGCCCGCACTATAAGCCGTAAACAACATGGCTTTGTGTTTTTTGTTAGAAAGTGCATTAATTCTACTGTGTAATGTATTCTCTGAAAGTTTTAATTTTTCAAAACAGAAGACTAGATACTTTCTTAAATGCTCTGCTTTTAACTCATCGGCAGGGATATTTCCAAGTCGATATAAAAACTGGCTTATCTCATTGAGATAAGTCTTAATGGTATTTTGTCATTTTGGGTCTTTAATTGGTATTTATTCATAACAACAGTACAGTCATTTACATGACCATTGGTTTGTAGGGGTTACTGTTGCATTTCTTCCAAAGCAAAGCATCCTGAGTCCCAGACATAAATGTCACAGGTCAGTAAGCGATTACAAACAATACAATTGGGGGAGGAATAATTTGGGGTAATTAAATTTAAGAATAAAGTTTAATATGACGAAAAATTGGAATACTTTTTTGTGTGCGCATCTAGATGAGGCGAGGAATTGATTGAAATCTAAATGTTGATGAGTTTGTTGAAAAGCTACTTCATGATATTACTAAAAGCCCAACTTCTGTAAACCCTATTGCTGCCTGCCAGATTTGGTTTCAAGGCTTTTGATGAATTCATCTTGATTATCTGGAGTTAAAATAATTTTCGTCTGGTCAATTTTTGTTAACATCACCATTTTGTTTCTACGTGTTGCATAGAATCTTATATTTCCTAAATCGGTTTCATATTTTCCAAAATAACCAAATGCGCCCCCAGTTGTTGTCTTTTTTAAAAGGTCATGATATACTCTGTCTACACGACTAATTTCAGAAAGATTAATTTCAACATTTCCAATAGGTCGGTAAATAATTATATTGTTTGTGTCTACCTGATATTGAGTTGGCCTATGTAAGTAGGTTAACAAAAGAAGGAACATAAAAAAGAGAAAAAATCCTAGATACCAAATCCATTGGTCACTGGTGTGAAATAGATTAAATAATGGTACCACAGTAAAAAGAAGAAATACACCTGCTGTCTTCTTACGTACAATTTGATCTGACGATATTGAAAATTTCATCTTAGGTTTTTATATTGAAAATTGTATTTAGTCTTACAGTTTCCAGTCCTGAAAAAAGTTGAGGGGGGATTAGAGCCACAGTGCAAATGTGTTTAGTTAATAGTATGGGGCGAGAATATAAAAATATTTACTAATAAATCTTCTTCAATTAAAGGCCTAATAATCAACTGATACTGACTCGTCCTAATAAACTGCTCGTCTGTGAGTTGGGCGAATATTTTTTGAAAGATTTAAATTAATGCTTCTTAATATTCTTAATCTCTTTCAAATCAGCAATATCCTGGCTTCTGCCTGACGCAGTTTTATTCTCGATAAATTCTTTTAAACCAATATACTTTACTTCAATCCCATTCACATCCACAAGTAATTTGTTTGGAAAAGCATCTTCAAATTTTACACCATCAATTGTATTCAAAATATCAATTCTCAATGGCGGGTATCCTATTTGTGTAACATAACCTTCTTGCATAAAATCAGACTTAGTTAGACCTAAACTTAATAAACCAAATTCTTTTATAGCAATAATCAATTTTTCTGCATTAGTTTCTGAACTATTGATCCAAATATCTAAATCGCCTGTGTGTCTTGGTTTGCCATGAAATGCTAATGCATAACCACCAACCACCATATAATCAACCTGGTGTTTATTAAGGAGCTTTACAAAGTCTTCAAAATCTTGGGCTAATGTCATGCTTTCAGTTTTCTCCTTACTACATGTGACTTATCCATCCTAGTAGTTTTTAAATCTACAGTTTGAGATATTAAAAATGTTACCGCTTCAAGCCTTTTTATCAAAGGTTGAGCTAACCAATAGTTTAAATCATTCATTTTTTCATCAAATGATTTTAGTGGCGCTTTATGTAAAACTGGTGCAATATTCATATTCAGAATTGACTCTAAAGTTACTTAAAATAATGCGTTTTGGGACTCTAAAATTCCTTCTTTGTTATTATCAGGAAGCATTACACCATAACATTCCCAGTACGCATATATATCCTATCCGGATTTGGGTTGTTTTCATCAGGGATACGCATTTGTACCGCACTCCTTCCTTTATGAGTAATGCATCGTATGGATGGATGGGTTGAAGGAGAACTACATCAACTTGGCAACAGAAAGTAAATCATTAGCCTTTGTAATTTTGCCAGCAAACAAAGAATTACTAGTCATCGATTGTTGAACGGTAACACGTTTTTTAGCATCAGTTTTTTTACTTGCTTTTTTTGGGGGAACTGGTGAAAGTTTTTTAGCAATTGGCATATTCAAATTTAACTATTTAATTTAATAAAAAAACCTAAATAATTCTTGGAATCATCAAGATCAAAGGGAATTTCAACCAATATTCCATCTATTTTAAGGAGCGAAGTAATTTCATAATTATTTTTCAAATCGCTATTGTTGCTTTCAATATTATCATCAATTAATCCATTATCAAGTAAGTCTCCAAAACCCAAATTGTAATACCCTTGAATATTTAAGGGTGCAAATTGAACTACTTTAGTAATAATCCGTTTACCTAAACTTTTGAATCGATACTCGTAAATATTACTAGATTCAAATTGATATATCTCACTGTTCAAAAGCTATTCATTTAATTGTGCATTCAAAAGTAAAAAGCAACTATAAATTAAGCTTAAGTATATATACGTAAAAGTAAGGTTGATTTAAGGGGATTAAAGCTGAGGATAAACGATGGTTCTCCCGTTATTTTTGGATTAATATTATTGTAGAAAGATAGCTGCGATTATACCATCACATTCGCAATACGCACATATATCCTATCCGGATTAGGATTGTTTTCATCAGCGATACGCATTTGTACCTCACTCCTTCCTTTATCAGTAGTGCATCGTATGGATAGATGGAGTGGTAATGAAAGGAAGGGTGTTCATGAAGGGTGTGGTATGGTTGGGGGGATTGGGGTACCGTCATTAGGTTAACCGCTAAAAATTATAAAATGTAAGATGGAGAAAAAGAATTAGCTGCTTAAAGAGAAAGACAGAAACCCGGACAAGATGGTAAAATGACTCCTTACCCGCATAATAAATATAGCTATAGGGCTGATTTGGATTAGAAGCATTAAAAAAGCCTTCACAAAGGTTTAATATTTATAAAAAACAATTTGTGAAGGCAACATAAATTATTTCTCAAAAGGAAAGACCCTACCTACTTTACGCATCATTCTTTCCATCAGCTCACTAGCATTTGAAAAGGTACCCTCATTCATCTCTTTAGACATTCGCCACATCATTTTACCTTCAACTTTGTCATTAATCTGCATAACTAATTGACCACTCCCCGTTCCCTTCGAGAACCCTAAAAGTAGTGCACTTGCTATCGCACCTGCCTCACTTCCTGTTTTTGCATAATTCCAACTAGACTTTATTACAGCATCCACGTTTAAAATTTTACACAATGAGTCTGAGGTTACTTCGTCTAAACTATTAAATACTCCTGCTTTCTTTAAAAGTGCATTAGTTCTGTCAACTTCCTGAAAAGAAACAGAATACTCATCTGACTTACGTAATAGATATGTAAACATACCTTGTTGCATCTGCTGACTTTCAGCAATCTCATTTTCTTTTATCTGGTCTAAAGTCATCCCTTTGGGCATTTTCTTGTAAGAAATAGAAACCTTAAACGGTAAAATTGCAACAGTTTTGGTTTTAAGAACGAAACTCGCCAAATCTGGAGATTTAAAAATTTGCTTTGCAGTTTCGCCTTGGGCAAAGACTGAAAATGTCAAGATGCAAAATGATGCAAAAAGGATTAGTTTTTTCATACTAATGAAATTTGATTTTAAATGAAAAATCTAAGTTCAAGTAATAAGTGCAATTTTTTGTTGTAGCACTTGATTAGGGGTTAAGTAATTAAATTTTCTAACTGGTCTATCATTTAATAATTGTTCAACACGTTTTACTTGAGCATCCGTTATTAAACTAAGGTCAGTCTTTTTAGGGAAAAACCTTCTAAGCTGTCCGATTCTGTTTTCAACCGTTCCTTTATCTTGACTGGTATAAGGTCTGGTGAAATAAGTGTTAACTTTTAATGCTTCTGCAACTTCTGTATGATTAGCAAATCCCAGATCATTATCAAAAGTTACAGTATGCATTTTATAGTCAGCTTGCTCAAGTTTTTTAATAATGGCTTTACTTACTGTTTCACTGCGCCTATTGCTAAGCTTGTGAAGACAGGTGTATAAAGTAGCTCTATCTGTCATAACTAATAACGCACCTTTATGGTTCTTACCCATCATAAAATCAACTTCAATATCACCAGGCCTAATTCGTTTGTTGACGATTTTAGGTCGCTTCTCGATTGGCACTCGGTTAGGAATAATACCACGGTTATCTTTTTGATTACCACGCTTTCTTCTTCGTCTACCGTGTTTCAAGTGCAGATATATCCTTTTATATGGTTTATCTGCAGCTTTATTGCCATGTTTCGATTGCCAGATCCATTGGTACAGCCATTCACTGCTCAAAGGACACTTACCTGTTTTGTTGCCCTCCACACTAATCAGTTCAGGGCTCCATTTTTCTACCGACAACCACTGAACAGCTTGTCTCTTCATTGCCACCGTAAATTTTACAAACTTCGGTTTATAAAAGTGCCTTTGCTCGGTTCTACGTTGCGCATTGTTAGCCAAATAGGATCCTGCCGTCCTTCCACGTTGAGCAGTATTCCTCTTCAGTTCTCTACTAATAGTCGAGGGATTAACTCCCAAATGTTCAGCAATCTTTTTTTGTTTCATCCCAGCCTTAACAAATGCTTGAATCTGATACCTTTGTACCAAACTAAGTTGAGTGTAATTTTTTGTCATAGTAACCAAAAGGTCGCACTACTTGGTCAAAAGGCAAAAAGCCCTCAAAAGCTTTTTTGCCTTTTGTTTAAAAATAGTAACCAAAAGGTCGCACTACTTGGTCAAAAGGCAAAAAGCCCTCAAAAGCTTTTTTGCCTTTTGTTTAAAAATTGCACTTATCTGTTGAACTCAGCAAATAATTAAATACGATTTTAAACAGTAAATAATTCCTAGGGGGGAGATAAACAATCAGAACAAATACGGACTATGAATATAATGAAAAAGGCAGACTTTTAAGTAATGCTTGTCATACTCCCTTTTTATATATTACCCATTATGTGGAGAATTGAATGCTACAGTGCAATAATTTCACGAAGTACCCTGAATATTTTTTCAATTTGCTGGGCTTGAGTTATGGGTTCTAAATGAGCAGATACCCCTTCTTCAAATTCTGCATCTTGTAAAAAATCACGAAAGCATTGTTGTAAATATTGCTGAACATCTTTAGGTGATTCAGCTATTAATGAGCTAACATTGGCATTGTTTTCAAGCACATAAACAATGTCTTCAAAATCGCTACTAAACAAATAATTGTTTTGTCCTCGGCTTTTGAATGCTTCTATTTTTGTGGCAATAAAAAAGGGTAGTGTGAATATTTTTATTGGCAAATCGTCCAATTGGATTGTTTTCGCAAACTTAAATCCATCCGCATACCATCTGTTGCTAAATCCTATAACGGAAGCATCCGTTGGCATAATATCAACAATAATACCTTTTACTCGATAACGGCATAGAACCCCAGATTCCATATCATTTTCAAAACCAAGTTTTCTTAGATTTTCTTCAAGCTCTGCATATCCTGTATAAGAGGCTAGTTCAATAATAACATCTACATCATCAGTAGGTCTTGCCTCGGCCTTGCTTACATCTCCATATAATGAAACAGTAGCCCCACCTACAAAAACAAATTCTTCATTTAGTTGATTTAAAATTTTTGCAACAGCTTTTATCCGAACGATATTGGTATGATTAGACATATTGTTTTGATTTAAATATTTCTTTTACCAATTCTTGTGCTTTTTTAATTTCTCGAACTTTACCTACTCTAAATACATCACAAGCTGCCAATAAATCATATAAGATAGTATCATTTTTTGCAGCAGCTACTGCTCCTGGATAAAGAGGCGCTATAGCAAGGCCTCTTATTTTACCTGAAATATCTGGCCATACATAAGACTCTTCCGAATCAAAATACTTTGACATTAATGGGGCTGAATGAGCAGTTGGAATTCCTTTTACCATACTTCCTGGTTTTACAGGAAACACAAACTTTAGTCCGTTCATCAAAAATGACTCGAGTGCAACATTAAAAACCTTTCTCCTATCAGCACTGATTAGCCCTGCAAATTGTGATCGAGAAATAGATTCAGTTATTTCAGATGGGCTGATATATAAACTGGCAGCTAAATCTTTATTTTTCCATGGCTGTTCACCTAAAGCAATGATTTTTAGTAACACAACAACATCGTGCGGCCGCATACCATTATGTACTTTCATATTTCATTTTATTATAAAGATAGTAAAAATATTCGCGATTCGCGAATTGAAAATGTTTTAACCGCTATTTTCCTGCTTTCGGACTAATTAAGGAGAGTTTTCTGGGAATTATATGAATTAATTGCAAGTCTTGAAAAGTTTTTGAAAACTAAAAAAGCAAGCTGTTAATACCTCCTTCTATTAAGATTAATTGATTAGCAGCTGGCATGATTGGATCCATCAACGCTAGCCTATCTAGTTTCCAGAGTCCGTTGGTGTTGATGAAGGGAAAGGTGTTCATGGAGGGAGTGGTATGGTTGGGGGGATTGGGGTTGGGGTGTTACGGGGTGGTAAATTCATGTTGGAGACCTAATGAATCTATACTTCTTTTAAATGTTCTTTGACCACAAAAGCAACTGTATTTTCAGTAATTCCTTTTGCAATACAATACCTTTCTTTTAACCAATCTTTTAAAAGTTTTGATCCCTTACTGGCATTACATGAACCACAGCATAGAGCAATATTATCTGAACCATTAATTCTGATATCATTAATTATATGCTCCCAGGTGGGACGTGTTTTGTGGGTATAATTTGTATTGAGAAATGAAACGCCACAGTAAACACAATTTGTGTCTCTTGCTTTTACAATTTCTTCAATGTGTTTGGGTATACCCCATCGGTTTGGCATTATTTTAATTTTTAAAGATAGGTTTCAGACAGAAGGAACTATAAATAATTACTCAAGGATAACTACCAAAATTGGGCACTACTTTTATATTGTTGAAATGCTTTCGAATTGCTTTTTTTGACTTCGAATTTAAAGAAATTGGTAGCCTTTTTGGTAACCCCTCTCAAAATAACCCAAGAATCAATAAAATAAATTGATAAAGATTAGATATTAGCTTTCTAGAATTGTTGAATGAGGCGAGGAATTGCCAGCCTCACTTCGTTAGGCTGGCAGTCCTTGTTGGGGGGCTTAACAAAGCCCCGCGGTTGCAACGCAACCGCTGTCTTGTCGCTTCCTCCCGCTTACAAAAACAAGTTTTTGACGCGGTCAGAAACAACAAGCCCCAACATCTTGCTATGTCGGGGCTTTGTAGCGAGGATGGGAATTGAACCCATCACCTCAGGGTTATGAATCCTGCGCTCTAACCAACTGAGCTACCTCGCCGGAATATCATATTCGGGGTGCAAATATAGGGGGTTTAGCTAAAAAGAAAAAGCTAGTAGTTCAACAATTTGCCGATTCTTTCGGCTACTTTGTTGGCCGTCGGTAACATGGCCGACTCTAATGCAACGTTTATAGGTACTGCAGGCAAATTCTTGGCGCCCATTACTTCTACTTTGGCGTCTAAGAAATGGTAGCAATCGTTAGATATGCGGAGCGATAATGCTTCGGCAAAGGAGTTATTTTGTTGTTCCTCACTTAACACCAATACTTTTCCGTGTCTTTTTACTGCGTTGAATATGGTGTCTTCGTCTAGTGGGAATAAGGTTCTTAAATCTACAATTTCTACCTGTCCTGGGAAGCGCTGTGCTGCTGCTTTGGCCCAGTATACGCCCATGCCATAAGTGATTACACAAATGGTCTCTCCTTTTCTTACGCTCTCTATATTGGCGGGCACAATAATATTGGCTTTGCCTAATGGTAAAATATAATCTTTCGATGGTTCGGTGGTGCGGGCATCATCTGTGCCGGGTACTTTGCTCCAGTACAGTCCCTTGTGCTCCAGCATTATCACGGGGTTGGGATCTAAGAAGGCCGCTTTCATCAACCCCTTCATATCCGCCGCATTAGATGGATACACTACTTTTATTCCTTTGATGCTGAGCAATGTACTTTCTATACTTCCGCTATGGTAGGGTCCGCCGCCCCCATAAGCGCCGACTGGCACGCGAAGCAACATCTGTACTGGATATTTTCCGTTCGATAAATAGCATGACTTTGATACTTCTGTTACCAACTGGTTAAAGCCTGGATATATGTAATCGCCAAACTGTATTTCTACAATCGGTTTCATGCCCATGGCCGATAAGCCCACGGTTGATCCAATGATATAGGCTTCTTGTATAGCTGTGTTGAATACTCGGTTCTCTCCGTATTTTTCTGCGAGTGTGGCCGCTTCTCTAAATACACCGCCCAATCTTCCGCCCACGTCTTGACCATATAATATGGCTTCTTCGTGTTCTTCCATTAGTTCGTCTATGGCGTGCAAAGCCGCGTCTACCATAAGTATGCGCTCTGCTCCTTTCGGCATCCGCTCTCCTTTTTCTTCTCTTACCGGTGTGGGTACAAATACATGTTCTTCTACCGATCTAATATCTGGTTCGGCTGCGGCTTGGGCTCTTTTAAAATCTTCCAACACCAAGTCTAATGCATCTGCTTCTATCTGATTAATTTCTGAATCGGTAAAGCCTACCCCTGTTAAGAGTAATCTTAATTTAGGGAGTGGATCGTATAAGCCGTGTTTTAATAAGTCTTCGCGGCTTCGGTAAAATTCTTTTCTTACGCCACTGGTATGGTGTCCTAACAAGGGCACTTTAGCGTGTACCAATACGGGTTTGCGCTCGTTCCTTGCATAGTTCACCGCCTGCTCCATGGTTTCAAAGCAACGCATGAAATCGCTGCCATCTACTTGCATGCGCTTCAATCCCTTAAAACCACATGCATATTCATACGCATTCATGGTTCTTATTTCATCCGCCGTGGCACTAATGCTCCACTGGTTATCTTGTACTAAATAAACAATTGG
This sequence comes from Sphingobacteriia bacterium 24-36-13, assembly GCA_002281875.1. Taxonomy (GTDB): domain Bacteria; phylum Bacteroidota; class Bacteroidia; order Chitinophagales; family Chitinophagaceae; genus Sediminibacterium. The sequence continues at coordinate 101,122 of NCHN01000004.1, read as the reverse complement.
CAATTGCTTTAATACTGCAAACTGCAATGCTTCACTCACTTCTCCTTCGCTCATACAGCCATCACCTAATGAACATACTACTACGGGTGATCTGCCGTCTTCCGATTTTCTTAATCGGCCCGGTAAATTCTTTTCTAAATGTTGCACCCCTTGCGCCAATCCCGTGGTGGGTATGGCTTGCATGCCGGTTGCACTACTCTGGTGTATAATGGATGGTCTGGTTTCGTCTTTGCTACTTGGGTGGCAATAATACGATCGTCCTCCTGAGAAGGGGTCGTCTTGCTTGGCCAATAATTGCAGCATTAATTCGTAGGGAGTAAAGCCTACTGCCAGCATTAAGCTGTCGTCTCTATAATAGGGGCTCACCCAATCGCAGGGCTCCAATTGCAGGCCTGTTGCCAATTGAATGGCTTCGTGTCCTCTGGAAGTGGAATGCACATACTTACAGACCGCACGATTGGCATCGTAGGTTTCATTCATAGACTTTGCAGTCATCATGAGTTTATACGCCTGTAATAATATGCTGGGTGTTAACATTATTTAATTTCGAGTTCAAACATTTTTTGCGTTTCCAAGTATCCTGTTAATACATCTCCCGACACACACTCTCCCACTCCTGCTGGTGTTCCAGTATAAATCATGTCTCCTATATTCAATGAGAAATACTGTGATATATGCGATACAATATGGTCAAATGAAAAAATCATATCGCGGGTATCGCCCAACTGCACTTGTTCTCCGTTCTTATTCAAGGAGAAATGAATGGGATTGTCTAACATTTCATCCGACAACAAAATCCAATTTCCTGCTACTGCTGAATTGTCCCAGGCTTTGGCTTTCTCCCATGGGAGTCCTTTCTTTTTTAAATTGGCTTGTACGTCTCTTGCCGTAAAATCGATGCCCACCGAAATGGCATCATAGTATTTATTGGCTTGATTCTCGGGTATGTATTTGCCGTTTTTGGCTATGCGCAAAATCAGTTCTACTTCGTAGTGTAATTCGTTCGAAAACTCGGGGTAATAAAATGGTGTATTGGGCTGCAATAACGCAGTCTTAGGTTTCATGAAAATCACCGGCTCCTCCGGTACGGCGTTGCCAAGTTCTTTTGCATGATCGGCATAATTTCGGCCAACGCAAAATATTTTCATAGTACAGCTCATTATGTTCCAACACTAATAACTATGAAAGAGGGGCCTTTATTATGTAAAGCTTAAATTATTTGCCATATTCATGGTTTTTTCTAACCCAATGGCTGCAAATGATTCAATTATGTCTCCGCAGGCAACTATTTTTTGATTCACCATATACTGCTCTTCGGCCAGCCATTTGCCCAAAACAAAGTCTACTTGCCTGCCTTTAGGGAAATTATTGCCAATCCCAAAACGTAGTTTGGGGTATTGATCGGTGCCCAGTATCAGTTGAATATCTTTTAGGCCATTATGCCCCGCATCAGATCCTGATCCCCTTAAACGCAATTTATTCAAGGGCAATGCCAGGTCATCTACAATGGTTAATGTTTGGGGGATCTCAATTTTTTCTTTGTCTAACCAGTATTTAAATGCACGACCACTCAAATTCATATAAGTGGTGGGCTTAATGCAGATAAAGGTCTTGCCTTTCCATTTTACTTCGGCTATATCGGCCAAGCGATCGTTCTTGAAAAACCCATTGTGCTTTCGTACAAATGCATCTAATACATCGAAGCCAATATTGTGGCGAGTATGTTTATACTCCTCCCCTATATTTCCTAAGCCTACTATTAAAAATTTGTTCATGCTTTGCAAAAGTAATGGCTGTTGACTAGTAAGCCAATTCCAAATTGCTTATATTATCTGTTAATGGTATATTTGATTAACTAATACCCCTCTTAGTGATCCCTTTCATTATTAAAATCTGGAATGCAATTGCCAATATTGGCGTTACAGATGACTTAGCATTTTTAGAAAAGAAGAAAACACAAGTAACTAATTTAGTTGTTACCCTTGGCCTTCCGTTGTTTTTATATTTCTCAATCATTAACTCTTTAGATGGTCGCTATTTATTAGCGGCTTTAAATTTCACCATGTTTGCTGGTGGTATTTCAATTTTGATTACGCAGTTTAGACAGAAATACCAGCTCGCTCGCTTTATTGTTATTATTGTTACTACAGTCATTTTTACTGCGCAGTGTATTTTGTTTCGCAATGGCAACGAATTACTCTTATTAGTCAATATCATCGTTGCCATTATTTATTATACGGAGGCAAAATTCATTGTTTTCATTACTGCAGTGAATGCGCTTTGTTTCTTTTGGATCAGGTACGACGCGGCTTTCAACCCTCCTATGCATGATGCTTTATCTGATGGCAGGGTTCTTTTTAATGTGGCTTGTGCGTTGATTTCTTTTATTGTTGCATTACAATATTTTAAGTTTGAACAAATGGCTGCTCAAAAAGCTATTGAGGCAAAAAACAATGAGTTACAAGCATTGAATAAAACTAAAGAGAAACTATTCTCGATCATTGCGCACGATCTTCGTTCTCCCATTGCACAATTAAAAAGCACTTTAGATTTAGTAAATAGAGACTATATTTCTAAAGAAGAATTTCACGATCTCTCTCACCATTTCACCAAGCAGATAGACCAGTTGCAAGACAATATGAACAACTTGCTTACCTGGAGTCAAAGTCAATTGAACGGCATTATTACTAAGCCGCAGGCTGTAAGTGCTTCTATTATTATACAAGAAGTAATTGATTTATTAAAACAACAATGGCAGGCCAAAGAATTACAAATTCAATTTCAGCCTTTTGAAGAAATTGTTTGGATGGACCCAGATCACTTAAAATTAGTGGTTCGAAATTTATTATCGAATGCCATTAAGTTCAGCAATAAAAAACATTCCATCGTTTTTAATCATTCTCGCAACAATAAAGAATTAACCATCTCTATCAGAGACACCGGTATGGGCATGCCTCAAGAACAGTTGGATATGCTATTCACTTCAGACGCCATTAAGTCTACGCATGGTACCGATAAAGAAAGAGGTACTGGTTTGGGTTTGAAATTGTGTAAAGAATTCCTCGACAAAAACAATGGAGAAATTTGGGCCATTAGCGAGTTGGGGATTGGCAGCACTTTCTTTTTTACGGTTCCTTTGAACAAGTAATTTTCTAAAAACACTATTTCGCTCTGGGCATAAAAAAAGTCCCGACTGCAAGCAATCAGGACCAAACTATCATTAATTGGATAATTATTTCTTCTTTTCGTCTTTCGCAGCTGTTGCTTCTTCTTGCTTTAACTGACGAGTCATCACTACTGATGCAATTGGAATACGTGGAGAGTTCATGATTTCAATATTTGCTGCTTTCACGTCTTCAACACGGATATTTCCGTTCAACTCTAAGTTGGTAATATCTACTTCAATAGTAGAAGTTAGGTCCTTAGGAAGTGCTTTAATTTTTAAAGACTTCATTTTAGTCACCAACTTACCACCACCTTTAACACCTACAGAAACACCAGTAAACTTCAAAGGTAATGTTGCAATTACTTTTTTATTGTCTACTAATTCTAATAAGTCTACGTGGATTAAGCTGTCTGAAACTTTATCAAACTGTAGGTCTTTCAAAATACATTTGTATTTTTTTCCACCTACTGAAACTTCTGCCAATTGGAATTCACCAGTGTAAACTAATGGCTTAAATGCCTTAGCTGGAGCATAGAAATTAATCTCCTCCGCACCCCCGTAAATTACACCTGGCACGTTTTCTTGAGAGCGAATCTGGCGGGCGGCTTTTTTGCCATGTTCGGTCCTCAGAACACCTTCGATTGTAATTGTATTCATTGTATTTATTTTTTGGACGGCAAAAGTAAGGAAAATCTTACTTATTACGCCCTTTTAACTGAGAATGAATGAAAAGACTGGTGATACTCTTGTTTTCATAGGCATTTCGGATAGCTATGGCAAACAAATCGGCCACTGAAATGGCTTTGATTTTAGCCGATTCCTTCCTTAAAGGGATGGTATCACATACTACCAGCTCTTCTAACACACTGTTTTCAATGTTTTCATAGGCGTTTCCGCTTAAAACAGGGTGTGTTATCAAGGCACGAACACTTCTGGCTCCTTTTTCCTTGAGTAAGCCCGCCGCTTTGGCTAGGGTTCCGCCTGTGTCGCAGATATCATCTACCAACACAATGTCTTTTCCTGCTACGTCTCCTATCACCACCATGCTGGCAATTTCATTGGCTCTCTTGCGGTGTTTGTCGCAAATCACCATTTCTGCATTAAAATAGCTGGCAATTTCACGAACACGGTTGGTACTGCCTACGTCCGGTGCGGCAAAAGCCAGGTTTTCTAACTTTAATTGCTCTATATAAGGGATAAAAATGGCTGAACTATCTAAGTGATCCACTGGCACATCAAAGAAGCCTTGAATTTGAGCGGCATGCAGATCCATCGTAATGATTCTGTCTGCGCCTGCTGCTTCTAATAAAGTAGCAATTAATTTGGCACCAATGGCTACCCTTGGTTTGTCTTTGCGATCTTGACGGGCAAATCCATAATAGGGAATTACTGCAATTACTTTGTAAGCACTCGCTCTTTTGGCTGCATCAATCATCAATAACAATTCCATTAGGTTATCGGTGGGAGCATAAGTGCTTTGCACTAAAAAAACATAATCTCCACGGATACTCTCTAAAAAAACGGGCTGAAACTCGCCGTCACTGAATTTTTGGATATTGATTTTACCGATGGTGGCTCCAAAGCGTTGCGCTATTTTCTCGGCCAATTTTTGCGAACCTGTACCAGAAAAAATTTTAACAGAAGGATTCATATGATTGTGGGTAAGGGGCAAAGGTATTTAATTCAAAATGGTTTTTGTATTTTGATTTAACTAATGTTTATAATATGAGGAAATTTTCTATTAAGGATTGGGCGGTGGATGACCAACCTCGTAAGAAGCTGATGCAGAAAGGATCTGCAGCTTTGTCTAATGCCGAATTACTCACCATTTTAATTAATTCGGGCAATGCTTTTTTAAGTGCCAACGATATTGCCAAGCATTTATTAAATGCCACTGAAAACAATTTACACAAGCTAGCCACACTCAGTGTAAAGGAAATGGTGAACCTCAAAATTAAGGGCCTAGGCGAGGCCAAAGCCATTGCCATAGCGGCTTCTCTTGAATTGGGCATTAGAAGACAATCAGATACTATCCAAAAAAAACAAGTTAGTAGTAGTAAAGACGTGGCTTCTTACTTACAAGCCAGCATGCAATATTTACAAAGAGAAGTTTTTGCCATCGTACTCTTGAATAGGGCCAACCGGATCATCCACTTCGAAATCGTGAGTGAGGGCGGAATCACCGGCACCGTAGCCGACCCTCGCATCATTTTAAAGAAGGCTTTAGAGAACAATGCCACAGGAATTATTCTATGTCATAATCATCCCAGCGGCAACTTAAAACCCAGCCAAGCCGACGAAATGTTGACCCGTAAAATAAAAAATGCCGCTGCTTTTTTAGATATTTTAGTGACTGATCATATCATTGTGAGTCATGAGGGATATTTCAGTTTTGCGGATGAGGGGATGCTTTAATTAGTGTATATTCTTTTCTGCATCTTTCAAAAATTTACTTCGTTCGCTACCCAGTATTGCTCTAATATTATTTATCAATGCATTTTCAATTATCGCTAAGCAATCCTGAAATGCTCACTTCGCAAATTTTTTGAAAGATGCATGAAATATTAAAAATATTAAAGCATCCCTTCATCCGCTGAAATACTTCTTTAGTAGGAAATATTAGTAAGAAGCTTGAATTAACTTAGAAATCTTTCTCTTAACCTCATCTGAAGCAAATGAATGCTTGATTGCTTCCAAATTACATTTTTTAAAATTCACTAAATCCCATTTGAAAACTTGATTTAGCAGATGGTATTCTGAGCTTAGCGTAACATTTGAAATAGTTTTTGCATCAGTATTCACACTCATTGAAACACCATGATTGTATATTTGATTAATTGGGTGATTTTCAATTTTATCTACCACATTTGTTTGAACATTACTTGTAGGACAAACTTCAAGATGTATATCATTCTTTTTTAAATAATTCAATAGATTGATGTCTTCTACACTTCTAACTCCGTGTCCTATTCTTAATGGTTTAAAATGTTTTAATGTCTCCCATACACTTTCTGCACCCCTTGCTTCTCCTGCATGTGCAGTGCATTTTATATTATTCTGATTAGCAAAATCAAATGCCTTAATATGGTTATTGATTGGGAAACCGGCCTCATCAGCAGCAATATCAAATCCAACTACAAGTGTCCCTTTAAACTTTTTTACCAATTCTGCAGTTTCCATACTTTGGGCTTCACTATAATGCCTTAAAGTACATAATATGATTCCTGCCTCTACTCCATATTCTTTTACCCCTTCTTCGGTTGCCGCATTGACTGTTTCCACAACTTCTGTGGGTGTTAATCCTTCCATGGTATGCTGCAAAGGTGCAAATCTGATTTCTGCATAGACGATATTATCTCTTTTAAGCTGTTTGAATAAATCTAATGTCACAATACGTAATTGATCTTTGGTTTGCATCAATTCAAAACCCTTAATTGCTCTTGTTATATAATCGGCTAAGTCAGTACATTTTGGTGGCGCTATAAAAGATTCATTGTATTCCTCTTGGGTAATTTTTGGCTTTAATTGCTTAACGCATTCAAAACTCAATGAACAATCTAAATGCAAATGCAATTCAACTTTTGGTAACCTGGTATATGCATTTTGCGCAATTGCATAGTTTAAAGTACCCATAAAAATAAGAATTAGTAAACGTTTGGCGTTCATACATCACTTTTATAGCAACAAAGCTATTGCCATCATTTTAAAATAAATAGGACATTTGTCTCATGATTCTGACAAATACACAATTACTCAAGTTTCTCGACAATCAATTTCATAAAGAACCTCAGCATATAGAAATTTTTTCCTTGAAGAAAAATAAAACACTGGTACAACAAGGAAAAACAAGTAAGTACATATATGTCATCAAAGAAGGAATCATGAAATGTACAATTATAGAAGAAAATACAAAATCTTATACCCTTGAATTTTTAGGGGTAGGTGAAATAATTGGTGAAATTGAAATATTATTAAAATGCAAATCAATAGCCACCATATTGTCACTAACAGATTGTGTAGTGTATCGTATTGAATATGATTTTTTTAATCAGCAATTATTAAACGAGCTTGAATTCAATCAAATACTGATGAAAGAACTTGCAAGAAGACTACAAAATACAGCCACCAGAGCATCTAGTCAACAACTCAATACACTTCAAACTTCTTTAAAAAATCTACTATTCTTACTAGATGAACAAAAAGTAACATTCAAAAAAAGAGACTTAGCAGAATATTTAGGTATTACTTTACGAAGCTTAAATAGGGAATTGAAGGGACAAGGGCATATCATTTGAGGGTAAATGAAAACACACCTCGACTAAAGCAAGCAATATGCAAAACCAAGCATAAGTAATTATACAAACTACAAAATTGGTATGGAAGGGGATGCTTGAAAAAACACCGAGAGAACATTTTATAAATACCGTTAAGTAATTTTTGAGGGAGGCGTAAGCAATGAAATTTGTTTGAGCCCCGGCACGGGGCGAGTTATTTCATTGCAGCCGAACGAAAAAATTATAGGTATTTATAAACGTGAAAGAGGTGTTGTTTTCAAGCACCCCTTACAATAGTATTTAAACAAAAGATTACCTAGGCTTGCGCAGTAGGACCTCCAAAATGCATCGGAATTTCAATCTGCTCCAAATCTTGAATAGCCCCATTGGCTTCTTCAAAGCGAGCAATATTTTCTTCAAGGGCTTTCATGAAACGCTTGGCATGCATGGGTGTAAAGATAATACGAGACTTCACTTTGCTTTTAGGTGTGCCAGGCATTACGTTTACAAAGTCTATTACAAACTCTGCATTGCTATGGGTAATAATTGCTAGATTGGCATAAGCACCTTCTGCTACTTCTTCAGAGATTTCAATGTTCAATTGGTTATTGGGTTGCTGCTCCATACATGATTTTTGAGTGTCAAAAGTAGGGCTAAAATGCTAAATAGATATACAAAAGAAAGGGGCCCGTAAGAATACAGGCCCCCCATGAGAATTAAAACTGAGAATGAAAAACTAACTATTTATCCCACCACATTTTAGCATCCTGAGAGTTGGTGTTATACAACGCTGCAGCTGCGGCATAATTGGTTGGGTTATATAAAGGTTCGTTTGGTCCGTAAGGAAGCCTTCTTGGAATAGATTTTCCAGCACCAGGTGCAGGAGTTAAAGCAGGGTATCCTGTTCTTCTCCACTCAGACCATCCTTGTAAACCATCTGGGTAATGAGCTAACCAACGTTGCTCACCAATTTTAGCATTGTCAGCAGCTGAACCATCAAGGGCAACTGTTGGCTGAGCCAAATATGCAGTAATTGCACCTGCATTGGTGATACCCCATCTGTTCATTTCTGCAGTAATACCATTGTTATACATGGTAGTTGCATTTTCAGTAGTCCAACCCAATTTAGCAGCTTCTGCTCTTGCCAAAAACATTTGACCAGCAGAAATCAAGCTCAAAGGCATGGTTTGAGGTGTTGCGGTGTAAGCAAATAAGAATCCAAAACTTGGATTGGTAGTTTGCCAAGCCAATGCATCAGCTCTGGTTAATCCATAAGGGAACCCTTTTGAATTATTAGCAAACTTGTCAATACGAGGATCGCCCAATGCAGTTAATTTATCTGCTATTGTAGCACTAATTGCATAGTCAAAACGCTGGGTAATTACATAATAAGCGTACACGGGATTATTGTAGTTTCCACCAGGATAGGCAATAGAAGCATTGTCTGTATTCGCATCAATTACGCCACCAGCAACAGCTGCAGCAAATTCAGCTTTACCCAAAGTTGGGTTCGCTTTAGAAATGCGCAAAGCAAGTGTAGCAATTAATGAATTTGCAAACTTCTTCCACTTGGTTGTATTACCTGCATACATAACATCACCTTGAACAGCAGTACCAGTTGTAAACTGAGCATTAGCTGCTTTTAACTCTGCAATCAAAGCAGGGTAAATGGTTTCTTGCTTATCATAAGGAATGGTACCATTCCCTTTTAACGCTTGAGAATAAGGGATATCGCCATAAGTATCGGTTAATACTGCAAAATAATATGCCTTTAGAATTCTAGCTATTGCAATTTGATTGGCGTTGGCACCAAACTGAGCAGCAGCAGCAGCAGTAGCTGGATCGGTATTGGTATTGATGATATTTTGCAAATCATACAATGGACCAGAATAAAAACCATCCCAGTTTAGTGTTGGTGTAGCATAACGAGATGCATCGGTGTACTGGGTTTCAGACATATACTGCGCATATAATCCTGCAGTTGTGTTGATTCCATTTCCCCAAACGTTGCCACCCACTCCGGCTAGCACGTTGGTTAATAAGGCTGAAGTAATAGGAATGGTTGTTGCATTTGGATTTCGGTTAATATCACCAAAATCACTAATGCCCTTGCTACAACCTACCACTAAAGTGGCACAAACCCCTAACGACAGCACAGCTTTTTTTATATTCATACTTTTCATGATAAATGTTTTAGGGTTTTAGAATGTTACCTTAACGTTAAATCCAATTGTTCTTGTACCTGGCATTTGACCATCTTCCCCTTGTACACCACTGATTTCAGATGGGTCAAAGTTTTTAGAGTCTCTGAAGATAAAGAATAAGTTACGTGCAGTTAAAGCAACTGATGCACCTTGAATAGATTTACCAAACTTCCCTAGTTTTTGAGTTGGAATAGAATATCCAACGCTTAACTCACGCAATTTTGCATAAGACAATTTGTGAACAAAAGGTTCAGCAATTTGCTGGAAATAAAATTGGTGGAAATAATCATAGGCATCTACATAGATATCAACTGGGGTTCTGCCGTCTCTAGCATCTACGCCAGTTACACGAACACCACCACCTGCAGAAACTGGATCACGCTTAGGGTTACCCTTGTCGTTCAATCCTGCTGTTTCGTCTAGCAATCCAGAAAAAGTTCCCCAATTCTCAGATAGAGAGAAGAAGCGTCCACCAAATTGGTAATCGAAAGTTAAAGCAAGGTTGAAATTTTTGTAAGTAAAGAAGTTTTGTAAGCCTCCTGTTAATTTAGGAACTACACTACCCCAATCTTTAGTAGCATCTCTTTGGTACCATCCTAAACCTCCACTAAATCCGTTGGTTGTAATTAATGGTTGGCCTGCTGCATTACGCGCAATTCCACCACCTCTTAACATACCCCACTGCTCACCCACAAAATGGAAAGCACGAGCAAAACGAGTACCAAAAGCACCACCTGCTAAAGTATAACTGGTTAAACCTGGAGCCAAAGCTTTTACTTTATTGTCTAATAAGTAAGCAACTGTGGTATTCACCGTCCAGTTAAAGTTTTTCTTCTTCATAAGATCTACGCCCAATTCTAATTCAAGACCAGAACGGCTAACCCATGCTGCATTGATGGTTTGAGAAGTAAAACCTGAAACACCAGAAACAGCCACACCTAGAGGTTCGTCTCTGTTGTTCTCATTATAATAAGTAAGATTCATGCGTACTTTATTCTTTGCAAAACGCAAATCTAAACCTGCTTCCCAAGTGGTTGTTAAAGCACCACGTAAGTTAGCATCAGGAGATCCATCAGGAGTTCCCATTAGGAAGTTAGTGCCCCATAATAATGGATTAACTGAATAGTTTAAGTTTAATGCATAAGGATTCAAAGTCTTAGGCTTCTTACCCCATGATGCAAATGCTTTACCAAAGTTTAACCAAGGCAATGCGCTCTTAGTAAACTCAGAAAATACAAATGCACCACCTACTGAAGGAGACAACAATGAGTTATTAGCAGTTGGTAATGTAGAGAACCAGTCGTTACGAACTGCCCATGTTAAGCTTAGGAATTTTTTGTACTCCACATCTCCAAATGCAAACAATGAATTTGCTTGTTGATCAGATCTAACATTTGAAATAGAAGGTACTGCTTTGGAATTTGAAATTGCATATAAACCTGGTACGTTTAATCCTTGATTGGTATTCATGGATACCGCTCTGTTGCGAATATTCAAACGGTTAGCACCCACATTTGCCGCAACTATGAAATCTCCGAAAGTGTTGTTGTAAGACAAAATACCTTCAAAGTTCCACTCATTGTTGATCGTATTACTAGTAGCATACGATGCAAGAATTCCTGATTGTCCTGCAGATGATTGGAGTATATTAGGATTGATATTCTCAACGTTTCCATTGAACTGATCCTTACGGATGCTACCCTTGAACTTTAAGTTTTTAGAAAACTTAACAGTTAAGTTAACATCTCCATATAAACGATCGCGACGCTGATCACGTTGAATATTTTCAAAATAAGTGTATGGATTGTACCAGTAGTTACCAGCCCAAACACTATTCTGTGGTGCAGCAGCACTCCAAGCTCCTGGATTTCTGCGGAAATTCCATGAAGGAATAGTACCTATTGGAGTTCTGATACCAGATAATTCTTTTAAAATACTCATATCCAAATCTCTGTGAAACCACTGGCTAAAGTTACCAGACGCATTATTGGCATATCCATCTGTAAAATCACCAGAAATGATTTGATTGGTATATGTCAAATTAGCTCCAATAGTGAAAATGCTTCCTAAATCCATAGAGAAGTTGGCATTCAAGTTGTGTCTTAAAGACTTTGAATTAGGCAACATACCCTTGATGTTCTGGTTGGTATAAGAAACCCTTAAGCTTTGACCAGCGCCATTGCTTTGAGAGAAACTTACATTGGTATTAGCAGTAACACCGGTGTTCCAGAAATCTCTTGCATTGTTTGGTTGAGGAGTAAAGCTAGCAGTTTTTCCTGATCTTGAATGACCTGGAACAAATGCATACCAAGGAATATACTCAGAACCATCAATTTTTGGTCCCCAAGAAGCATCATCAGTGAAATCGCGGTAACGCTTTCCATTTAATGCTTGCCATTCTGCTGGCATAGTTGGGTTGTAAGTAAAAGTTAACCAACCACCATCACCACCACCATATTCATTTTGGTACTGAGGCATGAAAGCAGCTTTGTCAAATGTAGTAGACTGGTTTACTTCTACACCAATGCCTTTAGATGCTCTACCTTTTTTGGTAGTAACAACAATTGCACCGTTACCAGCACGGCTACCAAATAAGGCAGTTGCATTCGCACCTTTTAAAACAGTGATATCTTCTACATCGTCTGGGTTAATATCGAATGAGTTGGTAATAGTACCATCAACAATATAGATAGCACCTTGATCATTTAAAGATCCACCACCTCTGATACGTAGGAAACCCTGATCGTTCAGTTTAGCAGAAGACTGACCTCTGAATTGTACCCCGGCAACTTTACCCGCTAATGCGTTGTTCAAGTTTGGCTGACGAATTACATTCAGCTTCTCATCGTTAATTACTTGAGAACTAAAAGGAGTAGTTCTCTGTGATTTTTTTACGCCGAAAGCACTTGTTACAAATACTTCTTCTAGCTCTCCAGCCAAAGTAGTTATTTTAACATTTTGGTATCCAGTAGTTGCGGCAAACTCGAATGGCGCATGGCCTACTGCAGTTACTACAACTAATGCTCCCTGCTTCACTTTAAAGCTGAATTTACCCAGCTCATCGGCACGAGTGATGTTTTTTGTGCCTTTTTCCTGCACGGTTGCGTTAGGCACGGGACCTCTATCATCGGTCACCTGCCCCTGCACGAGGACTGTTTGAGCGAAGGTTGCTATTGTACACAACAACGCAAACGCCAACAGTGTCAGACTTTTTCTCATGTGTTAAGTTTTAGTTTTACAAAAATTGTTAAAGACTTTAACAATACCGCTAATGTAGGAAATTTTCTAATACTACCGTCTATATAAATTATCTTTTTCTTAATATCTATTAAATTGCGGCTACAAAGCTATTTTTTGACCATTCCCCCTTAATTGTGGTAATTTTGCCGAATGTTAGTATTAGATGGCAAGCTGGCAGCGGCCGCTGTAAAAGAAGTCTTAAAGGCAGAAACTGCCGAATTAGTTAAAAAAGGGAAGCCTGCTCCTCACCTTGCAGCTATATTAGTTGGGAACAATGGCGCCAGCGAAACCTATGTGGCTAGTAAGGTAAAAAACTGTGAAGAGACCGGTTTTGAATCAACTTTGATCCGCCTGCCGGTAGATACAACAGAAACTATTTTATTAGAGACTATTCAATCCCTCAATAATAACCCCGATATAGATGGCATTTTAGTTCAATTGCCTTTGCCAAAACATATTAGTGAAGAAAAAGTAATCGAAACCATCGATCCTAGAAAAGATGTGGATGGATTTCATCCCAGCAATATTGGAAGACTCGTTCAAGGTTTACCCACTTTTATTCCAGCTACCCCTTATGGAATTTTATTGTTGTTAGCTCACTTTAATATTGATACAAAAGGAAAACACGCAGTAGTGATAGGTAGAAGCAATATTGTAGGAAGACCCATGAGCATACTATTAAGTAGCAATATTCCTCAAGGTAATTGTACCGTTACCCTTTGCCATTCGCACACGCCTAACCTAAAAGAACTTTGTTTACAAGCTGATATAGTGGTAGCCGCACTAGGAAAGCCTGAATTTGTCACAGCTGATATGGTTAAAGATGGGGCAGTTATTATAGATGTTGGTATTACACGTGTAGAGGACGCTACAGCTAAAAAAGGGTTTAGAATAAAGGGAGATGTGCAGTATCAAGATGTTGCACCCAAAGCCAGTGCCATAACTCCGGTTCCAGGTGGAGTAGGATTGATGACTATTGCAGGATTGCTCAAAAATACTTTACAGGCTTATCAAAACAATAGAGGATAATGCGTGCTGCTGTAGATAATAGTTTAGCCTTACCTGTCATGGAAGCATTTTATACGCTTCAAGGTGAGGGAGCACACCAAGGAAGGGCAGCTTATTTTATTCGGCTCGGCGGTTGCGATGTGGGCTGCGTATGGTGTGATGTAAAAGACAGTTGGGATGTAACTAAACATCCGTTGGTTTCCATTGATGAAATTGTTGCAAAAGCGGCTTCTTTTCCAGGCACTTTGGCTGTAGTCACTGGCGGAGAACCATTAATGCACCATCTAGATGCTTTAACTGATGCATTGCATGCTGCTGGCTTTGAAACCAATATTGAAACTTCTGGATCTTCTCCTTTAAGCGGTAACTGGGATTGGATTTGCTTATCTCCAAAAAAATTCAAAGCACCCTTAGATGAAGTGATTGTTAAAGCCCATGAATTAAAAGTAGTAGTGTTTAATAAAAAAGATTTTGAATGGGCTGAAAAATATGCTGCGTTAGTAAATCCTTCCTGTAAATTATACCTTCAACCTGAGTGGGATAAAGCTGCAGAAATGACCCCGCTTATTTTAGCCTATATTCAAGCAAACCCACAGTGGAGGCTCAGTTTACAGGTTCATAAATATTTGAATATTCCATAATAATCAATGCCTCTTTGTCATTCTATTGTAAAAACCATTTTGTTGATAGCGGTTCTACAGTTTGATGACAATTAACACTTTACGATAAAGCAATTTTGCACTCACAATAAGTGGGTATGATGAAGTGGATTTTGCTTTCGGCTGTTTTAAGTTGTATTTTTTCAACTACTCTTGCACAACAAGACACTTTACAAGGCAACGGATCAATCACTGTTTTTACTGCTACTAAAACTGAAAGAGCACTTAGCAACATTGCTGTGCCCGTTCAAATTATTTCTCAAAAAACCATTCAACAAGCTGGGTCTTTGCGTTTATCGGATATTTTATCTGAGCAAACTGGTTTATTCATGACCAATGGTTTCGGCACTGGAGTGAGCATGCAAGGTCTTAATCCTGATTATACCCTTATTCTAATTGATGGAGAACCACTTATTGGGAGAACCAGTGGGGTTTTAGATTTAAAGCGTATTACAGTAGGCAATATCAAACAGATTGAAATTGTTAGAGGCCCTTCTTCTAGCTTATACGGCAGTGAAGCAATGGCTGGTGTAATTAATATCATTACCGATAAATCTCGAAAAAACACGCTAGGTATTAGTACACGCTATGGAACTTATAATACAGCAGATTTTAGTGTAAAAGGGTCTATAAGAACCAATCGTATTAACTACCAAGGTTTTGGTAATTTCTACAGAACAGATGGATTCAGTATTAGACCCAATAGTAGAGAAAGAAGTGTTGCACCCATTGAAAGATTTACACAACAACATAACCTAGGATTTAGATTGAGTGATCGTACCAACATAAGCTTGAATATTAGACACAATAGTGAAACCATCAAAAATAATATTACGGTAATCAACAACGGAAATTCCATTAATTCTATTGGTGTAGAAAAAAACGAGGACTTAAATGCTACTTTACAATTGGCGCATAAATTTAATGAGCGAGTAAAAAATACAACCCGCTTATATGGGACCCAATTCAACTCTTCACAGGAATTAATTTCCGATAATGGAGTTCCTTATTTAGATGCTTTTAAACAACAGTTTGCCAGAATAGAAAATCAAACTGATGTTCAAGTAAATAATAAACTGGAATTCAATATTGGTGGTGGCTATATTCACGAAACTGCCAATAGTACCCGCTACGATAATAGTACCAGCATTAAAACCAATCGCATAGGATATATTTATGGTCAATCAGAATGGAGAGCATTAAAAAAACTAACTCTAATTGGAGGTGCTCGTTACGACAACAACGAATTATTTGCTGCTGCATTTAGCCCTAAGTTGGCATTACAATACAAAATTAATAAAAAAATATCACTGAAAGCCAGTATTGGAAGGGGTTTCAAGGCGCCTGATTTTAGACAGCTCTACTTAAATTTTACCAATACTGCTGCAGGAAGTTACAGTGTATTTGGTTCGGTTGAAGCGCAGAAAATTATTAACGAACTCAACAGAATTGGACAAATTAATAGCTTAGAACCCTCTTTTTATCAATTGAGTAATTTACAACCTGAGTTTTCTACGGGTATCAATTTAGGTGCTAATTACCAAAATGAACAATGGCATATTTCTGCCAATATTTTTAGAAACAATATTGAAAACTTAATCGACAGTAGACTGGTAGCGTACAAAACAGGGGGTGCACAAATTTTTAGTTACCTCAATGTAAAAAATGCGTTTACTCAAGGAATCGAAACAGATATCAAATACAGATACAATAGTCAATGGTCTTTTTCTGCAGGCTATCAATTTTTATTAACTGGTGACCAATCTGAAATTAATGCCATTAAAGATGGTAAAGTTTTCACCAGAGATCAAAATGGATTCAGTAGAAAAATGAATCAAAGCGAATATGTGGGTTTACCCAATCGCAGCAAGCATATGGCGAATTTAAAATTACAGTACGACCATCAAAACTTTTTTATAAATACCCGTGCATTGTATAGAAGTCGTTGGGCTACTACAGATACCGATGGAAATGGCATATTCAATACCAATGATGCTTTTGCGAAAGGATACATTCAATTAAACATGGCAGTAGGACAAAGTTTTAATAATGGTCTTTCTGTTCAAGCTGGTGTTGACAATATATTGAATTATACAGACGTATTGAATTTACCCAATTTACCTGGCAGAACTTATTATCTAAGTATATCCTATAATTTTTTAAATAAAAACCCTAAATAATGAGCAAGATGAAAAAGATGATTTTTGTGTTAGGCATTGTAGTTAGTTTAGTTGCCTGTTCTAAAGACGACAACAGTGGTACCAATGCGGTAGTTGAAACAATTACAGTGAAAGATTTGCCAGCTGATACTATTATTGGTATTGCTCCTGGTGCACCTCCTACAGGTGGATTTCCTTATGGTGCTGGTCGTTACACTTTTTTCAGTTTAGAAACCAATAAAATTGTTCCTGCTTCAGACAGTGCTAGCAATAAATGGGACCTTGCATTTAAAGGAACCACTATTGCTACCAATAGCGGAAACAGTGGACCAGGTGGAGCAGGTGCATTTGTTTATGTTGGTTTATTTAACGATTTAAAAACCATTCCTGCAGACTCAAGTTTTAGAGTAGACAATGCGCCTTCGGCTTTTGCTATTACCACAGGCAGCAATAGGGGTTGGTATGTTTATAATGGTCTTAACCAATTAGTAACCCCAATTCCTGGTCGTGTTTTAGTAGTAAGAACAGCTTCAGGTAAATATGCAAAAGTAGAAATCTTGAATTACTACAAAGGCGGTACAACGCCTGCAGCCAATGCCTCTGATGCAATTAAATTAAATACCCAACGTTATTATACTTTCCGTTATAGTTTTCAACCTAATGGAACCAAAACATTCTAAAAACCATCCATTTTAAAATCCTTTATCTAACCCGGCCAAGTGCCGGGTTTTTTGTAGGTTATTTTTAACAACAATGGGTTATTATTTTTACGAACTTGTTGCCAATGAAAAAGGCTTTATTCTTATTAATTACCCTATTTGGCATATCCAATTTATTTGCACAGCAATATGATCCGGAAAAAGTAAATAAAAAAGCATTGGTCCTATACGATAAAGCCATAGACTTATTAAAAGAAGACGATTTTAGAAATGCCGTTCCACTCCTTTTAGATTGCATTAAATCGGACACCAATTTTATTGATGCCTATCTTTCTTTAGCAGGTGTATTTGGAGAATTAAAACAGTACAAACGGTCTTTGCAAATGTATGAACTGGGTAAAGCAAAAGATCCAATTTATTTTAAAACTTATTATTTACCCTATTCTATTAATCTTGCTGGTAATGGTAATTTTGAAGCAGCATTAGATGCAGTGAATCAGTTTTTAGAAAACCCTAAACTGAACGATAAAAGCATTAGAAGTGCAGCTTACAGAAAAAAAACTTATCAATTTGCCTTAGACTATGCTGCAAAAAACAAAGAACTGTCTAGTTATTATTTTTCTCCTGAAAATTTAGGTGATAGTGTGAACTCTGCTTTTTCTGAATACTATCCTTCTGTTACAGTAACCGATAGTTTATTGGTATTTACAAGAAGAGGAAAATATATGCGCGAAGATTTTTATTCGAGCACAATTGTTACTAAACAGTTTTCAAAAGCAATTCCAATTGGTGGTGATATTAATGAAGAACCACAAAAAGGCGCCATTACTGTTTCTCAAGACGGAGAATGGATGTTGTTTGCTGGCAGATTTGCCGAAAGAGGGTACGATAATTTTGATTTATATATTGCATATGCTACTCCACAGGGTTGGAGTGATCCAGAAAATTTAGGCCCTGCAATCAATACCGAATTTTGGGAGAGTGCACCTACTTTAAGCCCAGATAAAAGAACCCTTTATTTTAGTAGTAGTAGACCTGGTGGTTTTGGTGGAAGAGACTTGTATTATAGCGAACGATTACCGAATGGAAAATGGACACCAGCTAAAAATATGGGGCCTCAAATTAATACTCCTGGAGACGACCAAGCACCTTTTATTCATGCTGACAATCAAACCTTATATTTTACTTCAGATGGTCATCCAGGTTATGGAGGTACAGATTTGTTTATCCTAAGAAAAAATAATTTGGGGCAATGGGGCATCCCAGAAAATTTAGGGTATCCTATTAATACCATTGAGAATGAGGGGAGCTTGGCTGTTTCTGCAGATGGACTTACTGCTTATTATGCCAGTGACCGCGCAGAAGGAAAGGGAGAACTAGACTTGTATCGCTTTGCACTACGCAGTAATATCAGACCTATTAGAACTTTGTATTTGAAAGGAATTGTAACCGATAAAAGCAATGGCAAGAAATTACCTTCGTCAGTGGAACTCATCAATAACCAAGATCAATCGGTGTTGATGAAAATTCAAACAGATGAAACAGGTATGTATTTTATCACTTTGCCAGTTGGGCGTGATTATACTTTTTCAGTAAATAGAAAAGGCTATTTGCCTTTCACTGAATTATACTCTTTAGCCAATAAAGAAGCAGACAGTGTGTATGTTAAAAACATTTCTTTGCAGCCAATAGAAATCAATGCCTCATTCACTTTCAAGAATATTGAATTCAGTTCTAATTCATCGGAGTTGCCAGCATCTGCTTCCATTGAATTAAATAAACTGGTTGCACTACTGAAAGAAAATAATACCATACAAGTACAAATAAGTGGTCATACCGATAACACAGGTAAAGAAGAAG
The DNA here is from genome assembly GCA_002281875.1 of Sphingobacteriia bacterium 24-36-13. GTDB lineage: Bacteria > Bacteroidota > Bacteroidia > Chitinophagales > Chitinophagaceae > Sediminibacterium. The sequence goes on along the minus strand of NCHN01000004.1, from coordinate 81,893 downwards.
AGAATAAAAAACTTTCTGCTAATAGAGCTTTAGCTATTCTAAATTATTTAATTGAACAAGGGATTGAAAAAAACAGATTAAGCTATCAAGGATTTGGCAGTGGCAAACCTATTGCTTCCAATGATAGCCCTGAGGGCAGAGCTAAAAACAGAAGAACCTCCGTGGAAATAACTGGGCTTTAAGTATTTATACGGCTACAATCGCGCCAGCAAAAAACGAGCTTTGTCTAAAGTATTTTATGCAGTCGGATTGCTGGTACAATATTGCCCTTACATTTATTCCAAGCATTGGTCCTATCACTAGAAGGGTTTTGTTGGAAGAGTTTACATTGTCAAAAAATATTTTTAGTGCTACTAAAAAGGACTTGCTACAAGTAAAAGGCATTGGCGAAAAAATAGTCAATGAAATTCTTCAATGGAATAATCCCCAATTAGTGGATGCCGAATTTACATTTATTCAAAAGCACCGAATAACACCCTTGTTTATCACTGATGCCAACTATCCACAAAAATTATTGGAATGCCCAGATGCGCCTACCCTATTGTATTATAAAGGAACAGTCAATTTAAATGCTAATAAAATTCTAAGCATAGTGGGAACTAGAATGCCTACACAATATGGCTTTTATGTGATTGAGGAATGCTTAAAGAGTTTACCCAAAGACGTATTGATTGTTAGCGGGCTCGCATTAGGTATTGATACTATTGCACATCAAACTGCATTGGTAAATGGATTAAACACCATTGGCGTATTGGCACATGGACTAGATGAAATATATCCGCCACCTAATAAACCGTTGGCTAAACAAATGTTGCAGCAAGGTGGGCTCCTAACCGAATTCAACTGTAAAACCATTGCAGAGAAATACAACTTCCCCAAACGCAACAGAGTAGTGGCTGGTTTAGCCGATGCCACTTTGGTGGTTGAAACTGCTTTAAAAGGAGGCAGCATGATTACTGCAGATTTTGCTTCGCAGTACCATCGCGAAGTAATTGCTGTACCGGGTAAAATAACCGATCAAAGAAGCAGGGGTTGTTTAAAACTAATTCAAGAAAATAAAGCAACAATTTATACCAACCCCAATGAATTATTGCAACAATTAAATTGGGTGAATACTATTCCTGAGTTATCTCCAGCACAAAAAGGATTAATTAGCCTAATGAAACAACAAGAAATTTTTTCGATGGATGAATTGTTGCAATTGACAGGACTGGGAATTGGTAGTTTATCTGGTTTGCTTCTTCAGTTAGAATTACAACAAATTATTCAAGTACTTCCAGGAGAATCCTTTACGCTAATGCCCGCTTATTATTCCACCTAATCAATAAAGCACAAGCAATAAGGGCTAAAATAGCAGGTGTTAAAAAAGCATAAATAAATTGAGTGGATTCGTTATGATAAATCCATCCCGAAAAAAGTGCACCTGTTCCAATACCCACTTCTAAAGCAATATACATAGATGCGATTGCTTTGCCACGATTAACAGGTTCGCATAAATCTACCGTCCATGCAGTAATTACTGGGCTATTAATTCCCCAGCTTAATCCATATAAAACTGCCCCAACCAACATCATGGTTACTGAATGAGATAAGGATAGTATAATCATTGCTATTACTAACACAGCAGTAGATCCAATTAATACGGGTACCCTTCCATATTTGTCGGAAATTTTTCCGGCAACAAATCGAATGAATAAAGAAGCCACGGTAAAGAAGGCAAAAAATATTCCTTTGTTGTGTAAGCCTAAGTGCTCACTAAAATCGGGTGCGACTGTTAATACTGTTCCAATAGAAAAACACAACAATAAAGTGATTAGCGCTGGTCTTATGGCAGATGCATCAAATATTTCTGTTCTATTTATTTTTAAATGCATGGCTTTAAAACGCGCAGCATTTGGCAGGGTTTCTTTTACATTGTATAAAATGATGACAGATCCTAAAGCTAAAAACGCCGATACATAGAACATGATATCGTAGCTGAAATAATTCACCAAATAGCTTCCCAACATTGGTCCTGCTGATGCGCCAATGGTATAACCAATGGCCAATGCCCCCATGGCTTCTCCCCTTCTAGATTCATGTACCACATCTGCCCCATAAGCTGCAGTGGCAGTTGGTTTAAAACCAGTAGAGAATCCATGCACAAATCGCAATAATAAAAACCCTGCTACCGAAGTAAGTACTGGATACAATAAACTACAAATCACACAAACCAATGAACCAAATACCATCACTGGAACCCTGCCTATAGTATCGGTTAATTTCCCACTAAATGGCCTTGAAATACCCGCCATTAAAGTAAATAGGGCAATGATTAATCCCTTGTATTCGGCTCCCCCAATCTTTGTTAAATACCCAGGTAATTCAGGTATCATCATATTAAAACTGGCCGAAAAAAGAAAATTACTGACGCAGAGTAACCCAAACTGAAAAGTGAAAAAACGGTGATTGGGATTCATTAATTGGGATTCCATGCTAACTGCTTGCTATAATTGCGCACGAAGTTAACAGAAATAATTTTGGATGGAATTTAGCCCTTCTACTATCTTTGCACATGGCAACAAATCTCAAAAGCACTACCAACGGTAGCAACTCCTCTAGATTATTTGGCGAAGGCCTTACATTTGACGATGTACTTTTAATGCCCGCATACAGCGATATTTTACCCAGAGACGTAAATATCAGCACGCATTTAACCAAGGATATTATCATCAATGTACCCATCCTTTCTGCTGCAATGGACACTGTAACGGAAGCTAATTTGGCTATTGCATTGGCACGTGAAGGTGGCTTAGGTATTTTGCACAAAAATATGAGCATCGAAAGACAAGCTGAGCAAGTACGAAAAGTAAAGCGAAGCGAAAGTGGAATGATCATTGATCCCATCACTTTATTAATTGATGCTACTATTGGTGATGCTTTGAAGTTGATGAGAGAAAATAAAATTGGGGGTATACCAGTAGTAGACAATGGAGGAAAACTAGTAGGTATTTTAACCAATAGAGATTTAAGATTCGAAACAGATTATAAGAAAAAAGTAAAAGAAGTGATGACCAAGGAAAACTTGGTGACTGCTCCTGAAGGTACCGATATGAAAAAAGCGGAGAATATTCTTCGTCGTTATAAAATTGAAAAATTACCGGTCGTAAACAAGCAAGGAAAATTAATTGGCTTAATTACTTATAGAGATATTTTACAAATTCGCAATTTTCCTCACGCAGTAAAAGACAGCATTGGCAGATTACGTGTGGGTGCTGCATTAGGTATAACCAAAGACTTAATGGATCGTGCAGCTGCATTACAACATGTGGGTGTAGATATTGTAACATTAGACTCTGCACACGGACATAGCAAGGGAGTGATTGAAGCATTAAAAGCACTTAGAAAAAACTTTAAGAAATTACCCATTATAGCAGGTAATGTTGGAACAGGAGCAGGTGCTAAAGCCTTAGCTGAAGCCGGCGCGGATTGTGTTAAAGTAGGGATTGGACCGGGGTCTATTTGTACAACAAGAATTGTTGCTGGTGCTGGCGTGCCTCAATTAACTGCCATCATGGAAGCCACTAAAGCATTAAAAGCAATAGGCATTCCAGTGATTGCAGATGGAGGTATTCGTTATACTGGTGATATGGTAAAAGCATTAGCTGCTGGTGCCAATATGGTCATGATGGGAAGTGTATTTGCTGGTGTAGAAGAAAGCCCTGGCGATACCATTATTTATGAAGGCAGAAAGTTCAAAGAGTACAGAGGAATGGGTAGCTTAGGTGCCATGAGTCAAGGAAGTGGCGATCGTTATTTTCAAGACGTAGAAGCAGATATCAAAAAATATGTGCCCGAAGGAATTGAAGGACGTGTTGCCTACAAAGGAAATTTGAGTGAAATTATTTATCAATACGTAGGTGGTTTAAGATCGGGCATGGGATACTGTGGTGCAAAAGATATTCCTACTTTACAAAAAGCCACTTTTGTAAAAATCACCAATGCGGGCATGAAAGAAAGCCATGCACACGATGTAGATATTACCAAGGAAGCGCCTAACTATAGTAGAAAATAATTCATCGCCATGGCACTGAACAAGTGGACTTATTTACATCCGCTTACCTTAAGCCTTTTATCTGGTTTGTTATTAACCAGTGCTTGGCCAAATACGGCTTTAACCATTGGCTTATTATTTGCTTGGGTTCCATTATTATTATTGGCCCATCAAAAAGCTGGATCCTTTCCACTGTTAAGATATGTGGCTTTGAGTTTATTGATTTGGAACATAGGCACTACTTGGTGGCTCTGGAATTCAACAGGGTTTGGTGCAGTAGCCGCCATTGTAATCAACACCACTTTAATGTGTATTCCTTGGTGGGGATTTATGAAAATGCGGAAGTATTTTTCTGAATCGCTCAGTCTTTTTGCATTGGTTGTTTTTTGGTTAACTTTTGAATATGTTCATTTAAACTGGAGCATCAGTTGGCCTTGGCTTACGTTAGGTAACGGGTTAAGCGCTTTCACCCAATACATTCAATGGTACGAATACACGGGTGTTGGGGGTGGATCATTGCTGATATGGATTGTAAACCTCCTTGTTTTTCGCAGTATGGTTTCATTAAAGAAAGCCAATAAAAAATCGGCCTGGTTTTTTAGTAGTATGGCTGTATTATTCATTGCTCTATTGGTAATCATCAGCCAACAATTATTACCTGCTAAAACGGAGTTAACCGAAAAAACAAATGTAGTAGTTGTTCAACCCAATATTGATCCCTATCAAAAATTTGAAACATTGACTACTGGTGATCAAATAAACAGATTGGTTCAATTGTCGGTTAATGCAATTGACAGTAATACGGTTATGGTGATTTGGCCAGAAACCGCTATGAGTGCAGCCGATTGGCAAGACAATATAAAAGGCAATCAATTTTATCAACCCATTTTTCAATTTTTAGCAGCGCATCCATCTATTCAATTAATTTCTGGTATAGAAACTTTTAAACAATATGGAACTACTGCAGCTACTAAAACTGCCAGAAAAACTAATGACGGAATTTATTATGATGCATTTAATGCAGCAGTGAGTTTAAGTGCCAATCAAGAACCTGTTTACTACAATAAAAGTAAACTAGTTCCTGGAGTGGAATCACTTCCTTCTTTTTTACGATTTATGGCACCTGTTTTTGAACAGTTTGGTGGTTCAACTGGAGGCTATGGAGTATCTGACACAGCGGTTGTTTTTAAAGACCCAATTGCGCAATTAAATGCAGCACCCATCATTTGTTATGAAAGCATTTATGGGGAATACGTAACCAACTATGTTAAAAGTGGGGCCAGCATGCTCGCCATCATGACCAACGATGGGTGGTGGGGCAATACACCAGGTCATCAACAACATTTGTTCTATGCAAAACTTAGAGCAATTGAAACCAGAAGATGGGTTGCTCGATCTGCTAATACGGGAATCTCTGCATTTATTAATCCTCGTGGTGAAATAGAACAATCTTTAGCATGGGATAAAAGAGGCGCCATTAAAATGGCCATTCCTGCTGAGCAATCCATTAGTTTCTATGTGCGTTATGGAGATATTATCTTTAAAATTGCCGCCCTATTTGCTGCTTTTTTTGTTGTAGTTTACTTCTACAAAAAAAGTACCCATGCAGGAAAAACAAATTAATCATTCTCATTATCAACTGTCTTATAACGTTTATGGTAAGGGAACACCGGTTCTTCTATTGCATGGCTATGGGGAAGACAGTCAAATTTGGAAAAATCAAATTGACTACTTAGCATCCCATTGTTTACTCATTGTTCCAGACTTACCTGGTTCAGGAAAATCAATCATCACTGCTAAAGGAAAAGAAGAATGGTTGCCCAATTTGCGCATTGAATCATTGGCCCATAGCATCAATGAATTATTGATTGCAGAGAATATAACTGCTTGCATCATGTTGGGACATAGCATGGGAGGCTATATTAGTTTGGCCTTTGCCCAATTATACCCTTCCAAATTACTTGCTCTAGGCTTGGTGCACAGCACGGCTTATGCTGATAGCGATGAGAAAAAAATTGTTAGAGAAAAAAGTATTCAGTTTCTAGAAGAAAATGGTGGCTATACTTTTTTCAAAACAAGTATGCCCAATTTGTTTGGCAAAAAATTCAAAGAAACCCAAGCAGCTGCCATTGAAGAATTAATTGAGCAAAGTAAAGCGTTTGATACCCCCATATTAGTGGCATATACCCGAGCAATGATGTTAAGAACCAATAAAACTGACGTGCTACAATCGGCTTTATTTCCTATTTTGTTTGTTGCTGGGCCCGAAGATATTGCTGCTCCTTTAACAGATATTCAAGCACAGGCAACAGTTCCTATTAAATCGTATCTTGAGATAATAGAGGGTGTAGGCCATATGGGCATGCTTGAAGCACCCCAGGTAATGAACCAACACTTATCTAGGTTCATTCATTTGATTCCATAATATGAAAATATATTGGTTATTGCTTTTGATGGTACTCAGTAGTACTTGTTCATTTGCAAGACATATTGCAGGGGGTGAACTGTATTATACTTATACAGGACCTGATCCTTCTAATGCTGCCAATAGTGTTTATACTATTACTCTGCGACTATTTAGAGAATGTAATTCTTCTGGCCCAACTTTAGAATCAGAACAAGCTACTGTTGGCATTTATGAAGGAGATTTACTTTTAAGATCATTGCCTTTGCCAAGAATTACTGATGTTACAACCATTAGTTTAAATACTGCTGCATTCCCTTGTTTGGTAGGCAATGTAGGGGCTTGTTATCAAGTTGCATTGTATTCGGCTTCCATTGTTTTACCCAATAGCCCAATAGGTTACACTTTATCTAGATTGGGTTGTTGCAGGGTAGATTTCATTTCAAACTTATCTGTACCTGTAAGTGTTGGCAGCAATTATGTAACCAAAATTCCAGGCCGTATTGCTTTGTCAGGCGGCACGAATAGTAGTCCACAGTTTAATGTAAAAGATACTGCACTAATTTGTTCGCAAAAAAAATTCACTTTAGATTTTGGCGCCATTGACCCCGATAGCGACTCGCTGACCTATAGTTTTTGTGATGCGTTTACATCTCCAGGTGGAGGTGGAGGTACCAATACCCAACCACCCAATATGCTTTCTCAAATGCCATTGCCTTATCGCGCGCCCTATAGTGGTACCGAACCGCTTGGGTCGAGTGTTAGCATTGATCCAGCTACTGGCGTAATCAGCGGCATTGCTCCCCCTCCTGGAAATTATGTGGTGAATGTTTGCATTACTGAATGGAGAAATGGAAGGCCCTTTGCAGAGCATCGCAAAGATTTTATCATGGCGGTTCAAGGTTGTGATTTTATTGAAGCCAACTTGCCCGATAAAATAATTCAGTGTGATAATTTTACGGTCTTTTTCGAAAATGAATCAAACTCTTCTGCTATTACCAATTATGTTTGGAACTTTGGTGATTCTTTAAACAATACCCATCCTCAATCTGGTTCTGTTCAACATACTTATAAAGACACAGGTGTTTATAAAGCATTCTTAACCGTAACTGGACCTAAGGGTTGTATTGGTTCAGACACCGTTGAAGTAAGGGTTTTTCCTGGTTTTAAATAGGCATTCAATATTGGAGGAAGTTGTTTTTTAAACCCCTATACTTTTTCAGATTTAAGTAGCTCTGTGTATGGAAGCGTCAATTTTTGGAAATGGAATTTTGGAGATGAGTCGGTATTGAACGATACATCCCGTTTAAAGAATGCAACTTATAAATACCAAAACCCTTCATTGAAAACCGTGCAATTAATCGTGGGTGATTCTAAAGGTTGCATTGACACTTTAACTAGGGCATTATCGGTTTCAGAAAAACCTTTATTACAAGTGCCTTTTAAAGACACTTTAATTTGTAGCATAGATAGTTTACCCATTAATGTAAATAGCACAGGAATATTTAATTGGGAGCCAAATATCAATATCAGTAATACCAATACGGCTAATGTGTTGGTATATCCCAAAGACACTACTAAATATATTGTAAGCATTAACAACAATGGTTGCATTAGTAAAGACACCATCACGGTGAACGTATTGCCTTTTATTAAAGTAACTGCAGGATTAGATAGTACCATTTGTTTGAGTGATACCATTCAGTTACGTGTTAAAAGTGATGCACTTCAATATCAGTGGACCAATCAATTAAACGAAACAATATCTTCTGTCAAAAATCCTTTTGTAAAACCAAGTGGCAACACCACTTATTTTGTTACTGCTAACTTGGGCAAATGCCAAGACAGAGACAGTATTGTAATTAAAACAGTACCCTATCCTATAGCGAGTTTAGGTAACGATACCCTTATTTGTTTTGGGAGTCGATTACAATTGAATGCAACAATTACTGGTACCAGGTTTCAATGGTTTCCTTCACTGAATATGTTTAATGCAAATTCTTTACAACCTTTGGTGGCCCCATCTAAAACAACGCGCTATTTTTTACGGGTTACAGATACATTGGGTTGCCCAAAAACAGTAACAGATAGCATCTTGGTTCAAGTTGCAGCCAAACCCATCATTTTCGCTGGCAACGATACCGTAGTCAGTTCCAATCAACCCCTACAATTAAATGCAAAGGGTGGAGAATTTTATCAATGGTTTCCTATCACTGGTTTATCTGATCCAAGCATAGCCAATCCTATTGCACAATTGGGTAGTACGATTGATTCAATTATTTACAGGGTAAGAAGTGATAATGGCAATAGTTGTTATGGAGAAGATTTCATCAAAGTATTGGTATACAAAGGGGGGCCTGATATCTATATTCCTTCCGGCTTTACGCCAAATGGAGATGGTAAAAATGATTTACTTAGACCCATCCCCATTGGTATTGCTCAGTTAACTTATTTTAAATTGTATAACCGTTGGGGACAACTCATTTTTAGCACCAATGAAATAGGTAAAGGCTGGAATGGAATATACAATGGAGAACAACAACCCACTGGAACTTATATTTTTCAAGCAGAAGGAAAAGACTTTACTGGAAAAATTATTTACAAAAAGGGGACTGCTGTTTTAATAAGATAATGATTGCTTTAACGGTTTTTTAGGAGTTCAGGCAACCTACAATCCTTTTTTTGGTTCTTATTGCTTTAACTTGCTTTGCAGTATGTTCAGGAAACTTTTTTTAATTATTTTATGTAGTGTATTACTCACCCAATTGAATGCGGCACATTTAAAAGGGGGATGGATTCAATATGAATATATTGGAGATGGTGCTATTGCGAATAGTTCTAGGTATCGAATTACTGTGAGGCAATATTTAGATTGTAACTCAACTCAAAATCAAAGAGACGCTGTTGTGCATATTGGAATATTTAACGGAGCTTCCAATGCACTAATTGAAACAAGATCTGTTCCTTTGAGCGGAACAGACAATCCTGACAAAACTACTTATGACCCTTGCTTAAGTTCAAGACCTAAAGTATGTTATATCATTGATCGGTATACGGTTGAAGTTGATTTGCTTAATAATACTGAAGGATATACTTTATCTGTTCAACGCTGTTGTAGAATTGCCAATATTGCAAATGTAGGAGCCATTTCCGCCACCATTGGCGTAAGTTATACCAACACCATCCCTGGAATTATTAATGGTATTAGCTTTGCTAAAAACAGTAGTCCAGTATATGCTCAAAGAGATACCGCTATTGTATGTTTTAATTCCCCATTTACTTTTGACTTTAGTGCAACAGATGCTGATGGAGACAGTTTATCATACGCCTTGTGCACTGGATTAACTGGAGGCGGCCAAGGAGTACCTCAACCAAATCCCCCCTCTAACCCTCCTTATGCAGGAGTTCCTTATCAGCCTCCCTATACTGGTGTAACACCTATGTCTTCTGCCGTTACCATTAATCCTATTACAGGATTAATAAGTGGAGTGGCACCTGGTATTCCTGGAGAATATATTGTTGCAGTTTGTGCCAGTGAATTTAGAAATGGAATCAAGATTGGGGAAACTAGAAAAGAAATTCATATTCAAGTGGCCGATTGTTCTTTATCTGCTGCAGATCTAAAACCAACCTATATTACTTGTAATGGATTTACATTAAGTTTTCAGAACGAGTCTACTGGTTCAGTTTCTAATTATCTCTGGGATTTTGGGGTTACCAATAGTACTACAGATATTTCTACCAATCCTACCCCTACTTATACTTACGCAGATACAGGCACTTATCAATTGAAATTAAAAGTAACCAATACGGGGGGATGTCAAGACTCTGCTTTTGCAGAAGTTCGAATTTATCCTGGGTTTACGCCAGACTTTACTGTTACCGGAACCTGCTACTTAAATGAATATAGTTTTAAAGACGCCACACAAAGCTTGTACGGAACGGTGAATAGTTGGAGATGGAATTTTGGAGACAATACTACTTTGGCAGATACTACTATTGCCAAAGATAGTACTTGGAAATATCCAGCACCGGTTAATACCAATGTAACTTTAGTGGTTACCAATAGCAAAGGTTGTATAGACAGCATCACCAAACCATTTCTTGTTTTAGATAAACCTTTACTCAACTTAGCATTTAAAGACACCCTTATTTGTAGTATCGACACATTGCCTTTGTTTGCTAATATTGGTGCTGGCACTATTAACTGGACCACTGATATTCCTGGAAGTTTGTCTAGAATATCAAATAGAACCATTGCTAATCCGTTGGTTTATCCAGTAGATACTACACGCTATATTATTACACTCAATAACAACGGTTGTATTAATCAGGACACAGTAACCGTAAATGTATTGGATTTTATTTCTGTAGATGCTGGTCCTTCTGTAACTATTTGTAGAACAGATACCATTGAATTACAAACCATCAGTGATGCATTGAGTTATCAATGGACATCAGCTTCTGGTGCAATTGTTGACCCTGTTAAATTTCCTCGATTGGCTCCATTGCAAAATGAAATCTATTATGTTACGGCCAACCTTGGCTATTGCCAGGCAAGAGACTCTGTAAGCGTTAATGTAGCTCCTTATCCTCAAGTTTCGTTGCCAGCTGATACGATTATTTGTTTTGGCAACAGACTAAATATTCCTGCTAGTATTGTGGGTACGAGTTTTCAGTGGTCGCCTACCAATTCCATGATTAATTCAACAACTGTAAATCCATTGGCTGGACCTTCTAGAACCACGGCCTATACTTTAACGGTATCAGATACATTGGGATGCAATAAATCGGTTACCGATACTATGATAGTAAGGGTTGTTCAGCCTATTCTAGTAAATGCTGGACCAGATACTTTTGCTTTGCCAGACCAACCTGTTCAACTTAATGCTACTGGCATAGGACAATTTAGTTGGTCTCCTCCAACAGGGTTGAGTGATCCAACTATTGCTAATCCCATTGTAACTTTACCCGCTAGCACCGATTCAATTACTTACACGGTAAGGGTAACAGGAGATGGAGGTTGTTTTGCGGAAGACCAAGTAAAAGTAAAAGTATTTGTAGGTGGGCCTGAAATATTTATTCCATCTGGTTTTACACCGAATGGAGATGGGAAAAATGATGTACTAAGACCCGTTACAGTTGGAATTTCAAAATTGAATTATTTCACCATTTTCAATAGATGGGGTCAACGAATTTTCACTTCCACCGAATTAAACAAAGGATGGGACGGAAGCTATAATGGCGAACCACAGCCTTCAGGCACTTATGTGTTTCAAGCAGAGGGTATAGACTATTTAGGCAAGCGTGTTTATAAAAAAGGTACGGCCGTACTTATTAGATAGTTTATTTTTGCACCTATGACAAAAACGATTTTAATTACCGGTGCTACTGCTGGCTTTGGCAGAGCAACTGCTGAACATTTTGCTACTGCTGGTTGGAACTGTATCATCACAGGCAGAAGAGCCGATAGACTCACAGAACTTGCCACTGAGTTAAAAAATAAGTTTGCTGTTGAAATTTATACGCTTTGTTTTGACGTTCAAAATAGAGAAGACGTTTTTACTGCTATTAATAGTTTACCAACTGAATGGCAATCTATAGATGTATTATTAAACAATGCAGGATTAGCATTAGGAAGAGACTCTTTTGAATTAGCCAATTTAGACGATTGGGATACCATGATCAATACCAATGTGAAGGGTTTGATGTATGTTACAAAAGCAGTTCTACCTTTTATGATTGCCCACAAGAAAGGCCATATTATTAATATTGGTTCTACTGCTGGCAAAGAAGTGTACAAAGATGGCAATGGCTACTGTGCTTCTAAGCACGCTGTTGATGCAATTAGTAAAGCAATGCGTATCGATTTATTGCCGCATCAAATTAAAGTAACTGCCATTCATCCTGGCGCTGCTGAAACCGAATTTTCTTTAGTAAGATTTAAAGGAGACGATCAAAAAGCAAACGCAGTGTATGATGGATATAAAGCCCTAGAAGCAAAAGATATAGCAGAGATTGTTTATTATGTTTCTACTTTACCAGCGCATGTTTGTATCAACGATTTAGTGGTTACTTGTTTGTCTCAAGCCAACTCCTTTTACTTACATAAATAAATCCTATGCATTTAATTGGCAAACCTTCAACTATAACTCAGTTATTTGGAATTAAATACCCCATTATTCAGGCGGGAATGATTTGGGCTAGTGGTTGGAAATTAGCCAGTGCAGTAAGTAATGCAGGAGGATTAGGTATAATTGGTGCAGGCTCTATGTATCCCGATGTTTTACGAGAACATATTCAACAATGTAAATTAGCAACCAATCAACCTTTTGCAGTAAATATTCCGCTGCTGTATCCAGACCTTGGTGCGATTGTACAAATCATTATTGAAGAAAAAGTACCCATTGTTTTTACAAGTGCTGGCAATCCTAAAACATATACTCCGTTATTTAAGCAACACGGAATCAAAGTAGTTCATGTGGTGAGTAGTTCCAAATTTGCACTAAAGGCCCAAGATGCTGGTTGTGATGCTGTAGTTGCAGAAGGTTTTGAAGCAGGAGGTCATAACGGAAGAGAAGAAACCACTACCCTTGTATTAATACCTGCTGTTAAAAAACAAATTCGTATTCCATTGATTGCAGCTGGTGGAATTGCAACAGGTCAGCAAATGTATGCAGCCATTTCATTGGGCGCCGATGGAGTTCAAGTAGGCAGCCGTTTTGTTTGCAGCCACGAAGCATCTTCGCATATGCAATTTAAAGAGGCAGTAGTTAAAGCAGGTGAAGGAGATACCCAACTGAGCATGAAAAAATTAGTGCCGGTTCGATTATTAAAAAATGATTTTTTTAATAAAGTTGCTGCTGCAGAACAAAGAGGAGCAGACGAAGCTGAATTAACCCATTTATTGGGCAGAGCCCGAGCCAAAAAAGGGATGTTCGAAGGAGACCTTTCTGAAGGAGAATTAGAAATTGGCCAAGTGTCTGCTTTAATTAATGAAATAAAAACAGCGGGGGAAATTGTAGCTGAAATGGTTACTGAATTCAATGCCTGCGTTGGATTGATTCAACCCATTTAACCAAAATCAATCTCTGTATTATCTCCAATATTTAAACTTCTACTTAATCCTTTTACAGAAGCATCACTTCCAATTAATGAATTGTCTAAAACCACTTCAAATAAATTGGTATAAGAACCAATGATGCTATCGCGAATAATAGAATGTTTTACTGTGGTATTAGCCCCTATGGCTACATGCGGTCCTATGATGGAATGAGAAATATCACATCCAGGTGCAATACTCACCGGTGGTATAATGATGGTGTCTTTAAAATCATGTATGTATTGAATATTGCCCCCGAACTTTTTTAATAATGTAGCATTGCTTTCAAGTAAACTTTCTTTTTTACCGCAATCGAACCAACTTTTTACTTTAAAAGATTGAAATTTAGCACCTCTTTTAATCATACAATCTAAGGCGTCGGTTAAGTTATACTCGCCCTGTGTTTTAATGTCTTGCATAAACAAATGATGCAAGCATTCAAATAAGAAATGGGTCTCTTTAATTTTATACAACCCAACCAATGCCATATTACTTTTTGGAATAGAAGGCTTTTCTACCACTTGCTCAATAAATCCTTCTTCATCTATAGAAGCCACGCCAAAATTTCTTGGATCATCTACTTTTTTTACGCCCAACATACTATAAGGACTATCTACCACTTCCTTTACATCGTATTCGCATATTGTATCGCCTAAAACAACAAACACTTCATCTTCCCCTACAATGTTTTTGGTCAATTCAATTGCATGTCCCGTTCCTTGTCTTTCATTTTGAAAAACAAAATGCGTTGTCAAATCTGGATAGGTTTGTTTAACGTAATCCTGAATTTTCTCGCCAAGGTATCCAACAATAAAAATAAATTCATTTATCCCCGCATCCCTTAATTGATCTACAATAAAACTTAGGATGGTTTTTCCTGCAATAGGAATTAATGCCTTAGGTTGTGTATAGGTATGCGGTCTTAGTTTAGTTCCTGCGCCCGCAACTGGTATAATAGCTTTCATTGGGAGGTAATTTATCCATGTCCGATTCTCACTTATTCCTATCTATATCGGTCAAATGGGGCTGTAAAATAGTAAATAACGCGTAAATTTGGCAAAAATACACTTCATGCAGAGAGATACACTGGTTTTTGACCTAATTAGAAAAGAGTTAGAAAGACAGCGACACGGAATTGAGCTAATTGCTTCTGAGAATTTCACCAGCCTTCAAGTAATGCAGGCAATGGGTAATGTAATGACCAATAAATACGCAGAAGGGTATCCCGGCAGAAGGTATTATGCAGGTTGTGAAATTGTAGACCAAACAGAGCAACTCGCCATTGATCGTTTAAAAGAAATTTTTGGGGTAGAATATGCCAACGTACAACCTCATAGTGGTGCGCAGGCGAATGCTGCTGTTGCCCTAGCTGTTTTGCAGCCAGGCGATGCCACATTAGGCTTAGACCTTAGCATGGGTGGCCATTTAACCCATGGTAGTGCGGTTAATTATTCTGGTAAATTATACCAACCACATTTTTATGGAGTTACCAGAGAAGAAGGATTGATTGATTATGAGATGTTGGAAGCAAAAGCACGTGAAGTAAAACCAAAATTAATTTATTGCGGAGCCAGTGCTTATAGCAGAGATTGGGATTATGCAAGAATTAGAAAAGTGGCAGACGAAGTAGGTGCTTTAGTAATGGCAGATATTGCTCATCCTGCTGGTTTGATTGCAAAAAAATTATTGAATTCTCCTTTTGAACATTGTCATTTTGTTACTTCTACTACCCATAAAACTTTGCGTGGACCAAGAGGCGGAATCATTATGATGAATAAAGATTTTGAAAACCCTTGGGGATTAAAAGACGTTAAGGGCAATATCAGAATGATGAGCAATTTATTGGATATGGCCGTATTTCCTGGCATTCAAGGTGGACCATTACAGCACGTAATTGCAGCAAAAGCAGTGGCTTTTGGTGAAATTTTATCTGATGAATTTTTAGTTTACCAAAAACAAGTTCAAAAAAATGCCCAAGCTATGGCCAAAGCATTTGTAGATAAAGGGTACCATATTATTAGTGGAGGTACCGACAACCATTTAATGTTGATTGATTTAAGGAATAAAAATATCAGTGGTAAAAAAGCAGAACAAGCATTGGTTCAAGCAGAAATTACTGCCAATAAAAACATGGTTCCATATGACGATAAATCAGCTTTTGTAACCTCAGGCATTCGTTTTGGCGTTGCAGCTATTACTACTCGAGGTATGACAGAATCTCATATGCCTTTTATTGTAGATTCCATTGATAAAGTATTAATGAATGCAGATGATGCACCAATCATTGGTGCAGTTCGCAATCAAGTAAACGAATTCATGGAACAATTCATTCTTTACCCAGAAATGGGCTAACCTAATCAACAAACTATGCTACAAAGAATACAAAGTATTTGGTTATTACTTGCCGCAACAATGAGTGCATTGAGTTTAAAGTTCTCTTTCTTTAGCGGAAATAAATTAAATACAGAGACCAATGTAAAAGAATGGATTGAATACACCGCAGCTCAAGGCAGTTTAAATGCCATTTTTACTATTGCTATTTGCGTGGCAACATTGGTTTGTATTTTTATGTATAAAGATCGAAAAAGACAATTGCTGATTAACTTAATCATATTGGGATTTTCGTTGCTGAATATATTTCTATATTATACTGCAAGTAAAACTTTTACAGAATCCAATACAGATTTAACTGCTTTAATTAGTTTATCAATTCCTGTATGCCTATTATTGGCTGCAATAGGCATTTACAAAGATGAACAGTTGGTCAAAAAAGCAGATAGATTAAGATAGGTTTTCACCAAAAATAAAAGAAGCGCAGTATCCCCTCAGTTACTGCGCTTTGTCGTTAAATCCAATTACTGAATTAAACTGGGTTAAAAATAGCGCTGTTCAGTAGTAGTGAGATTTGAAAGTAGACCAAGTGCAGCAATTAGTAGATAAGCATACATAATTAGTAGACAAATACCATTAGAACAAACAAAAAGAATACATTCGTAAAGTAATACCGTATTATGTACCAATGCATTATAGCAGACGATCACCTCATAGAACGAGCGCTTTTATCTTCCTATATCAAAAAAATACCTTCATTAAATTTAGTTGCGGAATGTAAAACCGGACTTGAAGTGTTGACTGCTTTAAAGGAACAACCAATCGATATCGTTTTTTCAGATGTAGACATGCCCGATCTTACCGGAATAGAATTGGTTAAAACTTTAAAAAATCCACCCGTATTTGTTTTCATTTCTTCTTTCCCTGAATATGCTGCAGAGGGTTTCAATTTAGATATCATCGATTTTGCAGTTAAACCCATTTCATTTGACCGATTTGTAAAAGCAGTCAACAAATCGATTGAATACATCGAATTGAAAAAATCAGCAACCCATTCTACCGCTTCCATTCAACATGAAAGCACAGAAGATTATTTTTTTATTAAGGACAATAAGGGAATTACAAAGGTAAACACCATCAATGTTTTATACATTGAAAGTATGGGAGACTTTTCTAAAATATACACCCAAGATCAAAAGACGATGGTGATGTTAGTAGGACTAAAAAATGCTGAAACGCAACTTCAATCAAAGAAGTTTATTAGAGTGCACAAACAATATTTAGTAAACGCCGAACATATTATTCAGGTATTAGCCAATGAAATTATTCTTAGTAATAAAATTGTAATCCCTTTAAGTAATGCCTATAAACAATTATTGAATGAAACAATAATAGATAAACTGCTATTAAAAAGATTCTAATTGTTTATTGGGGAGTGTTAATTAATTAAGGGCTTTGGCAAATGAATCATCAAAATAGAACCTTGAGGTTGGTTATTTTTAGCAGAAAGTTTTCCAGACATCATTGAAAGAAAATTTTTGCAAAGCATTAAACCTAATCCGGTTCCTTTTTCTTTATTTGTACCGTAAGTACTGGTCATTGAATTGGTGGAATTTTGATTGATTTGCTCCATTGCTTCATCAGACATCCCCACTCCTTCATCTGCAATACAAATAGTCAATTCGTTTTCATTCTGTTGCATACTTAACGAGATTGCTTTACCAACATAACTGAACTTAAGTGCATTGCTAATTAAATTTCGAATCACCAATGCTAGTAAATTTTTATCGGCCAACACCAAATCATTTTCATTGATTGAGTTCTCAATTTGGATATTTTTTTGTTTCAATGTGGCACTAAAAGAATTCAATACTTCTACTACAATCGCATTAAGGTTTATTTTTTCTATATTGGTATCAAATCCTTGCAATTGAGTTCCAGCCCAATTCAACAGATTCTCCATTAACGCAGAAGTGGCTCTAAGTGTATTACCCAGTTCTTTTGCATACTGAGCCAATTGATCTTTATTTATCTCATCATTTTCTAATAAATATACAAAGGAAATCAAACTATTAACAGGGCTTCGCATATCGTGTGTTAGAATGCTGAAGATTTTGTCTTTTACTTGAACCAATTCAGACAATGATTGACGCTGCGCTTCAATAGTTGCATTTAATTCTTGTGTTTTCTTTTTACTCTTGTAAAAAAACCAAGCTGCAGTAATAACCACCATGGTTAATATTCCCATTAACCATGCTAATTTATTTTTAAAACCAATTTCTAACTTTTTCTCAGCCAATTGTTGGTTAATCTTTTCTTGTTCAACTGCGTATTCTTTTTCTTTAATACTGAAATCGAGCTTTAGTTTTTTACGAGTGAATTCGTTCTCCTTTTCTTTATTGAAAATTTGATTTTCTACATCAGAAAATCTTTTATAATAGTAAAATGCACTATCCATTTGCTTTTGGCGCTCGTAATAGTTGCTCAAACTTTCTGCAGCTTCTTTTTCCACTTCTAATAAACCAGATTGAGTAGACATGGCCAACGCTCTATGCAAGTAATTTACTCCTTTTTGATTGCTTTGTAGACGATGAAAAAACTTTCCTACGGTACCATAGGTAGCTGCCAAAATATTTAAATCTGGGCCTTCAATAGCCACTGCAAGGGCTAACTCATATGCTCTTTGAGCATCTGATAATTGATTCAATTTTTCAAATGAAACACCCATTGCAATTAACATTTCCGCCTTCAATCCCAAATCTTTATCCAATTCTGCAATAGGAATGGCTTCTTTCATTAACTGGATAACCCGCTTGTACTTAGTTTTTCCTGCTGCCCCTATTTTACTCAAAGAAGCTTCATCTGCATTCAATAAAATATTGGCAATAACTAATTTAATACTACCTACTCCTCTAGATTGAAGCCCATCAGCTTCAAACATGGGCAACGCTTTAGTAGCATATTTATATGCGGTAGTGTAATCTTTTAATTGAATATAAGTACCACTTAAATTATTATAAATACTGGCTTGCCCGCTTTGATCATTTAACTCACCAAATAATCGGATGGCTCTTTCGCAAACATCAATTGCACTAGCGTAATCGGTAATCTTATTATAGATATCACTCATGCTCATGTAAAACCCAGCTTGCAAATTTTTGTCTCCTTCTTTTGAAACCAATTCAACACCTTCTTTATATATTTCGAGTGCTTCTTCGAATTCACCCTTACCGTGATGAATTACTCCTAGCCGGAAATAGAACTTTCTTATATTGTCTCTATTGGGTAATTGTATTGCGATTGCTTTAGCAGAATCAGCATATTTTTTCAATTCGGATACTGGTTGATTATTGTATACGAGTTCTCCGTAAACTCTTATAAGCATTCGCATTTTAAGCGAATCCTTTTTTGGGTAATCGTTGCAAATTTTTATTAGACTATCTAGCTTAGCTTTATTTTGAGCAAAAGCTGTTGTAAATAGTGAAGACAAAAAAAGATAACAAGCAAATGGGAATTTAATCACTAGGGGGGATTACTGGTTCGTTGATTATTTACATTTAAATATAATGCGCATAAATTATATAAATGGGGCAGTGATGCTTTTTTTATTGTTTTTTAATTCAGCTGGAATTCCGGAATATACCAACTCCCCTCCGGCATTTCCGGCTTCGGGTCCTAATTCAATTAACCAATCTGCCGACTTTAATACATCGGTATTGTGTTCAATCACAATCAATGAATGTCCTTGCTCTATAAGGGCATTAAAAGAATTCAATAATTTCTGAATATCATGAAAATGTAAGCCTGTAGTAGGTTCGTCAAAAATAAACAACACATGCCCAATTCCCTTTCCTTTCCCTAGAAAACTAGCCAACTTTACGCGCTGTGCTTCGCCACCACTTAAGGTATTACTACTCTGCCCTAATTTAATATATCCTAATCCAACATCTTGTAAGGTCTTAATGGCTTTTTGAATTTGTTTTTCTTCTTTAAAAAATTCGAAAGCATCATCTACACTCATTTCTAATACATCGTGAATAGAAGCATTGTTGTATTTTACTTCTAACACTTCTTCTTTAAAACGCTTTCCTCCACATGATTCACAAGTAAGATGCACATCTGCCAAAAATTGCATTTCAACAATGGTTTCACCTTCACCCTTGCAAGTGTCGCATCTTCCCCCATCTACATTAAAAGAAAAATGTTTGGGTTGAAATCCACGCATTTTTGCTAACCCTTGTTTAGAATATAAGTCTCTAATGGCATCATAGGCTTTAATATAAGTGACTGGATTACTTCTTGATGATTTACCAATAGGTTGTTGGTCTATCATTTCAATTTGCGATATAGATTCAATATCACCAGTGATGGCTTTGTGCAAGCCCACTTTATCTGCTGCTTCCCCTTTCAATTTTTGCAATCCAGGATATAGTATTTGCTTAATCAACGTGGTTTTTCCACTTCCGCTAACACCCGCAACAACACAAAAACAATGCAATGGAAATTTGACGGTGATGTCTTTTAAATTGTGTTGTCTTGCTCCTTCCACTTGAATATAACTATTCCATTTCCTAATTTTTTGTGGTGGCGTTATTTTATATTCACCAGTTAAGTATTTACCCGTAAGACTTTTTTTATCTTTTACAATTTGATCATAATTGCCTGCTGCCACAACTTCTCCACCTAAATGAGAAGCCAATGGTCCCATATCAATGATATGATCTGCTTCTCGCATCATCATTTCGTCGTGCTCCACTACCACCACCGTATTACCTAAATCTCTGAGTGATTTTAAAACGCCTATTAACCGTTGAGTATCCCTTGAGTGTAATCCAATTGAAGGCTCATCTAAAATATACAAAGAGTTGGTCAGGTTACTTCCAAGGTTCCTGGTTAATTGAATACGTTGACTTTCCCCACCACTGAGTGTATTGGCCAATCTTTCTAGTGTTAAGTAGCCTAGTCCAACAGCTAATAAAGTGTTGATACGCTGTTGTATTTCTAATAAAATTCTTTTCCCAATTGCTAGTTCTTGCTCAGACCATTTAATTGTATCAAACCAATCCTTTAAATGGCTTACTTGCATATTGCAGAGTTCCCCAATATGCTTCCCATGTATTTTAACATACAATGCTTCATTTCTTAATCGATACCCTTCACAAGCATTACAACTGGTTCTACCTCTGTACCTGCTTAACAAAACGCGGTACTGAACTTTATATAAATTTTGTTCTACCTCTTTAAAAAAATCATCAATACCCAATGCAGATCCTACACCAGTCCATAATTGCTGGGACTGCTCTCGGCTTAAATCCATGATTGGTTTATGAATAGGGAATCCGGATTTACTAGCACCTTTAATAAATTGATCTTTCCACCAACTCAATTTTTCACCTTTCCAAGGTGCTATGGCGTTCTCGTACAAAGACAAGCGCTTATCGGGTATAACCAAATCTTTATCTATACCCAACACTTGTCCAAAGCCCTCGCAAACAGTACAAGCCCCATACGGATTATTAAAGGAAAATAAATTGGGAGAAGGTTCTTCAAATTGCATTCCATCTGCCTCAAACTTATTACTGAAATGCAGTAACTCTTTGCTGTTGACTTCAATAAACATTTCGCCATGTCCTTCAAAAAAAGCAGTTCCAATAGAATCGGCCAATCTATGCAAGTCTTCCTCTTCAAATGGTTTAACCACCATTCGATCTATCAATACATAATAATTGGAGGAATTGGTTTTCCATGCTTTTACCAATGCTGCATCCGTTAATGCCAATAGATCTTCAATTCTCTCAGGCAGCCCTGCTGCATTTTTCTTCATCAAGAAAACCCTTGAAAATCCCTTCTGCATTAAAATATTTAATTCTTCTCTTATTTCTCTATGTGCGTGTTGTTTAAATGCTACTAATATCACAAGCTTAGTGCCTTCTTCATAAGATGAAATGGCCTTCATTACATCTGCTACTTCATCTTTTTTTACTTCCTTACCACTAATAGGTGAAATGGTTTTACCTGCCCTTGCAAACAACAATCGGAGATAATCATAAATTTCAGTCATACTGCCCACTGTACTTCTTGGGGTTCGTGTAATCACTTTCTGCTCAATTGCAATGGCTGGGCATAATCCCTTAATATAATCCACATCTGGCTTTACCATCCTAGACATGAATTGTCGGGCATAGGCACTCAAACTTTCTGCATAACGCCTTTGTCCTTCTGCAAATAAAGTATCGATGGTTAATGAAGATTTCCCGCTACCAGACACACCCGTTACTACGATTAGCTTATTTCTAGGAAATGAAACTGTAACATTTTTTAAATTATGTGTTCGGGCACCATGCACCAATATATCATTGTCATGGGTTGCTTTTGCAGACTTTTTACTCGTTGCCATAAGATTCACAAATTAAACAGTTTATTACAGCTTTGGTTGAGTAAACCTTAAATAACCTTCAAAAAATCAGCAAGTTAGAATGTGAATAACCTCAAAGGTCTATAAGATGATTTCCACAAAAGATTTATGTATACAAAAGAATTCTATTTTGTTCAAGATTTAAAAAATCGTTGTCCAATATCCTGATTTTAATCCTGACTCAAAAACCTAAACTATGAGAACATTAGACCATGCGTCTGATACAGAACTGATAAGGGCATTTCAAGACGGAGACACCGATGCTTTTGAAACACTTATCTACCGTTACAAAGACAAAATTTTTTCGTCTATCTTGTTTTTTGTTAAAGACACTTATTTAGCGGAAGACCTTTTTCAAGATGTGTTCATTAAAATCATTGACACGCTAAAGAATAAGCGTTACACAGAAGAAGGGAAGTTTTTGCCTTGGGCCTTAAGAATTGCCCACAATCTATGTGTAGACTATTTTAGAAAAGTGAAGCGAACCCCTGCCATTAAAACCAGCGACAACAAAGATATTTTTGATGTGCTACAAATTTCTGAAGAGGGACCTGATGGCAAAATCATGCAAGGACAAAGCCATGATCGAGTAAGAAAAATGCTGGATTTGTTGCCTGAAGAGCAACGTGAAATTATCGTATTGAGGCATTATGCCAATATGAGCTTTAAAGAAATTGCAGAAATCACCAACTGCAGCATTAATACTGCTTTAGGCAGAATGCGTTACGGCTTGATCAATCTTAGAAAGATGATGATTGAGAAACAAATTGCATTATAAACTTCCCACTATTTAATCAAAGACACGCTATTGTTGTTTAAGCAATTGTATGTCTTTGATTAATTGCTCTATCTCTAGCTGAAGGGTTCCATTATAAATTCCTCTTATTCTACTTTTTTGATCTACCAAGAGTACATGTTCCGTATGTAAGAATTCTGTACTGTCTTTTGTGAACCCCAGATCTTCTTCTGCAAAGTACCCCTTTCTTGCAAGTGTATAAATGGAGGCTTTATCTCCAGTTAAAAAGTGCCAATTGTATGATTGTCCAATTTTATTTTCTTCCGTAAAAAACTTTAAGCGTGGAACCGAATCAATCCAAGGGGTTACACTATAAGAAAGCAATACCGTTGATGTATCATTTTCAAATGCTGTTGCAACTTGTTTTAAATGATGAATCATTTTTGGGCAGATGCTTCCACACCTCGTAAATATAAAACTGGCAACATGAACTTTACCTTGAACCGTTTGATTGGTGATGCGTTCCCCATATTGATTGGTGAATTCAAAAGCAGGGATATAATGTGTTTCAGCTGGCCTAGCCGCTGTATGATTGGCTAAAAAAACAGGGGTGAAATCAGGTGTGTTATAAAAGGGCAAAGAGGCTGATTTTTTTTGTTGATTGGCACAAGACCAACCCAACAAAACCATACTACACAAGCTAATTTTTAAAAATGCTGTCTGTAACATTAATACAATTTTTTGTTCCTAATAATCCGAACCTTCTGCCATTTTGTATGATATAATTCGCTTTAATTTTCCCATTATCATACCACCATTTTTGTGACCCAAGTTCATGCCCTTGCTGGTAATTCATTTGCTTTACCAACAATCCTTTTTCATTCCACTCTTTGCATATGCCTTGGTATTCATCATTTTCAAATTGATACTCCATAAAGGGCTTCCCATTGGGCCACCATACCGAATATTTTCCCGTCTTTTTACCATTGCTGAAAAATCGAAGCTCTTTTATTTGACCATTTTCGTAATAGCTTTTCCATTCTCCTTCTTCTAAGCCCATTAAATAACTTCGCACAAAAGCAGTATCTCGTTGATTGGTATACAATCCATATAATTTTCCCGAATACGGACTTGACTGATAATAGATAACCCCATTCCGATTATTGAGTTCACTATCCATATCATGCACCCATTGATTCGGCACAACCGCATTGTTTAATATTGGCTTAGTAGGCTCTATTGCGTTACAAGCTATAAAGCCAATTAATAAGAACCATAACCTACTGAGTAACTGTACCTGCTGTGCCATAAAAGCCGCTTCCGTTTATATAAGGATCTGTTGCATTAATATGATAATGATAAATTCCATTGGGATAATCAGCTGTTGCATGCGTATGCCCATGATATGCATCTAACATAGCATTGGTTACCAACGCCCCATTTTCTTCTGGACCATACACCGGAAATCCATCCAGTAAAAAGCCCATTAATGCTGATTTACTCGCTTTAACTGTTGTTAAATACAAGGGTTCCACATGGTAATGGTATCTACCTCCTGGTGCAGGATGTCCCCAATATTGATCAAAGCTCATAATTTCATTGGTTAAAGGAGTATTAGGCCCTGCATATTGATTGTAGAATGGAACGCCGTTTAAAGCAACACCAATAGCACCTAGTGGAGTTGCTGCATGGTTGCTGGCTACTTGAGGATTCAAGGGAATTTTAAATGTATAATTTAAGGCAGAAATTGAGTTGGGGTTCTTACTAAAAGAAACTCCTCCAAAAGTAGTACCCGCAAAGTTTTCATACAAAGCATTGCCTACAGCATAATAAGGGCTTTTATGATCGGGGGCGCCCGTTGTTTTGATGGTGATAAACGTACCATCAGATGTAATACTAGATGCACCGTATATTTTTTGATAAATAGCTGGAACCGTAGCTGTGCCTGTTGTGGTTGTTGTGCTTTCACTAGACTTTTTACAAGAAAAAGACATGAACAAGGGTATGGCCAATAAAAATAAGACTTTACGCATCAGTATGATTTTAGTTAATGATTGCTATAGACTACGATTTCATTCAATGGTTTAATGAAAAGTTTAATAAATAAAAAATCCCGGCTACCTGAAGTAACCGGGATTAAAAAAGAATCAATATGCTTACTTATTTACTTTTATCAAATGCGGCTTTGGCTGCATCTAAATGAGCGATGAATTTGGCAATATCAGGATCATACCCATATTTAATAGTACTCAATGGTTTCCCGTTTAAATCTAAAAACATATACAGTGGTTGTGCATTAAACCCGAACTGAGTAATTTCATAGTCTAGGTTTTTATCTCCTTCTGTAATCACTTTATCTCCATCTTTTTTAATGTACTGCTCTTTAATAGGCAAATCGGTAGATTCATCTACATACAAACTTACCAACACGAAATTCTCTTTCATCCGCTGCAATACTGCTGGATCCTTCCAAACTTCTTTTTCCATTTTACGACAGTTGGCACAACTATGTCCAGTAAAATCTAACATGATTGGCTTATTCAAAGCCTTTGCAGCAGCCATTCCTTCTTCTAAAGTAAAATAGGCAACTAAACCATATGGAACATGCAATTTATCTGCTAAGCGTTGAGGAGGCTGAGCTAAATTAATTGTGGTAGTAGACTCTTTGTTTCCACTATTTAACTGATACTTTAAAGCATCTAAATTAAATTCTTGGGTTCCATCAGGAGGAATAAAACCACTTAAATGCCTTAGTGGTGCACCCCATAATCCTGGCAAAATATACAAGGCAAAAGAAAAAGATGCAATGGCAAAAAATAATCTAGGAACTGACACATAAGGCAAATCACTATCATGCGAAAACTTCAGTTTGCCCAATAAATAAATTCCCAATAAAACAAATATCACTATCCATAAAACCAAGAACACATCTCGGTCTAGTAAACGCCAATGATAAATTAAATCTACATTAGATAAAAACTTCAATGCCAAAGCCAATTCGATAAATCCAAAACTCACTTTAACTGAATTTAACCAACCACCACTCTTTGGTAATGATTGTAGCATAGAAGGGAAAAAGGCAAATAACGAAAAAGGCAATGCCAATCCTACCCCAAAACCCAACATGCCAATAATTGGCGCCGTACTTACTCCT
Organism: Sphingobacteriia bacterium 24-36-13; assembly: GCA_002281875.1. Classification (GTDB taxonomy): domain Bacteria; phylum Bacteroidota; class Bacteroidia; order Chitinophagales; family Chitinophagaceae; genus Sediminibacterium. The sequence continues at coordinate 55,718 of NCHN01000004.1, read as the reverse complement.
CCTGTACTAGTTTGGCCTAATAATGTTCCTACAATAGGTCCCGTGCAAGAGAAGGAAACAATTACCAATGTTAATGCCATGAAAAAGATACCACCTAATCCTCCCTTTCCTGCTTTTTGATCTGCTTTATTAGCCCAGCTATTGGGCAGTTGCAATTCGAATGCCCCAAAGAATGAAATGGCAAATACTAAAAAGATGGCAAAAAATAATAAATTAGAAATGGCACTTGTAGAAATTTGATAGAGTATATCGTCTCCAAAAATGAGTACCAATAAAATAGTTGGAATGGTATAGATTCCAATGATTGATAAAGAATACCATAATGCATTTTTGATTCCTGCTGCCCTTGTTTTACTTCTTTTTAAAAAGAAACTCACTGTTACAGGAATGAGTGGAAATACACAAGGTGTTATTACAGCCAATAATCCAGTTAAAAAAGTCAATAAGAATATTTGCCATAAAGTTTGATTGGCAATAGCTGAATTATCTTCTACCATCTCATTACTGGTTGGCAATACTTCTACTGCAAATGATTCGCTACCACTCGGAAATGCGTCTTCAAGTTTACCCAACCAATTGAAACTTCCTTTTAATATAGCGCTATCTGAAGCATTTACTTTAAAAAAAAATTGAAAGCGCACACTGTCTTGATAAACTCGAATAGTCGGAGAAGTAGCATCCACAGAAGGATCTTGCAATAACTTACCTTCCTCATTAATTGAATCAATTGAAATTGAATTGTCTAATTGCAAACTAGAAACAAACTCATCTTCAACAGATTGTTTTTTTACGCCAAATAACTGGAATCCTTTCTCTAGTTTGGCATTGATCATTAATTGTACCAAACTATCGCTGTTGCGTTGGGTAGAAAAAACAAATTGCACAGGTGATTTTTCCTGTGCAATGGTTGCTTGTGCTAGCAATACAATTACTAGCAATGATAATATTTTTTTCATGTTACAATAACTTAATATCAAATTGTTTTTTTGTTGGTGGCAAACACTGTTCATCATCACATACCATGTAGTTTACATAACCTGCAATATTGGTTTTTATGCCTGGTTTTACTTTCACCAACTGTGTGTAAACAATTTTCCCACTGAAAAACTGCACTTCCATTCCAAAAATCTTGTCATTGATTTTTTCTAGCTTTCCTGTTTCTTTAGTGTTCCCGATTTTTTTAACCAAAGGATTGATATTAAAAACAACTTTAGTGGGTATAGGGCCTCCAGAAGGCATATTCTGAGAATACATATGCCATGGCTTAGGAACATTCGCAGTAATGGTTACTTCAAATGAATCCGCTGTTTTTTTCTTTGCCTCGAATGTCCAAGCAACTGGGTCCTTGATTTGTGCAAAACTCAGTTGCAAGAAACCCAAACTAAAGATTAATAAGAATATTTTTTTCATACTATTGTTTTATTGGATAGATAACAACTTAAACACTTTTAAGCCATCTAAGTTTTGTAAAGCACTGTTTGTTGCCCTTTCAGGATGGGGCATCATACCGAATACATTGTTTTGCTTGTTTCTGATTCCAGCAATATTCCTTGCTGCTCCATTAGGGTTCGCGTGGTCTACAATATTTCCCAATTCGTCTGAATACCTAAACAAGACTTGGTCATTTTTTTCTAATTCATTTAAAGTTGCTTCATCGGCGTGGAATCTTCCTTCGCCATGTGCAATAGGTATTTTTAACGCCCCAGTAGCAGGGTTGGTAATAAACACATTTTTACAAATAAATTGTTGGTTGGCATTTTGCAATAAAACACCTGGCAATAATCCACTTTCGCATAGAATTTGAAACCCATTACATACCCCTAATACTTTTCCGCCTCTATTGGCAAATTCTATCACAGACTGCATCATTGGACTAAAGCGAGCAATTGCACCACAACGTAAATAATCCCCATAAGAGAAACCTCCTGGCAGTACAATACAATCATCGGTTGAAAAAGCAGACAAATCTTTGTCTTTATGCCAAAGCATAATTACTTCTTTATTCAAATCCTGTTGCAAAGCATCTTGCATATCTCTGTCGCAGTTGGAACCTGGGAAAACGACCACACCTAACTTCATGTGTTTGTAATTTAAGCTACAAAGGTACAATCCAGAAAGAGAAAGAATGCCTAAAATTTGACCAAATACCAATTATTATACATAATCACCCCAATAAGTACAAAAAATAGAAAATTTGGGAACAATAATCGTTTAGGGTAAGAGAAAGACGCTGAAACAAAAGCAGTAAATGGAACCAAGCACAAAATTGCTGCGTTTAAGCCTGCATGAGCAAAAACAAATGGTGCTGCTGTTAAAATAAAACTCATAACCAACAAAGCCGACCAGTTTTTACGCATCTGAATAACCAATCTACTATTAAATTGTTGCCAACTAAAAAAACCAGCCAGTAAAACCAATACTATAGCAAACAACCCAGCCATTTCAAGGTTACTTAATTTTTGTACAGGAAGCTCCAAGACTATTTTGGGCAAAAATTGACTAATAGAGGCTAAATCATCATTTAAGTATAACCAGGATGCTAAAAAATAAAATGGCAATGCAATTCCCATTAATAAAGTAAACCATTCTTGTAGTTTAAAAGACCGCATAATGCCCAAAGCAAATAGGACGACCACAATTAGAATTGCAGTAGGATGATAACATAAGATAGTAATACTTACTAAAAGACCTATATTGAACAATAGCGTTTTTGGAGCAGGATGGTTGTATAATCTAGTTAATTTTATATAAATCCAAATCAACAAAAAATTAGCCATCAATGCAGGGCTAATAGCTGCCCATTGAGGTAATAATCCTGTAAGCAACATATAAGTCATGGCAACTGTGTAACCAGTATTGGGAAACATTTTTTGTTCTGCCAACAAAAAATTAAGTCGAATTGCTTGTAATAGTATTACTACCAAATAAAGAAAAAAACCTGCCGACTCAAAGGCTCCTTTTACATATTGATTCAACAAATATGCAAACCATCCATCTTGATTATTTGCAACAAGTGTAATAGGAACAGTAAAACCGTGCAGATGAACCAACAGGCCAAGCAACACTAAAAAAACAATATTTACAATTGATTTATCTCTAAATAAAAATACCACAGTACTGCAAATTAATAATCTATTTTGGCAAAACAAGTATAGCCCCTATACATGCAAGGTACAATTGCCTGACGAGACCCTGTTTGTTTGGAATGTCTTGGCATGAAATCATATCCTCTTTCCAAATTTTTAATGGTAGGGTTTCTATCAATTTGTCCTTGGGGAGAAAGAGATTGATCGGTTAAAATATTGCTCCGCTTGTCTTGAATATTAAACATGAACCTGATTTGATCCCCTGAATTAATAATTCCATATCCAATATAGTTATCGGTATTGTCGTCGTATTGTGTTTTTCGTATAATATTACTCCACTCCATTTTACCATTGGGCTCAAAAGAAATAATGGCAACATTATCCGAGAAATAACGGGTTACACTATTAGGCCCCATATTATTCATTCCCCAGGGTGAGCCCCATGGATAGGCGTTTAAGCCAGAACCATACGGATAGTAGCCACCTAATCCAAAGCCCAATCCACTGCCTAAATAAGGATTAAAAAAAGGAGAGCGATTCATCATGTCCCAACGGTTAAATGTATTGCCCCTTGAGCTCATGTAAGCAGACTCTGCAATCATCATAAATCCGCCATCTCTTCTTAATATCAAGTTTTTCAAATAAAAATCATTGAAAGCTGTTTTTAAGGAGCCCTCCCCTTTTACATCGGCCCTGAATTCTTCTGAAAAAACCGTTACAGCATTCAGTGTTTCGGTATTGGTTTGCTTATCCCATAATGAATAATACAGTCCATCTATATTACCTCGCTTCTGTTTACTAAAAAAAGAAGTGATTAAAATTTTCTTATTGAGGTTATCAATTTTAATTCGGGTATCATCTAAAAAAATAGCTTTTACTTTTATTTCACTAATGGTGGGATTAATGCTGCCTAATGGTTTAATCACCAAGCTTACTTTATTAATACTCTCATTGGTAGCCACGCTGGATTCTCTCAAACAAACCAAATTGCCATCGTTGTCAATACCAAATTCTCCCAAGTAGTCGTTTCGATCGGGCATGGCAATAGCAATTCTTACTTTCTCTAATTGCTTTAATTCTTTATCAAAAACGCAGGAAGTAACCACATGCTCTTTTTCATTTCTGGTACTTACTTTAAAAGCAGCCATTTTTTGCTTGTCTTCACTATTTACCACTGTATAAATTCGGTTATTAGCGGTATAACCCATTCCAGCTGTGGTATCTAATTGCATAGCTTCTCCCATTTTTTTACCATCGGCACCAATTTTAGCCGCCATGATATAGTAGACGTTTTTGAGCTGGTATTGGTAAATAAAATAAGTAAAGTCTGGGTAAGTAATGAAATCGGTACCCAATACCCTTGCCCTATCTGGTAAAAAATCAACTTTTACTTTGTTGCTCAGTTTCATTTCTGCATCATAAACAGAAAAGAAATGGTCGTCTCTAGCATTCTTGTAAATCAGGTATTTGCCACTTATTTTTCCCACTACTTCAAAATTGAGGGTTCTAGGGTCGTCTCGGTCTGGCTCAGAATAGACGATTTTCTGCGCCGAAACAGCTATAATCCCCCCAAAAAATACCAACAAAACAAGCAGAAATGACCTTTTCATAAAAGCAATCTTTATATTATCAAATGTACGCTTTGTACAGTTTATCTAGTTTATACAATTTACCCATACATTTGTTAAAGATCTAATTGCTTTAATGCTTCAAAGCCTGTTTTGTGAGTAAAAATATCAACAAAGTTTCCGCTGCCGGTCTCTTAATTGCCTTGGGAATTATATACGGCGACATTGGAACATCCCCACTCTACGTTTTCAACGCAATCATTACCAACAGAGTCATTTCGGAAGAATTGATTATTGGGGCATTGTCTTGTATTATATGGACCATTACACTGCAAACTACAGTTAAGTATGTTTTACTGGTGTTAAATGCAGACAACAAAGGAGAAGGTGGAACATTTGCTTTGTATGCATTGGTGAGGCGAAGAAAAAAATGGTTGGTCATCCCTGCAATGATTGGAGGTGCCGCGCTTTTAGCGGATGGAATCATTACGCCCCCCATTTCAGTTACTTCAGCAATAGAAGGGTTAAAGGAATTACCCGCAATGCGTAATATAGCTTCTAATACAATTGTAATTATTGTAATTGCCATATTAGCGGCCATCTTTTTTATGCAACAATTTGGTACTGCCAGTATTGGAAAATTATTTGGGCCCATCATGTTTATTTGGTTCACCATGTTGGCCATTTTAGGTATCTGGAATATGGGGAACGATTTAAGTGTATTCAAAGCCTTGAATCCTTATTATGGCATCAAATTATTAACACTATATCCCAATGGGTTTTGGTTATTAGGAGCTGTATTTTTATGTACAACTGGTGCGGAAGCCCTTTATTCTGATCTTGGGCATTGCGGTAGAAAAAATATTAGGCTCTCGTGGATTTATGTAAAAGCATGTTTGCTCTTGAACTATTTTGGGCAGGGTGCTTTATTGTTAAGCAGCCACAAAGGTTTAATGGTAAATGCAGCTAATAAAGCACAATTCGGCATCAACGCCTTTTACGATTTAATGCCACAATGGTTTATCATATTTGGGGTAATCATAGCTACTTCTGCTGCCATTATTGCCAGCCAAGCCATGATATCTGGATCATTTACTTTAATTAGTGAAGCGCTTCGATTGAACCTATGGCCTAAAATGAAAGTTAGGTATCCTTCAGAAGAAAGAGGACAACTATTCGTTCCTGGTATTAACCTTTTACTATTTGTAGGCTGTATTGGAATTGTACTCTACTTTAGAGAGTCTTCTAGAATGGAAGCGGCTTATGGTTTGGCTATTGTTGTAACCATGCTGAGTACGACCATTTTATATTCAAATTTTTTGGTACTCAAAAGAACGGCATCTATTTGGATTTATATTTTTCTATTTGGCTACTTAGTTTATGAGTCTGCATTCTTAATAGCATTGATGGAAAAATTTGTGCATGGAGGTTATGTAACTTTATTAGTGGGTGGTGCATTATTTGCAGTCATGTACGTTTGGTACCGCAGTAGAAAAATCAAAAACCGTTATGTTGAGTTTGTACGCTTAGAGAATTATATTCCAATGATTCAAGAGCTAAGCAACGATAAAAGCATCCCTAAATATGCCACCCATTTAGTGTACATGACCAGTGCCAATAACCACAATGAAATTGAGCATAAAATCATTTATTCTATTTTAAATAAAAAACCAAAAAGAGCTGATATCTATTGGTTTGTTCACGTAGACGTATTAGATGATCCTTATACTTGCGAATACAACGTAGAACATATTATACCTAACGATATCATTAGAATTGAATTCAGGTTGGGCTTTAGGGTAGAACATAGAATTAACTTAATGTTCCGCAGAGTGGTAGAGGAGCTGGTAAAGAACAAAGAAGTAAATATTACCAGCCGATATGAAAGCTTAGAAAAAAACAACATTGTAGGCGACTTTCAATTCATCGTTTTAGAAAAATACCTGAGTCAAGACAATGAATTGCCTTTCTTTGAACGCATTGTAATGAAACTCTATTTCTGGTTAAAAGAAATCAGCTTAAGTGAAGAGAGAGGTTTTGGATTAGACCCGAGCAATGTAACCATTGAGAAGTTTCCATTGATTGTTGCACCGGTGGCTAATATGAAATTGAGCAGGGTGTTTCCGGAAGGGGAAGAATAAATAGAATGGGTACAATATTTTTATACATCATTGCTGGTTACTTATTACTTGTATTGGTAGGTTACCTTATACAAGAAAAACTGATTTTTAAACCAGAGAAATTAGCCCAGGATTTTGAATATAAATACGATGCCCCCTTTGAAGAATTGTTTTTTGATGTAACAGAAGGGGTGCGCATTAATGGGCTACATTTTTATGTAGACGACCCCAAGGGCCTGATTCTCTATTTTCATGGAAATTCAAGAAGCATAAAGGGATGGGCAAAATATGCCCAAGATTTTTACAGGTATCAATATGATGTGGTACTAGTAGACTACAGAGGGTTTGGTAAAAGTACTGGCAAAAGAAGTGAGCGCGAAATGTTGGCCGATATGCAATTTGTGTATGAAACGCTCAAGCAAAAATATCCTGAACACCATATTTTGGTATATGGAAGAAGTTTGGGTAGTGGCTTTGCTACCAAAATTGCAGCAGATAATTCTCCCCGATATTTAATTTTAGATGCGCCCTATTATAGTTTCATTAAAGTAGCTGAAAGATTTACTCCTTTTATTCCTCACAAGCTCACCCTTCGGTTTAAATTACAAACAGATCAATGGATCAAAAAAGTAAACTGCCATACTTATATTATTCATGGAACCAAAGACTGGTTGATTCCTATTAAACAAAGTAAAAAATTACAAGCACTCAATCCACACAAGATTACTTTAATTAGTATTCACGGGGGTGGGCACAACAACTTGCCTTCCTTTAATGAGTACCATAATTTTATTAGAGATATTCTAAAATATTAAGCAGGCATTTGGCTTAACTTTACACTGTGAAAAAAATTGTTCTATTCTTTTATATCAAAATAGCCATATTGATTTATGCATTAATAGGCTCACTTCTATTTATTTTTCAAGATCGATTATTGTTTCATCCCGAAGCAATTAATCAAGATAGTAGCTACCAGTTTAATCAACCATATCAGGAGTCGGTTATTCCACTTGACGCAAATACCAAATTTCATGTGGTTCATTTTACTGTTCCAGATTCAATTCGAAAAGGAGTGGTCTTGTATTTTCATGGGAACAGAAAAAATATTGGTCACTATGCCCAGTTTGCAAAAAATTTCACGCGCAATAATTATGAAGTTTGGATGATTGATTATCCTGGATTTGGCAAATCCATTGGTGCGCTTACTGAGGAAAATTTATACGAAGGCGCATTGCAATTATATATGTTGGCAAAAATAAGATTTAAGCCTTCCGAAATAATTGTTTACGGAAAGTCAATAGGTACAGGTATTGCCACACAATTGGCTTCTGTAAGAGATTGTAAGCAGCTGATTTTAGAGACCCCTTATTACAGTATGGAATCTTTATTGAGCAGGTATTTGTTTATGTATCCCCTGAACAAACTCATGCACTTTAAGTTCCCTAGTAACGAGTATATTCAAAAAGTAACTGCTCCTGTTACCATTTTTCACGGTACCGATGATGGCGTGATTGCATATAGTAATGCGCAAAAGTTTATAGCGCATTTAAAAAAGGGTGACGAGTTCATTACCATCCCTGAAGGAAATCATACAAACTTGAATAGCTCCCCAGCAATGCAGGAAAAACTAAACAGTTTGCTGCGCTAATGATTGTATGACTTAGCTTAACCTAATTCTTTTAGCTGCACTGTTTTTGGAGTGATATTCAATTCAACCCTAGCCCCTACTTTTAACGCATAGTTTTCCCTATCGTGGCTAACAGGAAAGCCAAAACATATGGGGTAATCAAATTCGGCAAGATGTTCTTGTATTATTTCTTCAACTGTTTTTCCGAATGGTCGGGTGGTGTCTTTTCGATCGGTAAATCCACCTAAAATTAAAGCGCTGAGTTGGTTCAATATTCCTGCTCTTTTTAGTTGAATGAACATCCGATCAATATTGTACGCATACTCTCCCACATCTTCTAAAAATAAAATAGCCCCCTTGGTTTTATACATCATTTTAGATCCTACTAAATGTGCTATCAATGCCAAATTACCTCCCATCAATACCCCACTTGCTTTACCTATTCGATTCATTGCATGAGTAGCACAAATATATTTTGCTTTTGTACCTTTTAAGGCCTTTTGTAAAGACTGTACATAAGGCAGTTTTGCTCCCCCATCATTAAATGCATTGGCCATGGGTGCATGTAAAGAAGCGGTATTACACTTAGTTAATAAGTACGCATGCAAAACAGTGATATCACTAAATCCTATAACCCATTTTGGATTTTTTTTGAAAGTTTTGAAATCAAGTTGATCAATGATTCTAGTTACTCCGTAGCCCCCTCTTCCGCAAAGGATGGCTTTAATAGAAGGTTCATCTAATAATGCTTGAAACTCTTCTCTACGTTCTTCGTCTGTACCACTAAAATAGTTGGTAGATTTACTCCCCACTGTTCTTCCAACCATTACTTGAAAACCCCACTCCTGTAATGTTTTCACACAGGTTTTAATTTTTTGCGCTTCCATATACCCTGCAGGGCAAGTGATGGCAATGGTATCGCCTTTTTTTAGAAAGGGAGGAATATTGATCATGGCTAAACTTCGGTTAATTGTACTAAGTTATTTTCAACAATTAATTCATGGGGCAAACCGCACTTCAATGCAAAATTATTTTTAATATGGCCTACCGGAAAATCAAAGCAAACCGGATAATTAAATGCAGCTACTTTCTCTTTAACAATGGTATAAATATCTCTTCCAAACGGAACAGCAGGATTGTCTACTTTAATATTACTAAAGCCTCCTACAATTAAACCGCTCAGCTTTGCCAACTTTCCTGAACGCAATAAATTACAAAACATCCGATCAATATTGTACAAAGGCTCACCCACATCTTCTACAAATAAAATTTTTCCATCGGTATTAATCATAGAAGCCGAACCATTCAAGTTTTCTAGAATTTTTAAATTACCACCAACCAACAATCCTTTGGCTGATCCAATTCGATTATGTTCAACTGGTATTGAAGGATAGCTAATCTTTTTCCCTTCTAAAGCATCCTTAATAGAAAGTATACTGGCTTGCTGCACTTCATCGGCAGTAGCCCATTCCTTTGGGAAACTACCACACATTTTTGAATGCAAACTCGCTACATGAACTACCTGATGCAAATGACTATGTAATACCGTAATATCGCTAAAACCAATAACCCACTTAGGTGATTGTTTGAATGATTTAAAATTCAATAAGTCTACCATTCTTACAGCACCATATCCACCTGTTGCGCAAAGAATGGCTTTGATATTTGGATCATCCATCATTTGTTGAAAGTCTTGAGCACGTTCGACGTCTGTTCCACCAAATGTATGGTCCATTTTTCCAATGGTAGTTCCTAGTTGAACTTTATTGCCCCAGCTTTGAATTAAATCAATAGAAGGTTGAATGGTTTCTAATAATGAAAAACCGGCAGGGCATGTAATACCAATCGTATCGCCTGGTTGCAAGTAAGCAGGCACTTTTATTTTTCGGTTTTTATTACTCGCCGTTGCAGCTAATGAAGGTAGGGTCATCAATCCCATTCCTGCCATTTGCAAAAAGGAATATCTTTTCATTTAAGTATTTTTCTTGGGTTTAGGTTTTATTGCACTGGCTTCTTTTTTTCTACCTGCATTGCGCAAAGATTGATCAATCAACATTTCAATTTGACCATTCACACTCCTAAACTCGTCTGCCGCCCATCTTTCTAGGGCGGCATACGTTTGTTGATCTATTCTTAAAACAAAGGATTTCTTACTCAAAACAATTCATTTTTATTGATGCAATGTACCTGTATTCACTACAGGGGATACAGATCTATCTCCACAAAGCACCACTAATAAATTACTCACCATAACAGCTTTACGTTCTTCATCTAATTCTACTACTTGCTTTTTAGACAACATATCCAAAGCCATTTCAACCATACCCACCGCACCTTCAACAATTTTGCTTCGGGCAGAAACAATGGCAGTAGCTTGCTGGCGTTGCAACATGGCTTGTGCAATTTCTGGTGCATAAGCTAAGTGACTGATACGGGCTTCTTTAATTACGATGCCCGCTTTTAACATTCTTTCATTTAACTCCGACTCCAACATCGCAATCACTTTTTCTCCACCATCTCGTAATGTTACTGCTGCATGTTCATCATCAATACTATCGTAAGGACAAGTAGATGCCATATGACGCAACGCTGCTTCACTTTGATTGGTCATATAACTAGAAAAGTTAACCACATCAAAACATACTTTATACGTGTCTTCAATTTGCCATAGTATTACCGCTGCAATTTCAATGGGGTTACCCAATTTGTCGTTCACTTTTAACTTAGTACTTTCCAAACTTTGTAAACGCAAAGACACTTTTTGTTTAGTGTACAAAGGGTTTACAAAAAATAGCCCATTGTCTTTTACCGTACCTACATACTTACCAAAAAAAGTAAGTACTACACTTGTATTAGGCTGAACTACCACCAAGCCCAACAATAGAAAGAAGATGGCAATAAAATCAATAATTGAGCCCCAAATCAAGGCATATTTTAATCCGTCCTCTGCTCCCTTTATTTGTGTGAGTGCATAAATGCCCACCACCAATAGAATAGTAACCAATAACAAAACCAAAAACCCTTGTGCTGCTTTAATGGTCTTTTCCATAATTTTCATTTTAATATTAATATGATATCAAAATTATAGCATTTCTCGAAATTTCCAAATAAATCTGCTTTTAGTACCTTTGCCGCCTGCAACAAGCAGTTTAGACTAAGAAGCAACCGATTATGAAGCAACCAAAGAGATATTTAATTACCGCAGCACTACCCTATGCCAATGGGTTGAAACATATAGGCCATTTGGCCGGAGCATACCTTCCTGCAGATATATATGTGCGATATTTAAGGGCCCAAAAAAGAGACGTGGTATTTGTTTGTGGAAGTGATGAACATGGAACAGCCATTCCAATTCAGGCTACCAAGGAAGGAACCACTGCGCAAGCAATTATTGATAAATACCATCCAATCATAGAGCAGAATTTTAATGATTTAGGTATCTCTTTTGATATTTACCACAGAACCAGTTCACCCATACACCATGAAACGGCCAGTGAATTTTTTACAGCCCTAAATAACAAGGGTGATTTAATTACCAAAGAATCTGAACAATACTACGACGAACAATCACAAAGCTTTTTAGCAGACCGATACATTAAAGGAACCTGCCCCAATTGTGGGTTTCAAGCAGCATATGGAGACCAGTGTGAAAGCTGTGGCAAGAGTTTAAGCCCAGATGAATTGATTAATCCGGTGAGCACTTTAAGTGGAAATACCCCGGTTAAAAAATTAACCAAACATTGGTACCTCCCTTTAGACAGACACGAAGATTTTTTACGCAAGTGGATTATAGAAGAGCATGGCAATGATTGGCGTTCTACAGTAGTAGGACAATGCAAGAGTTGGATTGATGGAGGCTTGCAACCCAGAGCCGTTACCCGCGACTTAGATTGGGGTGTTGCTTTACCCAATGACGTAGAAGACGGTAAAGGCAAAGTTTTGTACGTATGGTTTGATGCGCCCATTGGTTATATCAGTGCCACCAAACAATGGGCATTGAATACGGGAAAAGATTGGAAACCATATTGGGAAGACCAAGACACGAAGCTGATTCATTTTATAGGTAAAGACAATATTGTTTTCCATTGCATCATTTTTCCGGTGATGTTGCAATTGCATGGGAATATATTACCCACCAATGTTCCTGCCAACGAATTCATGAATTTGGAAGGAGACAAAATGAGTACCAGTAGAAACTGGAAACTCGAAATGGAAGATTATATCAACGATTTCATCAAGCCAGAAAATGGGGGATCACAACTGGCCGATACCTTGAGGTATTACTTAACTGCTATTGCCCCCGAAAGCAAAGACAGTGAATTTACTTGGAAAGGTTTTCAGGATGCCAACAACAGCGAGTTGGTAAGCATCTTTGGTAATTTCATCAATCGTGCATTGGTATTAATGCATAAACTATGCAATGGAAAAGTACCGCCATTGCACAACGAATTGTTAGATGAATTAGATCATGCAACCATAGAAGCCATTCAACAAAGCAAGCAAAAAGTTGAGCAATTATTAGAAGACTATAAATTCAGGGATGCCCAGTTTGAAGTGATTAATTTGGCAAGAATTGGCAATCAATACATGCAGAAAAAAGAGCCATGGATTTTAGCCAAACAATTAGAGAGCAATCCTGCAGCACAACAATTGATCAACAACTGTTTGCATATTTGCTTACAGTTAACCGCTAACTTAGCCATACTCTCTAATCCTTTCTTGCCTTTTACTGCAAAGAAAATTTGTTACTTATTGAAAGTAGTAGACAAAATTTTAGACTGGGAAAATGCAGGCAGCATGAAGCTCTTGAGCGTAGGATACAGTTTGCGTGCACCAGAATTATTGTTCCGAAAAATTGAAGACGAAGAAATCACCAACCAAATTGAAAAATTAAAAGCTGCTGCTGTGAATAAAGAACCAATCGTTACAACTATCAACACCAATAATACCCAGAGCGCTGCTATAGCTGACACAACTTCCGTAGCCACAACTGAATCTACAGATAAATCACCTGTTAAACCCGAAATCGTTTTTGATGATTTCGCTAAAATAGATTTAAAAGTAGGAACCATAGTAGCTGCTGAAAAAGTAGAGAAAGCAGATAAACTATTGAAACTACAACTAGACCTTGGTTTTGAAACTCGCACCATTGTTTCTGGCATTGCCATGCATTTTGCACCAGCAGATATTGTAGGCAAACAAGTGACCGTGGTATGCAACTTGGCACCTCGTAAAATGCGCGGTATCGAAAGCAATGGCATGATTTTAATGGCCGAAGATGCCAATGGTAAACTGCATTTTATAAATCCCGAAGACCAAATTAATCCAGGAAGTGGAGTAAGTTAGAATCGGTTTTGTATAGTATACCAGAATCCATATAGACAGAGCAATAATATAAGCGAATAATAAAATAAGAGCCTCCTCTTCGAAGGGGGCTCTTCTATAAATTTTAATTTAGGAATTAGATTGATATTGAAAAGCAAATAAATTACTCTAAGAGAGTAAGTAAAGATTCCTACACTGATAAAAATGATTTGAAAATACTTCATACTTAATAACTACACTTTATCAAAACTCAAACACTCTTTCAATTCTTTTTCTGTGTAAGCCAATTTGTATTGCTTCAATACATCATCAGGTACGCCATTCCATTGATTGGGGGCATTGCCTACATAACCTAAATCTTTGATGCCAATTTCAGTAGTATAAAAACCAGTGGTGACTAAATCGCGCATTAGATTAAAAAAGGAAACACCTTGTGCTAATTCTTTTGCTGCTTTTTCTGGATAAGCAATAGAGTCTACCACTGTAATTTGTTGTGCCGCACTCAGGTTTACAAATGCTTTTTCATAGAGCTTATAACAATGTAAGTCTAACCAACGCAATCCACCACGCAATGGGGTTTGATGAGAGGGCATATCTTTTACAATGAACTCAATAAATTCTGGAACCTTGGCATCACTGGCACTTCCACTTACTTCGTCTTTGGGCATGATAATATCTCCCAATACAGTAATGGTAGCCATTTCATGCTCATTAAAGAATTTCGGTTCCTTCTCCATTTTGGCCAAATAGGCTTTCTCTTCTTGCATGCGATCATCTAGTGATGCATCAGCAGAAGCAGCAATATTTTTTTTATCGGCACTGGTGCAGGCTTCTACCAAAACACCGGCACCTACGGTGCCAATCATGAGTGCCTTAATCGATTTTCTCCTGTCCATCTTATAAGTTTTGTTTTTTCATTTCGTCAATAATGTATTCGCTCGCGCGCATGCTTAATGCCAAAATAGTCCAAGTAATATTTTTATCTGCCTGAGAAACAAACTGTGATCCATCTACACAAAACAAAGTTTTACAATCGTGTGCTTGGCTAAACTTATTTAATGCAGAAGTTTTTTTGTCGTTACCCATTCTAACCGTACCTGCTTCGTGAATAATATTTCCAGGATTAGATAAACCATAATTATTTGAAGCATCATCGTCTGCACCCCAAGTAATAATCGCGCCCATATTGTGCATGATTTCTTTGAAGGTTTCCTTCATATGCTTGGCCTGATTAATTTCATACTCCGAATGACGAGTATTAAATCTTAATACGGGAATACCATATTTATCCACTACCGTTGGATCGATTTCACAATAATTCTTGATGTCGGGAACGGACTCTCCTCTTCCTGCCATACCTACACCTGCTCCATAAAAAAAGCGGACATCTTCTTTTAAGGAAGATCCATATCCACCCGCTTCCTTGGTTTTACCATTCACTTGGTATTTTCCATTCAATCCTTGCATGCCCATTCCAAATCCGTAAGCTGGTTGGCTCATGCCTCCCCAATATTCAATATGGTATCCCCTTGGAAAATCCAATTTTTTATTGTCTAACCACCATGGAGTATAAATATGCATACCGCCTACCCCATCTTCGTTGTAACGTTTTCTACCAAAGAGTTCTGGCAATACACCACCCAAAGCTGCACCAGTAGAATCGTGCAAATATTTACCCACTACATTGCTGTCATTGGCCAATCCATTCGGATGTCTTTTAGATTTAGAATTCAATAATAAACGTGCGGTTTCGCAAGTACTCGCGGCTAAGATCACCACGCGACCATTTACCTGATATTCTAAATTGTCTACCTTGTTTACATAAGAAATACCTGTTGCTAAACCTTCTGAATTGGTAATGACTTCACGCGCCATCGCTTGTGTAATCACATCTACATTACCTGTTTTTACAGCAGGCTTTACCAATACTGAACCAGATGAAAAGTCTCCGTAAACCTTACAGCTTCTGTTACACTGTGCACAGAAAAAACAAGCCCCTCTTTCTTCATTAATTTTCTTTGTTAAAATAGATAAGCGAGAAGGAATTACTGGAACTCCTACACCCGTTGCTGCCTTCTTAATCATCAGCTCGTGCAAACGGGGTTTGGGTGGAGGAAGGAAGATTCCATCAGGATCATTTTCTAATCCTTCATTGCTACCAAATACGCCAATTAATTTATCTACTTTATCGTAATAGGGTTTTACGTCTTCATAGCCAATGGGCCAATCTTCACCTAACCCATCAATGCTTTTTCTTTTAAAATCTTTGGGACCAAAACGAAGGGATATACGACCCCAGTGATTGGTACGCCCGCCCATCATACGAGCACGCCACCATTCGAACTTTTGGCTACCAGGCGCTTGGGTATAAGGTTCTCCATCAATCTCCCATCCCCAATAACATCCATCAAAATCACCAAATGGGCGATACTTGGTGCTCGCTCCTCTTCGGGGTGACTCCCAAGGATTTTTTAATTGAGATGAATTCACAGCAGGATCATAGTCTTCTCCTGCTTCTAGTAAACAAACTTTTAAACCTGCTTTAGATAAAGTGTATGCAGCCATACCTCCACCAGCTCCTGAACCCACAATTACTACATCGTATTGCTTGGGTTGTTTTTTAATTTGAAAATCTCCCATATCGCTTTTTTAATCTTGGTCGTTAGAACTATGAATGTACCAATTTTAATGGTATTGATGATTAGTTTTTGATGAATGAATCCGGCTTTATTTTACAAAATATTCGTTAGGGAAAGCACGCAATGTAGTCATGCGTATATCAGCTGGAATATCTTTGGCAATTACTTTATTGGTTTTATTGTCTACCATAGTCCAAATAGGATAATCATAGGTTTTAGATACGGTTTGCAAAGTATTGTTTACCCAATTATACAAGTTAAATACCCAGTAGTTTTTACCATTGTAATTGGTAGTACTGCATCCAATAATTTCTGGGATACCGTCTCGATTGATATCATATTCTTTTTCTGATGAAAAATCTACAAAGCTCAACACACGGTATTTGCTTATTTGACTAATTAAAAAGACTTTGTAATTCAACAATGCGGTTGCACCCTTTTCAATTGTACGTATTCTGAATTTGATATCGGGTATGCCATCTTTATTAAAGTCTGCGAACTCAGCAATAGGAATCACATTTTTTATCCAAAAAGGCACTAGAATTTTTTGGACAACTTTATTGTCTTTATAAAAAAATATCAAAGATTCTTCTAATCTGGCTTTTTGTTCCATTACTACCACTGAATCAATATTGAACCCTTTTTGTGCTTTTAAATCAATCTTGATGACTTTCAATTTTACCGATGTGTCTTTGATGGTTGTGATGGTTGCTTTAGTATAAACAATTGGCTTTGATTTAGTGAAAAGGGTTTGACTAAAAACTGTCGAACCAAATAAAAGGGTGCAAATAAGTAATAAAAGTCTAGGCATAAATTGATTTGTTTCCTCAATTTAAAAAAAGCTTTGGGATAGCCCCAAAAAAAATCTCCTCCAGAAAAATCTAGAGGAGAAATTTAGGGCAGGGATTAACTGCTATCGAATTAACTGCAACCCATACTGGTGCCACAGTTTAAACACTTATAACATGTACCACTTCTGATGGTTAAATGACCGCAAGTGCTACAAGCAGGCGCATCGCTTTGCATACTTTTAGCTGCTGCATTAACCGCATCCATTCCACTATTACCCGCAGCGGCTGAAGTAGCTGCTGCACGTTGTAATTTAGGTGATGCTGGAACTTCCGCAGGAGTAGTATTGGCTGATGGAGCGGTTACTCTAATACTACTGAGTTCAGGCTTTCCCAAAAAAGTAGCATCTCCCTCCTCTTCTCCTGTATTACCTACAGTAGGTCTGTCTAACACATGAACTAAGTCTGTTCTGTTTAGGTATTCATATCCTAGTGCACGGAACACAAAGTCTACCAATGAAGTAGTGGTTTTGATATTTGGATGGTCTACCATTCCAGCTGGTTCAAAACGAGTGAACACAAACTTGTCTACAAACTCTTCTAATGGAACACCATATTGTAAACCAACAGAAATTGATATAGCAAAACAGTTCATTAAGCTGCGTAATGTAGAACCTTCTTTAGCCAAATCAATAAAGATTTCTCCCAATGTTCCATCATTGTATTCACCTGTTCTTAAGAAGACCACTTGACCGCCAATTTTAGCTTTTTGAGTGAATCCTCTACGTTTAGCAGGTAATGATTTTCTTTCAACAATTCTAGACAATGCACGCTTTAATTCTGTATCTGTAGAAGCAGTCATTCGCTTGGTAACTTCTTCTAATAACTCATCAACAGTTAGTTTACCTAAGTCTACAATGGTTGACTCTTCAGTTAATACAGCTTGAGTAGATGCAGCATCTTCGGTTTCTTCTTCCGTCTTCTTTTTCTTTTCGCTCTTATTGCTCAAAGGTTGACTTAATTTAGATCCATCACGGTATAAAGCATTTGCTTTAAGACCCAACTGCCAGCTCATTAAATAACAATCTGCAATTTCTTCTACAGTTGCTTCGTGAGGAAGGTTGATGGTTTTAGAGATAGCACCACTCAAGAATGGTTGACAAGCCGCCATCATGCGAATATGTCCATAAGCATGAATATATCTTTCTCCTTTTTTACCACATTTATTAGCGCAATCAAATACTGTTAAGTGTTCATCTTTTAAGAATGGTGCACCTTCAACGGTCATTGTTCCACATACATAATCGTTGGCTGCATCAATTTGCTCTTCGGTAAAGCCAATCGCTTCTAACAAATTGAAGTTCCAATCTTCGTATTGTGCAGGAGTAAAGCCTAAACGTTGCATACACTCATCTCCTAAAGTAAAGCGATTGAAGATGAAAGCAATTTCAAATGCAGAACGAGCTGCACCATTTAGTTTTTCAATTTCAGCTGCAGTAAATCCTTTTGCTGCAAGGCTTGCATTGTTGATGAATGGTGAATTTTCAAAACTAGCAGAACCAACCGCATATTGCTCTATGGCTTTAGCTTGTTCTGGATTGTACCCTAAATTCTTTAAAGCTTGTGGTACAGATTGATTAATGATTTTGAAATATCCACCACCGCTCAATTTCTTGAACTTCACTAATGCGAAATCTGGCTCAACACCAGTAGTATCGCAGTCCATTACCAATCCAATGGTTCCAGTTGGCGCAATAACGGTGGTTTGAGCATTTCTATAACCATATTTCTCCCCCAATTGTACTGCATCATCCCAAGCACGGGTTGCTGCTTTTAACATATAATCTGGGCAATACTGGGCTTTAATTCCTTGTGGCTTAATTTCTAATCCTACATATGCATCAGTTGCATCGTATGCAGCTGCACGGTGATTGCGCATTACACGCAACATGTCTTCTTTATTCTCTTCGTACTTATCAAATGTGCCCAAGAATGAAGCCATTTCCGCAGAAGTTTTGTAAGCTACACCGGTCATGATCGCTGAAATTGCACCTGCAATTCCACGTGCTTCTTCACTATCATAAGCAATACCACTTACCATTAACATAGAACCTAGGTTAGCAAAACCTAAACCTAATGTTCTGTAATCATAAGACAATTGTGCTACTTCTTTTGAAGGGAACTGAGCCATCAAAACAGAAATTTCTAACACAGTAGTCCATAAACGGGTAGTGTATTCAAATCCTTCTACATCAAAAATATTGTTGTCGTCGTTGTGAAACTTACGCAAATTAATAGAAGCTAAGTTACATGCAGTATTGTCTAAGAACATGTATTCAGAACATGGGTTAGACGCATTGATGCGACCACCCTTTGGACAGGTATGCCATTCGTTGATGGTGGTATCGTATTGAGTACCTGGATCAGCACAACGCCATGCTGCGTAAGAAATTTTATCCCACACTTCTCTTGCAGGAATTTTCTTCATTACTCTGCCATCCGTTCTTGCCTTTAATTCCCAGTCTCCGTTCGCTTCTAATGCATGGAAAAATTCATTCGGAATTCTTACTGAGTTATTAGAATTTTGACCTGATACCGTTGCGTATGCTTCCCCCTCATAACCATTATCGTATCCAGCAGCAACTAAAGCAGCTACTTTCTTTTCTTCTTCTACTTTCCAGTTAATGAATTCCATTATTTCTGGATGATCTAAGTCTAAGCAAACCATTTTAGCTGCCCTTCTAGTTGTACCACCGCTTTTTATTGCTCCTGCTGCACGATCCCCAATTTTTAAGAAGCTCATCAATCCACTTGATGTACCGCCGCCACTTAATTTTTCGCCGCTGCCTCGTATTTGAGAGAAATTGGTTCCTACTCCAGAACCATATTTGAAAATTCTTGCTTCACGGGTCCATAAATCCATGATGCCACCTTCATTAACTAAGTCGTCGCTAACACTTAAAATGAAACAGGCATGTGGTTGAGGACGCTCGTAAGCATTCGTAGATTTTTTAAGTTTACTGTCTTTAGGGTCTACAAAATAATGTCCTTGTGGCTTTCCAGTTATCCCGTATACTTCATGTAACCCAGTATTGAACCACTGTGGCGAATTGGGAACACAGGCCTGATTTAAAATGCTGTATGCTAATTCATCATAAAATACCTGCGCGTCTTTTTCTGAAGCAAAATATCCATAACGTTCTCCCCATACTCTCCAGCAATGTGCCATACGATGTGCTACTTGTTTCACACTGGTTTCTCTTCCCAATGATCCATCGGGTTGCGGTACACCTGCTTTTCTAAAATATTTCTGTGCAAGAATATCTGTAGCGATTTGGCTCCATTGTTTTGGAACCTCTACATTATTCATTTCAAAAACTTTTTCACCGTTCGGATTTTTGATTACGCTATCGCGGTAATCGTATTCGAACATATCGTAAGGGCTAACACCATCGTTGGTGAAGCGGCGGCTGAATTGCAAGCCTTTTGGAGCGCGTGGATTAGGCATATCGCAGTTAAAGTTTAAAAGGTAATTAATGGGTCCCTGCCAAACGGTATTTTGTAGAGGCGGTTGACGAAAATATCTTTCCATTTTCAAAATCCAATACCGTAAATATGCACAGCTTGTGGATAAGGAAGGTGGATAATTTGCTAGCTCAAATCCACGTTGGTTTTGACCGATTATGCACAGGTGTCAATAAGATTATTAGGTAATTTTGGGTGTATGAATGGTTTATACTTTTGGCCCAAAAAGTTAAACAAAACAGGGCTGGGTTCATCAAACAGAAGAACCTAAGTAATAAATGCTTTAAACGGAAACTTTTCTGCATTTTTGCAGGACTATCCATATTGGCATGAAGCACGCGATCTACCAACAAATTACACAACGAAAAAAGCAGGGCAAGAAATCTTTTGCCGTATTAATAGATCCTGATAAAGTGAATGCTGGGAACATTCAGGAATTGGTGACTTTGTCTGTAGATGCCCATGTAGACTACTTTTTCGTTGGAGGTAGCTTGGTCATATCTAGTCATTTAGATGAGTGCATACAACAAATTAAAGCCGCTTGTTCTATACCAGTCATTCTATTCCCTGGTTCACCTTCACAAGTAAGCAAATATGCCGATGCATTGTTGTACTTGTCGCTGATTTCAGGCCGAAATCCAGAACTACTCATTGGTCAACACGTAATTTCCGCCCCATTTGTTAAGAAATCTGGTTTAGAAATTATGCCCACTGGTTATATGGTGATCGACGGTGGTGCACCCACTACCGTTAGCTATATTTCCAATGCATCCCCAATTCCGGCAGATAAGAGTGAAATAGCCATGTGCACTGCAATGGCAGGAGAAATGTTGGGTATGCAATTGATTTACATGGATGCTGGAAGTGGCGCAAAAAGACCCATTACAGAACAAATGATTGAAAAAGTAGCCAGACATATAGAAGTGCCATTAATTATTGGTGGCGGTATAACTGATCCAGAAAAAGCATATCTTAATTGCAAAGCGGGCGCAGATATTATTGTTGTTGGCAATGCAATTGAAAAAGATCCTTCACTAATTAAAGAAGTGAGCGCGGCCATTCATTCTGTAGCCATAGTAAATGCTGGTTAAATCAGTGCATGACACAGTCCAATTTATTTGAACAATCAGAAGAAAATATATTACCCCAAGATGGTATAGTCAACTACTATGGTTGTGTTTTTAATAACCAAGAAGCCAATCAATTTTTATTGCAACTACTTAACCGTATTGACTGGAAAAATGATGAAGTAAGAATTTTTGGGAAACAAATTATTACGAAACGAAAAGTGGCTTGGTATGGTAGCAAACCATTTTTATACCGCTATTCGAATACTTCAAAGACCGCACTTCCATTTACTGATGAATTATTAGCAATTAAAGCAGTTATAGAAAAAGTTTCCAATGAAACTTATAATTCGTGTTTATTAAATTTATACCATCATGGCGATGAAGGCATGGGCTGGCATAGCGATGCAGAGCCCGAGCTAAAGCAGGATGGTGCCATTGCTTCTATTAGTTTTGGGGCAGAAAGAAAATTTAATTTCAAACACAAACTAACGCAAGAAAAAAAACAAATTATATTACAGCATGGAAGTTTATTGGTAATGAAAGGAACTACACAACGTTTTTGGCAGCACCAACTACCGCCTACTAAATTGATTAAAGACCTTAGGATTAATCTCACATTTAGAACCATACTGGAATGAAGAAGAAACCATTTTTCCTAAAAAAATTTTGGAAAAATTTAGGACCAGGTTTGGTTACTGGATCGAGTGACGACGATCCATCAGGCATTGCTACTTATTCTCAAGCTGGCGCCCAGTTTGGATTAACTACTTTATGGACAGCATTTATCAGTTTCCCATTAATGGCTGCTGTTCAAGAAATGTGTGGGAGAATTGGAATGGTTTCTGGGCAAGGGTTATCTGGCACCTTGAAAACATATTACCCAAAAACAGTGCTGTACTTAATGATTGTATTTAGCTTTCCTGCTATTGTTTTAAATATAGGAGCCAATATTGCTGGCATGGGGGCAGTAGGAAACTTGTTATTCCCTACTATAGATGCCAATTATTTTAGTGTTTGCTTCACTGTAATCTTATTGATTTTAATTATCTACTTACCCTATGAAAAAATAGCTTCTGTGTTGAAATACCTATGCTTGGTATTATTGGTATACATCATCGTTCCATTTTTATACAAACAAGATCTGGGCGCAATTTTATCGAATACTTTTTTTCCCAAAATTCATTTTACCAAAGAGTACTTAGCTGCTTTAGTAGCTATTTTGGGAACAACCATTTCACCTTATCTTTTTTTCTGGCAAGCTACTATGTCAGTTGAAGACTTAAAGCACCGAAAAAAGAAATTAGTAGTGAATAAAAAAATTATCGCAGAAATGCGACAAGATATAGATACAGGTATGTTGTTTTCTAATATTGTGATGTACTTTATTATTCTTACAACTGGTACTGTTTTATTTAATGCGGGTATTCATCAAATCAATACAGTAGAAGAAGCAGCACAAGCACTAAAACCACTTGCAGGTGAAGCAGCTTATTTTTTGTTTGCTATTGGGATTATTGGAACAGGATTTTTGGCCATCCCTGTATTAAGCGGTGCATTGTCTTATATGATTACGGAGATTTTTTCTTGGGAAAATGGATTGGATAAGAAATTTCATGAAGCAAAGGCTTTTTATACCATTATTATCTCCGCCCTACTCCTTGGTCTTACCATCAACTATATAGGTATTTCACCAATCAATGCGCTGATATATGCTGCTATTTTGTATGGCTTAACGGCACCTGTTTTAATTGCCATCATTTTGCATATTGCCAATAACAAAAAAGTAATGGGGAATTTTTGTAATGGAATTTGGTCTAATATTTTAGGGGGCGCAGCATTACTATTGATGTTGGCTGCTGCTGTTGGATTACTGTTGATGTATGTTTTTTAATTTAGTGTACCTTTAAAGAGCACAGATTATAGATTAAATTAACATACATGTTATTAAAAATAGTTTTATCGTTTTTAGTATTTACTCATCTTTCAATAGTTTCCTTTGCGCAATTAAAGGAAGGGGAAGGAAAAATTAGTGTACAAGGTGGTCAGATCTGGTATAGAATAATCGGAAAAGGCATAGGCACTCCCATTCTTATGTTGCATGGAGGTCCTGGTGGAACCAGTAGGTCTTTTTATCAATTTGAAACAATTGGCAACGATCGACCAATTATTATTTTTGATCAGTTAGGTAGTGGAAGATCAGATTATCATACAGATACTTCTTTATTGAAAGTTCCGTTATTTGTAGAACAAGTTAGAGCACTGGTAAATAAACTTCAGCTCAAATCGTTTTATTTACACGGACATTCTTGGGGAACCGCACTAGCATTAGAATATTACTTACAATACCCAAAAGAAGTAAAAGCAATCATATTCAACAGCCCTTATTTTAGTACAGCACTTTGGAAAAAAGATGCAGACATCTTAATTAAAACCCTACCTGACAGTATACAAGTTGCAATATCTATAGGAGAAAAAACAGGAGACTTTAAAAGCGCAGCCTATATAAATGCAAACACAGTTTATGCAAAAAATTTTGGTGTTAGAAACAGTAGACTTACCAGTGACTTAGACACCATTATGGCTGCAGGCAACGGCTTTATCTATAATTATATGTGGGGGCCCACAGAATTTACAGCCACTGGAACACTTATCAATTATGATCGAATTAAAAGTTTATCTAGTATAAAAATACCCTCACTTTTTATTACCGGCGAATACGACGAAGCTAGGCCGCAAACAGTTCGCTATTTTAGTAGTCTAGTTAAGAACAGTCAATTTGGAATGATTGAAGGAGCTGGTCATGGTACCATGCACGACAATAAACTTAAAAACATTCAATTGATTAAGGATTTTATTTCTTCAGTAGAGCAACCAAAAAAATAATTGACGTTATGAAAATTTTAGTGACCACCGACTTTTCTTTAAACTCCAAAACAGCTATTCAATTTGCTGCTAACTTTTCTAACCAAATAAAAGGAGCTGAGCTTATTTTTTATTCTGCTGTTGAAATGATGCAGCCAGCATCGTGGAATTTATCTTTTTATAAAAAATACGTAGCAGAAGAAAAGCACAGATTGACCAAAGAGTTGGAGAAATTTATTTCATCAACCTCAGGCGTAAATAAAAATATAGTAAACAAAAGCAAATTTGTGATTGATTTTACCAAAGGAACCGAAAAGGCAATCATTGATTATGCGGCCAAAAGTAAATGCCAATTTATATGCATCGCTACGAATGGTGCGGGAGTTCTAAGGAAATTAATGGGGACGCATACTTCTTATTTAGTTAATCATTCTCCAGTTCCAGTGATGGCAATTCCATCCAAATACAAAACTAAAGCCATCAAAAAAATCACTTATGTTTCAGATTTTGAAAACCTAGTTACAGAACTGAATAAAGTAGCAAAATTAAACAGTTTGCTCAAGGGTCAAACAGAAGCCTTACACTATGCAAGAATGGGTGTAAACCATCCCGACACGCTCAAAAAAATAAAGATTTTTTCTAAGGCTAATTATATTGGAATTAAACCCAATGTACTTGAAACCAATATTGAATATTCCTTGGTAGACCGACTAACTAAATATATTGGGAAGCAACATCCAGACTTAATTATATTATTTACTAGGCAGAAAAAAGGGTTCTTTGAGCAATTATTTTTGCCTAGCAAAGCAGCAGAACTTACTTTCTCTACTAAAATTCCTACATTGATATATCCTAAAAAATAATGTCTTATATAACTTTGATAAAATTAGTTTCAACATTAGTCATTACAAGTATTTTAGCGCATAATGGTTATGCACAAAGCCCTAAACGAGCCCGTGATTGGGGTATTCATATTGGCGTTATAAAAACAGGGTACTTAAACAGTATCACCGATGTAAATGGCATTTCGGTAGGTCATACTACCATCAAAAAAGGAGATTCAGTCAATACTGGTGTAACAGTAATAGTACCACATCAAGGCAATGTTTTTCAACAAAAAGTTCCAGCTGCAGTTTATACAGGAAATGGCTTTGGAAAATTGGCAGGTAGTACGCAAATTAATGAGTTAGGAAATATAGAAACGCCCATCGTTCTCACAAATACTTTAAGCGTTCCTGCAGCAATGAGTGGCTTAATCACTTATACACTAGCACAAGCCGGAAACGAAAAAATCAGTTCAGTTAATGGAATAGTAGGGGAAACCAATGATGGATATTTGAATGATATCAGAGGCAGACATGTAACAGAACAAGACGTATTAATCGCCATCGAAAGTGCAACAACAAACAAGGTAATTGAAGGTGCTATAGGAGCAGGAACTGGCACTGTTTGTTTTGGATTTAAAGGTGGTATTGGCACAGCTTCGAGAAAATTACCTTCTAGCTTGGGGGGATATACGATTGGCGTATTGGTGCAATCAAATTTTGGTGGGGTACTAACAATTGATGGTGTTGCTGCAGGAGAATACTTACAAAAATTTAGTTTTAGCAATGAGCTATTAAACAATGTGGATGGATCTTGTATGATTATTGTTGCTACTGATGCGCCTTTAGATCACCGAAATCTCATGCGATTGGCCAAAAGGGCCATGTTGGGTTTAGGAAGAACGGGGGGCATTGCTTCCAACGGAAGTGGTGATTATGTAATTGCATTTTCGACTGCGGAACAAAATAGGGTAATGCATCAAACGAATAATCTACCCAAACCAATACTAAACTTGCCCAACGATGCTATTTCTCCCATATTTATGGCTGCTATAGAAGCAACAGAGGAAGCCATTATTAATTCACTAATTACTGCTACAGATACTAAAGGTTTCAGAGGAAACAAAGTATCTGCACTACCCATCCAACAATTAGTACCATTATTTACAAAAGAAAAAAAATGAGTGAAAGGTATATTAGCGTTAACGGAGAATTGAAGCAAGCAAATAGTCTTTCCATTTCTGCATCCGATTTAGCCATTCAAAGAGGCTATGGAATTTTTGATTTTTTGGTTACTGTGAATGGGAATCCTATTTTTTTAGAAGACCATTTACTTAGATTTTATTCTTCCGCTCAATCGATGCATTTGCCTGTTCCCGTAAATCAAAAAGAATTGATTGGAGCTATTGGCCAATTAATGGAAAAAAATCAATTGCCGAATTCTGGAATTCGCTTAACCCTAACTGGTGGAAATTCTCCTGATGGCTATTCAATAGGAAACCCTAATTTAATTATCAGTCAATCTCCATTTAATTACCAAAATCAGGTATTTGAAAAAGGGTTAAAACTGATTACCTACGAACACCAACGACAGTTGCCATTTATTAAAACCATCGACTATTTAAAAGCCATTTATTTGCAACCAACCATTAAAGCGGCCGGAGCAGATGATGTTGTATATTTTTTTAACGGGATGGTAACCGAATGTCCTAGAGCCAACTTTTTTATAGTAACCGATCAAGGCGAAGTGCTTACTCCAAAAGAAAATATTTTGCAGGGGGTTACCAGAAAAAAAATACTCGAATTAAGAGGCTACACCATCAAGGAGACTGATATAACCATTGCTATGATTGCTTCCGCTAAAGAAGCTTTTATCAGCAGTTCTACTAAAAATATTCTCCCCGTAATCTCAATTGATGGCCATACTATAGGAGATGGGAAACCAGGGTCCATTACAAGAAATTTATACCAACAATTAATCCATTTAAAGGGTATTTCATTTTAAATTGACTTACCTTAATTAAAACCTACACGATGAATAAGCTTTATTTACTACTAGTACTTCTTTGCTTTACAGTAATAATTGGTTGCAATGCTACTAACAATGAAATAGCTGTTTCCAATGATTATTTTAAACCAACAACTAAGGGGATACAGAATGGTGGGGTACAAATGATTCCTATTACTACACCAAGTGGAACATTTAATGTTTGGACAAAAAGAATTGGGAACAATCCTACCATGAAATTATTATTGTTAAATGGAGGACCCGGTGCAACGCATGAATATTTTGAGTGTTTCGAAAATTTCATGCCCGCTGAAGGAATTGAAATCATTTATTACGACCAATTGGGTTGTGGAAATTCTCAGGACCCGAAAGACACCAGTTTATTCGATTTGGCTAGGTATGTAGACGAAGTAGAACAGGTTAGGAAGGCACTGAATTTAAATCAAGATAATTTTTATTTACTTGGTCATTCTTGGGGTGGAATATTAGCTATGGAATATGCATTGAAGTATCAGCAAAACTTAAAAGGGGTAATTATATCGAATATGATGAGCGATGCCATTGAATACGGTAAATACGCTGATGAAGTTTTGGCAAAACAAATGGATCCTAAAATTTTGGACACTGTAAGAAGCTTAGAAGCAAAAAAAGATTTTGGCAACCCAAAATATATGGACCTACTATATAATCATTTTTATACCAAGCATATATTAAGAATGCCATTAAGCGAATGGCCTGAACCAGTAAATCGTTCTTTTGCAAAAATGAATCAGTCTTTATATGTTACCATGCAAGGACCAAGTGAATTTGGTATTTCTGGTAAGCTAACTACCTGGTCTGTAAAAAATCAGCTTAAACAAATTAAAGTACCTTCTTTAGTAGTTGGTGCCGAACACGATACCATGGATCCAGCCCATATGAAATGGATGGCAGGAGCAGTAGAAAATGGCAGTTATTTATATTGTGCGAATGGAGGGCATATGAGTATGTATGATGATCAAGAAACCTATTTTAAAGGATTAATTCATTTTATAAAAGGGGTTGATGAAGGCGAGAAGAAAAAAATTGTCCCTTAATAGGATTACAGCTTAATCCAAAATTTTAAATCTTCATTAGTTCCAACTCCTACCACTTGGTATGAACTAGGCATTTCATTTTCAGAGCTATGGAAAGTAGCGATTCTAGTTCCAGCTGGAAGTTTTTTCAGTTGTTTGTATAATTTTCTGTTGTACAAATTGAAAAGTTCAGGACTTTGATCAATTGTTTGATCAATGGAATCATTATCAATTAGATTTTCGTAAAATGCATTGTAAAAATAGAAATGATGAAATTGAGTAAAATCAATTTCCGTAAAATTACCAGTCAAAAACTGGGTATTATTTAATCCCAATTGCTGTTCAATCGATTGGGCTATTTGGGTTAATGACTCCCGCTGTTCAATACCAGTAAATACAGCATGTGGATGAAACCTAGCTCCAATCATGCAAAATTTTCCAACTCCACTTCCAATATCTAATATTCGAGGATTAGTTCCAACAGCAAGAAAATCAGCTGCTTCTTTAGCAACACTTAACGGTGTCCAATGACGACTAGCCAATGCTGATATTGCCCTGGGATAAAGTTGGTCAAATTGCTGGTCTGAACTAAAGAAATCCATTCACAAATATCACTATTATAGTACAGATTTAATTTGATAATTACTCATAGTTAAATAAATAGCACCGGTCTTGGTTCCTGCTGCTTTCATTTTCTTACGATCGAGTTGCGTATCTTTTCCCATAAAATTGATAGGGATACGAATTTTTTCAATTTCAAAATTGACTATTACTTTATCGGGTAAAACTTTCGATTCGCTATTATATTGGAAAGATAAAAGGTAAGACCCATCTTTTTTGGTATTAATCTCCGACTCCATCACTCTTTTCAATTTTGTATCTATTAAAATAGTTGCAATAGAAAAATCTGCTCTTTTATCTGTAGGAATAATATTAACAGCTTTGTAGCTTCTCCCATTTCTTTGCTCCATTCCCCTATCAACTGTAATAAAGGAGTATTCCAATAAGCTATTCAATGAAAAATCCAATCCTCGTTTAGGTAACATTACAAAATCATCAGAGGAGAATTTCACTTTTTTACCTTTTGCATAAAACATCTGGGCTTTTTTAACGGGCATATTGATAAAAGAAATATCTACTTCTAATTTCAATTGGGTACTGAAAGACAAAATAGAATCCAGTCGATTTTTCACTTTCAATAAATCTGAATCAACTACTTGTGCAGATAGCCCAATACATAAAATTTGAAATAGTATGATTACTCCAATTCTTTTCATTATCCAATGTCTTTTTTGTGAAACCAATAAATACCTACTCCCATAAATAAGATACAATATGCCAAGCTTAGCGCACTATTAAAAATGATTTGTTGCCAATTGATTGTGTAGTAAAAAAAATACTGCCAGGTATCATTCAATTTGGCAAAAAATAATTGATTGAACCAATTATCACCAAAATCTACTTTTAATAATATATTGGAAAGAATTAAGAAAAAGGCCGAAACAATCCAAGTTTTAGTAGCTTCTTTAAACAGTATTGCAATAGTTAGGCTTGCAATTGAAAAGAATACCATCGACAAAGCCCCTGATATAAATGACCATTGCAATCTTTTAATAGCATCAGTTGCATCAAAAAAGTTTAACCCATTCAAGTATACCACTAAATCTCCCTTTCCAAAAAATGCATATGACAACCCAAAAGAACTTGCAGCTAATAATCCTACCACCAACATGGTGAATCCAATTGCAACCAAGTATTTACTCAAAATAAATTTCCATTTGCTTACAGGTTGAAGCATAATAGTCTGTATGGTTCTGTCCTTATATTCCGAAGTAAGTGTTCCAGAAACAATAATCATCAATATTAAAGGCAAATGAAACCAAAGGGTATTTAAAATTAAATAAATTAATAAATTCCCATTTAACAAAGTTCCTTCAAAATAAAATTTCTGTTTTAAATTTTCTAAAAGCAAATCAATGATTGTTGTCCCTTGATAATAGGCACTGAATAAAATCAACAGTTCAATAGAAAATAACGCACCCAATGCATAGTAAGTTTTACTTTGCTTAAACAATTTATATATTTCTGCTTTTAGTAAATATTGCATTAACGGTTAGTTTCAAATAGTTTTTCCATACTCAATTCAGGAGTACAAGAGGTAATATAAATTTCTTCTTTATCTAGTAATTGAATCAAATGAGGAACTTCAGCAGCGGCAATAGTGACCATAGCACAATTCCCTTTAAATTCAACTTGATAATTTTTTAAGCATACAGCCTGTTTAATATTATCTGCACAAATATTATATACTTCGGTATTTTCTGCAATCAATTGCTGGGCAGGGCCTGCATTCACTAATTTTCCCTCTTTCAATACATATAAGGTATGACAAAGCTTACTTAGCTCTTCTATAATATGCGAAGACAAAATGATTGCCAACTGTTCTTTTTCTGCTAAATCTGCAATCAACTTTCTTAAAGAGCTTACCCCTAAAGGATCTAAACCAGTAAATGGTTCATCTAATACCAAACAAGTAGGATTATTCAATAGGGCAATTGCAATCCCCAACCTTTGCTTCATCCCCATTGAAAAGTTTGCAACCTTATCGGTTCTATCAATTGGCAAACCTACTTTTAATAAATGACTTTCAATTTCCAGATTGGATAATTGAAGGCCTTGTATACTTGCAAATAAGTGTATATTATCCTGGGCATTTAAGTACTCGTACAAAGCCGGCTTCTCAATAATTCCTCCGATAGGTTTAACAGATTGATTGGGTAAAATAACTTCACCAGAATCTGGAGTAATTAGACCAAATAGGATTTTAAACAAAGTGGTTTTGCCTGCGCCATTGGCCCCTAGCAAACCACAAATTTCACCTGAAGCACACCCGATACTTACATTATCAAGAACTTTTCTTTTTCCGTAATACTTAGTGAGATTGATTCCTGATATGATCATGTTTGAAGAACTAATTGTTGATAATCTGCGTAATTGTATTTTGGTTTGTAATTGCCTTCTAAAAAAGTACGAGACCAAAAATGTTTCTTAAACCCAAACCAAGGGTCCTTAATCATGAAATAAGGAACATAGTGGTACCATTTTACCCCTTTGGCGGTGTAATACTCTTTTACTTCATCTCCTATACCCAATTCTTTAGCTGCTTCTAAGGCAGCCATCCGCTGACATTTCGATCCAATATACTTGTCTACAATTCTTCTGTTAAATCCATGTACAAAAAACTGGTCTTTCGCGCGCTTGTAATTTTGGTACCTACTCCAACCATCCGCTAAAACCAAAAAAATATGGATAAATGAAAACATGAAACTCCAGGCCCAGAAGAAAATAATCCAATTTGAATAAAAAGTATATGCTTCATTCAACTTTACCCAATAAAACCAAGACTCCAGAATAAAAATTGTTAGGGAGTAGTACAATAGCCTTCCCACTCTTAAATAGGATAAAATGGGATGGGGCTGCTTAGGTAAAACACTAAAATACATATGGTTAAAGTTAACAATAGAATTAAATCCAAAAAAATGAAATTCGGTTTATTCGCATCAATTAGCTAATACCAGTATTTAAGACTACCTTACACGTATCCAATTCTATTCGGTTCTATCCTTTACAATATTCCACCAGGAATAACAGGATTCTAATCATTCTACCAGCATTCTCATTCTAAACAAAAAGAAAATAGGCACTAATACAACCGTGTCCCTATATGAAAGTATACATCAAATACATGGTCAGCTTAAGGTGTAAATTATTGGTAAAAGAGATTTTACTTGATTTAGACATACCATACCAAAGAATCGACTTAGGCGAAGTGTTAATGGCTCACCAAATTGACGAAGAAAAAGTTGCCAATTTTAGAGCCGTTTTACTGAAATACGGTCTAGAATTAATTGACGACAAGAAAGCGGTCTTAATTAGCCAAATAAAAGCGGTAATCATAGAAATGATTCACTACAGCGAAGACGAACCAGAAGTCAATTTCTCCACTTTTTTAAGCGATAAACTTTCCTACAATTACACGTATTTATCCAATTTATTTTCAGAGACACAAGCAACCACTATTGAACAATTTATCATTTTACACAAAATAGAGAGAGCCAAAGAATTGATTATCTACAATGAATTAAACCTGACTGAAATAGCTTGGAAACTTCATTACAGCAGCGTTGCTCATCTTTCCAACCAATTCAAAAAAATCACTGGATTAACACCCTCCTTTTTAAAGCAATGACCAATAAAAAAAGAACGGTATTAGATAATCTGTAAAAAATACAAGTATTAGAGGCAATAGTATAATAATTAAAAATTATTAATTCTGAACCTTTACAAAAATACGTTTATGCTACACAAGAGAAGCGAAAAGGAAATCAGTGAAATTGAAAAATCAAAAGTGTATATAACAGTTGAAATAATTGAATACATCCCTAATTCGGTAGTGATTAAGACCATACTAAGAAAGTCTACAGGAAATATCAGTGTAATGTCTTTTGATAGTGGGGAAGGGTTAACAGAGAAAAAAACGCCATTTGATACCTTTATTCAATTGATAGACGGGCAAGCAGAAATAGTCATTGACGGAAAGAATCAACTGCTCAAAACGGGCGATGCCATTGTAATACCAGCACATTCTGCTAACACTATTAAACCCAATGGTCGATTTAAACTAATTCAAACCATCATCAAAAGCGGATACGACCAAGTATGATAACGATTCAAAAGCATGGTATTATCATAGAAAAAAGAGATACTAATTTTGAATGCGAAGGAGTATTAAATCCTGCTGTAATCAAACACAACGGTATTATTCATCTTTTTTATAGGGCAGTAGGAAAAGGGAATTACTCTACCATTGGCTATTGCACCCTTGAACATCCAACACAAATAAGTACCAGACTTGATACCCCAATTCTTGTTCCCGAGCACCCTTATGAGAAAAATGGCATGGAAGATCCTAGAATTGTGATGATTAACAATGAATTCATGATGACATATACAGCATATGATGGTGTAAATGCATTAGGAGCATTAATAGTTAGTAAAGATTTAAAAATATTTACTAAAAAGGGAGTGATTGTTCCAAAATTAACCTATCCGAATTTTAGCAAATTGGCAGAGTCTAAAAAAGATATTAACGAAAAATACCTTCGATACAATGAACACTGGCAAAGCCATGGCCAACTAGATACCAATTTTTTACTATGGGATAAAAACCTCATATTTTTCCCTGAAAAGATTAATGGTTATTTCTATTTTATGCATAGAATTAAACCAGATATACTCATTACCAAAGTGAAAGAATTATCTGACCTAACTGCAGCTTTTTGGATGGATTATTTCATGCACTTTCAGGATTGCATCATGATTAGTCCAAAGCATACCCATGAAATAAGTTATGTTGGCGGTGGTTGTCCTCCAATTAAAACACGGGAAGGATGGTTGGTGATTTATCATGGTGTTCACGATGAAATAGAGGGATATATTTACTCGGCTTGTGCAGCATTATTTGATATCGACAATCCACATATAGAAATTGCTAGATTACCTTATCCATTGTTTCAACCAAAAGAATTATGGGAAATAAAAGGAATTGTAAACAATGTTTGCTTCCCATCAGGAGCAGTTGTAGAAGATAGTTCACTATATATATATTATGGTGCTGCAGATGAGAGAATTGGATGTGCATCTACCAATATAAATGAATTAACAGAAGAGCTACTTCGCTATAAAATATAATATGGAAGCACTATTAGACCATATTACACCCATTACACTTAAAAAGGAAAATCTTTACATTACTGCAAAAAAGTCTTTGCCAATAATAGTAATGATCACTTCCTACCCACCTAGAGAATGTGGAATTGCTACTTATGCAAATGATTTGTATAATTCATTGAATAATAAATTTGATCATTCATTTTCCATACATATTTGCGCTTTAGAACAAGAAAATACCAGTTACACCTATTCAAACGAAGTAAAATATACATTAGACACAAGCAAATCTGAGAACTATAACAAACTAGCCTTAGAACTCAATACGAATGAACTTGTTCAACTCATCATCGTACAACACGAATTTGGTTTTTATAATGGCCATGATGCGTTAATTCAAGTATTTCTAGAATCATTATCAAAACCAGTGATTATTGCTTTACATACTGTGTTGAGAAAACCAAGCAATTCTCTTAAGGCATATATGCAATTGATGTTAGATACAGCTATCAGAACAATTGTGATGACTAAAAATGCAGCTACAATACTGATAGAGGATTATGCCATCAACCCTACGAAAATTGAGATTATCAGCCATGGCACGCACTTAGTAAAACATACGGATAAAATAGAACTAAAGAAAAAATATGGTTTAACAGGAAGAAAGATACTCTCCACTTTTGGTCTACTAAACTCTGGGAAGAGTATTGAAACAACTATAGATGCATTAACATCCGTTATAAAATTAGAGCCAACAGTACTCTTTCTAATTATTGGAATTACCCACCCAGGTATAATAAAAAAAGAAGGGGAAGCCTATCGAAATTCACTACAAGAAAAAATAAATGATTTAGCAATAACAAAGAATGTGTTATTTATTAATGAATTTTTAGAACTACCAGCTTTATTAGACTATCTACAATTAACAGACATTTATTTATTTACTTCAAATAATCCAGATCAAGCTGTTAGTGGAACATTTTCTTATGCAATCAGCAGCGGATGTCCTATCATTGCTACCGCCATTCCACATGCACTAGAAGTATTAGCCAATAATACTGGTATAATTGTTGACTTCAACAATAGTCAACAACTATCAACTGCTATTTTAACTTTACTATCAAATGATAAAAAGCGGGAAGAGTTTAGTGCAAATGGAATTCATAAATTAGCTTCTACGGCTTGGGAAAATAGTGCTTTAAAACATTTAAGAGTATTTAAGGAAACAATTACCCCCTCACTCCAATTAAACTTCAGCATCCCTCCTATTAATTTACATCATCTAAAAAAATTAACTACCCAATTTGGTATTATCCAATTTGCTATTTTAAATAAGCCAGATTTAACTTCAGGTTACACATTGGATGATAATGCAAGAGCATTAATTGCAATGGGTATGTATTTTGAAAATACAAGACATTTTGAACACCTGTATTTAATAGAAATTTATTTAGAATTTATCGCATTTTGCCAACAAGAAAATGGTCGTTTTTTAAATTATGTAAGCCAATCCAAAGAATTCACCAACGAAAATGAGCAATGTAATTTAGATGATGCAAATGGCAGAGCTGTATGGGCCTTGGGATATATAATTGGATTAGAAAAGATATTACCATTAACAATTGTGAATAAAGCAAAGACAATATTCGACAAAGCAATTTCGCATTCAAACTCCATTCATTCAACTAGAGCAATGGCTTTTATTATAAAAGGTTGTGCGCTATCTATCAAAAACCGTGAAAATGAAAAAGCCCTAGGACTAATTGAGCTAATGGCTGATAGAATTTACCGAATGTATTTACATGAATCCACCCCTAAATGGAAATGGTATGAAAGCTATTTAACTTATGCCAATAGTTTATTGCCTGAAGCCATGTTATATGCTTGGAAAGCAACAGGAATTGAAAAATTCAAAATCACCGCAAGAGATAGTTTTCAATTTTTGTTAAGTCAAATATTTACTGCAACAGGTATTCATGTTATTTCAAATAAACATTGGCATAATCAACATACCGCAGTGGCATGTAATTTGGTAGGTGGTGAACAACCCATTGATGTTGCTTATACCATTCTGTCTTTGAACAGTTTTAATACTGCATTTGAGGCTGTATTTTATAAAGAAAAAATCAAAATTGCTTTTGATTGGTTTCAAGGAAGAAACCATTTAGATGAGATCATTTACAACCCATGCACTGGAGGCTGTTACGATGGACTTGAAGACAGCTATGTTAATCTTAACCAAGGAGCAGAGTCTACTTTAAGCTATTTAATGGCAAGACTAACGATTGACCACTACGATTTTTCCAAATCCTAAAAAATATACTATGAGTAATCTTTTATACACCGTTGCAGTTATTTTAATTATCCTATGGGCAATTGGATACTTCGGGTATCATTCTGGAGGTATCATACATATACTTTTAGTGATAGCAATCATTGCTATACTACTGAGAGTTATTAGAGGCAAAAGCCCACTATAGGTAAAGAAGGCTTTTATAAGATTTGTTCTGAAGTAAATCATATTAGATAATTTATCTTTGGAATAATACTCTTTTATGCCAACAGCCCCATTTAATATAAAAGGACTTTCAGACTTGGAAGTTCTATCAGCAAGAAAGCAGTTTGGAAACAACCAGCTATCATTTAAAAAGAATAATGGTTTTTTAGATGCAGTGAAAAGCATTTTTAAAGAACCCATGGTTATTTTATTATTGGTTGCTGCATCCATTTATTTTATTACTGGCAATGTAGGAGATGGACTTTTCTTGGCTGGTGCTATTCTTTTAGTTGCTGCTATTTCTCTATACCAGGATGCCAGAAGCAGACAAGCTCTGCAAAAATTAGAAGAATTTACGCAGCCCTTTTGTAAAGTTATTCGGAATAATGAAATAATGTCTATTCACGTAGACGAATTAGTAATTGGAGATTATTTATTAGTTGAAGAAGGCAATTCCGTTTCAGCAGACGGTATCATTGTTCAATCCAATGATTTTTCTGTAAATGAATCTATACTTACCGGAGAAACTTTTGCAGTAAATAAGAGCACTAATAGCACCGATAATATAGTATATAGAGGAACTTATGCAGTGGCCGGATTAGCGATAGCCCAAATAACTGCAATAGGTAACGATTCTAAATTGGGAAGGATTGGGAAAAGTTTAGAATCAATTGTTGAAGAAAAAACTCCTCTAGAAAAACAAATCAATCGATTTGTAAGAAATATGGCCATTATTGGAACGATTGTATTTTTAGTTGTATGGTTCATCAATTTTCAACAATCGAATAATATACTCAGTAGCCTTCTTCAAGCACTTACACTTGCCATGAGTATCCTACCCGAAGAAATTCCTGTAGCATTTACCACTTTTATGGCATTAGGCGCATGGAGACTAATGAAAATGGGTATAGTAGTAAAACAAATGAAAACGGTTGAAACCTTGGGTAGTGCAACGGTTATATGCACTGATAAAACTGGTACCCTTACAGAAAATAAAATGAGTATTGCTGCTATTTACAATGCTTCATCACAAAAAGTTTTTTTATCGGAACAAATAAAATTTAATCAAGAAGAAAACCAGGCATTAATCCATTTAGCTATGTGGGCTAGTGAGCCCATCCCTTTTGATCCAATGGAATTAACCCTACATCAACTATACAAAGAAAGCAGCAGGTCAGATGAACGCCATTTGTATAAAATGATACACGAATATCCATTAGAAGGAAGACCCCCGATGATGACGCATATTTTTGAAAACGAGGCTGGCAAAAAAATTATTGCCGCGAAGGGTGCACCTGAAGCTATTCTAGCCTGTTCAAATGCAAACAGTGAAATAAGAATAGCTACTCAAAATGCCATAAATGAATTTACGACTGCAGGATACCGAGTACTGGCAGTAGGAGAAGCTTTGTTTTCCGGGAACGATTTTCCCGCTAAGCAACAAGATTTTATTTTTGAGCTAAAGGGAGTCATTGCCTTTTATGATCCTCCAAAAGAGAATATAGAATTGGTATTAAAGCAGTTTTATGAGGCAGGCATACAAGTTAAAATCATTACGGGCGACAATGCAGCAACCACTACAACTATTGCAAAGAAGATAGGATTTAAGGGTGCAGAGAAACAAATAAGCGGAGATGAGCTGATGCTACTATCGGAAAATGAGCTGAAAATAAAAGTAGCAGAAACCCAAATTTTTACTAGAATGTTTCCTGAAGCAAAACTTAAAATTATTAATGCATTAAAAAGCAACAATGATATTGTTGCAATGACTGGAGATGGGGTTAACGATGGGCCTGCGTTAAAAGCGGCGCATATAGGAATTGCCATGGGTAAAAAAGGAACTGAAATTGCTAAACAAGCAGCATCATTAATTCTAATTGATGACGATTTGGCCAAAATGGTTGATGCAGTGGCCATGGGTAGAAAAATATATACAAATTTAAAAAAAGCCATACAATATATTATTTCAATTCATATACCTATTGTTTTAACTGTATTTATTCCTCTTGCCCTAGGCTGGATGTATCCAAATATTTTCACACCAGTGCATGTCATTTTTCTTGAACTCATCATGGGCCCTACCTGCTCTATCATTTATGAAAATGAGCCCATGGAAAAAAATATGATGACGCAATCACCTAGGCCATTTACTAGTACATTTTTTAGTTGGAAAGAACTAACAACGAGCTTAGTACAAGGGCTAGCTATAACTGCTGGAACATTATATGTATATCAATATGCAGTGAACCAATCATTAGATATAAATACAACCAGAACCATGGTGTTTAGTACTTTGGTTTTTGCGAATATATTTTTAACTCTCATCAACAGATCATTTTATTATTCTATTATCACTACCATCAGCTATAAAAACAATTTAGTATTAGGAATGATTTTGATTACACTTGTATTGTTACTTTCTTTGATTTATATAAACCCTTTGGCTGTATTTTTTGACTTCACGGCCATCAGCACTTTACACTTAAGCATTTGTTTAGCCATTGGAAGTATATCTGTTCTATGGTATGAGTTGGTTAAGATGATTAAAAGATGGAAATAAAAAAACCCTTGCTACAACGTGTAACAAGGGTGCCCTCAATCAACAAACTGTGCTAAACAATTTTTAATTACCTGGGATAATATCTATGATAACCGTTCTATTATAGAAACGCTCTTCAGGATATTTATTTTCAAATGGCGCATTGGCTGCTTCTGCACCAAAGCCATATGCTTCAAATTTCACATCACGTTTACCTAATCTATTGGTTGCACGCTCTAGAATCACCTTAGTGGTTTCTGCTCTATTATGAGATAGTTGGTGATTATATTTTTCTTCACCAATAATATCTGTATGTCCGTGAATGATTGCGGTTCCATTATCAGGAATTAATGGAGCAACTACCTCTGTAAGAAATTTTTCATACGCAGCAATTGCATCTGCTTTATCAAAATCAAATAGTATACTGTAACGTAATCCTTCTTGTTTTAAACTTTCAGATTTAGCAACACTTACAGAGCTTTCTTTTTTAATTATATCACCAGACTTGGTAGTACCAAACATGGTTACTTGATAATTTTTAGATGCACTATTTCCAAGAACAGTTTTTCCAGAAACTGAACCCTGATCTAAATAATACGGACCATAATTTTTAATTACACCAGATTCGTCCTTCAATTCAACCCTCCAAGAATTCAACAACTCTGTTGCGCCTTTATTAGTAAAAATAACATGGGTATCTAATGGGTCTTCTTGGTATGTCTTAATTTGTACAGGCTTTAAAAATGGAGAAGTTGCACCACCCACTTCAAGTAGCATAGCCGAAGATGTACTAGTAATATCCACTCTTCTATCTCCTTCTCTTAATAAATCTAGCTGCTTTGTTCCTCCAGGTTGTTCAGAAGGAATCACTGGCTTATCTCTACCATCAGTGGTGATTCTTGATGGATCTATATCATAGTTATTTACTAGATATTGTTTAATATTTTCTGCCATCAATTTTCCTTCTGTAGGATTATTATCTGAAGCCCCTGTTAACATAATACTGGTATTAGGGTTGTTACGCATTCTATCGCCCATGATGTTTAAAATATTATAATAAACATTTAGTTGACGTGCAGACCTTCCTTTATTTAAATTAGCAGGTTGTTGTTCTTGTAATTCTGATTCTTTAAAATTAATAGACTCGTTCTTTCCTAACTGAATATACCTGCTTGGTATTTCGCTTGAACCCATATTAAAGAAGACTGAGTTGCGCAAAGGAAACATTTCTTTAACTTGTCTCTCTGCTGGTACAATTTTTGGCGCTCTAACAGAAAACTGCAAATTGGGTTCTTTTACTGTAACAACTCTTACCGTTTCAATAGGAGCTGCTGGTGTTTGTTTTAGAGGAGCTGCTGCTGCAACTTTTCCAAACTTTAAAGCTAAGCCAGCTCTAATGGTGTACATATCCCATGTTTCAACGGTTCTAGGAGCTTGAAATAAATTTGTTTGAAAAGAGGCAAAAGGAGATAAGGTAACTTGGCTCGTATTGCTTTTTTTAGACAAGGGGATATCAATACCTGCACCCGCTTGTGCAGAGAGCATTGTTTTTCTAATATCACTAAAGTCTCCGCGTTGGTCTACTTGTTTGTCTTGAACATATACAAAATCTTTATTGATATTGATACCAATTGTAGGACCTGCAAATAAATAAAATGCAGAGGAAAATGGCGCCAATCTCAAACTAGGCTCAATAGAGAAATAACTCAAATTGGTAGATAAATCAGCAGGACAATTACATGGTGCCATCACTTGATTAAATCGGGCACTTCTATTATCATATGCTAGGTTTAACATAAACCCTACCACTTTATTTGGTCGATACTCCAATAAGAAAGAAGCGTAAGGACGAACGCTTTTGCCTTTATGAAATGCAGTAGGTACTGTTGTACTTGCATTCAACATTTGGGTTGTTCCATTGTATTGATTAATATTTGCTGCAACAGAATATCCAAACCACCATTTTGGTTGTACTCTTTGTTCTGTTTGTGCAAATAATGCTGTAAAGCTGATGAGTAATCCAAACAGCAAGAAGACTGTTTTTGAATGATTATTTTTGAAGTGTATCATAAAATATATTTAAAATAAAAAGTTAGATAGGTTATTGAACATTAATAGTGGTATTAACCATGGTTACAGAAGCATTTAAAGAGAGTGCTCTTCCATTTAAAATAGTTTGGGTTGCATTTCCTGGTGTAGAAAAAGTAACACCAGCATAAGCAATGATTGTTCCAACCATTGTTCCGCCACCTGCACCATTAATAGTAGCTGCGCTTCCAACATGCCAAAACACGTTTTTAGGTTGCCCACCATTAATCATGATAACCGATTTAGCACCAGTAGGTCCTGCAATACCTACTGTTAAGCCAGATGCAGTTTGGAATACCCATACCGCATTTGGATCACCCTTTGCATCCAATGTTAAATTGCCATTGCTTATTTTAAAAGTTCCACTAGCAGATTTGTAAACACCAGGAGCAAGTGTTAATCCACCTAGTTCTCCTGCACCTGGATCTATTCCACCTGGTTTAGCAGCTGGTGCTGTGCTTAAATACAATGCATTGGCATCAGCCAAACCTTGTGCTGCAATGATAGCAGAAGCTGCAGAACCCGGCGCTGGAGGCGCTGTATGAATTCTTCCATTAACCCTTCCTACATTCAAAGGCGTTTCTGTGTAAACATCACCCGTAATCATATCATGAAAACCAGTGATTAAAGTAGAAGCTGCAGTTGTACCGATGCCTCCATTATTGATGACTGTATTTAAACCTTGATTGGTTATTCCAGCGTTACCGCCAAACACACCAAACACAATTAATGTAGGAGAAATTACTGGTGGAATGACCACAGGAGGAATTGTTGTAAATGTCCAAGTGTAATCACTAGCCAATGTATTACCAGAAATATCTCTTGCACCAATCGTAATGGTACCAGTGTATAAAGTGTTAGAAGCCAATCCACCAGTTGGTACAAAACTTGCAACTTTGCCAGTATAAGTTATAGTACCAGGAATAGTAGCTGTTCCGTTTTTAACAAGAAAAGTTGTATTGTTAATTGAACTAAGATCCATGTTCTCACTAAATGTAGCAGTGATGACTTTGTTTAATGGAACATTAAACGCACCATTGATAGGATCAGTAGATACAACAAGGGGTTTAATGATATCCAATAATACACCTGTTCTAAAAGTCCATGTATAGTTACTTGCTAATGCATTTCCTGAAGAATCACGAACACCTGTGGTAATAGTTCCTGTATATAAAGTATTTGGCAATAAATTCACAACAGGTTTAAAACTAGCTGTATTACCCGTATACGTAACATCACCCAAAACAGGAGTTGTTCCATTGCTTAAAAGGAATGTAGTTCGATCCATTGTTGCAGGATTCATCACTTTACTAAAGCTTGCAGTAACTACTTTATTCAATACCACATCAGCTGCACCATTAACAGGGCTAGTTGATACAACAATTGGGATAGTTCCAGTTGCAAAACTCCAAGTATAATCTGCAACCATTGCATTACCAGCTAAGTCTTTAGATGTTTTAACAATAGTAGCCGTGTAAACAGTATTCTCTAAAAATGAAGCAACAGGAGTAAATACTGCGGTTGTTCCACTATAGGTAACACCACCTGCAATTACATTAACACCTTGCTTTAATATAAAGCTACTACTAGTTATAGTTGCAGGATTCATTGCAGTACTAAATGTTGCAGAAACATTTTTTATTAAAGCAACATTGGCTGCATCATTCACTGGATCTGTTGAAACAACAGTAGGTACTGCTCCTGTATTAAAGGACCAAACATAATTTTGAATCATTGAACTTTTTAAGTTGTCTTTTGCACCCGTAGTAATAGTAGCGGTATAAACTGTATTACTTTTAAGTGGTACAGATGGAGTAAAGCTAGCTGTAGAGCCAGTATAACTAACAGCTCCAGAAACCAATACGGTTCCTTCTTGTAATAAAAACGTACTATTATTAATAGTAGCAGGATTCATTGGCTCATTAAAAGTTGCTGCAATCACTTTGATAGTTGGTACATTAATTGCACCAGCAAGCGGGTCGGTAGAAATAACTTCAGGACAAATAGCAATCGTTCCTGTTTCTTCCACTCCTTTTTTGCAGCCTATGCTAAATAATAAGACGACCAACAATAACTTTATTGTAGGACTAAAGAGTGCTTTTAGTCTTTTCGGTAAAAATGTAGAAATGTGTTTCATAGTTTGAAAATTAATTATCCAAATGTTCAAATAATAAAAATCAAACTACTTACACAATTGAGCTTGTTAATTACATGAATCACAGATATGTGAATGATGTAATTAAAACGTTGAATAGTATAATGCTGATCTAATACAAAAAGCCAATCTTGCATGCATTATCAGAAAAAAAAATATGAAAAAGAACATTTTTATTGTAGCTACTATTTTATGCGCACTTAGCATATATACTACTACCAATGCACAGTCTTACAAAAACGGATTAGGTTTAAGATTCGGTGGTTTAACCAGCGGATTAACATTAAAACATTTTACCAATCAAACAACCGCCTTGGAAGGAATAGTTAGTTTAGGAAGACAGAGTGTTATTGTAACTGGCTTATATGAAAAGCATGCACCCTTAGGTGGAGCAGGTAGTGCAAAAATATTTTATGGTTTTGGTGGTCACCTTGGATTTTTTCAAGATGGTGGTAGATACTATTATAACGACAGCAGAATCTATACTTCTTCTACAGTAGTAGGTATTGATGGAATACTTGGATTAGATTTTAAATTAAATAAAGCACCTATCAATATCAGTATGGATATTAAACCATTTGTTGACTTCTTTGGAGGCAACTATTTTTATATGGATGGAGGACTTAGTTTAAGATATACTTTCTAGAAAAACCAACTTATCTTAAGCTGCTGGCATCAACTCTTGTGGGAGTTTCTTTTCCACTGATGATTCCTCTAGCACTTAAAGCAATAGATCGGATGATCTGAGTCATATTCGAAATATCGATGGTACTTAGTTCATCCGATGCTTTATGGTAGTAAGGATCAACATCTATTTTAGTAGTTGAAATAGTATGTGCTGGCACACCCAATCTTGCCAATGTTGCATTATCAGAACGATAAAATAAATTTTGACTGGTATATGGATCAGGATAGAAAGTAAAATTAGTTCCTGCTAAATTTCACTGTAACAATTTACCCATATCTGTTTTTTCATACCCAGTGATAAAAGCACTGTTCTTTCCCCATTTACTTTCACTACCAATCATTTCAATATTGAACATGGCTTTTACATCCAAAGGATTGAATTGCTTAGAAAAATATTGAGCACCAAATCCACCTACTTCTTCCGCAGTAAAAGCAGCAAAAATCAACGTGCGATCATTGCTCTTGGTTGCAGCATAATATTTAGCCAATAACATCATTGCAGTAGTTCCTGCTGCGTCATCATTGGCTCCATTAT
The DNA here is from genome assembly GCA_002281875.1 of Sphingobacteriia bacterium 24-36-13. Taxonomy (GTDB): domain Bacteria; phylum Bacteroidota; class Bacteroidia; order Chitinophagales; family Chitinophagaceae; genus Sediminibacterium. Next base: position 10,990 of record NCHN01000004.1, on the reverse strand, counting down.
AGATAGAATCATTGTTTACCATATTTCTGGTATTAATCCCTAAATGATCGTAGTGACCAGAAAAAATTACATATTCATTCGGTAAAGTTTTACCTGGAATCATACCCACCACATTAGCCAGCGGCATTTCTTGAATATCATGTTTTGCATCAATGGTAATGCTCTTGATAGCTGTTTCAGGAGTTAAAATAAATACAACCGATTTATCGGAATAAAACATATTTCCTTTTAGTTGAGCCAATCTTCCGAAATTATTGGTAAAAGAAGTGTCTACTAATACAATGGTATTCTTAGTGAGTCCACTGTATTTGCGTGCCTCTCCAAATAAATTAGCTCCCTTTGCAATCACTGCCACTTCATATCCCGATTTATCGGTAACCTGTAAGTCTTTACTGCAAGTAACAGCAATAATTTGTTTGGTATCTAAAGCTGATTCATTTAGCATACCAGACGCACTAATAAACTTAGGTCTGATCATTGCAAATGATTGCAAATATTGATTGCTGCCTTTTAATGGCTGAATACCATACGATTTAAATTCAGCAGCAATAAATGCAGCTGCCTTCTCTATTCCTTTAGTAAAAGTTCTTCTCCCTTCCATTTCATCAGAAGCCAATGTACCAACCACTCTTTGCACTTCGGCATCTGTAATAATGGTTTGTAAGTCTTGTGCTTTTACAGCAACCATTGAACCCAACAAACAAAAGGAAACAAAAAACTTTTTCATGATTTTCAATTAAATTATAAACTCATCATTTCTTTAAACTTCACCGTTTGTCTACGGCTCACTTCAATCTTTTCCCCGCCTTTTAAATCGAGGATTAATCCCCCATTAAAATAAGGTTCAATTTTTTCAATCCATCTTAGGTTAATAATATGTTTTCTGTTGGCCCTAAAAAACATTCGATCATCTAAGCGCTCTTCTAAGGCATTTAACGATTTTAATATCAGCGGCTTATTCGTTCCAAAAAATACTTTGGCATAATTGCCCACACTTTCAAACAACCTGATTTCACCCAGCTTCACAAACCAACAGCGTTCACCATCTTTTACAAAAACTTGATCCTGTTCTGTTAAAGGACCTCTATTGTTACCACTTAAACCAATTTTTTCTTTGAACAATTCTGCTTGCAATTTCTGAATAGCATCAGATAAACGCTTAGGCTCTATCGGTTTTAATAAATAGTCTAAGGCATTTACTTCAAATGCTTTAATGGCATATTCATCATAAGCAGTTGTAAATATTACTTTAGGCGCCTTCTCTACTTCGGCCAATAAGTCGAACCCAGTTTTACCGGGCATTTGAATGTCTAGAAAAATCAAATCAGGGTTGAGGGTTTCTATTTTTTCGATGCCCTCATCAACATTGGCTGCTTCATCTATCACTTCTATATCTCCATGGTCTTGCAACAACTTCTTCAGTTCATTCCTTGCCAACCTTTCATCATCAATAATAATTGCCTTAATTGCCATAATTGCTGATTGTATTATTGTGGTTAAGCCGGTACACCTTGTACTGGCATAATAATTTTTGCTTCAACTATATTATTCTTTGTTGCTTCAATGGTAAAACTTGCTTTGTCTCCAAATAATAACTTCAATCTGCTTCTAGTGCTTTGTAATCCAAATCCTTCCGGGTCAGCAATTTCGGAAATTGTTCCTGAATTCTGCACAATCAATTCATGATGGGATTGCCTAAAATCGGATATTATTTTAATGGTTCCCCCTTCTTTGGCTTTACTAATACCATGTTTAATGGCATTTTCAACCAAAGTTTGTAACATCATCGGAGGTATGGGTTGATCTAAAGTGTCTTCATCAATATCATACTCTACCATCAAACGGTCTTCAAAACGAATATGTTCTAGAGCTAAATAGTCTTTTACAATATTTAATTCTCTTTCAAAAGGAACCGTCTCTTGTTTTTCTGCCTGCATACTGCTTCTGAGCAAATTACTCAATTCTGTAATAGCTGTTCTGGCTCTTTCTGGATTTTCATCTACCAACGCACGAATGCTATTGAGTGCGTTGAATATAAAGTGAGGATTGATATGGCTTTTAATGGTTTTTAGTTCCATTTCCTTCACTAGACTCTCTAATTTGATCTTTTGGAATTCGGTTTTTGTACCTAGTTCTATATAATGCCAGAGGTAATAAATAGACACCCAAACCAATATCAAAGGAGAATCTGAAACCAGATTCACTAAAAATCTTTTGTCTACAGAAACCTTTGTTTTGGGATTGTATAAGTGCAGCCATTCTGCAATGGCAGAGTTGGTTAAGTTAAAAAGCACCAAAATCAACATTAAAACCCCGGTAAACTGTACCCATTTTTTAGATAAATCTGGGGGAAGTAAGTGGAATAATTTGATTAGCTCCCTCAATACATGGGTAAAAAATAAACCTGAAATGATGATTACCAGTAGCTTAGGATAGAAAATGCTGTTGATTTTACTGTCGAAAACAAAGGCAAAAAACACCATTGTTAAGCCATACAGCAACCAGCCACCCATTTGACACCACCAATATAGTATTGCTTTGCTTTTTGTTCTCATGACTTACAAAGCTAAATATAGCTAAGCCCTTGAAAAGGAACAAATTGGATTAAAGGCAAATTCAGCGGCTGGTTGGCTTAAAATAATGTAACAAAAGGCTGAACCTTCCTTTTTATCGGATGTTATTGTATTTTTACCACTAAATTAAGCAGTACATGGAGTTTGTTCCTGGCCCTTTACTCAAGAATATCAATAGCCCTGAAGACCTTAAAAAACTCAGCAGAGCACAATTACACCAAATTTGCGACGAATTAAGACAATATATCATAGATGTTGTAAGTGTTCATGGTGGGCATTTTGCCGCTAGCTTAGGAGTGGTAGAATTATCAGTAGCATTACATTATATCTATAATACGCCTTATGATCAATTGGTTTGGGATGTAGGCCACCAAGCATACGGGCATAAAATATTAACGGGAAGAAGAGATAATTTTCCTACCAACAGAAAATACAAAGGGTTAAGTGGTTTTCCTAAACGTTCAGAAAGTGAATACGACACATTTGGAGTAGGACACTCTTCTACTTCTATTTCAGCAGCACTAGGAATGGCCATTGCAGCCAAGCACAAAGGAGAAAACAGAAAATCGGTGGCCATCATTGGAGATGGATCTATGACGGCGGGTATGGCTTTTGAAGCCATGAACCATGCAGGTGTTGCCGATAGTGATGTGCTCATTATTTTGAACGATAACTGCATGAGCATTGACCCGAATGTGGGTGCTTTAAAAGAATACTTAACCGATATCAGTACTTCGCCCACTTACAATAAAGTAAGAGATGAAATTTGGAACCTAATGGGCAAACTACCTGTAGGTAAAAATTTCAGCAGAGAAATGGCTTCAAAAATGGAAGCCAGCATCAAAGGCGTTGTAAACAAAAGCAGCAATTTATTTGAAGCATTAAAGCTCCGTTATTTTGGACCAATTGATGGCCATAATATTACCAAGTTGGTAGATACTTTAAAAGACCTAAGAGAAATACCTGGTCCTAAATTATTGCATATTATTACCACTAAGGGGAAGGGATACGAACTAGCAGAGAAAGACCAGACCAAGTGGCATGCACCCGGTTTATTTGATAAAACAACAGGAGAAATTTTTAAAAAGAAAATAGATATACCGCAGCCTCCTAAATACCAAGATGTATTTGGACATACCATGATTGAATTGGCTGAAGCCAACCCCAAAGTAATGGGTGTTACACCTGCTATGCCGAGTGGTTCTTCGCTCAAATTCATGATGGATAAAATGCCTGATCGCGCATTTGATGTTGGTATTTGCGAGCAACACGCTGTTACAGTAAGTGCAGGTATGGCAACGCAGGGATTAAGGGTGTTCTGTAATATTTATTCTTCCTTTATGCAACGCGCTTATGACCAAGTAGTACATGATGTGGCTTTGCAAAAACTACCCGTTGTATTTTGTTTAGACCGTGCTGGCTTAGTAGGAGAAGATGGACCTACCCACCACGGTTGTTATGATATTTCCTTCATGCGTTGCATTCCTAATTTAATTATTGCAGCACCCATGAATGAAAAGGAATTGCGCAATTTAATGTACACTGCTCAGTTAGATGAAACACAGTATCCAGTGGTGATTCGTTACCCAAGAGGAGAAGGTGTTATGCCCGAATGGAGAACTCCATTCGAAGCAATTACGATTGGTAAGGGGCGCAAATTAAAAGATGGAAAAGAAGTGGCTATTTTAAGCTTCGGTCATCCTGGTAATTTTGCACAAGCAGCTATTCGCAATTTAAGAACAGAAGGCATTGATCCTGCGCATTACGATCTACGTTTTGTAAAACCAATAGATGCCGATTTATTGCACGAAGTGTTCAGCAATTATTCAAAAATTGTAACCGTTGAAGACGGTACTATTGTGGGTGGATTTGGATCCGCTGTTTTGGAATTCATGAACGCGAACGGATACAAGGCCGATGTTAAAATCTTAGGAATCCCCGACAGGTTAGTAGAACATGGTACGCCAAAAGAACTTCACAGAGAATGTGCTTATGATGCGGAAGGCATTGCTGATGCGGTTCGTTTTTTAATGAAATCAACTGTACAAACTACCAGTAATATTTTACAATAAAATGATTGAATTCAAACAAAAAGGGCAATGTAAAAACATTGCCCTTTTTTTATTCAAAACTTCCTTCTTGTTCAGATCGCTCTTCTTCTGTTAAGCCTTCATCGGCTATATCGGCTTCTCTGTTTTCATTCCACTCCACAATGAAATTATTCATGCCCTGCCCTACCAATAGTTTCATGTATTTCTGTTGAGACAATTCTAAGATAGACAAGAATAAAAAGATGGCATGTATGCGGTCTTCACAAATTTCAAATACTTTTTCAAAAGCAACCGTCTTTTCTCTGCCCACAAAATCGAGCATATAATCTCGGCTTCCTTCCATGGTATAGTTGTAGCGAACTACGGTATGAACAGGTTTGTTTTGACGATCGTGCACCCGCTGCATTACTTTCTCAAACGCTTTCATCAGCTTGAATAAAGTAATATTCTGTATTTCGGTACCTTCTGATGCTTCTTCTCCAATGGAAGAAATTTCTCTTTGTAAATTTCCTCTCTTCACCATCAACATACGCATGGCTTCCATCTCGGCCATTTGCACTGCTGCTTCTTTGAATTTTTTGTACTCCAGAATTTTGTCAATCAATTCTTGGCGAGGATCAATTTCATTTCCAGAAGCATCTATCTCTTTTCTTGGCAATAATAATCTTGCTTTGATGCGCATTAAAGTAGATACAAATAAAATAAACTCAGAACTCAATTCAATATTCAACTTCTCTGATCCATGAATAAAATCTAAAAAGTCGTTGATGATTTTGGTAATGGGAATATTATAGATATCTAGTTCATCTCTTTCAATAAAGAACAACAAAAGGTCAAAAGGGCCTTCAAACTGATCTAGTTTAATTTGATAGTTTACAGTACTCACGTTCCGGTTTTTTACAAAGAAAAGAAAACAGGGCCTATTTTAGCCCTGTTTCAAGAATAGTTATCCACTAATATGGCTTAATTCACTTTTTTGAGTGAATCCCTTATTTCTGCTAGTAGTTTTTCGGCATCCGTTGGTCCTGGAGGTGGAGCTGGTTGAGCAGGTGCCTCTTCTTTCTTCAATTTATTCAACGCTTTGATGACCATAAATACAGCAAATGCCACAATGATAAAATCGATTAAATTGGTAATAAACTCACCATATTTAATAGAAACTTCAGTTACTGCTGGGGTAACAACCGCTCCTGCAGCGTCTTTTACCGCCTCAACTGCCTGTTGTAAAACCCATTTTTTATCATTAAAATCAACTCCACCAGTAAGCATACCTACCAATGGCATAATAATTCCATCTACAAAAGAAGTGACGATTTTTCCAAAGGATACCCCCATTACAAAAGCTACAGCGGTATCTACTAAATTGCCTCTTACAGCAAACTCTTTGAATTCTTTAATCATACCCATAATAAAAGTTTTTATACCTTAAATATAGTTATTTCTTCAAACCTGGAAAACGCATTTTCAAATTTTTTAATGTAGTAAGTATGGCATTAGCTACTAAATATTCTTTGTACCAGTTTTGATCGGAAGGAATAATATGCCAAGGCACTTTATTGCATTTATTAAAACAATCTTCATAAACCCGCATATACTGTTCCCAGAGTTTGGCTTCTTCTAAATCTTGTTCATTGTATTTCCATTGCTTGGTTTTATCTTCTAATCTTTCCAATAATCGCTCGTTTTGCTCCTCTGGGCTTATATGCAAATAAAACTTAAGAATATGGGTATGATTATGCACTTCCAACATTTCTTCAAAATCATTAATGGCTTTCATTCTTTTAATGGCCAATGCATCGTCGCACCATTTATGTACCCGCGTAATTAATATATCTTCATAATGAGAACGATTAAATACTTGAATCATCCCTTTAGAAGGCGCATGCATATGTATTCTCCATAAAAAATCATGTGATAGTTCTTTTGATGTAGGTGCTTTAAAAGATTCTACCTGCACCCCTTGCGGATTCATTGCACCAAAAACATCTCTGATCAACCCATCTTTTCCACTTGCATCCATCCCTTGTATAACAATCAGTAAAGAATGTTTGGATTCCGCGTACAATAAATTTTGTAATTCAGTAAGTTCTTTCAATATCAACAAAGTTTTTGCCTTTGTTTTTTCTTTGTTGAATTGCTTGGGGGCTTTGGTGCTAATTTTACTTAAGCGAACTGTTTGCATAATTCATTGTTTACTTAAATGTATTGATTTAGAACCGTAAAAACGGCATCTTTGATAAAATTAGACTGTGCAAAAGCAATTATTGAATTGGTTGATTTTTAGTTTACTCTGCCTTATTTGGGGCAGTTCTTTCATTCTAATGAAAGGAGGCATGAACGTATTAAGCCCCTACCAAGTGGCATCTATCCGCATTATTAGTGCAGGTTTAGTACTATTGCCTTTTGCAGCAAAAGCAATGCGCAATATTGCTAAAGAAAAGCGAGGTGTAGTGGTTTTATCTGGTTTATTGGGCAGTTTTTTTCCGGCTTATTTGTTTTGCATTGCAGAAACAAAAATTGACAGCGCATTGGCAGGTATCATGAATGCGTTGACCCCACTTTTTGTAATTATAACAGGCATTTCTTTTTTTCAATTGCAAGTAAAAAAATTGCAATTAATCGGAATCATTGTTGGTTTTATTGGACTGTCTTTATTGGTAGCAGCAGGCTCCAATATTAGTTTAGAATATTTTTCTTATTCCTTATTGGTATTGTTGGCCACTTTGTTTTATGGTATCAATGTTAATATGGTAGGCAAACATATGCAAGGCATTGGGTCATTAGAAATTGCTTCCATGGCTTTTGTATTCTTGCTGATTCCATGCTCCATCATTTTATATTTCACGGGTTATTTTGCATTGCCCTTAACGGAAGACGCCTATTTGCTGTCTACTGGCGCATCTGCAATTCTAGGCATTTTTGGCACAGCGGTAGCATCCGTGCTATTTTACATGTTGGTAAAAAGAGCCGGTGCATTATTCGCTTCCATGGTAACTTATGGAATCCCCTTTGTAGCCATTGGTTGGGGCATCTGGGGTGGCGAGCAGGTAAACTTGATTCAGGTTACCTGCTGTGGAATTATTTTAGTGGGCGTTTATTTAGCCAACAAGAAATAATTAAACCGTCATCATTTCTTTTTCTTTGGTAGCTAAATGTTTTTCTACCAATGCAATATGCTTGTCGGTTAATTCTTGAATCTCTTTTTCTGCATCTTTGGCCGCATCCTCACTCAAACCATCTTTCTGTAATTTCTTCACGTCTTCAATGGCATCTCTACGGATATTTCTAATAGCTACTTTTGCCTGCTCTCCTTCACCACCTGCTTTTTTCACCAATTCCTTTCTTCTTTCTTCGGTTAAAGGTGGCATAAACAACCTTATTTGAACACCATCATTCTGTGGTGTAATGCCAATATTAGCTGCCATAATAGAACGCTCTATTAAGGCCAACATATTCTTTTCCCATGGCTGTATGCTGATGGTTCTTGCATCTAAAACGGTAATATTAGCCACCTGCGCAATAGGGGTGGGTGATCCATAATAGTCTACATTAATCCCATCTAACATATTGGGATTGGCTTTTCCTGCTCTAATTTTAACTAGCTCCGCTTCCAAATGCAAAATGGCTTTTTTCATGGTATCCGTAGCATCATCTATGATCATTCCTAATTCTTCAGACATAATTAAAATTTAAGTGGGGCAAATTTAATAAATGAATCCATACTTTATGCATTAAATGCTTTTATCTTCGCCGTAAATTACCGAATTTGTTATGGCAAGTATAGCTGATTTAAAAAGCACAGCAACCCAAGTTAGAAGAGATATCGTGCGTATGGTGCACGGGGTTCAAAGTGGTCACCCAGGTGGATCATTGGGTTGTACCGATGTAGTTACTGCGCTCTATTTTCATAGTATGAAGCACGATGTTCATTTTAGCATGGACGGAAAACAAGAAGACCTATTCTTTTTGTCTAATGGACATATTTCTCCCTTGTATTATTCTGTTCTTGCCCGTGCAGGCTATTTTGAAGTAAAAGAGTTGGCTAGTTTTAGAAAAATCAATACCCGTTTGCAGGGGCATCCAACTACCCACGAACATTTACCAGGGGTACGTATTGCAAGTGGTTCTTTGGGTCAGGGGTTGAGCGTAGCTGTAGGCGCAGCGCTTACCAAGAAATTAAACCAAGACCCTCATTTGGTTTTCTCTTTACATGGAGATGGAGAATTACAAGAAGGACAAATTTGGGAAGCCGTGATGTTTGCTTCTCACAATAAAGTAGATAACCTAATTAGCATAGTAGATTTAAATGGTCAACAAATTGACGGGCCTACCAGCAAAGTATTGTCTTTGGGCAATTTGCGCAGTAAGTTTGAAGCATTTGATTGGACCGTTCTAGACATGGAAGGAAATGATATGGATAGTGTGGTGGCTGTTTTAGACAAAGCCAAATCAATGACTGGAAATGGCAAGCCTATCTGTATATTAATGAAAACAGAAATGGGTAAGGGCGTAGACTTTATGGAAGGCAGCCACGAATGGCACGGAATTGCTCCTAGTGATGAGCAATTAGCTAAAGCATTGGCTCAGTTACCTGAAACTTTAGGAGATTATTAAAATATCAAATAGCTAAGTTTTAAACTAGTTAGGTGCGCAGCTCGAAAGGTTGCGCACTTGTTTTTTGTGCGGTCACCCAAGCTGCAGTAAATGAAATAGCAGTAACCGTTAACAACACCAAGATAAAATCTAATGGCATAGTTTTTACTGGATAATAATCAATGATAAATGTAGAGCCTCCTAATTTGATTAAATGAAATTGCTCCTGCATCCAGCATATTCCACCTCCTAATAGTATTCCAGCTCCTGCGCCCATTGCAGCAAGTAATAATCCTTCTATTAAAAAAATATTCCTAATTCTATTACTAGATGCGCCCAATGCACGCAATACAGCAATGTCTTTTTGTTTTTCTAAAACCAACATACTTAATGCCCCAATCATATTGAATGCAGCAACTACCAGAATTAAAGAAAGTATGCCATAGATCACCCATTTTTCTAGTTGCATTACCGAATACAAAGTGGCATTTTGTTGGTATCGGGTTTGAATTTGTACTTGATTGCCTAATACTGTTTGCAGTTGCTTTACTAAATTACTATTGTTCTCTTTTGCATTTATTTCTATTGCACTGAATTCATTGGTTTTTAACCCCAACATATACTGTACAAATGCCAGATTGGTAAATGCATATTTATTGTCAAATTCCTGTTGAACAATAAATGCACCCGACGGTATTACAGAGAATGAATTCAATCCATCTCCCGTTAATAAATTCCCGTTGCGATTGGGAAAATACAGTGTTGCGGCTTCTAAAACTTGCTCGGTGTTTATTCCTGCGGCGTTTTCAATCCCGCCACCCATAACGATTCCAGGGATATTTGCGTTGCCCAATTCAAAACTTCCTCTTCTAATATATTGCTGAATTGGATTTACTTGGGTATAATTATTTTCTACTCCCTTAATGGTAACAATGGTTTGATAGGCTCCCGTTAAAAGGGCTTTTTCTTCTGCTACAAAACTATACGCTTTAATATCTTTTACTGCTTTTAATTGGGCTGCTTTTGCTGGGCTAAGTTCAAATGTTTTTCCTTTTAAGGGTACCACTTTATACGCAGGATAAAAATCTCCGTACAAACCTTTTACTAAGTCTTCAAATCCGTTGAATACACTTAGAATAATGATTAATGAAGCAGTACCCACTGCAATAGCAGTAATGGCAATCCATGCAATAATATTGATGGCGTTAGTGGTTTTTTTTGAGCGAAAATAACGCCAGGCAAAGAGCAGGTTCATTCGCCTTTCTCATTTATTTTCTTGAATACTTCTTCCATTTTAAATACATAATCTAACGTATCGTCGTTGTAAAAATGAATAACAGGAATCCTTCTTAGCTGATGCTTCATTTTATCGGCCAACTCTTTTTTAATTTCCCAGGCTTTAGATTCAATTTTCTTCATTACCGCCACTTCGTCTTTTACTTGAAACAAACTCAAATAAACCCTTGCTTCCAACAAGTCTGGTGTTACTTTAACACTAGATATAGAGACCATTCCCCCATCTATCATAGATAGGTTTAATCTTCTGAATATATCATTGAATTGTTCCTGTAATGCTCCGGCTACCTGCCGCTGTCTTTTTCCTTCCTCCATAATATCAAGGTTTATGGGTGTAAAATTAGTTACTTTGCCTTGTTTCACCATTTATTCCTGTATGAAGCGTTTTGAGCGAATCTTATTTTACCTGCGAAGTCAACGAAAAAACATTGTATTGTATGTGGTTTTCAACCTGCTTTCTATCGTTTTTTCATTGAT
>NCHN01000044.1 GCA_002281875.1 Sphingobacteriia bacterium 24-36-13 | reverse complement strand
TCTGTACGTTGAACTATATCAAATTTGGCAACCAATTTGCCGGTGATTTCATAACTCATGTTTCTGCTTTTATTTACAACAAAAGTAGGTTTAAATTTTCCAATTATTATTGTACCTTTCTTCACTTCAATGTTTATTCATGCGTATTGTATCAATTTTTTATAGTGGGTTTATTGTGTTGGTAATGGGATGTGGAACTACTCAAGTACCCAAGTCGGTTAGTTATTTGGGGTATCCTGTTTCTCCTAAAATTAAAGCCGATACCGCTTTACTCAATTTAATACAACCTTATTCAGTGGAAGTAAACCGAACGATGAATAATATTATTGGTTTTACTCCAGCTACTTTGACCAAACGGTTGCCTGAAAGTGGATTGGGAAATTTTATGGCCGACTGCATGAAGGAAATGGCGTCCAAAAAATTTGGTATACCAGTAGACATTGCATTCATGAATCAGGGTGGAATTAGGGCCAGCATTAACAAAGGAAATATTACGGTAGGTAATGTATACGAATTAATGCCATTTGATAATTTATTGGTATTGCAAGAGCTAAAGGGATCTGTAATTGAAGCATTGCTCAATCATATTGCGGCTGATGGTGGTTGGCCTATTTCTTCTGGTTCTTCATTTAAGATTAAAAATAAACAGGCAATAGATATAATCATTAATGGCAAGCCCTTGGATCGCAATGCAACTTATATAACGGCCAATTCAGATTATATAGCACAAGGGGGGAGCGATGCCGCTATGTTAAAAGCATTCCCTTTTCAGAACAAAGGGTATTTAATTCGAGACGCATTAATTGAATACATCAAGCAAATTACCGCCAGCGGGAAACCCGTTGATGCTAAAATTGAAAACCGAGTAACCAGCAGCAAAAATGAATAGAAGATATTTTATTAAGCAAACAACATTGGCAAGTTCTGCAGTAATGGCTAGTAGCTTAGCTGGAACTTCTTTATTGAATGCACAAGCCATTCCAGAACAATCATTGCTCACTATTTTGCATACCAATGATGTTCATAGTCGATTGGATCCTTTTCCTATGGATGGGAGTAGAAACCAAGGATTAGGTGGAGTAGCGGCTAGGGCTTCATTAATTCAAGCAATTCGGGAAGAAAATAATCCTACACTATTATTAGATGCAGGGGATATTTTTCAAGGAACTCCTTATTTTAATTTATACAAAGGAGAACCTGAAATTAAAGCGATGAGTAAAATGGGCTATGATGCCGTTACCATGGGTAATCATGATTTTGATGCGGGGATTGAAAATTTTGCGAATCAATTGCAACATGCTCGTTTTCCAGTAGTCATTAGTAATTATGATTTTACTGGTACACCTATGGAATATAATTATAAGCCCTATACGATTATACAAAAAGGAAAGCAACGCATTGGAATTTTAGGACTGGGTATTGAATTGGAAGGATTGGTTCCAAAGAATTTATATGGCAATACCGTTTATAAAGACCCCATTGTTGCTGCGAATGAAACAGCCCAAATTCTGCGACAAAAAAAATGCGATTTAATTATTTGCTTATCGCATTTGGGAGATAAGTATAGTGAGAATAAAGTGAGTGATGAAATATTAGCCAAAGAGAGTCGGAACATCGATTTAATTATTGGGGGGCATACCCACCGCTTTTTTGATCAACCTAGAAAATATACCAACAAAGACGGTGGGGATATTTTGGTGAACCAAATGGGCTGGGGAGGCATCCAAATGGGTCGTTTGGATTATAATTTTTCGGCTAGCAAAAGAAAAAATTCGCCGAAAGCCCATACTGTAGTTATAATGAGAAAACCTAACGAATAAAAAAATTTTTTTTTCAACATAAAGTCTACATATTCGCATCCCTATTTTATTTTTTAAACATATCCACATATGGGGAAAATAAGATAACTTGTAGGAATAGATAAAACTTAACTGATTATATAAAATTGTTCACTTTTTTGTATGGCTAAGAACGCTGAAAATGTTTGGGTCAATTGTTTAAAAATTATCAAGGACATTGTAGAATGGCAACATTTTAAAACATGGTTTGAACCTATTACTCCTGTTGAATTAAAAGGGAATGTATTAATGATACAAGTTCCTTCTCAATTCTTTTATGAGTATTTAGAGGAGCACTATGTTACTTTGCTTGCTAAAACTTTGAAACGTGAATTGGGTAAAGATGCTCGACTAGAATACCGCATCATGGTAGATAGTGGAAACACCAATAGCAGAAATGGTTCTGTTGATATTCCTGCACGCGGTCCTAAATCGATCAACAACAATGAAATGAATTTTCCATTGGTGATTGATAATCCTGTGAAGAATCCATTTGTAATTCCAGGGTTGAAGAAAATGCAAATTGATCCTCAATTAAACCATGGTTATATTTTTGATTCTTTTATAGAGGGCGATTGTAATAGGGTTGCTCGTAGAGCAGGTAAAACAGTGGCGGAAAAGCCAGGAGCCAACTCTTTTAATCCATTGGTAATTTATGGTGGTGTTGGATTAGGTAAAACCCATTTGGCTCAAGCTATTGGGAATGATGTAAAAAGAATGCATCCTTCTAAAGTAGTGTTATACGTAAGTAGCGAAAAATTCATCAACCAATTTGTTGACCATAGTCGCAATAATGCTATTAACGATTTTATTCATTTCTACCAGTTAATAGACGTATTAATTATTGATGATGTACAGTTTTTCAGTAGGGCAGAAAAAAGTCAGGATGCTTTCTTTGCCATCTTTAACCACTTACATCAAAGTGGAAAGCAATTGGTATTAACTTCTGATAAACCACCTAAAGATTTAGATGGTATGCAAGAACGTTTGTTGAGTAGGTTTAGATGGGGATTAAGTGCAGATTTGCAGGTGCCCGACTACGAAACAAGAATTGAGATCTTAGAAAAGAAAATGAAAAACGATGGCCTTGATATGCCTAAAGAGGTAATTAAGTACGTTGCTTATAATATCAATACGAATGTGCGTGAATTAGAAGGCGCATTAATTTCTTTATTGGCTCAGTCTTCTTTGAATAAAAAAGAAATTGATGTTGAGTTGGCTAAGAAGGTATTGAGAAACTTTGTAAAAACCAGTAGCAAAGAAATTACCATTGACGCTATTCAGAAAATGGTCTGCGAATATTTTGATGTGCCATATGACCGTTTGTTGCATAAAACACGCAAAAGAGAAATTGTACAGGCTCGCCAAATTACCATGTACTTGGCCAAAGCTTTCACTAAGAACTCTTTAAAGACAATTGGAGAACATTTTGGTGGACGAGACCATACCACCGTTATTCACTCTTGTCAAACGGTGAAAGACTTGATGGATACGGATTCTATATTTAGAGAAAACGTAATGGAACTTACGCAGAAAGTGCAGTTAGCTGCTATGTAAATTGACTTTTGTTAGGGTCATAATATATTGTGCATCCCGTCTCTTGTAGACGGGATGTTTTATTTTATGAATTTTTCAATCAATTTTTGGCAGTTAAGCTTAGGAAACTTATTTTTGCACCCCTCTCCGAAAGGAGTAAGGACGGTGAGGTGGATGAGTGGCTGAAATCAGTAGTTTGCTAAACTGCCGTACGGGTTAAACTGTACCGCGGGTTCGAATCCCGCCCTCACCGCAGATTAAATAAACACTAATCTGCTAGCAAACTCAAGAATGATTTTCTCCGGCGAAAATCAGGATAACAAAGTCTCGGGAAGTAGCGCAGGCCGGTAGCGCACCTGGTTTGGGACCAGGGGGTCGCAGGTTCGAATCCTGTCTTCCCGACGAAAGAGCATCAAGAAATTGGTGCTCTTTTTTTGTGTCTAAACCCAAGTAAATAAAGGGTTTCATGAGATTGAGAAAGTTAGTTACTGTTGTTTATTTGTTTTTTCTTCAAGAGCAATTAATACCCCAAATGTGCCTGTCACAGTAAAATTTGGGTCACAAATGGGTCACGTTTTGGGTCACAAGTCTCCTAAGGGGACAGTCGCAATTACAAATTGTAAAGAACGCATCAGGTTAAGATGGCGTTATCAAGGAAAAAGGTATTCCTTAAGTCTTGGGACTTATAATAAGCCCAATTTAAATGCATCTAAGAAGGTTTTGTTGCAAATTGAACTTGATATGGCATCAGGGAATTTTGATGATTCTTTGGTAAAGTATGGGGCTAAAGAAGCTAAAGTAGAGGTTGAACTACCTAAAACTTTGGTTGAGTATTTTGAATTTTGGGTATCAAATTACAAGCAGTTGGACTGTAATAAGAATTCTGATTATTTCCACTTAAGAAACACGCTAAGGAAGTGGGGTGAGATTGTCCCCTCTGAAATGCTTTCCAATTTAAATACAGAAAAATATTGCCCTAAAACGTACAATGAGCGATTGTCCATTTTGAAAAGTTTTTCTACTTGGATGTTAATGAAAAAGTACTGGAATCTTAATCCCTTTGAAGGAGTATCAAGAAGAAAGGTTAAAAAGACAGAAAAAGCTGATAGGATTCCTTTTAGTGAGGATGAAATAAAACTAATTCTAGAAGCTATTAAAAATGACACTTACTGCCCCAAGAGCTCCAGATACAAACATTCATTCTATTACCCCTTTATTTACTTTATTTTCAAAACAGGTGTCAGGAATGCTGAAGCAGTAGGATTGAGGGTTGGTAGCCTAGATTTTACACTAAACAGGGTTGTCATTAAAGAAGTATTAGCAAGAACAGTAAATGGTACACATGCTGCTGCTAGAGTTCGAAAAGAAACCAAGAATGGCAAAATCAGGGTACTTCCTTTTACAGAAGATTTGAAAGGATTATTAGCTCCTCTTGTTGTAGGTAAATTGGCAGATGATTTAGTATTTACCTCTGTATCAGGAAAACCAATTGATGACAGAATGTTTCAAAGAAGGATATTTTCAGTTGTATTAAAAGGATTGAATTTGCCCCATAGAGTTTTATATGCTTGTAGACATACCTTTGGTTCAAGATGTATTGAGGCTGGTATTAATCCTGTTATGACAGCTTTTTTAATGGGTAATAACCCAGAAACTGCACTAAGAAATTATACTCATCAGTTAAATATTCCTACTAATTTACCTAATATTTAGTAGGCCATATTCCTTTTTCTACAGTTACTGGAAAATCCACGCAAATTGACCCCCTAATACCGGTTTAAACTGACCCCCGTTCTCCAGCACAATGTGACCCCCACGTAACGGCTTGGAAAATCCACGCAAATTGACCCCCTAATACCGGTTTAAACTGACCCCCGTTCTCCAGCACAATGTGACCCCCACGTAACGGCTCAAATTGACCCCCTAAATTTTGGTAGGAGAATTAGTTGTTTTAGTAGCAAAAAAGGCTGAGGTTCTTGGTTCATCAAGTCCTTTCTTTTCATGTCTAATAAAACAATTGAGATGTTTACAATACGCCAGATTCTAAGACTTTACGCCTCAGGGAAGGGAACAAAATCAATCAGCCAATCCACAGGCATTGCTCGTAATACGATTAAAAAGTACTTGTACCGCTATGTATTGTCAGAAAAGACAATGGAGCAAATTGAAAAGATGAGTGATGCAGAGATGTCTCGCTTGTTTTTAATTAAAGAACCTATTAAGGTGGTCAATAAGCGCGTATCGGATTTAGAACCGATGTTAACTGAGTATGCTGCAATGCTTAAGAAAAGAGGTGTTACCAAAGGAAAAGTGTTTGAAGTTTATGCTTTAAAATATCCCGATGGATTTAAAAGTTCCGCATTTATAGTACGCCTTAACAACTACATGCAGCTGAGTAAGCCATCCTTAAAGATGACCCATATAGCAGGTGATAAAATGTTTGTGGACTTTACGGGTCAAAAATTACATTTAGTAGATGCAGCTACTGGTGAGATCATTGAACTGGAGGTTTTTGTAGCCATACTTGGTTGTAGTCAACTCACTTTTGTAATGGCCGTTCACTCACAATGCAAAGAAGATTTTATTCTTGGTTGTGAACGTGCATTGCATTTTTTTGGTGGTGTACCACAAGCGATAGTTCCCGATAATTTAAAATCTGCCGTTACCAAAGCCAGCAAATACGAAGCACAACTCAACGATACTTTTGCAGCCTTTGCGGAGCATTACCACACTTTTGGCTATCCTACACGAACGTACAGACCCAAGGATAAAGCACTGGTAGAAGGAGCTGTAAAAATCAGCTATACCACTATCTTCTCGAAGATTGATCAAAAGGTTTATCATCAACTTGATGAGATAAATAAAGACATACTTGTGCATCTCGAAGTACACAATAACACTAAGCTCACTGGTGAGAACTATAGTCGAATGCAACAGTTTATAGCAATAGAAAAACAAACACTAAAACCTCTTAATCCCTATTTGTTCGAGCCAACAACGGTTCAATTATCAACAGTAAATAAGTATGGTCATGTAATGCTAAGTGTTGATAAACGCTATTACAGTGTACCCTACAAGCTCATCGGCAAGCGATTGAAAATAAAGTATACCACTACGCAATTACATGTTTATGATGATCATGAGATTGTAGCTGTACATAATAGATATATGGGCAAAGAACTAAAGTACATAACCACACAAGACCACTTAGCCTCGCACCATAAATATGCGTCTGACTGGAACCCCCAGAAATTTATGACTACTGCAAATGAGATTGGAGCAGGTGTTGCGCAGTATATAGCCAAGATATTAGCCAGAGAGGTATATCCTGAACAAAGCTATCGATCCTGTTCTGGTGTATTAAACTTTGCCAAACGGGTGGGTAACGCAAGACTTGTCAACGCTTGTAAACGAGCAGATAGTTATGGCATTTACAACTATGGCATCATTGATCAAATACTCCGATCAAAAGCAGATGCTATCCAAATCGAAGATGAGATACCAACAACAGAAATGCCCTCACACGAAAACGTCCGTGGTGCAGATTACTATGAATAATCTTATTTACTAACCAATACAATCAATACATATGAACAAAGACACATTAAAGAAAATGGGCGACATGCGTCTGCATGGTATGCAGACTGCTTTTAAATCTTTTGTAGAACTACCACCAACGGTTACTTTTACCAATGATGAGATGGCACAGTACTTGGTACAAAACGAATGGGATGATCGCAAGCACCGCTCCCTACAACGAAACATTAAAACAGCTAAGTTCAGATACCTAGCAGATGTTGACGGTATTGATTTTAGTAACAAGCGAGAATTAGATAAAAACCAAATAGACCGATTGCTTACTTGCGAGTTCATAAAAAAAGGGCAAGATGTTTTTATCACAGGTAGTACTGGTACAGGTAAGAGTTATTTAGCTTCTGCCATTGGTCGCCAGGCTTGCTTATTTGGTTTTAAAGTTTATTATACCAACACGGCCAAACTACTATCTGTCTTAAAAATGGCTAGAGCTGATGGCTCGCATATAAGAGAGCTAGCTCGAATAGAGAAACAAGACCTATTAATACTAGACGACTTTGGTATACAATCTTTTGATGCTAGTGGAAGGGCATTATTAATGGATATTGTAGAAGACCGCCATGGCAAACATAGTACCATCATCGCATCACAGGTTCCAGTGAAAAATTGGTATGATGTGATTGGCGAACAAACCGTTGCAGATGCCATCCTCGATAGACTAGTTCATCAATCCGTTCGGGTAGAGTTGAAAGGAGAATCATTAAGAAAGCTAAAGAAGGAAAATAACACTGAAGAAACAGAAAAAATTAATTAACCAAAATAGACAGAAAAAATCTTACGTTTGAAAAGCAAAAACAACTAGTTCTTTACCATTTTTTAGGCCATCAATTTACCCCGTTTTGAAAAAGAATTTTTAGGGGGTCACATTGTGCTGGAGAACGTTTTTTAGGCCATCAATTTACCCCGTTTTGAAAAAGAATTTTTAGGGGGTCACATTGTGCTGGAGAACGGGGGTCAGTTTTACTGGTATTTACAATCAAGTATAGATAATAAAGAAAGTGGTATCAGAATCAACACTTTCTCCAAGGAATAACAATGATTTTTTCAGCAAAAAATGCCAAAATCCCACGCTTCAGGATTAATCCGCTGGGGGTAACGATATTCAACTACCGCAACGAAGGCTACGTAATCCTCCTATGCCACCCAGATAACGTTAATAAAAGAAATGCTAAATAACCTATTCCTGTTTTCATATTTCGCATTTTGCAAAATGCGAAATACTCAATTTAAAATATTGTTGGTTTTGGTTTAAATATTTGTTCTTTTGGGTAGTCAAACTACCTAAATTTGTATTTTTAAAAACTAATTAAAAATTTTAGTTTATATTTACTTGTAAATAGGTAGTATGGTTACCGAAAATACAACAAAAATAAACCAACTGATGCAGATCGTACCTCCGGGTGTGGTGTTGCAGGCTTCCTGGCTGACGGATAAGGGGTACAGTACCGATCTGCAGAAATATTACCGCAAGAGCGGCTGGTTAAGATCCTTTGGAACCGGTGCCATGGTGCGGTTGAATGAAGAGCCGGGGTATGAGGGAGGGTTGTATGCTTTGCAGAAACAATCAGGGTTGTCTGTGCATGTGGGTGGCCGTTCGGCGCTGGCGTTGTTGGGGAAGGCGCATTACCTGGAAATGAATAAGGCTACCGCTTCCCTTTGGCTGTTTGGAGGAGAAGAAGAGCGGTTGCCGGCCTGGTTCCGTAAGCACAACTGGGCGCAGAAAATAATGTACAGACCCACTTCTTTTTTACCGCAGGAAAAAGGTTTGGTGGATTACGCGGTAGCCAACTTTTCTATTAAGGTGTCGGGGCCGGCGCGGGCAATACTGGAATGTCTGTATCTCGCACCGGAGAAATTTGACCTAGTGGAATGTTATGAATTGCTGGAGAATTTGAATGATCTGAGACCGGGGCAGGTGCAGGAGCTTTTAGAATTATGTGGTTCTGTCAAAGTCAAAAGACTGTTTTTGTTTATGGCGGAGCAGTTGGGGCATAGCTGGTTTAAGTTGATCAAGATGGACAATATCGATCTGGGGAAAGGCAAACGCAGTATCGCTCCCGGTGGTAGTTTTGTGCCTAAGTATCAGATCACGGTACCCTCAAATTTGATCAGGAATGAACAATAATGTGTACAACAGGCAAGTGGCGCTTTTGCTGCGGGTGATACCTGAGATTACGGTGGATCCACGGCTTGCCTTGCATGGCGGTACTGCCATCAATCTGTTTGTGCGGGATATGCCGCGCTTATCTGTCGATATCGATTTAACCTATGTGCCGCTGGAGGATCGGGAAACCTCCTTTGCTGGTATCGCTGCGGCTTTGGGTGAGATCAGGGAAAGGGTTTTGAAGAAAGTTCCGGGGGTTAGTGTGGAACACAAAAAAGAAGCGCACAAATTACTCATCGCCACAAAAGATGCTTTGGTAAAAGTGGAAGTGAGCCAGATCGTAAGAGGTGTGATCGGAGCAGTGGAAGAAAAAACGCTTTGTGAGCGGGCGCAGGAACGCTTTGATTCCTTTTGCGCGATTGCCGTGGTTCCGCATGGGCAGCTCTATGGCGGGAAAGTATGTGCCGCCATGGACAGGCAGCATCCGCGGGATATCTTTGATGTAAAGTACCTGCTGGCAAATGAAGGTTTTACGGAGGCTGTGAAGCAGGGGTTTTTGTTCCGCCTGTTAAGTTCCGAGCGGGCGGTGCAGGATGTATTGTTCCCCAACAGACTCGATCAGCGAAAAGCATTTGAGAACCAGTTTGTGGGAATGACCGAAGAACCGTTTACTTACGAAGAGTACGAAGCGGTGCGGGAAACCATGATTGCCACTGTTCAGGGTTCGATCACTGAAGAAGATAAAGCATTTATACTGGGGGTTAAAAATGCGCAGCCCGATTGGAGCCACTACCCTTTTGGCGGCTATCCATCGATCATGTGGAAGCAGCAGAATCTTTTGAAGTTGAAAGAGAACAATCCGGCTAAACACCAGGAGTTGTACCATTCATTAGAAAGAAAGATGGCCAGGCTTCGGAAAAGATAATTAAGAGAAAAAATTGACAGCCTAGAAACCAAGCTTCGTTAGATTATTACCTTGATGACAAGGAATAACAAACCAATTTGTTGATGACCAGAATTATATGCGATACGATGGTATGGTATGAACTCGCAAAAGGAAGGCTCGTTATCCCTGATCCTCAAAAATACCAATTGGTCTGCACGCATCTCTCACTTATGGAAATTGCGTGTAGTTCCAACAACTTCAATAAGCTCCAAGAAGTGCAAGCTGTGATCAGTAAAATATTAAATATCGAACCGGAAATTATTCCCCAACAGCCTTATGCCATGCCAGATCTCTTATAGACAAAGAGTACACTTTTGAATACAATGTCGAAGAAGACCTAATCATGGGATTTTTACGCATCATACTCAATCAACCAGGTGAAACGTTAGCTGATGGTAATTTCAAAAACTATTTAACAGACATCGCTGCAAGACGAAAAGAGAACAGCATTGATTGGGCAAATTTTCAGAATGATTTGTATAAGCTTCCGGGTGTTCATAAAAGTATTTTGAAAAAATACGAGGGCAGTGAAATGGATCTGCTGGAGAGTAGAAAATGGTTGTTGTTGCAACTTAACCAGCTGAATGAAAAAGAACTTGATTTTAGTGCAATTGATTGGTCAGGATTCGAGTTATATGAAAATGTTCATGCGAAGTATATCCGGAATTTACAGATCAGCAATCTCCGTGCTGATCGCAACGATGAGAACGATCTGAAAAACATGCTTTACGTGCAGCCGAGAGAAAAATACTGGACCCTGGAAAAAAGGTGGCTGTCAATTATCCGGGAGATAAAAATGGAAAAGTATTTGTTTAATTAGGGTTACGATTGCGGAATGTATCCTGTTCTTGGATCATAACCAATCTCTGCATAGTTGGTGTTAAGATCATTGTTTACAAAATTGCATGTTTTAGCAAGTGTTTCAAGTACACTTGCCTCATTCATCGACGCTGTGTGCAGTCCGATCATCCTGACTTCATTGCCCCAGCGCATCCCGATGATCATTGCCTTAATAGATGGGTGTTCGTACAATATTCCCTGTTTGTCGATCTCACCATGCAGGCATGGTTTACCGGGAAACTCTGGAGATTCCATGATGCGCTCGCCAATTTTTCCAAAACAGAGATGCCAGAACAGGCCGCTTACCAATGCTGAATGATAAGGATGTACAAAAGCGGGTAATCCTTCCTGCATGAAAAAGTGGTAATCGATCGCGCCTAAGTCCACAAGCAGTATGGAGGGATTGCCCTGGTAGAGCATCTGTCTTTGTTTTGCTGTTTTGCTGATCTTGTTATGAAGGGTATTGATGATATGCTTGCGCGTGATATCACCCATTTGTCCATATTTGCGAAAGGCATTCTGGCTATGCCATGGAGGGTCGTTTTCGCGCTTTCCGGTGCGGATTTCTTCCAATTCAATGTTTACCTGTAGCCAATCATCTTGTATGGTTTTAATCGAGTATTTTGAATCGGCAAAAAACATTGTGTACAGTTCGAGGTTCACCGCACCTCCTGCTTTGGACTGTACCAAAAAATCCGGTGTGGGCCTCTCTTCGTTTTCGACGTCTCTGATGTTACACTTAGTGCGTAAATACAACAATAATTCGATTTCATTATAGATGCTGAAGGCCTGCTGAATGTGATCGGTATGATCAACACCTGCCGGACTCAGATTTTGCAAAATCACCTCTCTTTTTTGCCGGATGAATCGATCAGTTGCACATTCCCGGTCTATCAGGCGGCACATATCATCGTTGAACCTATCCACGATAGGGTTACGGGTTAATCCGGCCATTTGGCTTTTCAGGTTGTTGATATATTCGTAAACACCATCCTTCATTTATTTGTACCTTTTAGTTACAAAATTACCTGCAATATGGAAGACTGGTCGGAATTAAACAAATTGGTGATCGAGGACATCTGGATGGTCCGATTTTCTGAAAACGTAACCTCTTTCTGGTTTAAGGATTTGCCGGAGAAGCTGCATTTTTCCGTCTCCCACCGACCCGGTGACCTCTACTGGAATCTGCACTTGACTAAAAATGTCACGGATCCAACCGACAAACCGAAAATCACGATCTGTAAAATCAGTACGCAAGGCCTGACAACGGATTTTAAAAACCTCTGCAGGTATTTTATGTCGCAGATACTGGAACCCTTCCCCATACATCGCAACCGATGCAAACAAGCGAGTTACCTGATAAAGCACGAAGACTTAAAAAATGGAAAAGCATTTGGGCGCTTCCGTAAAGGGATGAAAAGCACTTTTCAAAAATGTTCAAAAAGGGTCGGTAAAAAAGAGTTCCGTGTTCACAGAAATGCAGAAGCGGAAA
Source organism: Sphingobacteriia bacterium 24-36-13 (assembly GCA_002281875.1). Taxonomy (GTDB): domain Bacteria; phylum Bacteroidota; class Bacteroidia; order Chitinophagales; family Chitinophagaceae; genus Sediminibacterium. The sequence goes on along the minus strand of NCHN01000044.1, from coordinate 9,715 downwards.
TTACGGCATGGGCTTCTTCACGGGAAAACCAGCACCGTATATTGAGCGGGTTGCGCAGGGTGCCACGGCGCTTTTCAAAAAATATAGAAAGTGGCATATTACTCACTGAAAAAGAAGTAACAGGTGTGATAATGGTTGGTGGTAAACTCTACCGGTTGAAGCAAGGCGTAGCAGCGCAAGATGTTTTTCTGTCCCTAATATCACAGGCTCTATTGACACAGCTACATGAAAAGATCCGGCATGCAATCTCACATGTCTTGGCAGCCAGTTTATATAAGCAGGTAGAAAGATGGGATAACCCTGTGGAAGTATTTGTTGTGTACGCTCCTGCAGAAAACAAGGAAGTATGCGTATAAACAATTTCTTGCGGTTGAGGGCTGCTGAATGCGCTCAGTTCTATCCTGCTGTTCGCGCCAATGGACAGCGGCATAACCTGGCGGCAGATACTTTGCAAAAAGCAGGTGATTATGGGAATGCGATTGCGCACCGGATTTTAGGTTCTGAAGAAATGGTAAAAGCATTGATATTGTTCCTCGAAGGCAAAGGCATGGATCTGCAGTCGATAGATGCGATCAAGCCATTGTTTAGGTATCATGTGCCCAGGCATAAAGTATTTAAGACCTTGTTCTCTGCACTTCATGCACTGCATACGATCAGCGCCGCAACGAAATTATCTTTTGGAAAAGCGCTAGCTACTTTGCTCAAGGGTGGACAGGAAACGTATTTTAACTCGAAGTGGTAGGAAAATGCGGAACGCTATAAACAAAATGCGTTTTATGCAGATCACCAGGTTTTTTTCAATGATCCCATGAAGTTAAGAAAAGACGAATACCTTGCTGCTTACACTTATACCCGTGCTGTAAATGAACGCATGACTGATGTAATTATCTATGTTTCCAAAATGGTCAAGCAGGAACTTGAATGGTTTAAAGAGAGCTTTGAAACGGCTGATTTCCCGAAATTACTGGAAGAAATTATGAAGAAATAATAGCTGTTCTTATAACGCTCAAAATAGATTCTAACTGTCAAATTGCGTATTAACGGGGGATAGTTAGTACCATCCTGTGGGAAACCTCCTTCAAGAGTGCCAACCTATACCAATTTCCTCGAAAAGCTTGTAAAGTTTGTAAATTTGTCTTCCTCACCATTTCATCCGGCAAATAGCCTGAGAAGTTTTATTTCACCGCTAAATCCAAAGATTACTGATGGCCGATCAAGATAGAACTGGAAATATGATCCAGGAGATAAAAGAAATAGGGCAAAGAAATCTTGCACTGTGGCCTTTGGTTACAAACTGGTGCAGCCATATTCAGGTATCGGCTGATCAAGGTGGGTATGTAGCGCAGATTTACAACCTACCTGGAACATTTACAATAAAGTGCCCGCACTCAACAAAAGGGTATTCACAGATGCAATTAGATTCTATAGCAGGCGATTTCATTTTGGAAAGTTGTATTGGCTGTCAATTTCACAAAGAAGTCGATGCAAATAATTTCGGAAGAATCGTTCTGGCTGAAAGAGACAAGCGAAATGAAGAAATAAAAGCAGAAAATGAACAGAAGAACCAAAGGTTGCAACAGGTAAAAGACCAGGTAAATAAATTACTTAAAGGTGGGGCGACAACAACCGGAATATCAGAAGTTTCTATTCTAAATCTTTTAGAAAAACTCGATTCGCCAGATAAAACTGCACTTGCAGGAAAATTAAAAGAGGCAAGTGAAATGGAGCCGGGTTTCTTCACGCCCTTATCGCTTGAAGTGCTTTCGTTCTATTTTGAAGATGAAGAAATAGGATCGGATAGCATTCAGGTAGTAACCAACGTGTTGAAAATAAAATCAGAAAGGCCAGACCAGATAAAAATAAATCTTGAGAAAGCGCTTGTTAACAGCAAACACATTGATGATTTAGCGGGCTTACTTGATCTGTATATAGATCAGGAAAATCTCCCACAGTTTGAATCATCGCTTCAGTTTATTTTAAGCGGATTAAGCTACTTCAGAATCTTCTCACCCAAAAATGAACAGGAGCCGTCATACCAAAACACTATTGCTCTATGCAACAGGATAATCCATTTAGATAGACCGTTTTTTACTCAAATCGTAAAAGAGAGACTATCACACGAAGAAAAATTCGTCCGTTATAACATATTAGGTCTTCTTGACAACTTAATAGAGGTAAACGAAGAATATATCAGATCTCTATTCCCCGAAATACTCAAATGTCTGACGATTGAAGACGATGGTTATTACGATTCACCAGACCACATGGTTCAAAAGATTGTAGTTGATCTTTTGAAACGCAGTCCTGAAAAAACGTATCCTGTTGTAAAACAGGCAGATGCAACACTTTCAACTGCTGCAAGAATCAAACTTTGGGAAATCCCCGGCAAAACGGTTCGCAATGATTTACTTACCAAAGAGCTCTCAGATTTTATGCCTGTATGGGTTAAAGATTATATATCGGTAGCAACAGCAAAAGTAACACCGCCAGAATTGAAAAAAGAAATGCTAGATGACCTTGAACAGATGTCGGGTAGTGTACCCATTTATTTTGTTACATACTTTGATGAATTGATAGGCCACCTTACAATTTTACTCGAAGAATATAAGCAGTTTCAATTTTGGAAAGAAGAGTTAAAAACAAAACCACAAGACAAGCTAACCACATTCAACCCCCTAATAGGAAAAGACTACTTCGCTGTTTCAAATGAAGAAATGACCCGTTCTTCTGACATCAAGCATGTTAAAGAAACAATCGTCCATATTTTCAGATTGAATGAAGCTGAAAACTTACCAAAGCTTCAACCAATCGTAAAGTCATTGGACTCAAATTCCCAGGCAGATTTGAAAAAAGAACTATTGACGATTCTTGGTAACGGAATTAAAGACCCTTACATATTCTCCCGTTTTGTACAGGATCTGTACTCATATATTATTGATCCACATTCAGAAGAAATCCGTGTACATGCAATGAAGATCCTGGACAAAATGATAGAGAAATACCCAAATGTTGTACCACAGACTTTCTACGATCTGATTGAGGCGTTCGCAGCAGACCCTAATCAATTGATCAGAAAATACGCAATAGAACTGATTAAAACTGTAGCAAAACACATCCCGAGTCAACTAAAAGATCAATATATAAGCTTTGTGATAAAATCATTTGATGATCAGTTTGTTATTGTACACAAGGCAGCGGTTGACGCTTCAGAAGCAATTTTCCCATTCGCAACCGGAGCGCAACAATTTTTAATAAAACACGCGCTGTTTAACTGGACGCTTACTTATTATCAAAAGAATAATCCTGATCATGATTTTTGCGAGCGGACCACAAAGCGCCTGTTGCGATTGTGTGTGGGACAGACAAATTGGATAACTGCTATCACAAAAGTATTTGTAGTAAAGTTTTGCAAAGACAAAGAGCAATATTTCTCAAAGAAATTCCTCGGTGTGTTGGAAGAGATCAAAGAGACTATTCCTGACTTTGAGGGAGATTGGCTCGAATTATTACTTGACCGTTTAACGGCAACCCATCCTTATTTCGGTGACATGGGTGAACGCGACGAACTTATAAGCACTATCTACCAGGCGCGCTATGACACAGTTCATTCAAAGATTGAAAAGCTTGAATCATTTCTAAAAAGCCGAACAAACCAGGATTATACTGATATCGCAAGTATTCTAACGCTTTGTCTTCATTTTGAATTGTACGAAAAAGCTTCAAGCTTTGCAGAGGAATTATTAAAAGAAATTTCTGATGTGGTGTCCAACCAGTCACTGAGGGAGTATTTATTATTGATTCGCAGTCTAGCACTATTTTCACTTTCTGTACTTGCAGGTAACCCTGACATCACTCACTTAAAACACGCACAGAATGCAGCAACGAAGGACTAGCATTGAAGCCATCTCGGCAACTATCCAGTTCAATCAAATGGTGACTGAAGCACTATCTCTTTGTAGCGCGACAACGCTGGATAAAACGATTGCCTATAAAGATAATACTTTATCAACTATCGGTAGTTTTTTGGAAACCGTAAGCGCAGAAAGCGATAAAGGATACTTCTTATCCTTGCAACTATTCTTTAAATCTCTATTCCAGCTTATTGAAGCCTACCAGCTGCAATCTGACGGAAAGCCAGGTTTCTCCGATTTGATTGCCGCAGTAAAGCTGAATGTCAGCTTATTTACTTCCTCTATAGCGGAAGTTAACAATAACAGACCCTCGATCATTGCCATGGTGAAAGTTGCAGAAAAAATGAATCTGGCAAAAAACATTCATGATGTTATTGCAATTGCAAAGGATACATTGCAAATCGGCTTTGCTACAATGATCACTTCAGAATTTGATAGCAGAGGTAAAAATTCAAAAAATAAACCGGATGATTATGATGTATCTCCAGAAGAGAAAGAACAACATTTGATTGTATCAGTTCGATTTTATTTTGACAATGAGTTGTGGGCAAATCCACAAACCATAAAACCGAATGTTCGTTACAATCTTAGCGGTGAAATTAAATTAAACGAATGGCCCGAGGGTTATGAAAAACTAACTCTTTCTGCCGTAACTACTACCGATGATTCTCATTTTGTATTATCGCTACCGGAAATTCAATATACAGGCAACAAATCTATCCCAATCGAAGGAAGTATTATAGTAAAGTATCCACAACCGCTCTTCGAAAAACCGATGGCAATACGAATGCTGGCACGATTTACCGCCCAGAACAAAATAACCTTGTATCCACTCATTATTGGTTATGATCAGTTAATCTTAAAAGCAGTTGACAACGAACAATTCCTCTTCCCTACCGGATATTCCAAATTGAATCAAAAAGCTCTTGAAATTATCGGATTAATTAAAAAAGAGGTACTGGACCTGCCCGATTCCGAACTGGAACATTTTAGTATTTTACTTTCCGGAATACTTAACTACCAGGGATTTTGCGCGGAGCATTCAGAATATAAAGCCATTACTTCATTAACTGAGGATCAATTCAGGAATAACATGATCAAATATCTCTCCGCAAGAAACGATCTGGCAGGACAAGTTATCAAAGAAAGCCATATCGCAGGCGGAAGGGTTGAAATCCGTTTCAAAGAGATAATTGCAGAGCTAAAAGTCGAGAGATCTATTTCTGATCGCGAAAAGGTAATGTCCAAATATGAAAGGCAGCCTGTGGTTTATGCTTCTGCAACATCTGCGCAGGTAGCAATCCTTTGCATTCTTGACTTAACAGCCAAAACAAGGCCACCAGCCATAGCAAATAATAACGTTTTTCTCCGAAAGGTACCTGTTCATGGACAAACTGACGACTCTAATGCTTCACATGTAGTGGTTGTATTTATTGATGGAAATATTCCTAACCCAAGCCATTTTAGTGCGTAGTGGAGATTCTGGTGTAATTGACCACCTTTTGTAAGGATGTTCTTCATTGGAGTATCTAATTTAACCCTATAGTTATGAATTGCGAAAATGGGGCAAGCACAATGCTGTTAATTCAGCAAATGATTGCAAAAGTCACTAGTTATCGCATGCTAAAGCCTTATTTCCTGCTTTCGTAAACCAGATTTCCCGATTGCTATACCTGCCTAAGTTATAATCAATGAGTTTTGTTGTTTGAAATAATCGCTTAAAAAGAAGACTACAATGATTAGAATTGGATTTATTCTCTGCTTATGCCTTATCATCAACACAAAGTTAATTGCGCAAAACCAACAAGAAACAGGCGGCAGCATTTCAGGAATAGTTACGACAATCGATAAATCACCGGCGATTGGAGCAACTGTACAACTAAAAGCCGTAAACAAAACCACAGTAACCAATTCAAAAGGAGAATTTGACTTTAAGAACATCAAGTCAGGTAGTTACGAACTCAGTGTTTCGATGATTGGACAAGAGAAGTTGACTAAATCTATTACAGTTGAAGCCAACCAAACGACAACAATTATAATACAACTGGAGCCTGCACAAAAACAATTAGCAGAAGTGATTGTGTCTGCAGGTCGTACCAGAGAAACGATTGATGAAGTGCCTTCATCCGTTTCAATCATTGGCTCAAAAGTCATAGAAAAAAACATCAACATAACAACCAACCTAGGTGATATCCTTGAGAATCGGGTATCCGGTCTTGCACCAAGCACAGGTTTAAGCAGTAATTTTGGTCAAACGCTACGTGGTCGTAGTCTGCTCATCATGATTGATGGTATTCCACAATCAACCCCACTACGCAATGGGGCCATGGATATTCGAGCACTTGATCCAGCCGTTATAGAAAGAATTGAAGTAGTAAAAGGCGCAACAGCTATTTATGGTAATGGTGCAGCAGGGGGACTCATTAATTATTTCACCCGCAATCCCAGAACAACTAAAGTGTTTAACAGCCTCACTTCTATTAGTTCAACAGGCTCACTAGTAAAAAAGGGAAATAGCATGGGCGGAAGAATCAGCCAAATGTTGTTCGGTGATAAAGGGAAGTTCAACTACGTACTCAGTGGGGTCTATGAACAAACAGGGGAACAAAAAGATGCGAACGGTGATGTATTACCACCCGTGTATGGATTAGGTGAAACAGACTCCTATAATGCTTTCGCAAAACTAGGATATGAAATCAATAGCAATCATAAAATTCAAGCATCCTACAATTTCTACAGTAGCCGCCAGACGACCAATTACCTAACTGTAAATGGCAACTACAGAAACGGGGTGAAGACAACAGCAAGATTAGGCGAAAGTAAAGGTGTTCCACAAGGAGTAAGGGGTAACCATAACCTAAGTTTGCAGATGACAGGAAAAACAGGTATTGCGGGTACAAGCTATGATGCCGATATCTATTACCAAAGCGTAGATAATGTATTCTTTTATTCTGAAGTGTTTCTTGACGGCGGTGTATCACGTATCCTATCTAAAAAAAGCGGTGCCCGTTTGGTGTTTAATACACCACTAACCGCAAAAAAAATGGATGCCAATTTTACGTATGGCCTTGACGCGCAGAGGGACATCACTTCACAACCATTGGTCGATGGTCGTGTATGGGTACCTGCCATGAATATGTTCAATCTTGCACCTTTTGTTCAAACAAAATTCACCTTTTTTGATAAGTTGATTGTTAAAGGTGGCATAAGGTATGAAAAGGTAAATATTGCAGTAGATGATTATGCAACACTGCCTACAAAAAATACAGCTACCAATGTGGTTACACCTTCCATGAATGTAAAAGGGGGTGACCTGAAATACAATACAGTTGTATTTAATGCTGGTATTCGTTATAATATCTCCGACTACTTCGCTCCTTATCTTAGTTTTTCACAAGGTTTTAGCGTATCAGATATTGGCCTAGTGCTACGTTCAGCTAGGGTAAATGAAATTGCAAAGATCAATACGGATGCTGTTGTGATTGATAATTATGAAGTTGGCTTTGTAAGTAAATTTAAAAAGTTTCGTTTTGAAGCAACAGGCTACATAAGCAAATCAAGCCTAGGCGCGAATAGTGTTTTCCAAAATGGAGTCTTTGTCGTACAGAGGGCACCAGAAAGAATTTATGGCTTTGAAATATCAGCCGATGTACAATTAACAAAAAATATCCAAACGGGTCTTTCATATAGTTACGTGGAAGGCAAAATTGATGCGAATAACAATGGCAACTTTAAAGATGCAGTGGATGAATACTTGCCTGGTCAGCGTGCCGCTCCGCCAAAACTAGCTGGCCATATTGATTATGCCATACTTCCAGGTAAATTAAATATCCTAATGCAGTACACAGGAATTTTAAATAGGGATCGATTTGCGCGAAACAGCAGTGGATCATATGACCCCTATAAAGCGCCTGTGACTGCATACCACCTTGTTAATTCATCCATCGGTTACAATCTGAATGAAAGTACTTCAATGGTACTAGGTATAGAAAACCTATTCAATAAAGATTATTTCACAGCTCGTTCGCAATGGGGCGCGTTTAATGATAGTTATACAAAAGGAAAAGGAGCATCTTTCCGACTTACCTTGAACGTGAAGTTGTAACCTAATAACGTTTAATTTTAGAATAGTCCCGGGTTACCGGGACTATTTCTTTAAGCATATGTAGCATGACCTTTAAAAAAATAATCCATCAAATACATTTGTGGCTAGGACTTTCAACTGGACTGGTCGTATGTGTACTGGGTTTAACAGGTGCGATTTACTGCTTTGCTCCTGAACTACAAGATCTTCAACCTTATCGCAGTGTTAAGCAAGAGAATAAACCATTTCTGCTGCCATCGCAGATTCAACACATAGCAGAACAAACACTTCCCAATAAGCCATTGCAACGAATCTATTATGATGCCGAGGACAAAGCAGTAATGGTTTTGTGCACAAAAAAAGAAGCATACAGTTATTCAATTTTTATCAACCCTTACAATGGTAAAGTTTTAAAACTACGTAATAACGACAAGGACTTTTTAAGTGTAGTACTTAAGATACACCGCACATTAGGTTTCTCATTCGGGCATGAAATCATCAGATGGTCTACCGTTATTTTTTTACTTTTATTGATTAGCGGGTTGATTTTATGGTGGCCCAAAAAAAGAAGAGCCATAAAAAGTGGACTTAAAATCATGTGGAAGGCCTCTCCTAAGCGACTGAATTATGACTTGCACAAAGTACTTGGCTTTTATAGTACTTGGGTGGTAATTTTCACCGTACTGTCAGGCTTGATTTTTGCCTTTGAAGGTTTTGCAAATTTCACATATGCACTTACGGGTGCAAACACATCCATCATCCAAAAAAAGCCTCCTACATCAAATCTCACTACAGCAAGCATGACCAACAAGCCTGCAGCGATTGACATTGTTTGGAAAGCAGTTGCTGAACCGCAACTACAATCAAACTATGCTACTGCGATGTTTGTATTACCAACAGAAGAAACTGCTGCAATATTATTACGGGCTAACCCCGAGAAAAAAACACTTTATAAAACCGATTTCAGATATTTTGATCAATATAGTGGTCAGGAAATCGCTGGCGCATATGTCTGGGGTAACTACTCCGATGCTCACACCGCTGCAGATTTTATTCGACGGATGAACTATGATATTCATACAGGAGCTATTCTGGGTTTACCAAGTCGAGTACTTCTATTTTTTATCGCACTGATTGTTGCTAGCTTACCAATAACTGGATTTATTTTTTGGTGGGGTAAAAACAAGAAATCGAAAATAAAGATTCATCGTAAAGACAGGCCCATATTAAGACAGGTCTACAAATGATATCTACTTCTCACAACAATGACCCTATCACATATTTTCTTCCATAACTACCCCAATTGGAGAGGTTGGATTTTCTGAGTGATTCTATGAGTCCTGCATAATTTGACTTTTTCCAACGTGTAGAAGATGGCGGCACCATTTTTTCTGGCTTGGGTTCAATCATTTCCAATTTGGTTGCCATAATCGTAATATTCATCCTGGGTATGGCCACTCCCAATATCATACCTGGAAGATTTGCATACGAAAGTGGACCTCCACTTAGTGGTATTTGATCGGTATAAAAAGCAATGACATAAACAGAATCCAAAATAACACCAACAGCTTTTCGGCACTCAAATCCGGCTATATCTCTTGTTTCATTGATGATGCGCCATTTGATTGTAAATACCAGTAAAACTGACCCCCGTTCTCCAGCACAATGTGACCCCCTAAAAATTCTTTTTCAAAACGGGGTAAATTGATGGCCTAAAAAA
>NCHN01000043.1 GCA_002281875.1 Sphingobacteriia bacterium 24-36-13 | reverse complement strand
TTATCTTTTTTATTTGAAGGTTTTGGGGAGATAAGGGTTGTTTATATTCCGCCAAATCCACTTTTATTTCACTGATTTGGCAGAATATAGTTATTTTATATCTCGCCAAATTGGCTAAAATTTCATAGATTTGGCAGAATATAAATTATCCGATGATTTAAATTTCAACCAATGGAAAAAATTATAGGTAGGGAAATAGAACAAAAGCAATTAAAAAATATCATTGAATCAAATGATGCGGAGCTGCTTGCGATATATGGACGCCGTAGAATTGGTAAAACTTATTTAATCAGGAATGCCTATGAGAAGCAACTGATATTTGAACTATCAGGAGTACATAATGCTACATTAAGTCAGCAATTGGAAGTATTTGGTAATGCAATGTCTCGAGCAACAGGTTTCCCAATCGCTAGTCCTAGAAATTGGTCACAAGCGTTCACGCTTCTGATTGATTATATAAAGCCATTAATCAAAAAAGAAAAGAAAGTAATATTTATTGATGAGTTCCCCTGGCTTCATACTCCTCGATCTGGATTTATACAAGCTTTCGAAAACTTTTGGAATACATGGGCTTCAAAAGAAAAAAACTTGGTAGTAGTCATTTGTGGGTCAGCAGCAGCATGGATGATCAAGAATATTATTTATAATAAAGGGGGGCTTCATAACAGAGTTACCAGAAAGATACGCCTCATGCCATTTACTTTAGGTGAATCAGAAGAATTTTTGAAAGAAAGAAAAATCATACTTGATAGGTATCAATTAATTCAACTTTATATGGTGATGGGGGGAGTGCCTCAATATTTGAAAATGATAGAAAGAGGGGAAAGTTCAATGTTGGCGATTGACAGAATTTGTTTTACCAAAGATGGATTTTTAAATGATGAGTTTAAAAATTTATTTAGCTCTTTATTTGATGATGCTGCTATTCATATGAATATTATTAAAGCATTAGCAAAAAAAGGGAAAGGTCTTACACGGAATGAAATTATTGAAACATGTAAATTGAAATCTGGTGGAGGAACTTCTCAAGTATTAGATGAGCTTGCAGAATCTGGATTTATAGGAATATTTAACCCTTATGGCAAAACAGCAAAGGACAGTGTTTATAAATTAGTAGATGAGTATACACTGTTTTATACAAAATTCATTGAGCATGGCAAACTAAAAGGAGCTGGTAGTTGGGCAAAATATTCAAGAACACAATCTTGGATTAGCTGGAGCGGCTATGCATTCGAAAATATTTGTTTGAAGCATATCATACAATTAAAAAATGCATTAGGTATTAGGAGTGTACATACTGAGCATTATATGTGGCGTTACATACCCAACAAAGATGAAAAAGGCGCTCAAATTGATCTATTAATTGACAGACAGGATATGTGTATTAATTTATGTGAGATGAAATTTTCAAGTACTGAGTTTGAGATAACTAAATCTTATGCAAAGGAAATTCAATCAAAAATGAATGTCTTTATCGAAAAAACTAAAACACGTAAAACCCTCTTTTTAACGCTGGTTACAACGCATGGTGTTAAAAACACTGGAAATTATATTGGGCTAATTCAAAATGAGGTTAAAATGGATGCTTTGTTTAAATAACCTCCAAATGAAATAATTCTTTACCGTTAAAAAACGGTGGGTCTCCGTATTTCTACTCTTTTATATTTGGTAGATATGATTTTAATTGGGAAGGTGAAAATGATTTTTTACTCCCGTTAAATAACCATCAGAATTTGATAATACTGCCCTACCGCTTCGCTATTGTTATCCGTTCCTTCGTCTTGTTCAGAACAAAATCTTGTTGCAACAAGTAAACTAAACCCGAGTTCACGGTAGCGGGACTTCTGCGTGACGCTGAAATAACCATGGCGAGAGACAGGTCATTTTAAATTGTACTAAAATGAAAAAAGTATCATTCGAACAACTAGGGTTGGTGAACCTTAGTGCGGAGGAATCTCAGGAAATTAATGGTGGTGAAATTGGAACCTGGTTGAAGAAAGCAGGAATAGCTGGGTTAGCTTACGACGTCATTGATAATTGGAGCACGATTAAGAAAGGCTTCTTAGCTGGTTGGAATTCATTAAAATAATCAATTAAATTTTTTAAGATGAAAAATCAAACAATTGACCTTTCCGCTTTTAAGGGTCTCCAAGCATTAAGTATTGATCAAATGCAATCAATTGAAGGCGGCGGAGAATTTTGGGACATTGTATCTTATGCTGCTGGTGTAACAGCAAAAGTCATTTACACTTTTGCTAAAGATGCAGTAACATATCAACAGTCTCTTCCTCCAAACTTGAAAAAGTAACATAAAGGGGTTAGGAAAAACCTAACCCCTTTATTAAAAAGTCAAATCATTAAAAGTAAGTCGGTATTTTGATTAATTCTTTTTATAAAAAAATAGTATGCTTTATTTATTTATTAGACTGAATAATATTTATATAAACTCAATAAAGGTACTCTCCAAAATCAATCTAATTAAATTGATTTTTTTAACTGTTATAGTTGAAATCTCCGTAGGCGTATTATTTACATTTCTATTGTCTTCTAAGAAAATGATAGGGCCAGAGTTTGATACTAAATATGAAGAATTTTTGCTTGTTGTTTTTTTTGCTCCATTACTTGAGACTTTAATTTTTCAATATTCTATTATTTCTTATATACTAGAAAAAAGGCCTAATGCTTATTTATTTTCTTGCATTTTTTCAGCTACTTTATTTGGACTGTCTCATTTTTATTCACCTGAATATATTTTAAAAACATTTTTTTCGGGTTTATTATTTGGATCACTTTATTTAGTAGTACAGAATAAAAATAAAAATTCATTTCTTATAGTTGCTGTTGCACACTCCATATATAATTTGATAATTTTCTGTTTGCGGCTTATTTAATTACTATTTATGTTTCTATCTACTAGTAATATTATATATTACCCATCAAAGCAATATTTATATTGGGTCATATTAAGTATGATTGTAACAGGCCTAGCCGCTTTACCCTTCATTAAAACGACCATAGCGATTCGCTCTAGCGGTATCATTAGACCAGCCAATGAACGGACGGAAGTGAAGCCAATCATAACGGGGAATCTTGATCGGCTATATGTTCGCGAGGGAGATACGGTTAAACAAGGGCAGTTGATTGCGGCTATCAAAGACAATATCAGTCAGCCTAAAATCATATTAAATCAAGTTGAGCAGAATCAGCGAAAACGCTATGTGGATGATTTAATCAAATTGACTTCTAATGATAATTTCAATGCCATCTTATTAGAAACGCCGCTCTATAAAGAACAGTTGAATAAGTTTGTTCATCAATTGGCTGATCATCAAACGGGCATTAAAAAAGTATCCAATGAGTTGCAAATTTTTACTTCGCTGCTCAAAGACAAAGTAATTGCGCCTAAAGAACATTTTGATAAAGAAATTGAATTGGAAAGATTAAACAATATTTTGAATGCTTTTAAGAATGAGCAACTCGCGCTTTGGCAAAATGATTTGCAGCGTTATCAATTAGATATTTCTCAGTTTCAGTCTCAGAAAAATCAAATTTATATTGAGCAAAAGAACTATTTCATTCTTGCGCCTGTTTCTGGGGTAATTCAGCAAATCAATACCAGATATATTGGCGGCTTTATTGCTGCAGGAGAACCCTTATGTATTATTTCGCCATTGAGTGAATTACTGGGGGAGTGTTACTTATCCACTAAAGACATTGGCTTATTGAAAATTGGTCATACCGCTCGCTTTCAAGTGGATGCTTTTGACTATAACTATTTCGGAATACTGACTGGTAAGGTAATTTCTATAGAGAATGATTTTTCACTCATCAACAATAAGCCTGCTTTCAAAGTTCACTGCAGCTTTGATAGTACTCAATTGTTTTTGAAAAATGGGTTTAAAGGAAGTCTAAAAAAAGGACTCAGTTTTCAAGCAAGATTTGTTGTTGCTGAAAGAACGCTTTGGCAACTTTTATTTGATAAAGTAGATGACTGGTTTAATCCTGTTGCGCCGAATTCTATTATAACAGCAGCTGTTTATGAAAAATAAAACCTGTATCAAACAGAGGGATATAACCGATTGTGGTGCCGCTTGCTTGGTTTCGGTGGCTATGCATTATCTATTGGAATTACCTGTTAGTAGAATTAGACAGTTTGCTGGTACCGATAAACGGGGCACCAATGTGTTGGGATTGATTGAAGCCGCCGAGCGACTTGGATTTCAGGCTAAAGCTGCAAAGGGCGTTTTGGATAGTTTGCAAAAAATTCCTTTACCTGCCATTGCGCATATTGTATTGAAAAATGGATTACATCACTATGTGGTGATTTATTCCATTAATTCAAAGTTCATAACTTATATGGATCCTGGAGAAGGTGTATTTATAAAAAAATCACTCAATGATTTTCAAGTATTATGGTCTGGTGTGATAGTATTGGTTTTGCCTGGGGATGGTTTTGTAACGGGTAAGCAAAAAATAAGTAATAGTGAAAGGTTTTGGCAGTTAATTAAGCCGCATACTTCCATTATGATTCAAGCTTTAATAGGGGCTTTACTCTACACCATTCTTGGCTTGTCTACTTCAATTTACATGCAAAAGATTATAGATTTTGTATTAGTAGAAGGGAATACAAGACTATTGAATCTATTGAGTTTGGGCATGATTTTTATTTTAGTATTTCAATTGGCCATTGGTTCTTTTAAAACGGTTTTTGGTTTGCAAACAGGTCAAATGATTGATGCTAGGTTGATTCTGGGTTACTATAAACATCTATTAAAATTGCCCCAACGTTTTTTTGATACGATGCGTGTAGGTGAAATCATCAGCAGGGTGAATGATGCAGTTAAAATAAGAGAATTTATTAATTCGGTTGCTTTAAGCTTAATCGTTAATGTGCTGATTGTAATTTTTAGTTTGTTGGTCATGTTCTTTTATTATTGGAAGTTGGCGCTTATCATGCTTGCTATAATCCCCATTTATGGGTTGATTTATTGGCTTAGTAATAAGGTAAACAAAAAATGGCAAAGACGTTTAATGGAGGAAAGTGCTGAATTAGAAAGTCAATTAGTAGAAAGCTTGAATGCGGTTGGCACTATTAAAAAATTTGGTATTGAACAATTTGCCAATGACAAAACAGAAAGTCGTTTTATTAGTTTGCTTAAAACAATTTATAAGTCCAGCATTTACAGTTTGTTTATTGGAACAGGAGCAGAATTCTTTACAAGATTATTTACGATTTTGCTTTTATGGATTGGATCTTATTTTGTAATTAATCGAGAGTTATCTCCAGGTGAACTTTTATCGTTTTATGCATTGGTTGGATATTTTACTGGTCCAGCCACCTCTTTGATTGGGGCTAATAAGAATATACAAGATGCTATCATTGCTGCTGATCGCTTATTTGAAATTATTGATTTAGAAACAGAATCAAGTAATGATCAAAAAATTGAGTTAGTTCCTGAATTAATAGGTGATATTGAATTGAAGCATGTTCATTTTAGATATGGAACAAGAACCACTGTATTTGAAGATTTAAATATTCGTTTTGAAAAAGGAAAAAGCACTGCTGTAGTAGGGGAAAGTGGAAGTGGTAAATCAACATTGCTTTCTTTAATGCAAAATCTATATCCGCTAAACAATGGCAATATCACGATTGGTCAAATAGACTTGCAACATATTAGTAACCGGAGTTTAAGAGATAGAGTAGGTGTAGTTCCCCAACATATTGATTTATTCAATGGAACTATTATAGAAAATATTGCTATTGGTGATAGTGAACCAGATATGCAGAAAATCCTTTTTCTTTCTACTATTCTAGGTACTGATGAATTTATTAATCATTTACCCAATACCTACAACAGCATGGTTAATGAACAAGGCGTTAATTTGTCGGGTGGTCAAAAACAGCGCTTGGCAATTGCTCGGGCACTATATCGTAACCCTGATATTTTAATTTTAGATGAAGCTACTAGCAGTCTTGATCCTACTAGTGAGCAAAAAGTACAAGATGCCCTCAATTGGTTTAAGGAGCAAGCTAAAACCATCATCATCATTGCCCATCGATTAACTACTATAAAAAAATGTGACACCATTTTAGTGCTCAATAAGGGTAAGTTAGTTGAACAAGGATCTCATGATTATTTACTTTCTATGAAAGGTCATTACTCGAAACTTTGGGGATACCATACTGCCCATATTTAAACTTCATTCTAATGATAAAAGAAAACAAAAAACATTCTGGGGTTGTAGTATTATTATTTCATGCAGTTTTGTTCAACCTTATCATATTGCCTGCTGGATTTCTTTATTCCATTTTATTTAAGGTAGACTATGTGAGCTGGGATGAATGGGTAAACAGTATATGTTTAAATGTAATTACTTGGCAAGTTTTTGATTATGCGCTAAAGGAAGATGATTCTCCTAACGGACTGAAATATGAATTGAAAAAATTTCACTTTATACATGCAATTGACCAATGGCTCCAAAAAAAACTAACAACACCAAAAATCAGATACGCTTTATTTCGAAGTTTATTTTGGTTGTTCATCTTGATCATTTTTGTAATCCCCTCGATTTCAACATTCATTTTTGAGGTTAGAATGCCTTACACTTCATTGCGATTTACTTTTGTATTCTTACAGCTACTTTGTTTGGTGTATTACTATATTCAAAATAAATATCCAAATGATGCATTTGTACAAAAAGAACCAATTGCTAGTCCATGGATGTTAGAATTGCTTTTTTTAGCTATATTCAAAAAGAAAAAAAGCTAATTCAACTGCGGATCAATGGGGTAGTTGGTCATTTGGGCGTATTCGCCGCCGAGTAATTGCATGCTGCGTTTCCAAATTTGTTCGGCGTCTAATGAAAAACTGATGCCTACATCTGGGGTTGTGATGATCCAACTTTTTTCTTCTACTTCTTCTTGTAATTGACCTGCACTCCAACCACTATACCCTACAAAAAAGCGAATTTGCAAATCGGTAATTTCTTTATTGTGCAACGCTGCAATGGCTACATCAAAATCTCCTCCCCAATATATTCCTTTAGATATTTCAATTCCTTCTGTAATGATATCGGGTCTTCTATGAATAAAATGTAGGGTATGTTGTTCTACTGGTCCTCCTTCGTACACCGGCAATATTAATCCATCTGCAATCTCTACTACATCTCCTAAAACCTGATCGGTTTTTTTGTTGAGGATAAATCCAATATCACCTTCTTCATTATGGTCGCATATTAGCACAGCTGTCCTTATAAAATTCGGATCCTTTAAAAACGGGTCGGATAGCAATAAAATTCCTTTGTTTAGTTCCATATTGATCAAAAAGATAAGAATAATATTTATTTTCCGTGCTAAATCTAAAAAATCTAGTTAAAAAAAGCCCTTGGTTGCCTTGCTGCTATTGGCTAGGGTTAAATAAATCTATATTTGTTGCGCATGAAGAGAACTTTCCCCATCATTGTCATACTGATTTCACTTTCGCTGCTAGGACTTTTCCTATTGCAGGCTTCTTGGTTTGATAACCTTATGGAAGTAACCAAATCTCAGTTGAGTGAAAAAATTAATGCTGGGGGGGTAAGCGTAGCCAATGATATTGGCAAATCCACTCGTTCTTCCCAACCACTTAGATTAAATAGAAGGGGGGGATTATTGCTGGGCTCCGAGTTGCAAATCAAATTATTTCGCCAGCCCACCGTAGAGGAAAGGTTTACGATGGAGGAAGTGCGGGAAAAAATTGAAAAAGAATTTGAGCGGGTACAATTAGGTAAACTAAAATTTGAGTTTGCTATTTCTGATGTGGAAGGCAACTATGAATTTTATTCTCCGGGTTATGAACAAGAGTTTTGGGATACCATCAACAACAAACGAAACTACTACGCCATTTTACGCGATACAGATAACCTCGCTTTTACTGAAACCAACGAAGTCCTTATTATTATTGTTCCTGATGTTGAAAATCAAGTATGGGCTTCACTTCGCTGGATTTTAGTGGGGGCCATCACTTTCATGTTGATTATTATTGCTGCGTTTTACGTAACGGTTAAAACTTTGTTGAACCAGAAAAAACTGTCTCAAATCAAAAGTGATTTCATCAACAATATGACGCATGAATTCAAAACCCCTTTGGCTACTATTTCTTTAGCGGTAGATGCGTTGCGTACGCCTAAAGTTCAGGCCAATCCAGAGAAAGGTGCTTACTTCACTAATATTATTAAAGAAGAAAATATCCGCATGAATAAACATGTGGAAACCATTTTGCAAGCGGCTTTCTTAGAGAAGCAAGAACTCAATTTAAATTTATCTAAAATTGATGTGCACGAAATGATTCAAGAAGTGGCCAGTACTTTTGCATTACAATTGAACGATAAAAATGGTAAGATTGATTTCTTATTGAATGCAAGTAACGATTTGATCAGTGGGGATGATGCACATTTTAGAAATATGATTTCTAATTTAATAGACAATGCCATTAAATATTCTCAAGACCCTGTGCACATTAAGATTTCTACTCATAGCACCAAGAATCATTTAGTGATTCGCATTGAAGACAATGGTATTGGTATGAGTAAAGAATCTGTTAAGCGCGTGTTCGAAAAATTCTATCGCGCTCATACCGGTAATTTACACAATGTAAAAGGTTTTGGATTGGGCATGAGTTATGTTAAAACCGTGATTGATGCGCACAAGGGAAAAATAAAAGTAGACAGCGTTGTTGGCAAGGGTACTTCATTTACTGTTGAAGTGCCGCTAATGCATGACTAGATTGTTAATGCTAATTTTCGACCGATTCGGGTTTTGCAACCCATAGTATTGATCCATCGCCATACGATAAAAAACGATACTCATTGTCCAATGCATATTGGTATATTTTTTTCCAATTTTCTCCAACAATAGCAGACACCAATAACAACAATGTACTCTGTGGCTGATGAAAATTCGTGATCAATGCACGAATGATTTTAAAGGAATAGCCTGGTGCAATAATGATTTGCGTTTTCGTAATTATTCTGCTTGCATTATTTTTTTGCATCCAATTCAATAAAGATTGTAGCGACTCTGTAGCAGACGGTAAAACTTTGTTGCCACCACTAGTATATTCTTTCGGTATATTTTTTTGCCCACTTTTATTTTCAGCAGTCTCCCCGGCGGAAACATAAGGTTCCCACTGCGTCACATGTAAATTGTCTGATGAAATAGCTGGATTTCGAATCGTCTTAACGCCAATCCAGTAAAGGCTTTCCAGCGTTCGTAACGAAGTTGTTCCCACCGCAATAATTCCTTTTTCTACATGCGATAATAATTGCTCAATAGTCTCAAGTGTTACATCAATAAATTCCGCATGCATTTCATGATCCTTCATCTGTTCTGCTTTCACTGGCTTAAAAGTGCCTGCTCCTACATGCAGTGTAACATATGCTTTGAGTATATTTTTTTCGGATAATTTTGAAAACACACTCTCGGTAAAATGCAAGCCTGCTGTTGGTGCTGCTACCGATCCATCGTGCTTTGCATAAATGGTTTGGTATCTTTCTTTGTCGGCTTCTTCTGTGGCTCTATTTAAGTAGGGGGGAAGGGGAATGTCTCCTGCCAGATGCAAGACCTCTGCAAAGCTTAGCCCTGCTGGCTCCCAGCGGAATTCAATTAAAAAACAATCGGGCAAAGACTCCACTTTGGTTGCCTCAATTCTCAGGCCCGCGCCACCAGCCGCCGCGCTGACGTCCGCATCCGCGCCGCCCGCCGCGCCAACGCCCGAAGGCGCTGCCACACTCAGCTGCACCGCTCCCTCCTTCCATTTCTTTGCGCCGCCAACGAGGCATTTCCATTGTACCGATCCCTTCTGCAACATAGCTGTGGTTATATCTTCATACTGATCGGCCGGCTCCAAGCAAAACAGCTCAATCATCCCACCGGTGGGCTTTTGAAAAAGCAATCGGGCTTCTACCACTTTGGTATTATTGAAAACCAACAAACTTTCAGCAGGCAGTTCATCGGCAATATTTGCGTAGGTATTTTCCCGAATTGGGGCGAAATCACCCTCTAAAACCTCCGAACCATGTTCCGCGCCCTTCAAATTTTGGGAAGATCCCCAAACCAGCAACTTGCTTTGGTCCCGCTGTTCCAGGGGGTAACGGGCTATTTTATGGTCGGGAAGCTCATAAGTGAAATCAACAATATGCAGTAATGACGGGTGTTTCATGGGTTTTCTTTAGTAATTCACGGCTTATCCACAGCTATTCACAGGTTATACAGTATCATAAGCGCCAAATTGTCTGAAACGCAAGATAGGAAAGCATTACAGCTCCACAAATCTTGTGGATAAATACAATACCCTCATTTTTGGGATAAAAGTGGGAAAAAGTGTTATTTTGTGTCAACAAGTGGTAATCTTGGAAATATTTATTCACTTATGATCGGATTTCACGGAGAATATGAAGCAACGGTAGACGCCAAAGGGCGCTTCCTTCTTCCAGGCGGACTGAGAAAACAGTTGCCTGAAGGAGAGAGTCGCTTTATTCTGGGCCGTGGCTTCGAAAAATGTCTCACGCTGTATCCAATGAAAAGTTGGGAATTGATTATTGCCAAGATTAGTCAGTTAAATGATTTTGATCCAAAAGTACGTCAATTCAGACGTCAGTTTTTAGGTGGTGCTACCGAAATAGAATTAGATGCGGCGGGCAGAATGTTATTGCCTGCTTCTTTAAAAGAATTCGCTGGCCTTTCTAAAGACATTGTACTTGCTGCCGCAATGGACCGTTTTGAAATTTGGGATGCAGCCAAGTACAAACAGCTCTTTGAGGATTTCTCTTCGGAGGCTTTTAGTAGCCTTGCGCAAGAAGTAATGCAGGAAGCAGATAAAAAACAAGATAAATAACCAGCATGGAAAATTTACCTGCTAGCGATTATCATGTTCCTGTTCTGTTCCATGAAACCATTGACGCATTGTCTATTCAACCCGATGGGGTTTATGTAGACTGCACTTTTGGTGGTGGTGGTCATAGCAAAGGTATTCTAGAAAAATTAGGCCCTAACGGTAAGTTGGTGGCTTTTGATCAGGATGCAGATGCTCAACAGAATATTCAGAACGAACCAAGGCTTTTATTTGTTCCGCAAAACTTTCGCCATTTGCATCGCTTTCTTCGCTTGCATGGAATCATGCAAGTAGATGGAGTCTTGGCCGACTTGGGTGTGAGCTCTCATCAATTTAATGAAGGCGAGCGTGGCTTCTCCATCCGCTTTGAAGGTCCGATGGATATGCGCATGGACAGAAGGCAAGGTGTTACTGCCGCTGATATTATTAAAACTTTCAGCGAATTGCAGTTGCATAAAATGTTTGAACAATACGGTGAAGTAACCAATGCTAAAACCTTGGCTGCACATATTGTTCAACAAAGAACGCGCTTGCCCTTTGCTACCATTGATCAGTTTAAAGCAATGATCAGCTCCGTTGTAAAAGGAAATCCAAATAAATATTTAGCACAGGTTTTTCAGGCATTGAGAATGGAAGTGAACGATGAAATGGGTGCCCTGAAAGAAATGTTGCAGCAATTGCCTACGGTACTGAAACCCGGTGGCAGAGCGGCTATCATCACTTTTCATTCTATTGAAGATAGAATGGTAAAGAACTTTTTTAAACAAGGAAGTTTTGATGAAGTAATTGATAATCCATTTGTTTCTGTTGAAAAAGTGGAAGTGTTTAAGCTAGTGAACAAGAAGCCGATTACGGCTGGTGAAGTTGAATTGAAAAGGAATACAAGAAGTAGGAGCGCAAAGCTACGTGTAGCAGCGCGCGTTTAATATATATACCGTGCCCGAAAACAAAACAAATCCCAAGAACCCTTTAAGGGGGTTGCTCAACTATGAGTGGATTGTGAAGAACACTGGTTTCTTCCTTTTCCTTTCTGTTTTAGCAGTATTGTATATAGCCAACGGTCATATGGCCGACAGAACCATACGCCGTATAAACGCGATCAATAACGAATTAAAAGAGTTGCAGTTCAAATACAAAACGCTCAAAAGTGAGTTGATGTATAAAACAGAAGAATCGCAAATTGTTCAGCTGGTTGCACCAATGGGTTTAAAAATAAGTAAAGACATGCCTGAGCGCATCAAACAATAATGGAAGTAAAACGCGACATATTATGGAGAGTCTACCTCAGTTATATACTGATGGTGATTGCTTGCATAGCCATTTTTGGCAAGGCGGTTTACATTCAACAAGTAGAAGGTGCCAAGTGGAGAAGCATGAGTGATAGCTTGCACCAACGCATTGATGAAATTGAAGCAGAGCGTGGCACCATCTATAGCGAAGATGGTCAAATGCTCAGTACTTCTATTCCGCAGTTTGATATTTTTATTGATTTCAGGGTGGCTGGTTTAAGAGAAAAAAATGGTTTGCGTTTTAGAGAAAATATAGATTCACTCAGTTTTCATTTAGCGCAATTGTTTAAAGACATGAGTCCGGTAGAATACAAGCGCGTATTACAACAGGCGTATAAAGCGCAAGACGGTTACTTCCCCCTTAAGAAAAAAATCAGCTTTACTCAATACGATTCTTTGCGCAATTTTCCTTTGTTCAAATTGGGTCGTTACAAAAGCGGCATGATTGCAAATGAAAGAACCATTCGTTTGAATCCCTATCAGATGTTGGCTTTCAGAACAATTGGCTTGGCGCGTGATTCTAATAAAGTGGGTTTAGAAAAAACCTACGATGCAGTACTTAAAGGACGTAATGGTAAGCAAACAGTTCGTTCTATTGCCGGTGGGATTGGAGTGCCCGTGGATGATACTTACCTTATTGAGCCAGAAACCGGAAAAGATATTGTGAGCACTATTGATGTATTCATTCAAGATATTGCTGAAGCGGCTTTAATGAAAATGATGGTGCAGAATGAAGCAGAAAATGGTTGCGCGATTGTGTTAGAAACCAAAACGGGTAAAGTAAAAGCCATTGCGAATTTAGGCAGAATGGCGAATGGAACTTACTGGGAAAATTTGAATTATGCCATCACCCCAAGTGAGCCTGGTTCTACTTTTAAGTTGGCTACTTTAATGGCTTTATTAGAAGACAAAAAAGTAAACTTAAATCAAACCCTCAACTTAGAAAATGGTGTTTGGCGTGTTGCTGGTCAAACCGTGTACGATTCTGAAAGACATGTAGAGAATATTGTTACCGTTAAGCAAGCATTTGAGTTGAGTTCTAATGTGGCCATGGCTAAAATGGCGGTATCTCATTATTCAAATAATCCACAACAATATTTAAAGCATTTGCGCAAAATGAGAATGGATACCATCACTGGTATTGATTTAGTAGGAGAGCGCAAGCCAGTCATTCATCGTCCTGGTTCTAAACTTTATGGCCCTACCACTATTCCTTGGATGAGCTTTGGATACAACTTAGCTATTAGCCCATTGCATACTGCTATGTTGTACAATGCCATTGCGAATAATGGTACCATGATGCGTCCTTATTTAGTAAGTAGTATTAAAGAAGAAGGCGTGTTGTTGAAAGAAATTCCGCCTGTTATTTTAGATACACAAATATGTAGCCCTGCAACACTAGCGATGTTGAAAGCAAGTTTAGAAGGAGTTTGTATAGCTGGTACTGCAAAATCCTTATTTGCTGGTACCCCTTATAAAGTAGCAGGTAAAACTGGAACTGCATTAGTAGCTGATGGTAATAGAGGGTATGCGAATAAAATTTACCAAAGTTCTTTTGCAGGTTATTTCCCGGCAGACAATCCGCAATACACTTGTGTTGTAGTGATTAAGAACAAGCCTTTCGCTGCTAATTTTTATGGTGCATCTGTTGCGGGTCCGGTGTTTAAAGAAATTGCAGATCGTTTGTATGGTACTTATATTAAGACCAATAAAACCTTGATTGCTGGAACGAATAAAAAAGACAGTACTTATTTTAAATACAATGGATACAAAGCAGACCTGGCTTATTTGTCGGAGCAATTACAATTGAAAATTTCTGATTCAACTGGTAGAGCAGATGAGTGGACGAGCTTAAATAAAAATACGGCTGCTGCAGTAATGCAGAAAATGCCTATCAACAAAAATGCCATGCCTCCATTAAAGGGCTTGGGATTAAAAGATGCCCTCTACCTCTGCGAAGAAATGGGATTGATGGTGCAAGTAAAAGGAAGAGGCAGGGTGTTAGATCAATCTATACTTCCTGGTCAGCCCATTGCAAAAGGTCAATTAATTCAAATCAACTTAAACTAGTAC
>NCHN01000042.1 GCA_002281875.1 Sphingobacteriia bacterium 24-36-13 | reverse complement strand
TCGCATGGCTTCGCTGAATTCAATTTGATCTAAGCCGCTGATTAATCGGTCGGCATATTCAGTGATGCGCAAATACCACTGTCGTAATTTTTTCTTTACTACCGGATGACCACCTCTCTCACTCAATCCATTCACCACTTCATCATTGGCCAATACTGTACCAAGCGCTTCGCACCAGTTTACTTCGCCATATCCACAAAATGCCAAACGATATTGCATTAAAATATCTTGCTGTTCTTTCTCAGAAAAAGCTTTCCATTCAGCCGCAGTAAATTTCAGTTGACTATTAGCAGGGCATTCATGTACACTGTTTCCCTCTTTTTCAAACAAAGTAATCAACTCAGCAATAGGCGTTGCCTTTTGAGTATGCCGATTGAAAAAAGAATTAAATAATTGCAAGAAAATCCACTGGGTCCATTTATGGTAATCGGGCTCACAGGTTCTAACTTCTCGGCTCCAATCGTAAGAAAAACCAATATTGTCTAACTGTTGTCTAAAATTATTGATGTTTTGAACAGTGCTGGTTGCAGGATGAACACCATGTTCAATGGCATATTGTTCTGCGGGCAAACCAAAAGCATCGTATCCCATTGGATGCAATACGTTAAAGCCTTTTAACCTTTTATACCTACTGAAAATATCAGAAGCAATATAACCCAATGGATGACCTACATGCAAACCCGCACCACTCGGATAAGGAAACATATCCAATACATAGTACTTAGGTTTTTCGCTGATATTAGGAACCGTATATGCGCCGGAATTTTTCCAATGCTCCTGCCATTTTTGTTCAATTGCTCTAAATTGATAGTCCATCTTGCCTGCCCTTTTTATTTATTTGCGTTTCTTTAACGACTGCCCAAAAATATTCGCTTATTTTCAACACAGGTTTAGGGGTGCAAATGTAAGTCTTTAGCCGTCAAAACCCTACATTTGTAGCGTTCATAAGCATAGCACTCGATAATTGAAGCGGTAAAAAAAGGAATACAAATTATGGCTCAAGCAGGAAAAGCATCATTGAAGAGGGGAAAACCCAATTATATCTACACTGTAGTAGGGGTAGCACTGGTTTTATTAATCATGGGAATCATGGGTTGGTTTTTCCTTAACCTAAACGCTGTTGGCAATACCTTTAAAGAGGATATCCGATTAAGCGCGTACATGCGAACCCTGAATAAAGACACCATAGCTCAAATTCAGCAGTTTATTGCAGCAAAACCCTATGCCAAAAACGTAGTGTATGTAGACAAAAATACCGCCAAGGAAATCTGGAATAAAGAGAACAACGAAGACTGGGCTAAAATCTTAGACGTAAATCCTTTGCCGGAGAGCATTGATTTTTATGCCAAAGCAGAATATGTAAATAAAGATAGCTTAGCAGTCATCAGTGCCGATTTAATGGCCAATTATGGTAATCAAATTACCGATTTGCAATACCCACAAAGCTTGGTAACCAGTTTAAACGAAAGAGCATCTAAAATTGGATTGATTTTTTTAGTAGTGGCCATTACACTATGTGTGATAGTAATATTTAGCATCGACAATACCATCCGCCTAGCCATGTTTAGCAATCGATTTTTAATTAAGACTATGCAAATGGTGGGAGCAACGCAGTCGTTTATTGCACGCCCCCTCAATATCCGCGCAGTGGTGAATGGACTCATTAGTTCAGGGATTGCCATTGTGTTAATGTTCTCATTAATTGGTTGGGCAGAGTCTCAATTCCCCCAATTAAAAGCCATCAGAAACACCAATCATACACTACTCCTTTTTGGAGGATTGATTATCTTAGGTGTAGGTATTTCTGTATTAAGCACCCACAGAAGTGTGTTGAAATACTTGAAAATGAAATTAGATGATTTGTATTAGTTGATATTAGCAAACCGATTTACATAAATTTATAAATAATGACCATGAGTACGACCAATAAAACCACCCCACTTTTCTCAAAAGAAAATTTCATTTTAATGCTAGTAGGTGGCCTAGTGATTGCATTGGGTATGTTTTTAATGAGCGGAGGCAAGAGCGAAGACCCTAATGTATTTGCTAATAATGAAGTATACAGCAGCACTAGAATAACTTTAGCACCCATTTTAATTGTAGTTGGCTTGCTAATTGAAGTGTACGCCATCTTTAAGAAGCCAAAAACTGCTGCTTAGTCTACATTTTAAAATAATCGATATTGGTTTGTTTATAAACCGATGAATTATTTATGGATTTTTTGTAAGTTAAACACTTTGAATAATCCGAGAATTAGGGGGTTAATACAGTATGATCTGCTTATCCTAGATGACTTTGGATTACAACCTTTTGATAATACTGCTAGAATGATCTTACTGGAAATTATCGAAGACAGGCATGCCAGAAAATCTACCATCATCAGTTCACAGTTGCCAGTTGCTCAATGGTATGAAGTAATCGGTGATAGTACCGTGGCTGACGCCATCCTAGACAGAATGGTTCATACCGCTCACAGAATAGAACTAAAAGGAGAATCCTTAAGAAAGAAATAGAATCCTTACTTTTATCACACAGCTCTTAGAAATTATTACAGAAACTACCCTGACACGACTTTTAAATAAGGGTGGTCACGATGGCCGGATTGGTGGTCAGCATCACCGGATTATACATTTTGCAGCTACAAGAAGTTGGCGATTTTTACCACTAAACTTCATACAAAGAACGCATTACAAATTTACGAAGAACTATCATACGAAGCACTAAACCGCCAATTTTTTGTAGGTGCTGTTATAAGCTGGCCTTCTGTCCTTCGAGGTTGTAAAGTCGCTGTCCGCTGTGTGGTTTGCTGTCGAGTTAAGATGGTGTCGGCTGTGCGGTAACGGTTTTAAAAATTTTAGAAGGGAAGGGAATTTTAAAAAATAATTTTTCTTTGGTGGGAGAGGTGGAAGCTCTTTTGCAATTTTTGGCTTGTGCGTTGGCTTGTGCGAATTGCAAATGTGCTTGCACCTGTGGGCTGGCTATTTGCTCTCTGTCCAATAGTAACTGTCGGGATAAAGTCTTTTTCCAAAAATGGTTGTGCCAACTCTAACAATTGTCGAACCTTCTTCAATAGCCGTTTCAAAGTCGCCACTCATTCCCATTGATAGTTCGTTAACTGAAATATCTCTTTGTAGCATTTCGTTCTGTATTGTTTTTAGAAGTCGAAAGCACTTTCTGACCTGTTCTGTTTCTGCCGAAAAAAGCCCAATTGTCATTAGCCCTTTTATATTAAGTCGGTCAAACTGTTTTATTTGTTGAGCAAAATCCAAAGCCGTTTCGGGAGAAACACCAAATTTGCTTTCTTCATATGAAGTGTTTACCTGAATAAAAATATCTATAGACTTGTTTTCAAACTCTAAACGCTTTTGCAATTTTTCAGCTAATTCAAATCTGTCAACCGATTGTATGCAGTCGGCATACTTGATAACTTCCTTGATTTTATTTGTTTGTAAATGTCCGATAAAATGTTTTTGATACGGAATAGTTTTGAGTATTTCAACCTTTTCAATTAGTTCCTGCACTTTGTTTTCGCCAATCAGGGTTTCTCCTGTTTCAAGTGCTATTTTAATATTCTGTGCTGAAACTGTTTTGGTTGCTAAAAGAAGTTTGATTTCATTAGGGTTTCTATCTGAGTTCTCGGCTGCAATTTTTATTCTGCCTTTTATTTTAGCAATATTCTCAACGATGAAACTCATAACTGCAATTCGTGTTCAGGGCAATCAACTCTCAATTCGTTTTCAGCTAGTCGGCTTTTCAATAATTTACAATAATGAACACCTTTATCAACCTGATAATTTGCACAAGTAAAACACATTCTTTGAATGGTAATGATACCCGATTTGTTCAGGTCATAAATTAATTTTAGCAATCCGTTGAGCATTACGGTTTTTTGTTCTTCGGTCAGCTTTTCAAGAGGTTGCTCAATAGAAGAAGCAAAAAAGGACGCTTTTTTGGCTATTTGTTTTCCTTCTGGTGTTAAAGAAATAGAGTAACTTCTTGTGTCTGTTGTGTTGATTTCTTTAGCAACTAAATCTTTTGCAAGCAACACTTTTACGCTATCGCTAATGGTGGCTTTGGTCATATTGAACTCGTCTGCCAAATAGCCTACTTTGCATTTTTCTTGTGAATGAAAGTAAATGAAAATCAAAATCTGAATTTGTATTGGGCTTAACGAGTTTTCTTTGCTTTCATTCCAAAGCAATACCCGAAACGCTTCTGATATTCGTTCTAAAGCTACCACAATACGGCTTTCAACCTTTTGGTTTTGCTCGCTTAAATTAAAAGAGGAATATTTCATTTAATTGCAATTTTCCATTTCAATAATAAAATAGCCTTGTTTTTTTATATCAGCTTCCCAATTTGGGCGTAGTGTTTCTATGTGGCAAAAGCTACATTCTCTAGCGGTTAAAGGTTGTCCTTCTTGCCCTTTAGTTTTCAAATATTCTTTACCATAACCATAAATAATGGTAGTTTCTTTTATTTCTTCGGGTGCAAGAATATCAAAATGCATTATCGTCCCATCTTTTTTTGTTACATAGGTGTCCCAAACTGCTATTTTACTCATATTATTAGTTGTTTTAATATTGTTTTCGTGAACCCCATTCGTTTTCATTTTCGTCTCTTTTTGGTTGTTTGATTGAGCCTTGATAGTTGTGCATATCAATAAGGCAAGAGCAATCAATATTGTTATTTGTTTCATTATAAATAAAAATAAGACCTTGCAAAGATAGGATTCCTAACTTTGCAAGGCAAATAAAATTACTTTACTTTGTAGGGCAACGATAAATTACCACTTGCTACTGAATATACTTTGTAAACGCCAAGCATTGGTTTGTCTCCGCTACCGTGACCACCATCACCGCCTGTATTAACTTGCATAAAAGCTGCAACTCCATCATACGAAAAATCGGTTTTGTTATTCATTCGATAATCGGGAACAATAACTCTAATGGTGTTTCCCTTTGTGATTACTTGAAATCCTGGTGAGTCCATATACATTGGCATTCCTGGATTGGTTGGTGGTAATACAACAGTTGTGTCTTTGGGGTCAAACTGTTTTACTGCCAAACCACCTTCAACACGTTTATCTTCGGTCAAAACCACCCAATGCGGATGCCAAATAATACCGTCATTTGCGAAGTTTCGGTCGGTGTTTTCATCCCAAAGTGGCGTGTCGTCAAAGTCAGGGTGTGAAGTAAGGGCAAGAGCCACAATGCCTTCGGTATCGCCAAAACCAACGTCAGTTGGTTTTAGTGTAGTTGGAAATACATACCCCAAAACAGGTGCTCCATTGAGTTGACCTACTGGCGTAGGTGTTGTTTTTCCTGCTGTTCCTTTTACGGTAATTTCCCAAATTGTCGCACCAATTTCTGGTGAATGTTTTACGCTTACTTTTTTAATTTGAAAATCTTCATTGTTGTAGTTTCCGCATTTGTCGCAAGCAAAACCTTGAACGGTCAAAAGGGAAACTCCGAGAAGTAGAAATATTTGTTTCATTTTTTTGAATTTAAAGTGTTAAAAGTATAAGTTAGGAATCCTTTTAAATTAGGACTCCTAACTTATGTTGTGAAATTTTTTTATCCTTTTACGTCAGCCATAGACGCACCAAAATTGAGGTGAAGCACATTACCGTTTGGAGTAAGCAATGCAGGAACAGATTTTACACCTGCTTTTTCTGCTTCTGCAATTCGGTTGCGGTCTTCGCCAATGTGAACGATTTCTACATTGGTAGCCCCAATAAGATTAACGATGTCGTGTTCTGCACTGATGCATACTGGACATCCTGCGTGATAGAAAATTGATTTTGCCATTTTATGAATGATTTTAATTGTTGTTTGGCATTATTGCCGCCGCAAATATAGTAAGGATTCCTAACAAAACAATTGCTTTTGCTCTATTCAGTCTTGTTTTAACATTTGACTCACTAATATTTAAAATATCTGCGGTTTCGTTGACATTTAACCCGTTGATTTCTCTTAATGTAAAAACCATTCGATAATCGATTGGAATTTGTTGTAGCGAGCATTCAATTATATAATTTAGCTCTTTATTCATCACTGATTTGATTGTATCTGTTTGTTGATTATTTGAAAATATTGGGGTTGAATTTTCGCTTATTTCTGCTGGAATTATACTTTTGCAGACCATTTCTGTTGCATCTTGTAACAATTATTCAGCATTATCTTTATAATCCACGTTTTTAAAGTGGAACGGTTTTCAAACTTTGGTAATCCTATAAAAACATCAATGAAAGTATCTTGCATCAAATCTTGCGTGTCTTCGTGCTTATAATTGTATGACCTTCCAATTTTATATAAAAAAGGGTTGTATCTGCGAATAATAATTTCAAAAAGCTTCGTTTCACCTTTAACAACTTTTTGAATAACTTCTCCATCTGTATATTTTTCGAATTCTTTCATTGATGCCTATAATAATTAAGAGATAAATCTTGCCATTCGTGCCATTCCAAAAGCTGAAATTGCCATCACAAGCTCTCTAACAGCAACATCAACATAGCTGAAATTTGCTATTAAGGTTAGTGCTATAAGCGTTAACCAAGCAGAAACAATATAACCCCCAATTTCTGTTTTTACCAAAACAATTAACCCTGCTACAATTTCCATTACACCAACGATCATCATAAAAGTGTGTCCTGAAAAAGGTAGCATTTCTCCAAGACTAGGGTTGATATATTGCTCCCAATTCGTTAATAAGTTTGTGAATTTGTCTAACCCTGCAACGATTGATACTAATCCAAAAGTAAATTTTAATAAGTTAAATGTTGGCTTGATTGCTTGTTGTAAGTTTGTACTTTCCATTTTTTTTGTTTTAAATTGTGAAAACCAATATCGGTTTACAAAACAATTAGAGTAAGGCTGATTAGAAATGGTTACAAATCGATTTATTTTTAATTTTATTCAAAGTGTTTTTTGAACTCTACAAAAGTCATTTGAATATTCACAACTAGCTTTAAGGCCTTAAACTTGCTACATTTGAGTTTTTTTTATACTTTGATGGGATTATAATTTGTTACTCTAATATCTTCAAAATCGCTCCATCCAAATCTGCCGAAACTTCTATTTGACAAGAAAGTCGAATGTTGGGTTCATTTTGATATCCGAATCTTGCAAGTGTAACAGGCTCATTTCTCTCCATTTTGAGAGCATTACCTTTTAAACTTTCAATTTTTATAATACAAGTAGCACATCTACCCATTCCGCCACATTCACCAAAGCAATCCAGATATATTTTGTCCTTTAGTAATTCCATTAGATTGCGGTACTCACCAATGGATGTTTCAACGGATTCTTTTATTCCATTTTCAAGAACTGTAATTTTTATGGTGTTTCTTGTCATTCCCAAAAAGGATCTGATAAATTTTCGTAAAATATTTTATCAGATGTATCCATCTCTATTTGAAGTAATTGTTCACTGCTAGCAACAGTTTGAATTTCATTAAAAAGTACTCTTTCTTCAAATCGGATATGTTTTTCCAACTCTTCTTCAATTAAACTAATGGTTTTATGCAGGTTATCTTTTGTTTCAAAAAGTCGCTTCAATTTACGGTGTTCGGCAAGTGCTTGTTTCACCAATTTATTTTCTGGTACTAAAATCGGGAATATATATTCTTCTTCAATTTTAAAATGTGGTTTTAGGTGACTCAGCCAAAACCAATCAAGATAATTTTTTATCCTTTCAGGTTCAACATTCAATTTTATTCCTTGACGAATTTTCCAACAAAGCAATAAGCCGTGGTGGTGGTCACGGCTTATTGCTTTGAGAGCTTCGCTTCGTTTGATGGGATTAGGCATTGCGTAATTGTTTTTCAAGCTCAATAGCTTTTGGAAACAAAATATTGTTCTCTAAATGGATGTGCAAATGCAAATCAGTTTCAAATTCTTTTAGCAAGGCAAATGTTACCCGATATGTATTACAAGCGTCCATTGGCGGAATATAATTGTTACTCAGACTTTCAATTTTTCTGAATCGTTCTCCTTCGGTGGTGTGCTCTTGCA
Source organism: Sphingobacteriia bacterium 24-36-13 (assembly GCA_002281875.1). Taxonomy (GTDB): domain Bacteria; phylum Bacteroidota; class Bacteroidia; order Chitinophagales; family Chitinophagaceae; genus Sediminibacterium. The sequence goes on along the minus strand of NCHN01000042.1, from coordinate 6,910 downwards.
TCATCATTTGTATTGGGTTTTCAACGGTTCCAAAATGAGGAGCTTCTAGTTTTGAATTTTCTTGTTTGGCTTTTGCCATTTTTCTAATAAATGGAAACAAAACCAATTCTTCTTTCTTCATATGTACTGCTAATTCACCTGCGGTTGCATTAAAATGCTCATTGATTTCAAATAATTCAGGGTGGCGTTCTCCGTGTACTCGGCAAATTTTATCGAGGTAGGGTTTTATTTCCTGAGTTTTATCTTCCACATACCGATGATGTTTTTTCTCAATGTAATCTGCCATTAAATCAATAGGCCAAGATTGATAGTCGATAGTGCCTTCCATAGTTGCTTTACTCACTTCGTTTAAATCAGTTACTACTGACGAAGCATCAACCTCTTTTGCTTCACAAGCATCTTGTATGGTACGGTTGCCTTGACAGCAAAAGTCGATGCCGTATTTTTTAAAAACTGAGGCAGCACGGTAATCTTGTGCTACTAATTCTCCGATGATGTTATTTTCTTGAATATTCATTGTTTGAAATTTTTTGTGTTATTAATTACTTCCCCAATTTGTTATTTCGTTATCATTCCATAGCGTTGGGAAAAATTTACGCTGTTGAAATTTTGGATGTAGGTATTTTTTCCATTCGCTACCACCTGTTGCTACTTTGCTTTCGCCTTTTAAATCAAGATAGTGTTGGGCAGTTTCTAAATGCACTAGGGGCCAAGCAACATTATACAAGTGATCAAATTCTCTTAATTTGTTTTTTAAGGTTTCAGAACAGTTGTTGATTTTAAGAAATTTATCTTCCAAAGTTTCACCTTTGGTTTTGTTTGCCAAACCGATTAATCGATCTAAATATTTTTCTTCAAATTGAAGAAGTGTTAGCGATTTTTTTCCAGTTGTTCGGTTTAAACCCGCATCTTTCCAATAGATGTGTTCAAAATAATCATTGGTAGAGGGATTTTCTCCAATACGTTTTTTACCTTCTTCGTTAATTAGATTTTCTAAGCGAGTGCAATAAATTTCAATTAGTCGAAAAGTAACGGATTGAAAACCGCTGGCAGGAGTGAGCGTACTTCTAAATGTGTTGTAATCGTCATAGTTCATTCCGTACTTCATTACATCAAATGAGCCAATTAGCATATTGGTATATCGGTTTAATCTCTCGAGTTTTTCAAGCCAAATGCTTTCTTCAAAAGGTTCATAAACCAGTTGTTTAATTTCGTGAACCATCATTTTCAGGAATATTTCCGTTACTTGATGATACATAATAAAGATTTCTTCGTCTTTAAAATTAGTCCTAGGTTTTTGAAGCGTAAGTAGAGTTTCAACTTCTACATAATCCCAATAATTGATGGGTTTTGCTTGAAGCAATCCTTTTAAATACGTTTCGGGGTTTTCTCCCAATTGCTGATATTTTTTTTCAATATCATTGATGATTTGTTCTTTGCTCATATTTGATGTGTTTTTAAAAAGTGTTATTCCAAAAATGAATAGGCAAACTATCTTTATAAATTCCATACCTACATAATAAAAGTGAAGGTTGGAAGGTGGGGGATTTTGACCTTGAATGTGCAATTCTGTTCTTGCATCTAATGCAGGTAAGAGCCAAAATGTTTGCATTATGAGTAGCGTCAAGGGAAGTAGGTAGAGTAAATTATTTAAGGATAAAATTGTGCTTTTAGACAGTAACAAATTGAGCAATATCGCTATTGCAAAAACCCATTCTACCTTGTTGAGGGCATTAAAAACCAATCTTCCAATACCTAAGCCAATAGGAAGCGTAACCCCCGTTGCTCTGAATTTGAGCCACGCTTCCATAAAGCTGATGGCACAAACAAAACCTATCCAAAGGAATGTACAAATAAGTGCTATGGGCATTTTTACGGTTATCATAGCAATGGTATAGAAGGATTTTTTTTGTAATACTCAATTTTTGAATGAAACATTTCTGCCATTCGTTGCCCTTGCCATTTCATTCGATCTGCTTTTTCTCCCGCAAAATTTTCATCAACGGTTGCGTAAAAAAGTTTTAACCATTGGTTGAAATGCTCAACAACTACAGGCAATTTGGCGTGAGGTACAAAAGGACTACCGTGGTAGGTGTAGGTGTGTTCATCCAACAAAACAGTTTGCCAAAATCGGTACATCTTTTCCAAATGGGCAGGCCAACGGTCTTGGATAACGTTGTTAAAAACATCTTTTAATTGTTCGTCTTTACGTACTTTTTCGTAGAAACTATCGACTACCAATTTTACATCATCAAGATTTGTTATGTCATTCATTTTTAAATTCATTTTTCAGTTTTCCAATAATTATTGGCTGCTGCTACTGTTTGAAATTCTATTGCAATTACGTTGGCAGATGCAATTAGCTGGGCAGTATCATTGGCATAATCGCTACGCAGCTTCTTTCTTGTTTCTGCATCAGTTTGAATGGCAGCAATAGACTTTCTCGCCATTTTTATAGCCAATTCTCTGCCTTCTTGAGGCGTGTTTGTAATTAAAGTGTCTAACCAAATATCCTTGTTATCCATTTCTTTTTTTTATTAATTTATAGACTAAAATTTGTGATGGTATAAAATGCTGCCCAACCCAAAAAGGCGATGATTAGAATCCAAAGCCAATTGGGAATACTCTGCGGGGTTTCACTGCCTTCAATTAAGAATTTCTTTTGGTTGCCTTTGTCATAAGCGTTAATCATCAACGGAATAATTCCGTCAACCACTCCATTGTCACTCAAACCTTCAACTGAAATGGCAGGGCCATTTTTGACAACAAATTTTATCTTCCGAATACCTTCTCTGCCTGTGGGAGATTTGCTAATTAGTTTTAAAGTGTGCTCACCATCCGTTAATTTACTGGTGTCTAAATCAAATTGCACGGGCGGAATTAACTCTGCAATTGGTTGTGCTTCATCATCTACAAAAAGTTTGATTTTGCTTTTATATTCTTCCATCTTATTTAATTGCTTAAGATTGATTGCTTTATATGGTTTTCGCTTTTTTCACCGGGCTTTATTAGGTATTTCAATGAATAAATAAGTGTTAAAACCGTGATGAAACTTATAAGGGCAATGATTACCCAATCCCAATTACTTTGTGGACCTGCCCCGTGGGTTAACCCTTGGGTTATTTTAGGTTGTTGTTTTTCACAAACAGGGCAAGCAACAGCAATTTGTATTGAAAAAATAATGAATATAAAAAGGAGATATTTTATTTTCATTTTGTTACTTTTTGGATGTTAATTTTATAAAGTCCATAATTTTTTTCACTTCTTCAGGTGTTACCGTTTTAGCATTATTCCCCCAACTTGTTTTTTCGTGGTTAATAATAGCGGTTACTTCTTCGGGTGTTAAGTTATTATCTGTACCTACGGCATTCATTACTGCATATTCAGGTCTTGCATCATAACCGAGCATAATAATATTGACAAACAATTCAAGGTCATCTCCTAAAACAATTGGGCTACCTTTTAATGGAGGAAAAGCACCTTTTAACCCTTCTCCATTGGCTTGGTGGCAACTCATACAATTGTTTGTATATAATAATTTGCCATCAGGCAGGCTCGAAGTATTTCCATTTGCAACTGGAATTTCTTTTTTCTTATAGAGAAATTCCATTGGAGTTTTTCCATCAGGTAAAGGTGTTTGTTTCAAACTTTGCAGATAAGCTACTAAATTGAGAGCTTCTTGAGTGGCAACAATTCTTCCACTTATGCCTTTTCTATATGCATCAGGCACTACTACTTCAACATCTTTTTCCCCCAATTCGGTTTTAATTTCAAACAGCCAAGAATAAGCAGGCATTATCGATTTCTCCACTACGGCTCTGGGTTGGTAGAGATGCAATAAATTCCAAGCCAAACTCGGTTGCCTTGTGCCAATATTGGTCAAATCGGGACCCGTTCTTTCTGTCCCCATTAAAGTTGCTGTGTTTCGCCAAAAGTCTGTTCTATCAATTCCTGCATAGTCGGCAGGCATTCCTGGTCTGCTACCCCAAACCTTATCCATATCCACATTTCGTACTTGTTGGGTATGACAAGCCACACAACCGTTATCAATAAAAATTTTCTTACCGAGATAGGCTTCTTGGCTCAATGGTTCATAATTAGGAAGCGGAGCATTGTTTTCCTGATTGTTGATGGCGGGCATTATGGCTACAATAATTGTTAGCCCAACAAATAGCCCCAATGCCGTTCTGAATAGTGTTTTATGATTATCGAAAAATTCCATTTCGTGTAAATTAATTTGTTACTTCTTGATTTTCTAATACCATCTTAGCGATTAAAATGTCTTTAGGGGAGCTAGGTATTTCTATTTCTACTTTCTTTTTTACCATAACATAAAAGTTGTAGGCAAACAATATATGTGAAAGCCACATTAACGAGCCACCGATGGCACGCCATAGCCAATACGGAGCCATCAATTCCACACTTTCAATGAAAGATTTAGTACCTTCCATCCACATTAAGCCCCTAAGTGTAGAACCATACATTAACGGAAATGTGTAAAACAATAACCCAATCAACGCCAACCAGAAATGTGCTCCAACGGTAATTTGTGGAGGCTCTTTTCCTGTTAAACGTGGCACAACGGTATAGATAAAGCCCCAAAGCATAAAACAGATAATGCCATACATTGTAAGATGCGAATGAGCAACGGTAAAATCGGTAAAATGCCAAACCAAATTGGTAAACTTGAATGCTTCAGCCGTACCCTGTAATGAACCCGTAAAATAGAATATGATTCCAATCAAATAAAAGGGTAAAGTATAACTGCCCGAGAGCTTATACCAAGAACCTTTAAAAGTCATCAAGAAATTTGTTGTGCCGGCAACAACAGGTATAATCATACCTGCACTTCCTACAATTGCTACTGTTTGCAACCACCAAGGAATTGCACTAAAAATGAAATGATGCGTTCCGATTAGAGTATAAAAAAGAATTTGAACCCAAAATGCCAAAATCCCTAAACTGTATGAGTAGATCGGCTTATTGAGTTGTTGAGGCAGAAAATAATACATCAATCCAAGGTTGAAAAGCATAAACCACATACCCACACCTTGATGCATATAATACCCTTGTATGATGGTTTCACCCAAGCCATTTTGCCAACTTGGCCAATAGGCAATTATTGCAATAACCAACAAAAACATCATTGCAGAAATGATATACCAGTTTGATACATAAATTTCTTTGGTGGTTCTTTTGGCTATGGTTTTGTAAAAGTTTTTCAATGAAATAATTACCCCAATACCAAACAACGCCATTACAGGCCAGATATATTCTCTGTATTCGCCACCACCATTGTTAATACCTGCCATTAAAAATAAACTGCCTAGTATAACAGATGTGTTAATTAGTATAAGCGTACGATACCCTGTTTTAATACTGGCTATGGGTAGATTGCTCACTCGTGGAATAACATAATAAGCCAAGCCCAACATTGCCAAAGAAGCCCAACCCCAAAAAACGGCATTGGTGTGAACTGGTCGTAATCTCCCAAAACTCAACCAACTGTAATGGTCAACATCAGGAGCAACAAATTTAATCCCAACATATTCACCAACTGTAGTACCAAATAACAACCAAAATGTGGCACAACCTAAATACCATAGTATAAGTTTGGTCAAGTCTGGCTCAATATAAGGTCTTGTTTGACTTTTTTTCTTTTGTTCGATAAATCGCAATGAACTCGTTTCACTTACATTATCAATTAATCCTTTAATGTCTGTTGGAGTGGAATCACCAGCCAATTCATTATTAGACAAAGAAAATTCGAGTTCTTTTTTTCGTTGCTCTAACTTTTGTATTTCTTCGTTGCTCAGACCCTTTAAATACTCGTTGAATTTTTCGAGTTCTTTTTTCTTTAAGAAATTATTAAGAATATTTTTTGCCTTTATGATTACTAGTATTGATGCAACAATTATTGGAATTGCTATTAGCAATAATGTGATGATGATGCCTGATTCGCTGAATATATTTTTTGTTTCCATTTCTTATTTATATTGGATAATTTTGTCCACTATTTATTCAAATTTTTTTAACGCCTTAAAAAGGTTAAACCTTTCTCAAAGTCAATTGCTAATGTCTTTACGCTCGTTGTTTCGAGCATCTTTTTAAGCTCGTCTCTTATTACTTTAAATTGATTGTGTACTGGGCAAGGTTTATCTGCGTTGCATTTTTTTAAACCTAAACCACAGCCATTGTAAATGTTATCTCCATCAATAGCATAAACTATAGAACTCAACTTCACCTTCTCCAATTCGCTTTTGTCCATTGAAAAACCACCAGTTGGTCCTTTGTCAGAGTTGATGATATTGCTTTTGGACAAACGCTGTAAAATTTTGGAAGTGTATGCTGCTGGGGATTCAATAGCTTCCGCCACATCTTTTAAGCTCACTTTTCTGTCAAGTAGGGATTGCTCCGCAATAAAAACAGATGCTCTAATACCGTATTCGCAAGCTTTTGAAAACATTTCAGACATTTTATGAAGGTAAAGGTAAGTATTTTTTTAAATAGTGGATATATTTGTCCATTATATTTTTTGAGTAGGTCAAACAATTACTGCTTACGGGCAGAGCTTGCTGAAGGGCTGGAATTCATTGCTAGTCCTGCTCGGAACCGCTGCTGATTAAAGTTATAAAAGTAAAATTTAACAAACAAAAGTTCAGCAATGTTGGTCCTGCCCAGATGAAGCACAACAGCGATAAAATGACCATTACTCCAATGTCCTGCCAGCCTTGCAGCAAACCCAATGTTGGCAGCTGGTATTATTCACCAATTTTAAAATTCTCCTTTAAATACAATCCGATTTTTGTGTCTTTAATTGCTTTGATGATATTGTCTTGCCCCCTTACCATTATATAAAGTCCTGCAAATATTTTTAAGATGAATTCAAAATTGAATTTAACCTTCGAAA
>NCHN01000087.1 GCA_002281875.1 Sphingobacteriia bacterium 24-36-13 | reverse complement strand
TCACCACGGCTGCACCAAGAGATACAACAACGTTTACCGCGCGATTAACTGTAGGAGAAACACCTGAAGCCATAATTGTATTTTTTGTAGTTTATTTTTACTTTTTCATTTTTGGAGCCAAATCAATCACACAACGGAAACCAATATATGATTTAGCTGTGTCTTGGTATTCGTAATTGCGAGTACTTACTTGAATTTGGTATTGAGTATCTTTCCATGAACCACCTCTAATAACTTTGCGTTTTTCACGAGGACGATCAGAATCTTTTGCATCATAGCGCACATCAGGACTCATATCAGAAAGGAAATTATAAGACCCTTCATAAAAATAAGAACCAGTCCATTCTGCAACGTTTCCGCTCATATTATATAAGCCATAATCATTTGGCCAATAGGCGTCTGCTCTTACAGTATAAAACCCTCCATCTTCTGCATAATTTCCTCTGCCTGGCTTAAAGTTAGCCAATAAGCAACCCTTCTTATTTCTGGTATAGTAGTTACCCCAAGGGAACATTGAATTGGTTCTTCCACCGCGCGCAGCATATTCCCACTCCGCTTCAGAAGGCAAACGATAGTCTCCATCAAATGCCAAGTTCTTTTTACCTAAATAAGCATTTTGATAATGCGTTCTCCAGCTACAAAAAGCCATGGCTTGTTTCCAAGTAACACCAACCACTGGATAGTTTCCAAATGATGGATGAGAGAAATATCTTTTAGTCATTGGCTCGTTATAAGAGTAAGAGAAATCTCTCATCCATACCAATGTATCTGGATATACTTTTTGATTGCGCTTAACAATAAAGTTTTTGCGAGGCTGTCCTGCATTTTCTCTTTTTGCCGCTTCTGCTAAGTCAAAATATTCTATTCTATAAATCAATTTATCAGGATCAATTTCTGGCTTCCCATATAAACGGTTATCTGGAGCTAGGTTTAATTCATTTAACTGTTCCACTGTTTTTCTATCCCACTTAATAGTTTTTACCTTGGCCCAATCTACTGCCATGGTATCATCATCTTTATTAATCCCTTGTCCAAATAGAATCTTGAAAGAAAGAGAATCTCTAACCCAGTTTACAAACTGGCGATAGTCATTATTAGTGATTTCTGTGGCATCCATCCAAAAACCTGGAATAGACACTTGTCTGTTTCTGGTAGTATATTGATAGCTGATATCCTCATCGCTTGGTCCCATATGAAAAGTCCCTGGTTGTATATACACCATATTCCTTGGAGGATTCATATTCTGCTTTGCATTAGGCGAAACTCCATGAAGTTGGCCATCGTCTGGCAATCCCTTCTTGGCACCCTTCCCTTTGATTAAGCCACACGAGGTAACAGTTAACGCACAAAATGCCGTAATAACCAAATAAAAATGTCTTTTCATGACCACAATTGATTTTGACAGGAGCAAATATATGTTTCAAATGACTTGGTACTACTAAAAGTGCCTTGTCTTATTGGTTTTTAAGTAAAATTTACAATCAATAGTAACTAATTAATTTCTAGTAAAATAGGTTTGTTCATAGGGCCTGTCCAAAGCAAATTACTTATAAAGTTGTTACATAATTGCTAAAGATAGTTTAGAACGGAAAAAAAGGCCAAATGTTGCCTGTTGATAAAAAGAAACCCCTC
>NCHN01000041.1 GCA_002281875.1 Sphingobacteriia bacterium 24-36-13 | reverse complement strand
GTTTAAAAAGCAATTGAGTTTCTCCAATGTGAATGGAACTGAATACGAATACAGCAATGTTGGTTTTGCCACATTGGGTTTAATCATCAAAAAAGTAACAGGCCTTGCTTATAGTGAATACATCAACCAACATTTTTTTAAAAGACTAGGCATGCAAGCAGCCTGGGACTATCGCAAAGTTCCTACTGACCAATTGGCTAAGGGCTATCGTTATGTAAATGATTCATTTAAAGAAGAAGCACTATTGACCGATGGTATTTATGGGGCAATGGGGGGATTAATCACCTCCGTTGAATCGTTTAGTAAATACATGGCATTGCACCAACAAGCATGGCCCGCCAGAAATGACGCAGAAAACATTATCATCAATAGAAGCAGTATCCGCGAAATGCACCAACCTTGGCGCTATGCTTCTATGAATCCTTATTTCAATTATGGAAATGGAATTGCATGCCCTGCAGTTTCAGCGTATGGATATGGGCTCAATATTTTTAGAGACTGTAACAACAAAGTATTTGTAGGACATAGTGGAGGATTACCAGGCTTTGGAAGCAATTGGCGCATCATGCCTGAATATGGTATTGGCGTAGTGTTGTTAGCGAATGTAACCTATGCACCCACTTCCTCTATTAATTTAAAAGTATTGGATAGTGTAATAAAGTTAGCAGGTTTAAAGCCGATTCAATTACCAGTCTCCACTATTTTGAATCAACGTAAAAATGAATTGGTAAATTTGTTGCCCAACTTTTCTAACGCAAAACAATCAGGCATTTTTGCGGAAAACTTTTTTGACGACTACTATACAGACTCCTTGATAAAGCAAGCCACTGCTGCTTTTCAAACAATTGGAAAGGTTACGACGATTGAAGAATTGATTCCGGAAAACCAACTCCGTGGCTCCTTCATCATCAATGGAGAAAAAGGGAAACTGAAAATCTTCTTTACACTAACACCTGAAAATCCTGCATTGATTCAGGAGTATCGTTTGAGTGTGGTTAAGTGAAAAAAGGTTTGACTCTCTATTATATAACTAGTGGATTAATAATCGATGTTAAAATCGGGGAATAAGAGTTTTTGTAGCTCCCACTTATCGTGACTTTTTTTAAAATAATACAATTTAGAATTTTGTCGGCTATAATTGTGGATATAACTCACAATTACACATTTATTATAGTCGTCAAAGAAATAAGGGGTAGTTATTTCAATCATACTTCTAGCTAATTCAGGGTATTTACTAATAGCAATTAAATTACGAGATTGTAAAGAATCATTATTATAAAAGCGACTAATATCCACTAAGAAACTTCCAGAGATATAATTTGCAAAATTCAATTCAACTGCATTTTCATAAAGTTTGGAAAAAAAATTCTTTTTATCCTGCTCATCTTTGAATACTGTTGTGTCATTTTTTAATACAATTGAATACCAATTGGTATAAGAAAGATTGGTCTTGCTAAAAGTTTGTGGCCTTACTTTATTATTTATTTTGGATACTCCATGAGTTGCTAAGTAATCTTTCACAAAGAAGTTCAAGAAATTAGACATTTCTACAGAGTCACTTTGAGCAAAACTCACAGAGGCTATTAAAAGAAAACCCAACACGATCACATGTCGCATAAATAATAAAACAGAGCGCCAAGCCATGTCTAAGTTGATTTAATTATTAGACTACTTTATTAAATGTTGTTTAGGTAATTTATGATTTACTTCCGACTCTTTAATTCCATTTTTGAAATTTATTTTCTTGTAATCAAAAGTGTTCATATCTATAAACTCATAGTACTCATTATTTGAATATAGAATTACCACTACATATAATACCGTGAAAACACGGTATTGAATGTTACAAAGTAAACCCCACTGCGTTTCCAGCATAATCCGGAAATAGTATGCAGTTATTATTACTGTGTAAAAGAGTGCTTAAATTCAATAAAAAAAAATAAATATTTGTTTATCTACGATATTATCGTATGTTTACGAAAATTTCGTAGAATGATTAAACTTACAATACCGGAAGAAGAAGCCATGAAAGTGGTTTGGCAAATGGGCGAGGCCAATTTAAAAAAGATTTTAGAAGACATGCCAGCACCTGTACCACCATATACTACGTTAGCAAGCACCATTAAAAATTTAGAAAAGAAAAAATACATCACTTCAAAACTTGTTGGTAATACCTACTTCTATTCCCCAGCAATATCGGAAGACCAGTATAAGAAGCAATTCGTTAGTGGCCTGGTAAAAGATTATTTTGATAATTCTTATAAAGATTTAGTTACATTTTTTGCTAAGCAAAAGAAAATAAGCCAGTCAGAACTGAAAGAAATCCTTAAAATGATTGAGAAATAAGTTAATCTAGCATATGTCAAATTTACTGATATACCTTGCAAAACTAACAATAGGCTTAAGCATAGTTTATTGCTTTTACTACCTCGCTTTAAAGCAACTTACGCTTTATACATGGAATCGTTATTATTTATTAGTAACCACTGCTATTTGCGTTTTTTTACCATTGCTAGATATTACTCAAATCATTAACGAATCTTATCCAACAATAACAAAGGTTACTAATGCTATACCTATAATAACACAGCCGATATTATTTGAGACTTCATTAAATCAGCCAATTGAGATTAACGGATCATCAACATCATCAGCTTCAATATCAATCTGGCAAGTATTGGCCTATTGCTATATAGCAATTTCGATTTTCTTTTTAGTGAGGTTATTGATACAATTGTATTCAGTTTATCGTTTGCATAAGAAAGCTATTTTATTCAACAGTGAGTTGAATATTCACCATATAAATGAAGAAATTGCCCCTTTTTCCTTTGGCAAATCAATTTATCTAAATATAAATAAACATAACTTATCTGCTTATCATGAAATCATTTTACATGAATCCATTCACGTTAAGCAAAAGCATTTTATAGATATTATTTCGAGTGAAATCATTTGTATATTAAACTGGTTTAATCCTTTTGCGTGGCTATTACGAGATGCAATAAGACAAAACTTAGAATTCATTGCAGATAATCAAGTGGTTGAATCAGGAGTCAATAAAAAAATATACCAATATCGATTGTTAGAAGTTAGCGGTGTTTCAAAATATAATTTAGTTAGCCATTTTAATATCCATTCTCTAAAAAAAAGAATTACCATGATGAACAAATCAAAATCCAAACAGTCTAGCACATTTCGTTTTATTTTTATACTGCCTATTTTGTGTTTACTATTACTATCATTCAGAACAAAGTTGGAAATACTACCAATCTTAAAAAGTGGTTTATCCAAAGCAACAGATTTACTTAAAGCAAAAGAAACAGTAAAGAAAAATGAAACATCTTTTGTAGACACTAATAAGCCACTCAAGAAATATATTACTTTAGGTATAGTTTTAGATGAAGCAACTTTTCAGCCAATTGCTGGTGTTACAATAAAAGAAGCTAACCATCAACTAGAAACTAAAACAGATGCTAGAGGTGTTTACAGAATAACAATAACTGATACAAGCTCTAGGGTTAATTATAATTTCAAAATGAGTAAAAAAGGTTTGCCGTTTCTAGCCGACCAAAGTGGTTCTTACACGAATGAAAGTGAAAAAAACGAAACAGGGGTTATTATGATTTCAAGTATTAGAACTAAACCTATCAATGATCAAAAAGCAGGTTTAGTAAATAGCTCGTCCTATTCTTCAACAGAGCCAACACTTGAAAACTTGCATGTTTGCATTGGAAAATTCGTTAAGAGTAGAGAAAACGAGGCTGTAATTAAATTAGCAAATGAAAAAAATGAAAGAATTTTTGAAGTGATAGATAATCAATCGTTTATTCTCAGAGCAAATGGTACAGTTCATGCAAGTATGAATGGCATTTCCCCTCTTATTTTAATAGAAGGAAAAATACTCACAGGTGAAGAATTAAATGCAAATTATAAGCGTAGCCAAATTAAAATAAAATCTATTCGGGCGGATGGATCTGAAGCCACTAAACAGAAATATAATACTTTATATGGAGTTTTTGAAATAGAGCTGAAAAAAGCGTTTTAATTACCCTTTCAAAATTTCTAACGCTTTCCCCTCCCATTTCGGAAACAATACATTGTTATTGTTGATATTTAAATGTTTATTCGCTACTCCGCTAAATACTGATCTAAAATCGGTAGTAACGGGCAAGTCTCGTTGGTCTTCTAATTGTTCTTTGGCGAGTGAACCTATTTGTTGATATACTTTTCCGCCTTGCACATCATTGCCTAATATAAAAGAACAACTGGCTCTTCCATGATCGGTGCCCCCTGTTCCGTTTTGCGCAACGGTTCTGCCAAACTCGGTCATGGTCATTACTGTTACATCATCTTGGTAACCGCTCATATCATTCCAAAATGCGGCAATGCTGTCACTAAAGTCTCGCACGTTGCGAGCAAATACACCGTTGAGGGTGCCTTGATTAAAATGCGTGTCCCATCCCCCACTCTCTGCAAATGCCACTTCCAATCCTATATTCATTTTGATGAGTACGGCAATTTGTTTTAATGAATTACCGAGTGGACTGTTGGGGTATACTACGCCCGCTACGGGTTGATAATTTTTGATATCATTTACATTCAGCATTTTTAATGCTTCAAAACTTTCTTTGCCTGCTCTATTCAATAAACGATTACTGGTTTGCTCATACAATTCTTCAAATGAACCTGCTGTTAAATTAGCGGCCATTGGGTTTCCTTTGGTTTGAAGGGCAAAGTCTGCAAGATTACTAATGGCCAATGCTTCTTGGCTTCCATATAAACTTCTTGGCAATGCACCAGTAATGCTTACTGCTCTAAATGGACTGGCATCATGTCCCATTAAACCTACTGCTCTATTTAACCAACCACTAGAGGTACTCTTGCTAAATGGTGTGCCCGATTCCATATAGTCTTGTGCATCAAAATGACTGCGGGTATTATTCGGACTCCCCACACCATGTGCAATGGCCAATCTTTTGTCTGCAAAGAATGGTTGCAAGGAAGCAAAGCTGGGATGTAATCCAAACTGCCCATCCAAATCAAATAATTTACCCGCACCATTGGTAGGATCCATAAATAAATTGGGTCTTGCTTTCTTCAATTCCATATCTGAGAATGGCGTAACAGCCATCAGTCCATCCATGGCTCCTCTTTGGAAGATGCATACCAATACTTTATTTTTTTTATAGGGAGCAGGAGGCATTCCTGCAGCAGCCACTCGAGTAATAAATGCAGGTATCCCACCTGCAATACCGGTTGCAAATAGTGCCATTGCACCTGATCGCATAAATGCTCTTCTACTACTCATATTTATTTTCTTTGAAATTCGGGTGAGCCAATAATGATACCTACTACTTGCGACAACATATTTTTTGTTCCCTTATCTAATATCATTTGTTCAGCCGCTTTATCTACTGTTGCTGCCTTACTAATTTTTTCTTCTACTGCGTCGTCATTCACTAAGGGAATCAATCGTTTAATATTAGCAGCATGATCACGTTGTGGCAATAAGATATTGCTGTAGACCGTCAACGCGTCGATAGCGCTTTCTGGTTCATGGTAATTATTTAAAGCAGCTAAGTCCATTCTTACGCCAGGAATTTTTTGTGAAGCAAATGCCAAACCAAAATTCATTCGATTCAACAGAGCACCTGTATTAATCCAATTTGAAGCTCTATCGGGAAAGCCTGTTGGTGCTTGGTAATAATAAAAACGTTGCCCCATTTTGGTACACCAATTAAACAACTGAAAAGGTTGTATCACTTGTGCATTGGTTGCCCTTACAGCGCTGATCACCATTTCAAAAGGCGATTTTACTTTTTCATGCGAAACCGATTTTTTCCAAAATGCGGGATCATACACCATGGTTCGCAAAACCGCTTTGATATCTCCATCAGTTGATTGGAATGTTTTCACCATGTTTTTGATTAAACTCGCAGAAGGTGTATCACTCACAAATCTGGTGGCCAACTTGGTGCAAATAAATTTTGTTGTAGATGGGTGCTCTGCCAACATGGTTAACACATCAATTCCTTCTTGGTAACCCCCGTTAGCAGGAAAATTTTTATTCAAAATGGTTTTAGCCTCATTATCGTGTTGATCTGCCCTGAATAAAAAATCACCTTTCATTACAAACCCTCTTCTTTCTAACTGAGCAGGATTCAATCTTTCTAATAGATTTCTTGCTGGTGCATCTTTTGCCAAGGGCATCACTGTCCATCCTGTTAATGCTTTAGCAACTGTAGTAACATCTGCTTGCGTATATCCACCGTCAACACCTAGTGTATGCAATTCCATTACTTCACGTGCATAGTTTTCATTCAAGCCTCTTGCATTTCTTGGCGCTGCCATATTTGCTCTTGGTTGATTTTTTATGCTAACACTACTTGCATTGTCTAAATATTCCAACATGGCTGGGTGCTGTGCAGTAGCCAATAATAAGTCTTTGAATTTTCCCATCACATTAGGGCGAATGGCATCTCGCTCATAAGTGTACACGTATTGCTGGCATTGATTCTTGGTTACTGAAACATTAAAATGATTGAACCAAAAATCGGTGAGTACTTCTTGTAATTGATTATTGCTGTAAGCTGCACTCAATACTTTTTGATTCACCAATTCGCGGTGTAATTCAAGTATGGGTTTATACCCCTCTTGCTCCATAATTACCCGAACCTGCTCTCTGTATTCTTTGGGATCTCCTTTAATAGAATCTCTATTGATGATGCCTTTTCGAGTTGCCAAACGAATAACTTGACCAGCATTCAAATACCTGTTTACAATAGTATCATTGTTTAGAGACAATGATTTAAATGCAGCTAATCTTTTGTTCAACCCTTCATTGGGTAGATTGGCAGCGAACTGTTGTTCCAACCAGTTTTCCAAACCCATACTCACCACTGCTTCTACCTGTCCTGGTTTGGCACCAAAACTAAATCGATCCAATAATCTGGCTGCTGCTTGTTGCGGAGTATAGCCAAACTTTTTATAGGGAATGGGGTCATCCACCAATGAGCTAAATCCAAAGGTTGCCGTAATCGCTAAGCAAAATAAAATGACTTTTGCAAATTTCATGTACTGAATTTGCAGTAAGATAGCTAAACGAACCAAAGGTTTAACGAGTGAAAAGTTATTTTTTGGTTGCCACTTTATAAAGGATACCAGCCATCAATGCAAAAAACAAAGTACCCAATAAGAAATAGCCATTTTCGGATAGCATGTGAACCAAGCCTTCTTCTTGGCTTACCGCAGCCAGGAATTTCTCACCCGCTTCTGAGCCGGATACAAATGCAATGATTACTCCTGCTACTGCGCCACCTGCAACCAATCCTGTTGCAAATAAATTACCCTTGCCCAATTCTTCTTCTTCGGCACTCAACTGTTGATTCGCTTTTTTCTGTTTGCTTTCTACAATCCCTCTAATAGCACCCCCTAAAAAGATAGGTAAAGTGGTGGCTAAAGGAAGGTATGCTCCCACCGCAAAACTTAATGACTTAATGCCGCATAGCTCCATGGTGATGGCTAAGAACACCCCTGCAAACACATATTGCCAATCTAAGTTTTGTGAAAGGATTCCTTTAATAAGCGTTGCCATTAGTGTGGCTTGTGGTGCAGGATATTTTTCTGTACCTATGGCATGATTAATTCCTTGGCTCAACATTTCTGAACTAGGTTTATCTAAAAACTTCACGGTTAAGCCAATTACCAAAGAAGATACAATGGCGCCCACAAATAAAGCAATCTGTTGATTGCGTGGTGTTGCACCTACAATATATCCGCTTTTTAAATCCTGTGATGTGGCACCCGCATTGGCTGCGGCTATACAGATCATTCCGCCTACTACCAACACCAATGGCTCATAACTTTGACCCGTCCATCCCATGCTTAAAAAAATCAAACTGGTTCCCATTACAGTGGCGATGGTCATGCCACTGATGGGGTTGTTAGATGAGCCAATTAAGCCTACTATTCTGGAAGAAACGGTTACAAATAATGCCCCAAATATGATAACTAAAATTCCAATTAATAATTTCTGTAACACACTGTCTCCAGGCACTTGCGGCAATAATGTAATTAATAAAATCAAACCCAATGTACCCAAGCCTACTACTTTTAAACTCAGGTCTTTTTCGGTTCTTAACACAGTGCCGGCATTTTCTCCGCTCTCTGCTTTTAAAGAAGCTACAGATCCTTTCACCGATTTAACAATTGTAGGGATTGTTTTTATTAATGTGATGATACCGCCAGCAGCTACCGTTCCTGCTCCAATTTGTCTGATATAAGCATAATACACTGCAGAAGAAAAATCTTTAAAACTATGTGCTACGGGATCCCAACCGCCTTTTCCTCCAGCCACTGCTACATCGGCCAAGTACCCTAGTTTCACTAATTGTGCTGCAATCATATCCGGTGGTACCAAGGAAGAAAATAATGGAATAAAGACCAACCAACTTAACACGCCTCCTGCTACCAATACACCACTAATTTTAGGACCAATGATATATCCAACGCCCAAATATTCTGGGGTAATTTCTCCACTCACTTTTGCAGATGGAAAAAATTTATTGATTTGTTGAGTAGCATAATAAGGTGATTCTGCAATGACGTGCAATACTTTTTGTAAGAGCGCATATACAAATGCTACACCCAATCCCCAAAATGCAGTCTTAGCAAAATCTCCTCCCTTCTCTCCTGCTTTTAATACGTCTCCACATGCAGTGCCTTCTGGATAAGGAAGGTTATCGTGTTCATTTACAATCAAGGCTTTTCTTAATGGTACCATTAATAAAGTACCGAGTAATCCACCTACAATCGCTAAAATTAAAATGGTTAAATAATTAAAATATTCTGCGCTGTCAGGAGAAGATAAAAATAAAAATCCCGGTAAGGTAAATGCCACCCCTGCTGCAATACTTTCGCCTGCAGATCCAGTGGTCTGAATAATATTATTCTCTAGAATAGTGGTCTTTAAAAACTTACGTCCCAGGGTTATGGCAATCACCGCAATGGGTATGGATGCAGAAACCGTTAAGCCTGCTTTTAATGCAAGGTATACCGTGGCTGCGCCAAATATGACTCCAAATAAACTACCTACTAATATAGACTTAACGGTTAGTTCAGCCATATTAGATTCCGGAGCTACAAAGGGTTTGAATTGCTTAGTTGGTTGAGACATAAAAGTTATTTAAAAAATTAATCCATCATTTTCTTCAACTTGCTCGCTAATACAAATAAGATGATTGATGCTGTTCCTGCCATCACCACAAACATCATGAAATACTCATTCAAATTGGTAATGGCAAAGCCCATTACATAAGTTGTTTTGCCATCAGGATACAAGGCACTTAACACACCTGCTAATTTATTCGCAAATGCATTGGCAGTAAACCATACCGCCATCAATAGAGAAGCAAATTTTACTGGTGCTAATTTATTCACCAACGATAATCCAATGGGCGATAAACATAATTCTCCACTGGTATGCATAAAGTACATGCCAGTTAACCAGATCATACTTACTTTAACACCGGGCTGCACATCTTTTACGCCAAAAGCTATCCACAAATAACCCAATGCCAATAAGAACAAACCCATGGCCATTTTAGTAGGCGATGATGGTTCGCGCTTGCCCATTTTTAACCACAAAAAAGCAAAGATGGGTGCGAGTATTACTACGAATGTAGAGTTTAATGATTGAAAGAAACTGGCTGGTACCACATAGAACCCTAGGTCTCTATTGGTTTGCTCTTCTGCAAAAAAAGTGAGTGATGCACCTGCTTGTTCAAATGCACTCCAAAAGAAAATCACAAAGAAAGAAACAGTAAAAATAACCGCTACTTTTTTCTTCTCTAAACTACTTAAACTTTTATCGGAGAACACAATAAAAGCAATCAATAAAATACTCGCAATCAACAAATAAAATAAATAGCTAAATATTTTAACGTCGGCATAAATTAATCCAATCGTCAAAATAGAAAACGCCAACAATGATCCCACCATAAAGAGTGGTTTCAAGAATTTTTTGGGTGCATTATCGGGTGTAAGTCCCAATGTTTTTCCTTCTGGGTCTAACACATATTTGTTGTGCAATAATTTTAGGGTGGCTACTCCCAAGAGCATTCCAATCCCCCCAGCTAAAAATGCCCATTTAAAATCGGCTGGATTACCTGTATCGCCAACCAATCCGCATACAAATGGCCCCAAAGCACCACCTACATTAATTCCCATGTAAAAAATGGTATAAGCCGAATCGGTTCTGGTATCTCCCTTTCTATATAATTGACCTACTAATGAAGAAATATTGGGCTTGAAAAATCCATTTCCTGCAATCATGAAACCCAAGCCGGAAAAGAACAACCAAGAAGAGGCATCTGGGTTAGACTCATATAACATGCCGCAAAAAAACAAAATGAATTCTCCTATTGCCATCAAGATTCCACCTGCTAAAATGGAACGTTTATTACCCCAATACCTATCCGCTACATATCCACCCACCAATGGTGTTAAATAAATCAAACCCGTATAACTTCCATATAAATTGGATGCAAATACTTTGTCGAACATTAATGCCTTGGTCATAAACAAGACCAAGATGGCTCTCATACCATAATAGTTAAAGCGCTCCCACATTTCGGTTGCAAACAATACATACAGTCCTTTTGGATGCGCAATTGATTTCGTTCTTTCCGTCATAGCAATCATTTTCGTTAATGGCTCAAAATAGTGATAAAAGTGAAATTGATGGGTTATTTTCGCAACCAATTTAGCTTTCATGAATATTCTACTATTAGGCAGCGGCGGCCGTGAACACGCATTAGCTTGGAAAATGACCCAAAGTCATCATTGTGATCAACTCTTTATCGCTCCTGGAAATGCTGGTACAGCTGCTTTTGGAACCAATTTGTCCATTTCAGTGACCGATTTTGATGCCATTAAAGATGCTTGTATGAATTACCAGATTAATATGCTGGTTGTGGGTCCCGAAGAACCTTTGGTTAAAGGAATTTATGATTTCTTTCAAGCTGACCCTTCTTTAAACCATATCATTGTAGTGGGTCCTTCTAAAGCGGCAGCACAATTAGAGGGCAGCAAAGCATTTAGTAAGAAATTCATGCAAAGACATGGTATTCCTACGGCTGCTTATGCAGAGTTTACAGCTGATTCTATTGAGGATGGTAGAAAATATATTCAACAACATGCATTGCCCATTGTATTGAAAGCCGATGGATTGGCTGCGGGCAAAGGGGTCGTGATTGCAGCAACCACTGAAGAAGCATTGGCTTGTTTTGATGAAATGATTCTTGGTAAACAATTTGGGGCTGCCAGCGAAAAAGTGGTGATTGAATCCTTTTTACAAGGTATTGAAGTAAGCGTTTTTGCCCTAACCAATGGAGAAGCTTACCATATTATTGGCCATGCCAAAGACTATAAGCGTATTGGCGAAGGCGATACGGGTTTGAATACGGGCGGTATGGGTTGTGTTAGCCCAGTTCCCTTTATGGATGCGGCTTTCATGCAAAAAACAGAAGAAAAAATTATTCGCCCAACAGTAGAAGGACTGGCTAAAGAAGGGCTGGAATACCATGGATTCATCTTTTTTGGATTGATGAATATGGGCGGAGAGCCTTATGTGATTGAGTACAACTGCCGCTTGGGCGATCCGGAGACCGAAGTAGTTTTACCCCGTTTACAAACCGATTTAGTAGCATTATTTGCTGCGATGGACAACGGAACCTTAGAAGATGCCAATATCAGTTTTGATCCACGCAGTGCTGCAACCATTATGGCAGTGAGTGGTGGTTATCCGGGTGATTATGCGAAGGGTAAAACCATTGAACTACCTGCTGCTAATGAGGTTCCGAAAGACACCCTGGTATTTCATGCAGGTACTATTTTTTCGGGTGATCAGGTTTTAACAAATGGTGGCAGGGTTTTGGCAGTAACTTCATATGGGGCAAATATTGCAGAAGCCGTTGAACGTTCTAAAACGACCCTGCAGCAAATTTCCTTCGAGGGCATGTATTTTAGAAAGGATATTGGGTTTGAATTCCCTTGTTAATTCCACTAATTTCAAGCACCTTTGTAACTATTGCTTTAACATACACAAGAACTTAACCATACAATGGGATTATTTAATTTTTTCACTCAGGAAATAGCCATGGATCTGGGTACTGCCAATACCCTGATTATTCACAATGACGATGTAGTTGTAAACGAACCTTCCATTGTTGCATTAAATCGCAACAATATGAAAGAGGTTTTGGCTGTAGGCAAGAAGGCATTGATGATGCACGAAAAAACACATGAAAGCATCAGAACCATCAGACCTTTGAAAGATGGTGTAATTGCCGATTTTAACGCCGCAGAATTAATGATTCGCGAGTTAATGAAAATGATTTATCCCAAGAAGCCCTTATTTCCTCCAAGTTGGAGAATGGTGATATGTATTCCCTCTTCAATTACTGAAGTAGAAAAACGTGCGGTAAGAGATAGTGCAGAACAAGCAGGTGCAAAAGAAGTATACATGATTCATGAACCTATGGCAGCTGCTTTGGGTATTGGAATTGATGTAGAAGAACCTGTTGGAAATATGATTATTGATATTGGTGGTGGTACTACAGGTATTACAGTGATTGCATTAGCAGGTATTGTATGCGATCAAAGTATTCGTATTGCAGGTGATGAGTTTACTGCAGATATTATGGAAGCTTTAAGAAGATACCATAGCTTATTAATTGGAGAACGTACTGCAGAACAAATTAAAATTAATGTAGGTGCCGCAATGAAAGACTTGGATAATCCTCCAGAAGACATGCCAGTAAATGGTCGTGACTTGGTTACGGGTATCCCAAAACAAATCATGGTAAGCTACCAAGAAATTGCAGAAGCATTAGATAAAAGCATTTTCAAAATAGAAGAAGCGATTTTAAAAGCATTAGAAACTACTCCACCAGAATTGGCGGCAGATATTTACCGTAGGGGATTATACCTAACTGGTGGTGGTGCCCTCTTACGTGGATTAGACAAGCGCTTAAGTGCAAAAATTAAATTGCCTGTTCATGTTGCAGACGACCCACTGAAAAGTGTGGTACGCGGTACTGGGCTTGCGTTAAAGAACTATCAGCGTTTTCCATTTATCATGAGATAGAACAGCTAATCGGCTTTGAAAAATATTTTCCTGTTCATACGGCAATACTTTAATTTCCTCAGCTTTTTGCTGTTGCAAGTTCTATGCATTGTGATGTTGACCAAAGTAAGTAAAACGCATGAAACTTATTTTGCGGGCACTGTATTTGAAGTAACTGGTTATTTTAATAGTCGTTACGCCAACTTACAACAGTACTTCAATTTAAAAGAAGCCAACCAAAAGTTGGCTGAAGAAAATACTCGTTTAAGAAATGCGTTGGGTAGTAATTTTATTTCACCTGATACCAGCCTAATTAATTTCACTGATTCTAGTTTTGTAGACACCCTAGGCAGAAAAAGAAAATTCATATATCTCCCGGCTAAAGTGATTGGGAATTCCTACACATTACAAAACAATTACTTAATGCTCGAAAGAGGTGCCAATCAAGGCATCAAAAAAGGCATGGCAGTAGTTGGACCAAGTGGAATTGTGGGTGTAGTGGTAGACGTGTCAGCGAATATTAGTAAAGTGATGAGTTTGTTACACAGAAACAGCAAAGTTTCTGCTATGCTCAAAAAAGACAATACTACAGGCAGTATAGAATGGGATGGCGCAGATCCTTCCATACTTATTTTGAGAAATATATCTAAGAGTGCTAAAGTAGTTAAAGGCGATACAGTGCTTACCAGTGCATATTCCGCCAACTTTCCCTCACACTTAATGATTGGAAGAGTTGCTTCTATAACCGCAGATCCAGCTACCAATTATTATACCTTGAAAATTAAAACAGCCACTAATTTCTTTACGTTGCAATCGGTGGATGTTATTTATAATACTCGCTACAACGAACAAATTGAACTGGAAAACCGAAATCAACAGCAATGAGCAGTCTACTAACCAATATATTCCGGTTTGCCTTTTTTATCCTTCTACAAGAATTTGTGTTGAATAAGATACCTGCTTTGCACCAGTTTATTGTCCCCTATATTTATTTCTTGTACATTCTTTGGTTGCCTTTTAAAATGGGTCCCTGGTCTGTTTTATTGTTGTCTTTTCTTTTTGGATTAACCATGGATTTTTTTACCGGAACCATGGGTCTTCATGCAGCAGCTTGCACTTTAATCGGCTATATTAGACCTTTCTTATTAAGTTTATTGATTCCCCAGGAAACCACCGAACAAAGCTATGTAGAACCCAGCATTAAGAGCATGGGATGGGCGCCATTCAGTTTATACATTGGCTTACTTACATTTGTACACCACTTTTATTTGGTATTCTTAGAGTGGCTTCAATTTGGAAGTTTTACTTATTTCTTAGGCAAAGTGAGTGGCACAACTGGTATTAGTTTACTACTCATTTTTTTAGCTGAAATGTTATTCAACAGAAAAGCAAAATATAGAACGAATAGTTAGTGCAGTAGTTCTAGTTTATGCTTAATTTCACATGGTCAAATCAATTGACTTCTCCTGAAATATGTCCGTATTTAATCAAAGCCGTGGAAGGATAATCCAAATCATCATTGGAGTTGTATTCATTGTAATTACAGCTCAACTCATTAATCTTCAAATTTTCTCTTCCCAATATAAACTGGCAGCGGAAAACAATGCCATTTACCGTAAAATTATTTATCCCGACAGGGGCATTATTTTTGATCGCAAAAAAAGAGCACTTCTCGAAAACACCATTAGTTTCGATTTAATAGTAACACCCTCCGAATCTAAGGGCACAGACACTGCTTCGCTTTGCGCCATTTTAGGGATAGATACAGCTGAGTACAAAAAAAGAATGCTCGATTTGATTTTCAAAAATACCCGTGTTCGTCCTAGTGTATTTGAGCCCTTGTTAAGCGCTGAGTTATATGCGAAGCTTACCGAGAATATGTATAAGTTTCCCGGTTTTGTTTTAAGCGAACGTTCTGTTAGAACTTATCCATTTAATACAGCCGCACAACTACTTGGATAT
>NCHN01000003.1 GCA_002281875.1 Sphingobacteriia bacterium 24-36-13 | reverse complement strand
CCTTTCAATAAAATCTCCTCTAGTGAGGCTTCTTGGCTCTCCTGCATTTTCTTCGTCGCCTGTCATATAAATAGTGATGGTTGCATTATTCAACAAGTTTAATTCGTGCATGGCTTTCATTGCAGCAATGATGATTACATCGCCTCCTTTCATATCATTAATTCCCTGACCAGTGATAGTGCTATCATTCAAAACAGTAAATGGATTGCTGGGCATATCTGGTTCGAATACGGTGTCTAGATGGCCTAATAATAAAAGCTTTTTTCCCTTATTGCCTTTTCTTGTTGCTACCAAATGACCTGCTCTCTTAACAGAATCGGGCATATTAATCCACTCTATGGTAAATCCTAATTTCTCTAATTCCTTGCTGTATAATTGACCAACTGCTTTTACTCCTGCTATATTAAATGTTCCACTATTGATGTTAACACTATTTTTAAGTAGGTCTACCATTGCAGGATAATGCTCCTCTATTTTTTTTATTAATTTTTGTTCAATCGGTTGAAGAGTTTGAGCGTTGGTTATTAAAAAAGAGAAGCTAATAAGGTAGAAAAGGAAGCATTTTTTCATAAAAGCAAATTTGACACTCAATTTAAGCATTCAATTGTATTTAAAAATTGATAGGATAAGCCGTTTAATTGATACTATTGAAAATAATCGCCAATCCTTTGCTTAATGCGGCAGCTAATTAATATTTTTAATTGAATTAATAGTTAGTACATGCCCAATAATCCTGCTTATAGTTCAAAATACGAAACCCTTTTGGCTGTTGGTCAATTGGGTGGGTGGGAATACAATGTACTCACACAAGAACTTTGGTGCAATAGCTATTATTTTGAAATGCTTGGCCGCAAAGAGTACGCAACAGCTGATTGGGCAAAATATCCTATAAAAGAAGTTTGGGAAGATTGGTTGCATCTGGAAGACCTAGCTAAAGCAAAAGAGTATTTTGCCGATTATATTTTAAATCCTGTTCAAGAATATGCACAACAGTTTAGAATGCTTCATGCCAATGGTGATTGGGTGATTATTTTAAGTAGGGCATTGGCCATGCGTAATGAAAAAGGCGAGTTAACCGGAATGATTATTGGAACTCATTTGGATATATCGGATACCTCAAGGCTTTCTGAAAATTTCATCATCACACAAAAGGAGTTTGAAAAAAGTAAAAAACAGATCATTAAAGACAATGCTTTTTTGAAAGCTATTTTAAATAGCCCAAAAGATTTATTTGTATTGGCAATTGACAAGCATTATCAGTTTTTGGGTTTTTCTAATTCATATATACCATTTGCTAAAAACATTTTATTAAAAGATGTTGCTGTGGGTATGAATGTTTTTGATGTATTATCTGAATCTATGCATGCCATTGCGAAAGCCAATTATGATAGGGCTTTAGCAGGAGAAAACTTTATTATTTCGAATAATTTTATTGCCCCCAATGGCAAAAGATTATTTTTTGAAAACAAGTACAGCCCAATCATAGATCAGCATGGTAAAATATTAGGACTCACTTTATTTAGTAACGATATTACTACTATCAAAATACAAGAGGAAGAAATGCGAATTGTAGATCTTCGCTATGCCGCATTATTTGATGGAGCTGAAGATGCGATATTAATTGCAGATGCAAACAGTGGTCATTTGGTTGATGTGAATGACAGGGCAAGTGAATTATTTGGTTATTCCAAATATGAATTGGTTGGGATGCATCAAACTCAACTTCATCCACCAAACGATTTGGCTAAAATAACTTCATTATTTCAGCAGTTTTCTTCAAGTAAAACAAAAGGTCATCAATTTGTTGACACCAATATCATTGATCATAAAGGAAAAATAAAGCCCGTTCGAATTACTGCTGGGGCACCTTTTAGAGCAGGGAAATATTTGTTTTTAGCAGCGTATTTTAGAGACTTAAGCACAGAAAAAGCGGCCATTGAAAAGGCGCTAACTATTCAAGAAATGCTTTCTAAAGCAGAAGGGATTGCGCATGTAGGAAGTTTTGAAGTAATGCTTCCAGATGGTCATGCCATTTGGAGTGATGAAATGTTCCGTATTCTTGATTTATCTCCCCATGAAACATTGGCTCATAAAGACCGATTTACTGAATCGGTTATTTCAGAAGACCAGGAAATATATCATAAATGGATGGGGAAAGTATCCACTATTGAAGGGGAGTCTTCTCCTATACAAGTTCAAATTCAAACCCGGAAAGGCACCATTAAACATGTAATTATTAATGGGGTTGGGTATAAAGATTTACAAGGTCAAATTTATAAGTTCATTGGTGTGGTAAAAGATATTACTACCAGGGTATCTACTATGGAGAGCCTTAAAATTCAGAACCAAAAGTTAAGAGAAATTGCATGGGCTCAGTCTCATTTGGTAAGAGGTCCGCTTTCAGATATTTTGGGTATTACCAAAATAATTAAAGAAAAATTAGTTGACGAAGAAGAAAAAGAAACCTTGATTACTCAATTGCATGATGCTGCGGATAAGCTAGATCAAGTAGTTAAAGATGTGGTGAATAATGCAGGCTCTTTTGACGAATCATTGCAATGAACTAAAATTACCTAAAAGTAGGTATATCTGTCCCCCAATTTTTAAGCATATTGCACTAGGATTTCATCCTAAAAATCGGGGTACTTTCATATCGGGGGGTGTGATTGTCCCCGATTTATTTTTCAATAATTAATGCTGCTCCGTTTTTAAAATTCATTAATCAACGCTGCTGTTTTAGCAGGATCTTCTTCCATAGGAACATGACCAATATTGTTTAGGATGGCTAGTTTGCTTCCCTTAATATCTTTATTAAATAAGTAGGCGTTTTGTACAGGAATCAATCCATCTTTATCTCCCCAAATAATGAGGGTGGGTTTTTGAATGGTCTTAATTTTGTCTGGCTCCTGCTCTAATCCCTTTTTAAAAATGGCTAATAAAGCTTTTCTGTTTCCCTTTGCAATTGCCATATCATGAAAGCGATCAATCTGTTCTTGATTAATAATTGTGGGGTCTTGATAGATTCCCTTTAAGCTGGCACTTACCAATGCTTTGGGAGTAATGAATAACATGACATTATTAATTACTGGCGTTGAAGCAATTTTAAAACCAATGGAGCCTTTTACATTCATGACGGGGTAACCGGTTGCATCTATCAATATGAGCTTTCTAACTTTTTCAGGAAAATAAGTAGTGAATTGCCAAGCAATACCACCACCTAATGAATTACCTCCAATATCGCAAAGGGGTATTTGTAATTTGGTTAAAAAGGAGTCTAAAAATTGACTATAATAGTTGAAGCTGTATTCATTGGTTGCATTAGGGCCCGTTAGTCCAAATGCGGGCATATCTAATGTAATGACTCTTCTGTTTGGATTAATTTTCTTTACTACCGCTTCAAATGTGTGCAATGAAGAACTAGTACCATGAATTAATACCAGTGGAACGGAATCAGTTGGATTTCCTTGGTCTCTATAATGTACATTCATGCCCATCAATGGCATAAACTCCGATTCGTTGTTTACATACAATGGTTTTAATTCATCTAAACTTCTGTCTGGTTGAAAATAAATGATGAATAATAAAACCAATAAGGCAAGGATTGCACCAAAAAAATAACCAATATATCGTAAGAACTTTTTCATGAATCATGATTTAGTCTTACAAATATATTGGTCAGTTGTATAAGGCTGTATTAATTTGTACGAATGGCGCCTACTCCCTCATTAAATAATTGCTTATTTAAAGCAGGTATTTCTATTTTGTTAAGGTTATCTCCTCGCTCTTTCAATACCTGCCATTGTTTGGTGTATTCTTTTAATAAATCCAAATTTGGTTGATTCACTCTTGGTATATCACTTTCTGTTTGATTCATCAAGAACATATAGTTGGCAGTAAATTTATTCAAGAAGTTCTCCGCATCATCATAAGCAGTAGCCTTACGTTGAATCATATCTTCATCCCATGCTTTCATTTTTTGTGATAAAGCTTCTGCTTTGGTTTTTAATTCGCCTGTTGGTAGGCTTTTAATAATTTGATCTAATTGTTGCTTCTTCGAAAATAATTCGTTGACCATATTATGCATTTCTTTTACAGTTGCTTCCATGCCCGTCATAGCTTCATCAAATTCTTGGTACTCAGCAGCAGTGGTTGGATAATTGGGATTAGCTAAAATAGTTGCATTGGTGTTTACTGTTTTTCCTTCTGCTTCAATGCTGATGGTATAAGTTCCTGGAATGGCTTTATGTCCGCGGAAACTACTTTCAATATAGGTATTTGGAATGCCCGGCATAGTTGCGTGTCGTAAGTTCCATACAAATCTGTTCAAGCCCTTATTGGTAGATAATAATGCATCTCTTGGAGGTGCTCCATCGTATCTTTTATAGTTGGGGTCTGCTTTAGAACTAATTGTTTGAATTGTTTTTCCATTACCATCTTTAATGGTCATAGTAATCACAGATTTTTCTTTTAATTCAGGTAAATCATAATACACTACAATTCCTGTTGCAGGGTTAACTCCTCTGTATGGATTGGTTCCATCAAAGTCGGGATTATTGCCATCTAACTCCGAACTGCCACTGGCTAATATTGCTGGCGCTGGTTCGTAAACTGATAGGGTAGTTGGAGCAGTTTTATATTGTCTAACCAATGTTAAATCGTCCAATATCCAAAATGATCTGCCAGATGTAGCTGCAATTAAATTGTTTTGATGTACGCGTAAATCGGTAATAGGCGTGTTGGGTAAATTTAATTGAAACGGAGTCCAATTTTTTCCTCCATTAAAAGAAATATATACGCCGTTTTCTGTTCCTGCATACAACAAATCTTTTCGTTTATCATCTTCTCTTACAACGCGTGTAAAAGAACCTACTGGTATTCCATTGCTTATATTGGTCCAGGTTTTCCCGTAATCAGTACTCTTATACAATCCGGGTGTATGGTCGTTAAATTTATAACGCGTGGTTGCAATATATACAGTGGCTTTATCAAAAGGAGATACTTCTATTGCATTGATTAAACACTCTGCTAATCCTGCTGGTGTAATATTTTTCCAGTTGGCTCCGCCATCTTTTGTTATATATACCAATCCATCATCACTACCTGTATAGATCACTCCTTTTTCTAACGGTGATTCAACTACATAACTTAATGTTCCATAGTTTTCTGCACCCACCGATTCATTGGTAAATGGTATACCCGGTTTTACTTGTTTTTCCTTTTCATTACGTGTTAAGTCGGGAGATACTTCGTTCCATGTTTTACCCATATCCCTTGTTCTTAGTAACAAATGAGCCCCATGATAATAAGTACCTGGTTCGTGTTGGCTATGTATGATGGGGGCATTCCAGTTGTAACGATACTTCATGTCTTTGGCATCCATTGCTAAATATTGAATGGGTGCAGCCATGATATTGGTACTTGCATTTGTTTTGGTATCTAATACTTCTATGGTTCCTTGATAAGACCCGCCCAATACATATCTTGGATTATTTGGATCAAACGCTAAGAATGCACTTTCACCTCCTGCTGATGCCGACCAATCGGCGGCTGTAATCCCTCCGGAAAAAGATCTACTCGCAATTTTTACTGATGAATTATCTTGTTGTCCTCCATAAATATTATACGGAAATAAATTGTCTACATTAATGCGGTACATCTGTGCAGTTGGCATATTGCTTTGGCTGCTCCAGGTTTGTCCTCCATTAAAACTTATGGTTACTCCTCCATCATCGGCCATCACTAAATTTTTTGAATCGCTTGGATTAATCCAAAGATTGTGATAATCTCCATGGACACCTTGTAGGTTTTCCCATGTTTTTCCGCCATCAATTGATTTTAACGCCGGAGCACTTAATACATACAAAGTGTTTTCATTATTTGGATCTGGAAACACTTCTATATAATACCATGCACGCTGAATGATTTTATGTTCTGCTGAAACTTGGCTAAAACTTTTCCCCGCATTATTTGATACATATAATCCTCCTGCATTTTTTTCGAAATCGCTTTCAATTAATGCATATACTTTATCTGAATTTGCTGGGCTTACTGCAATAGCCATTTTACCCATTTCTTTAGGTAAACCTTTGCTCAATTTTTCCCAATTAGCACCGCCATCGGTTGATTTGTACAATCCACTTCCTGGGCCTCCACTGATTACTTTCCAAGGCAGTCTGCCATGGTCCCACATGGCTGCATATAATATGCTTGGATTTTTTGCATCCATGGATAATTCTGCACATCCCGTTTTATCGTTGATGTATAAGATTTTTTTCCATGTTGTTCCTCCGTCGGTGCTTTTGTAAATTCCTCTTTCTGTAGAATTACTATAAAGTGCTCCTTGTGCGGCAACATATACAATATCAGGATTGGTTGGATCAATAATTACGCGAGCAATATGCTGTGTAGCATCTAGTCCAATTTTTTTCCAATTTTTTCCAGCATCTGTACTTTTATACATGCCATCTCCATGATGGGTCATTACCCCGCGCATGGCATGTTCTCCCATTCCTACATATACTATATTGGGGTTGCTTTCTGAAACGGCTATTGAACCAACTGATCCTGTTTTAAATTGCCCGTCGGAAATATTTTTCCAACTAATTCCTCGGTCGGTGGTTTTCCATAATCCACCACCAGTCGTACCCATATAATAAGTATGGATATCTCCTTTAACACCAGTACCTGTATTAGACCTGCCTCCTCTGAAAGGCCCAATACTGCGCCATTTAACGGGTTTAAAATATTGATTTACATTTTCGGTATTGGGTTCTTTGCTGGCTTGTGCAAATGAATAGTCTGCACCAGTTATAAGGAGCAAACCTAAAAGCAGTTTATGCATATTGGCTGAATTTTATTCAGAAATATACGCCATATTCTTTATTGTATCTTTGTATGATGCCAAAAGGGAAATTAGATATTATAGACAGAGTATTGGAAGCTTGTTACAAACACAATCCTGATGCTTTGTTTGTGATGAGTTTAATGCACCAATACGAAGAGCGAGGTAGTTTAAGTAAAAAACAATTACAAGGCTTATTGGCTAAAGCCAGTAAAGTGCCCGATATTCCTATTAATTTATTGGCAACACTGGAAGCCACTATCAATAGAATGCATACCCGCGAAAAAGCACCTGCAACAGTTGGTAAGCCCTTGTTCGAAAAAGATTTTCCTCTGGGTGAAAAAATGGAAGCCATTCTTGCAAAATATCCGCAGCATAAACGAGTGATTTTTCTTTTTGATAAATACAATCGCAAAGAGCATTTAACACCTATTGAAAAGGATGAAGTCATTAAATTTCATAAACTATTGATTAAATAAGTACATGACTTTTATCATATCTGTTCAAAAGTAAAAAAGGTATCTTCGGCGCTTTAATCAATTCACTTTTTATGAGTTTAGCCAAATCTATAGAAGCGCGTAGCCAAAACCAATGTGAGCTTTGCGCTGCAACTACCCCATTGTCTTTATTTGAAGTGCCGCCTGTAGACAGAACAACTGAAGATAACTGCATCATGATTTGCAGTAAATGTTTACAACAAATCGAAAAGAAAGAAGCTTTAGACAGCAAGCATTGGGACTGTTTAAATACTGCTATGTGGAGTGAAGTGCCAGGTATTCAAGTAGTTTCTTGGAGAATGTTGAATAGATTAAGAAATGAATCTTGGGCAGCAGATTTATTAGATATGCTTTATTTAGATGATGATAAACTAGCTTGGGCCAAAGCTACTGGTGATCATGATAATGATGGCTCAGTAGACTTGCATTTGGATTGTAATGGACAACAACTTTTTACGGGCGATTCCATTGTGTTAACTAAATCATTAGATGTGAAAGGAACTAGTTTGAATGCAAAAATGGGTACTGTCGTGAAGAATATCCGTTTGGTTCCCGATAATACTGAACAAATTGAAGGTAAAATTGAGGGTCAAATGATTGTTATACTAACAAAATATGTTCGCAAAGCATAACTTTATATGCAAATATGCGAGTTAGAAATCCTAGAACCGGTGTATACGATTATGAAATACCCGATTGTAATGCAGCTCAAATAGCACAACGTTGTAAGCAATTACGCAACCATCAAGATGCATGGGTAAGATCGGGCATTACAAACCGTATTGCGGTTTTACAAGAATGGAAACAAGCGATCATCATCAACAAAGAACTGTTGATTGGAGCATTGGCTGCTGATACTGGCAGAACTTGGGAAACAATTGCCGAAATAGATTGGGTGATTGACTCTATTGATAAATGGTGTGCTACAACAAAGGACTTTTATGAAGAATATGCTAATTGGATTCCTCACCAATTGGTTGCTATTATTAGCCCATGGAACTTTCCTTTGGCTTTATCTATGATGGATACCATACCTGCGTTATTATCAGGAGCTACAGTATTGGTAAAGCCCAGCGAAATAACACCTCGTTTTATTGAAGTGATCAACAGAACTATATTGTTGGTACCTGGGTTACAGAAAATTTTGTTGTTTACTCCCGGTGATGCAAGTGTTGGTGCAATAATGGTTGGTTTAGCAGACTTAGTTTGTTTTACTGGTTCAGTAAATACAGGAATGAAGATTTCTTTAGCAGCTAGTAAAAAATTGACTCCTGTTTTAATGGAAATAGGGGCTAAGGATCCGGCAATAGTTTTGCAAGGAGCTAATTTGGAAGTTGCTGCTACCGCTATTTTAAAAGGAAGCACTACTAATGCAGGACAAAACTGTTTGAGTTTTGAAAGAGTGTATGTGCATGAATCTATTCATGATGAGTTGGTTGATTTATTAATTGAAAAAACAAAAGCATTACAGCTTGTAACCGATGATCAGCACAAAGGCGAAATTGGCCCAATCATTTTTGAAAAACAAGTTTTAACGATTAATACCCATTTAGAAGATGCCAAAAATTTAGGCGCAATAATTTTAACTGGTAGTAATGCTTGTGAACAAATTCATGGAGGATTTTATTGCAGGCCAACAATTGTAGTGAACGTTACACATAATATGTTGTTGATGAAGGAAGAAACTTTTGGGCCTATTATGCCAATAATGTCATTTAGTACAAAAGAAGAAGTAGTTGAATTGGCTAATGCTACTAAATATTCCTTAGGTGCTGCAGTATTTGCTGCTACTGATGAAGAAGCAGAAGATATTGCTAATCGAATTCATGCGGGTTCAATAAGTATTAACGAGTCGGCGCTCACTGCCATTTTACATTATGGAGATCATCTTAGTTTTAATATGAGTGGAATTGGTGGATTAAGAATAGGACAAGAAAATTTTAGTAGGTTTTTAAAAAAGCGTACGATTCATTTGATGTAAAATCTGAGTTAATAATTAACCCATTATTCCTTTAACAGCACCACCATCAATAGTGATGGTTTGACCTGTTATGAATTTACTTTGAGGACTGAGTAACCATATGGCTAGTCCTGCAAAATCTGCTGCTTCTCCTAGCATACCCACTGGAATTTGCTGGATACCCATTTCTTTCACTTGATCAAAAGGCAGCCCGGTTTGTTCTGCTTTTTTTGTGTAAAGTCTATTAATTGCAGGTGTATTGTGTGAGCCGGGTCCTAATATATTTAATGTAACACCCGTTGTAGCTATTTCTTGAGAAAGTGTTTTAACCATTCCAACTACTGCTAGCCTTAATGAAGTACTCAACACTAAATTTTCTACAGGCTGTTTAACAGATACACTTTCTATATAAACGATTCTCCCATATCCAGCTTTCACCATTTTTGGAACGATTGCTTGTGTTAGTGCTATTTTCCATCTTAATATGGAGTAGTAAGCTTTATCCCAATCTTCTAAAGTTGTTTCTAAAACCATTTTTGCCGGAGGTCCACCTGCATTGACAACCATACCATGAATTGGTTGGTCTTTAATCAACTCTAGTAATTTGATTAGTGTTTCTTCTTCCGCTAGGTCTCCAGCTAAAATTTCGATTTGATTGGGAGCAGTTACTTTTAAATCATTCAACTTTTCTAAGCCTCTAGCAATAGCTATAACTTTTGCACCTTCATTAACTAAAGCAAACGAAATTGCTTTGCCAAATCCAGATGTAGCACCACCAACTATGAATAATTGGTCTTTTATGTTAAGATTCATAAAAAGGAATGTTTACTCTTCTGTGGCTGCTGGTAATTCAGCGGCCACTCCTTTTATAAGGAGTTGAAATTTTGTATTCAGAGATACCGTAAACTCTCCGCCTTCTAAAATCAATTTAGTATTGGCATCGTCTAACATTACACTGGCCAAATCTGATGCTAATGCAGAGCTGCTGATTAAATTAGCTACTTTGCCATTTTTAAATTCAATAGTGAATTTATACCCTGCTTTTCTTCCGGTTCCTAAACGCTCAAAATCAATTCTATTAAGGTCAAGCACTTGGTTATCCTGCTTGGTTCTCTTTAATAATATGCGAATAATCGGTAGGTACTTGGTCCAAATCTGGGCGTACATGTAGCAGGGTTAATGGTTAAGAATGATACAAAGGTCCGAAAATTATTGACGATTTCCGAATTTGGTTTTTAAAAGGCTGCTTATCTTCTATATTCGCAGTACTATGAATGCAATTTCCGGCGTAACAATAAACAAGCTAATGGTGCACCAGGCGGGCAATGCAGCCCAAGGAAGCTCCCTAATTTTATCTGAAACGGCTCACGAAATTCCTGATGAATTTTGGCAGCAGACATTGACCCATTTTTTCCTAAAACCCTTTAATGAGGCGGAACAATACCAATTGAGCCAAGAAAACAATTTGGTTTACAATACCATTTCTCAAGTTTTTGAAGGAAATATGCCTTTTGAAATGGGGAGTAAAACCATTGCGGAACATTTCCATCTAAAGAGTCAGTCTGTTTTTGCTAAATCGGGTGAGTTTTATATGGTATTTTTTGAAAATATACCTTTTGATGATGGTTTTACTGATGCAATTGGTCTTTTTCATACCAGCACTAAAGACCAATTTTTAAAAGTTAAGACCCAGCCAGCTGGCATCAATTTGTCTATTGAGGACGGAATTGACCTCAAAAAGCCTGAAAAAGGGGTGATTTTGCTAAGAAAAGAGCAAAATCAAGGGTTTTTAGCCTTGATTCATGAATCTACAGCTTCTAAACAAGGAGATGCTGCATTTTGGAAATCGGCCTTCTTACAAGCGGCTCCAATTATTAACAGTTACCATAATACCAATGAAACTTTGGGAATGTGTAAGCTTTTTATCAGCAATGAATTAACCGAGCATTTTGATACAAACAAAACCGATCAAATTGATATGCTGCAAAGAAGCATGGATTATTTTAAAACCCATGATCAATTTCAGATAGATGAGTTTAGTAAAGAGGTATTATACCACCCCGAAGTAATTGATAGTTTTACCCAGTATAAACAACAATATGAAGTAGCGAAGCAAGTTAATATTGAGGACGAATTTGCTATTAATCCAGCGGCTATTCAAAAACAACAAAGGCATTTTAAGAGCATACTTAAATTAGATAAAAACTTTCATGTGTATGTGCATGGCAGAAGAGATTTGATAGAGAAGGGCTATGATGAAATGACGGGCAAACATTACTATAAACTTTACTTTGATCAGGAACAGTAATCAGCATTCATTCATCATTTGTAAATAGTCGTATTGTAGGTCTTCATGTAGTGTGCCAATTGCGGCATTTAACTTTTTAATTTGTTGTTTATACAAATTAGCCAATGCGGTGCTTTTCATAAATGGTATACCTGATCTTTTTAGGCTTAAACTAAAATGAAGTAAAATAGCTACTTCTGCTTGCTTAGAACCTGTATAACGTATATGTTTACTAGCAATCCTCAGAATTTTACGAAGGGTTTTCTTTACAAAATAGAGGTTTTGGCCTGGATCTATTTCACTAAATTCGTCTGTAATAAGTTGATTTACTTCAGCTATATATGCTTCTTCGTTATGTGCTTCAAATAACAAGTAGGTAAGTAATTCTTTATTCTCTTTTTTGAATTTTGCCAGTCTCAAACAAAGTTCAGCCAACTCTTTGCTGGAGTTGCTCATTAAAGCTTGTTTGATCTCGTGCACAGATGCTGCTTTCATACAAAATTTGCGTACTTTGGTTATCACAAAAAATTAAAAATATGCAATTGGACCGTCGTAAATTTTTACAACAAGGTACTTTAGCTGCTTTAGCTACTGTTACGCTTCCTTCTTGGGCTTCTGCTGCCGCTAAAAAGAAATTCATTACAGGTGTTCAATTGTATTCTGTACGTGAAGATATGCGTAAAGACCCATTGGCTACTTTAAAAGCAGTTGCAGAAATGGGATATAAAAATGTAGAGCATGCCAATTATGTGAATAGAAAATTTTATGGCTATACAGCTACTGAATTCAAAAAAGTTTTAGATGACTTGGGGCTGAAAATGCCATCTGGACATACCGTAATGGGAGCGAATCATTGGGATGCATCAAAAAATGATTTTACCGATGCTTGGAAATATACCATTGAAGATGCGGCAGTAGTAGGCCAAGAATTAGTGATAAGCCCATCTTTAGAGTCGGGTTTGCGTAAATCTAAAGAGCAAATGTTGCGTTTTATGGAAGTGTTTAATAAATCGGGTGAGCTGTGTAAAAAATCGGGAATGCGATTCGGCTATCATAACCACGATTTTGAGTTTACACAAATGATGGGTACTGAAACCATGTACGAGGTAATGCTTAACAATACAGACCCTTCTATGGTAACCCAGCAATTTGATATGGGTAATTTGTATGGAACAGGTGCTGATGCATTATCTATTGTAAAAAAATATCCAGGTCGTTTTGTTTCTATGCATGTAAAAGATGAAATCAAAAGAACCAACGGCAATGGATATGAAAGCACCATCTTAGGAAAAGGAGTACAACTAGTAAAAGAAATTGTGGAAGAGGGTTTAAAAAATGGAGGCACTTTACACTTGATTGTTGAGCAAGAAGCATATCAAGGTATTGCTCCGTTGGAATGCATAAAAGAAGATTTAAACGTCATGAAAAAGTGGGGCTTTAAGGGGCAATAGTATTTTTGTAAAATCATTACTATATCCCTTTAGATAATTGGTTACTAATCGTTATAACATCAAAAAAAAATTTATGAGAATAGGGTTTGTTGCATTTTGTAGTTTGATCATGGCCTCCGCTTTTGCTCAATCGCCTAGTACGGCTGAGGTAAAGCGTTGGGAAGCTCAAGCCAAACAAGTAAATATTGTAAGAGATACCTATGGTGTTCCGCATATTTATGGCAAAACAGATGCTGATGTTGTTTTTGGATTAATGTATTCACAGTGCGAAGAAAACTTTGAACGTATAGAACGCAATTATTTAGAAATGTTGGGTAGAAGAGCTGAGATGGAAGGAGAAAAATTGGTGTACAATGATTTGCTCATGCGTTTAATAGCCGATAGCAATGATGCAAAAAAAGATTATTTACAAAGTCCAATCTGGTTAAAGAAGTTATTAAATGCACATGCAGATGGAATTAATTATTTTTTGTACAAGCACCCTGAAGTTAGACCTGTTGTTTTAAAGAAATTTGAACCTTGGTTTCATTTAATGTATACCGACGGAAGTGTTTCTGCAACAAGTACTGGTGGAGCTTCAGTTGAAGAAATAAAACAATTTTATGAAAACGGTCCTGAAACCAATTCAACAGTTTATCATCAAATAAAAGACATTGAAGAAAGAGGATCCAATGGATTTGCGATTGGTCCTAAACGTTCTGCTTCGGGTAATGCGATGCTCTATATTAATCCACACGTGCCTTTTTATTTTAGATCAGAAGCGCAAATGGTGAGCGAAGAAGGCTTGAATGCTTATGGTGCTGCTACTTGGGGTCAGTTTTTTATTTACCAAGGATTTAATGAACATGTAGGATGGATGCACACTTCAGGCTATACAGATGTAGCAGATTTGTATGAAGAAAAAATTTCTAAAACCAACAAAGGCTGGGTATATGAATACGATAAAAAATTCATGCCGGTAAAATCTAAATTAATTACTATTTACTATACCGTTAACGGTGAAAAACTAGCGAAGTCATTTACTGCATTTTATACACATCATGGTCCTATAGTAGCTAAAAGAAATGGAAAGTGGTTGGCATTAAAAGAGTACAATCGATCTATGAAGGCATTGATACAGAGTTGGAAAACAACCAAGGCCAACAACTTAGAAGAGTACACTTTAGCAATGAAAGGACTTTCTAATACAACCAATAATACGGTGTATGCCGATGACCAAGGAAATATTGCTTATTGGCATGGAAACTTTGTGCCCAAAAGAAATCCTGGTTTTGATTTTACTTTAAAAAGAAATCCTGGTTTTGATTTTACTTTACCAGTTGATGGCTCTATTGCCGCAACTGAATGGCAAGGCGTACACCCATTAGAGGAAACGGTACATTTAATTAATCCGGCAAGTGGATGGATGCAAAACTGTAATGCCACTCCATTTACATTAGCAGGAGAGAGTAGCCCTAATAAAAATAATTACCCTTATTATATGGCTCCTGATGGCCAAAATGCTAGGGGAATAAATGCGATGCGTTTATTAAATAACCGAGATAGTATTACGCTTGAAGAGTTAATTGAAATTGGGTACGATCGCTATTTAACAGCCTTTGATATTTTATTACCCCCTTTGTTTAAAGCCTTTGATGCAACCAGCAATACCGACTCATTAAAAAATAAAATTAGACCTGCAGTAGAAACATTGAGAGCATGGAATAAGATTACTGATACTAGTTCTATCGCTACAACATTAGCAATTGATTGGGCCACTAAAATAAATGCACTTTGGCCTCGTGCTAAAACCCAAGAAGAAAATACAGAATGGATTGGCCGATTCAATGCAATAGCTAATGGAGTTAGCAGTAGAAAAATGTTGGAGCAATTAAATGAAGTGGTGAACGAGTTAACAGCAAAATATGGATACTGGCAAGTAAGATGGGGAGCGATTAATAGATACCAGCGCTTGACTGGAAAATTTGCTGAAGTATACGACGATAGTAAAGAAAGTTTAGCGGTTCCTTTAAGTTCTTCTAGATGGGGTTCATTACCTGCGTTTGAAAGTAGGTCAATGTATAGTTCAAAAGGAAGGTATGGCTTTTCAGGAAACAGCTTTATTGCTGCAGTTGAATTTGGCAAGCGCATTAAAGCCAAAACGATTGTGACTGGAGGCCATAGTAATAATCCATTGTCTCCACATTTTAGAGATCAATCTGCTGGATTTGTTTATGGTAAGTTTAAAGACGTATTTTTTTATAAAGAAGATGTGTTTAACAACAAAGAAAAGGAATACCGTCCAGGAGAATAGTCTACTGGATGGTATAACTCATTCCTCCATCTTTTTCATCTTTTAATTGAACGCCTAAAGCACTTAATTCATTTCTGATTTTATCGGATGTAACAAAGTCTTTTCTTTGCTTTGCTTCTTTGCGAATATTGATCAATAGTTGTAAAACACCTTCCAATTTATTGTTGTTGTCTGCCTTACTGCTTTGAAGCCCAAAAATATCTACAATAAATGCAGATAATTGTTTTTTCATTAGCGCTATAGTGTTACTGTCTAAAGCGTTTGCGCTAATATGTTTATCCTTTAATGAATTGATAACAGGAACCAATTCGAACATATTGGCAATTACTTTGGCGGTATTAATATCATCGTTCATGAATTCATCAAACTCAGTAACCAACTTGATTACTTTTTGGTTTAGTGCTTGATCATCTCCAGTTTGATTGCCTGTATGGTCAAAACTCATTAACCATTCATAGGCATCCATTAGTCTTCTCAATGCTTTTTCACTTGCTTGCAAAGCCTCATTACTAAAATCTAATGTGCTTCTATATTGAGACTGTAAAATAAAAAAGCGAACAGTAGAAGGGGCATAAGCCTGTTCTAATATCGGATGCGTTCCAGCAAATAATTCACTTAGTTTAATTACATTATTATAGCTCTTTCCCATTTTCTTACCATTGATGGTAATCATATTATTGTGGAGCCAATACCTAGCAGGCATTTGATGATTGCATACAGTACTTTGAGCAATTTCACACTCATGATGTGGGAATTGTAAATCCATACCACCTCCATGAATATCAAATTCTTTACCTAAGTATTTTGTGCTCATAGCTGAACACTCTATATGCCATCCCGGGAATCCTTCACCCCATGGACTTTGCCAACGCATAATATGTTCTGGTGGCGCATTTTTCCAAAGGGCAAAATCACTTTTATTTCGCTTTTCGTCTTGGTTATCTAATTCTCTGGTACTTTCTATTTGATCATCCAAAATTCTGCCACTTAAAATTCCATAGGGTTGTCCTTTGGCACTAAAATCGGTATTGTATTTCTCTACATCAAAATACACAGAGCCATTAGATTCATAAGCATAACCATCTTCAATGATTTTTTTAATCATTTCAATTTGCTCTACTATATGTCCGGTTGCAGTTGGTTCTATGCTTGGCGGTAAGTTGTTAAATTGATTCATAGCCCAATGGTACATATTGGTATATTTTTGTACCAATTCCATTGGTTCTAACTTCTCTAAAACCGCCTTAGAACTAATTTTATCTTCTGCTTCTCTACCTTCTTCTTCAAAATGGCCAGCATCGGTAATATTTCTTACATATCTTACTTTGTAACCTAGGTACATTAAATACCTGTATAGCACATCAAAAGTGATAAATGGTCTTGCATGACCTAAATGACTTTCTCCACTTACTGTAGGGCCACAAACATACATTCCCACATATGGAGGATTGATGGCTTCAAAATTTTCTTTTTTACGGGTAAGCGAGTTGTATACTTTCAGCGACATGATGTCGCAAAGTTATTTTATTTTTTCAAACGAATATCAGCTACTAGCATGATATGGTCGCTTAAAGACTCATCAACCATATCAAACTGCTTTACTTCAAATTGTTTATCTAATAAGATATAGTCAATTCTTAGGGTTGGCGCTAATGAAATAAAGGTTCTACCTAAACCAAAGCTTCTTTGCAAAAAAGCATCGTTTTTATCACCTTTAATATTAAAATAGGTATAGGAATTAGGAACGTCATTAAAATCGCCTGTAATTACCGATGGATATGGGCTCTTGTTTAGAGCATTCCTTACTAAATCAGCTTGAATCCCCCTTTTTTTATAGGCGGCCTTCATTTTGCGCATTATACTAAGTGAAGCACTAAAAGAAGACTCATCTGATTCCTTAATTTTTTCAATATCAGCATAGTCTTTCTTTTTAAACTTGAAAGACTGTAAATGGGTAGTAAATACCCTAATGGTATCATTTCCTTTTAATAAGTCTGCATAAATTAAACTTTCCTCAGATGGAAAAACTACTCTGCCAGAATCGATGATGGGATATTTAGAAAAAATAATACATCCGGATTGATAAGTGCCATCATTTCTTTTATGGTCTTTAGAAAAAAAGTAATAACGATGGGTGCTTTTGAATAAACTAATATTGTTTTCCGCCTCTGCATTGTTGAATTCTTGTAAGCAAATTACATCTGGATAGGTTTTTAAAATGCTTGATGCCACTTCGTTTCTTACCAACTTTTTTGCCAATGCATCTTTAGATAGACCATTAAAACTTTGCACATTCCAGTTAACAATTCTAAAATGATTTTCGGCTTTCCTTTTTGTAAAGATGGAATTTCCTGTCCATGCAAACACGACAGAAATTTGTTGCCATCCAATTAACAACGCAATAATTGGCATTAAAGACCAAATTGGTTTAGATATTAACCAAAATAAGGTAAATAAGATTAGTGCTAAAATGAGGTAAGGGGTGGTTAATGCTAATAACCCATGTAGCCAAATTTGATTAGGATTGATGTAGGGTGATAGCGCGGCAATCAAAAAAAATAAAACAATAATTGCATTAACAATAATGAAAAATTTCTTCGTGGTTTTTCTGATCCAGCCTTTAGCCATAATTAAAATTACAAAAAATTTAATTGGAAAGCTGTAGATCTGCAATCACAGGATAATGATCTGATAAATCAAGTTTTGGAGAATAATATTGTACGGTTTTCCAATCTATTGACGTGAGTATTAAATCAATTCTCGCTAAAAAACTTCCTTTTTTATAAGTACCTCTTAAGCCGGAACCATTTTCTAAATAGGCATCGAGTGTGTTTTGTCTTAATAATTGATATACATAACTACTTGGTACAGCATTTAAATCGGCGCAAAAAATAAATGGCATTTTGGTATCATCAAATGCATCTATCACTTGTTGGGCTTGAACTGTATGTACTCGATCATAATACTCTAATCTTTCAAATCGGTTCGATTGAAATAGAAAATTGGTGTCTTCTTTTACGTATTTTAAATTTCCCAATACAGCACTAGATAATTTATTGTGGTGTAAAAACATAGATCTAAAATGCGTATTGAATATGCGAATAGTTTTGTTCTTAATTTCTACATCGGCATATGCAATACTTTCTGGATGTGATGCTTGCGTGTATACAATTCGGCCACTATTTTTAATAGGGAATTTGGAAAAAATAATGGTTCCGTAATCTAAGTCGTCCATGCTAAAAAACTGATAAGGGAACCCTAAACTATCTCTTATAAACCCTGGGATATCTCGTTCGGCCCAACCAGGGGAAACAATATAATCTTGAAAACAAAGTATATCTGGATTTACTTCTTTTATGAAATGGAGCATTTCGCCCTGATCATATTTCCAAGATTCCGCTTCTGGTTTACTAAATAAAAATTCATTCACATTCCAGGTTAATACTCGAATAGATTGAGGATCTTTTGTAGTATTAAATGTTTGGCTAAACCGAATTGAGTAAGTGTTGAATAAATTAAAACTTCCTGGTAGTAATAATAAAAAAACCATCCAGGATTTTTTTCTAAATAACAATACAATAATGCAGCACCATAAAAAACTGGCGAGAAACAGTAATGGAAATCCAATGGCTAAAAAAGTAATGCCAGTAAAAATATGCGGGTCCATCCAACCGCTAAATGCCCCAATCCAATAAATGAATATTAAGGGAAACCCCAATGCAGCTATGCTGGTCTTAATAAAAGTAAAAATGGGATGTTGTGATGTCATTACAGGTCTTGGTCGCTGGCTCTTTTTAGGAAAGCCTTCTCCTCGTCTGTTAAAAACGCATATCCATGCTGGTTTATTTTATCTAGGATATCGTCTAGTTTCTGTTGGGTAATATTGGCAATTTTTTCGTAAGGTTTTCTATTGGCTCTATAGAAATGTTTTTCTGATTGTTTTTGTTGTTCTTTTTTCTTTTCTGGATTAAATAGGTTGTCTACCCAATCTACCAATGCATTCATCCATGCACTCCAATCTTTCCCCTTTTGTAATTGCTTTACAAAAAAGAAACCTATAGCTCCGCCCGCTAAATGGGCTGCTCCTGTTCCTGCATTACCGCCCGATAATGTAGCAAAGTCTATAGCAACAAATACCAATGTGAGCACCCAAAGTGGAATTCCTCCATTTATTAAG
Source organism: Sphingobacteriia bacterium 24-36-13 (assembly GCA_002281875.1). Taxonomy (GTDB): domain Bacteria; phylum Bacteroidota; class Bacteroidia; order Chitinophagales; family Chitinophagaceae; genus Sediminibacterium. The sequence continues at coordinate 104,784 of NCHN01000003.1, read as the reverse complement.
GGGAATAATCTATAGTCTGGCGCCAATGTAGTAGTTGCTAAAGCAACAGCCATCACTGCGGCCCCTCCTCCCATCATTGCTGGGGTGGTTAAAATATTTCTTTCTAGAACGGGGAATAAGTTATTGGTTAAAAGAAAAACAACTGCACCCACAAATCCTCCATATAAATAGATGGGTAATAATTTGCTATTGCCCGCTAAGTCTTGCAATATGTATCCAAATGCCCATAACCATAACAGCGTACTAATTAACTGCCATATACTTAAGTGGGTGAACATTGCTGTAAAAATGGTCCATGGTCTTGCAAAAAAGACTTCTGGTACAGGAGATAGCGTAAACCAGTCTAATATTTGCTTATTGAAAAATTCCAAAGGAATGTCCGATAAAAAGTAAACTATCCTTATAAAATTAATTAATACAAAAACCAAGGAATTCACAGCAAATAAGAATACCAATGCGTTATTATCTTGGCCAAGTAATATATTTCTGGCACTTTTTTGTGTTAGTGGTGACATACTAATAGAACGTTTTTTTACGGGTTTTGTTCCAAGTAATAACAATTAGTAATCCAACGATAGCTCCACCTATATGTGCCCATCTGGCTACATTGTCTCCTGCAGAGTTTTTAAGGGCAAAAAAGAACTCATAAGAGAAATAGAGTAGTCCAATCCATTTTGCTTTTATGGGGAATAGAAAATAGATATAGATATAAGTATTCGGGAATAAATAAATGAAAGCTGCTAAAATACCGAACACTGCACCACTCGCCCCTAGGGTAGCAGTATTAATATTTTTGTCGTAAAAATTGGTTAGTGCTTCAAACATTTGGGCACTAGCAATGGTATTGTCTGGATTTAACCTTAAACTGTTAATAATTTCACTGTGATTCTCGAATCGAATATTATACGTATCAATAAAACGAATCATTGCATTATTTAATGAAGCGCCACCATCTTCATGTAAGTTAAAAATGACTTTATAGTCATTCATGAGTGGCACAAACTCATAACTCAAAAACAATAAATGTATTAAGGCAGCACCTAGTCCACAAATCAAGTAAAAAGTTAAAAATCTTTTTGAACCCCATAAGTTTTCCAAAACTGAGCCAAACATCCAAAGTGCAAACATATTACCTAAAATATGGCCAAAATCTCCATGCATGAACATATGTGTAATCAACTGCCATGGCTGAAACAAGCTACTTTGCCATCCATGCAAGGCAAAAATATTTTCCATATTCAAGAAGCCATTAGGTCCTGAAATGATATTTTGTGCCAGAAAAAAAAGCCCATTGATGATCAATAAGTTTTTTACGATGGTAGGTAATATCTCAAATCTACTTGGTCTAAACTCTGTCATAATTAATTAATCAATTTCAGTTGTACAACATTTTCAATATGCAAGGTATGTGGAAACATATCGACTGGTTGTATTTTGGTTACTTGATATTTTTCGCTTAATAAAGCCAAGTCTCTTGCTTGCGTTGCAGGATTACAGCTTACATAAACCACCGTAGGAGCGGCTATTTCCAATAGTTTTTTTACTAGTTTTTCGTGCATTCCAGCTCTTGGAGGATCTGTAATTACCACATCTGCTTTCCCATGCGCTTCAAAAAAAGCGTCGTTGCAAATGTCAATGACATCACCCGCAAAAAAAGAAGCATGGTTTACTCCATTTAAAGCCGCATTTTCTTTGGCGTCTTCAATAGCATCGGCTACCATTTCAACCCCAATTAGCTTTTTTGCAAACTTGCTTACAAATAATCCAATACTTCCGGTTCCACAATACAAATCATAAACAAGCTGGCTGCCATCTAGTTCAGCAAATTCTCTGGTTACCGCATATAATTTTTCTGCCTGCTTGGTATTGGTTTGAAAAAATGATTTAGGACTAATCTTAAATGAAAGCTCTTCTAATTTCTCAATGATATAGCCTTTGCCAAAATAAACTATTGGTTCTTGATCGTGCAGGCTATCGTTTCTTTTACCATTAATAGTATACAACAACGTAGTTATTTGTGGGAACGATTTCAATAACTGATCTAAAAGCGCAATTCGATGTTCCTTTTCTTCATAAGCTATAACCATATTCACCATTAATTCTCCTGTAGTACTGCTTCTTACGAGGAGGTTTCTAATCCACCCTTCATGGCTTTTGATATTATAAAAAGGCAATTCATTAGCAAGAACATAAGCTGCTACTGCTTTTCTAATTAAGTTAGTGGGTTCTTCTTGCAAATGGCAAGTGTCTATTTCTACCACTTTATCAAAAAATCCACGAACATGAAAACCTGCTGCCCCTGGTTGATTGTTAAAATCGACCCCTTCTGCTTTCATTCTTCTAAATTCATCCGTTGGAATGTATTTTCGGGTAGCAAAAGTATATTCCATTTTATTTCTATACCCACGTGTAAAATCGGCTCCAATTATAGGCGCAATTTCAGGAAGATTAATTTTTGCAATACGGGTTAGGTTGTCGGTAACTTGCTTCTGTTTATAAAATAATTGCTTTTCATAGGGTAGCATTTGCCATTGGCAACCGCCACAAACGCCAAAATGTTCGCAAAAAGGGGTAACCCTATCCGAAGACAAGCTATGAATATGAACAGTATGGCCTTCTGCCCAATCAGCTTTATTCTTAGACAATTGTACATCTACAATATCGCCGGGTACTGCCCCCTCAATAAAAACCACTTTGCCATCTACTCTTGCCAAAGACTTTCCCTCGGCGGCATAATCCTGTACCAGTACTTTCTCTAGTACAACTGTTTTTCGTTGTTTTCTCACGCTGTAAAGGTAGGTCGTTTTCTATTTAGCCCCCCAAATTGCGTATTTTTAGCCCTAAATAAGGAATATGCGTTTTTTAATGCTCAGTGTGTTGATTTTGATTCAATGGCAGGTTGTATTTGCTCAGCAAAAACCTCCAATTAAAAAAGCCAGTACAGTTACTAAAAGTAATTTATCAGCCAATAAAGCGGTATTGGGGGGAAGGGAGATTGCTATTACGCTGACCCCTCTAAAGAATTGTACCATATACCTAGGTAGCTATTTTGGGAAAGGAATGACTTTGGTGGATTCTACTCGATTAGACCAAAATAGCAAAGGGCTATTTAAAGGGCCTAATAAACTTACTACAGGTATCTATTTTGTAGTTTCTCCTACTTATACCATACAATTTGAATTGTTGATGGATCAACAACAACGGTTTAGTATACAGGCAGACACCAGTGCCAAAGAATCTGCTATCATAAAGGGTTCTCCAGATAATGATTTGTTTAAAAGTTATGCCAGTTTTTCTAATGAAAAAGGAAGAGCACTGCAGCAATTAAAGTTGGCATTACAAGCTGCTAATGGTTTAGAAGCAGATAAAATTAGGGGGTCAATAGCCAATACAGAAAAAGAAATCAAACAATACCAGGTCGATATTCATAAGAAGCATCCCAATTCTTTATTGTCTGCATTGTTTTATATTATGCAGAGACCTGAATTGCCTCCTGTTCCTATTGTAAAAGGAAAGCCAGATTCTGCCTATCCATACCAATATGTAAAACAACATTATTGGGACAATGTATTATTTAATGAAGATCGGTTGTTAAGAACACCTTTTTTTGAACCTAAGTTAGATGAGTATTTTAAATATTATGTTTCTGCTGACCCCGATTCAATCATTTCAGAAGTAAAACAAATGCTCTTGATGGCTAAAACAGGGAAAGAAATTTATCCCTATTTGCTTACTAAGTTTACCAATAAATACATTAATCCTGAGTTCATGGGACAGGATAAAGTGTTTGTTTATCTTTTTGAAAATTTTTACGCAAAAGGTGATACCGTTCTATTAAATCCTGCATCACGAAAATCAATTACAGAAAGGGCTTACAGTTTAATGGCCAATCAAATAGGTCAGCAAGCTCCTGTGCTTAATTTAACCGATACCAGTGGCAAGAAAGTAGGATTGTACAATATTAATGCGCCATTTACTATTGTAACATTTTGGGACCCTAATTGTGGGCATTGTAAAGAAGAAATACCTAGGTACGATTCAATTTACAAGGCAAAATGGAAGGCTAAAGGAGTAGCCGTTTACTCTGTAAATATTTACGAAAACGAGAATAATGCTTGGAAAAAATTTATTGTAGATAATAAATTGTCTGCTGATTGGTATCAAGTATACCAAACCAAGGAAGACAAACTAGCAGAAGAAAAAGCAGGATTACCCAATTATAGGCAGTTGTACGATATTTTTAAAACGCCCACTGTTTATTTATTAGACGATAAAAAGCGCATTTTGGCAAAGCAGTTGTCTTTAGAACAATTTGATGCTTTAATGGACACTAAAAAACGCTGATTTTATGCAATAGACTGATTTCTAATTGATATCTGATTAACAGATGATGTAGTCACTTTACATCATGGAACATATATATGAAGAAATCAAAGAGAGGCATCACCAAAAACTGCGTGTACCAGCTGCAATCATAAGTTCTATCATGTTTACCTTCTTGATAACAGTATTCCTTATGATGACCAATAACTACATTCAATCCTCTGAGCAATTGTCTCAAGACCTTTCTGTAGTAAGCAATACAGCCGAAATTCGAAATTCATCAATTGCGGCGAGTAATTAGCATTTAGTATAACTTTTTATCTATATCCCCCGATTGTAAGCGGAATTATCTATTTGATGATTCCGCTTTTTTATGACCAATATCATTCTTTACCTAAGCTTTATTTGCTAAATTCAATTAGTAGTTCTATCCCTAGTTTAAGGGAAAAGACAGCATCCTTATTTGGTTAAATTTGTATAAGTTTTTAGTACCAATTCCTATTTATTACAAGAATTGAAAAGAAAATAGAATGTATTTGATCGGTATCATAGAAGATGATGTTCAATTGAGAAAAACCATGGAAAATTATATTTCCTTGCAACAGGATCTTTCCTTGGTGTTTTCATGCAACAGAATCGAAAAATGGATTAGTATCAGACAAGATGCAGGAATTATACCCGATTGTATTTTATTAGATATAGGCTTACCAGGTATTTCTGGTTTAGATGCCATTTCAATTATTAGTAGTTATTACCCAGGTGTTAAAATATTGGTGATTACTGGAATGGAAGATCCGTTGGTAGCTTGGCAAGCAATGATGAATGGGGCAAATGGTTTTTTATTAAAACCCTTCAGGTTAGCAGAAATGCAAAAGCAATTAGAGATTTTGCAATCTGGTGGTACAGTATTAGAGCCGGAAATAATGACAGGCTTAATTCAAACTGCAAGAAATAGATTTAATACCGCTGGTGGAATAGAAAGGTTTCAAGAGTTTGCATTAACGCAAAGAGAAATACAAGTTGCTGAATTATTATTGGCTGGCTCTAGTTATAAAGAAATCTCTACCATATTAAATGTTTCTTATACTACTGTGAATGAGCATATTAAAAATATTTATAAAAAAGTAAAAGTAAATTCTAAAATGGCATTCATTAACAGGGTGTCGGGTAAGAGCTAAAACTGATTCGTTTCTAATGATAAATATAGATAACTCATACACCATACTTATTGCAGATGACGATGAAATAAATCGCGTTATATTAAAACATATGTTGAAGTATGTAGCTGCAGATGTTTATTCTGTATCAGATGGGGAAGAGGCAATGGAATTCTTAAATGAAAGCCTTAACAGAAAAGTTATATTACTACTCGACCTTAACATGCCAAATATGGATGGGAATGAAGTGATTGCGAGAGTAAATATGGAGAGCGAACTTAAAAACCGAGTTAGAATTATTGTTATTACTGCTAACTTATTATCAGCTTATTTAAAAATTGGGATGGGAGATAGTGTACTAGATTGTTTAGAAAAACCAGTTAATAAAGAAGAATTAATCAATCTGATTAAATTGGGTGCAACACAATTAAATTAAACAAAATGAATCTGAAAAAAGAGGAATTATCCTTTATACTCAATAGTCTGCCACATGCAGTGCTATTTGAGTCTTCAGATCATACGGTGCAATATGTTAACCAAACCTTTTGTACCATTTTTGGAATTGATGCTCCTGCAGAAGTTCTAATTGGAACCAATTGTAAAGACAATGCAGTTCAATCGGCACATTATTTTGTTGAGCCATCACTTTTTTTATCTAGAATTGAATCAATCTACGCCAATGGACTTGAGGTATTAAATGAGGAAATCCGCTTTGTAAGTGGTCAAACCTTGCTGCGTGATTACAAACCAATGACTATAGATGGAAATATCAATGGTCATCTTTGGTTATACAAAAAGCCAGATGCTGAAATTAGTTTTTTAAGTGCGGCTAGTTCAGAGCGTCATTTTTATGAAGACCTTTTAGATAATATACCTGCAGATATAGCCATTTTTGATCCTTCTCATCGTTACCTTTTTGTAAATAAAATGGCCATCGCAAAAAAAGAAATACGTAATTGGATAATTGGCAAAGACGATTTTGACTATTGCAAATTTGCGAACAAACCTGTAGATGCAGCAGTTAGAAGAAGAAGCTTATTTGAAAAAGCCCTTAGCACAAAAAAAACGGTTGAGTTTGATGAAGTCAATTTAGATAGTGCTGGAAACAAAGTTTATAATTTAAGAAGGTTTCAGCCAGTATTAGGCTTAAGTGAAAATGTAGAATATGTAATTGGTTATGGAATAAATATTACCAGTATTAGGGAAAGTGAACAAAGGCTTCAACAGCACTATGACGAACTAGGATTAATGTTTAATAATATTGACCAGTTGGTTATTACTTTAGATATGACAGGCACTGTCAATTTTGTGAATTCGCAGTGGTTAATGCTTACTGGTCTTGAAAAGGAAATGTTGGGTGAAAACAGCATTTTTAGATTAATAGAGTCGGGCTTAGAACAGTTTAGAAAAACATTATTTACTGTTTTTAGTGGACATACAGTGCCGGTTAGAAAAGAGAACCAAGTAATCATCACCGACAAGCTTGGACAATTACGTACACTACGGTATTATATGTCTAGGTTTAATCAAGTAGAAGAAAGAGGCCAAATTGTGGCTATATTTTTCTCAGATATTACCGATCAGTTAAGGGCAGAGCAAGATTTATTAGATGCTGCCATTAAAGAGAGAAGTTTAAGCGACATGAAAACAAATTTTATGTCGATGGTATCTCATGAATTAAGAACACCTCTTTCAGTAATACTGTCAAGTGCTGAAATTCTTGAAATGATTTATAGCAAATTACCTGCTAAAGAAATTGAAAAAGGAGCGGCTTATATTAATAGAATAATTGGGCAAGTAGATAAAATGACTCAATTGATGAATGATTTCTTATTCATTAGTAAGATAGAGTCGGGTAAAATTGTACCCCAACTAGAACTGATAGATATTAATCAACTATTAAATGAAATTCAAGAAGAGTCTTATAGTCCTTGGACTGATGGCAGATTCCTGAAAATGATTTTTAAAGGTAATCCTAGCTTGGTAAAATTTGATAAAACTATGATTAGGCATATCCTAATTAATTTATTAAACAACGCCTTTAAATACTCAACCAATTCTAATAAGGCTCCAATAGTAAGAGTTAGCTATACCCCTATGTGGTGGTTTTTAACAGTTGTTGATTGTGGAATTGGAATAGAGCAAGAAGATATTATCAAATTAGGAGAGCCTTTTATTCGTGGTTCTAATGTTGGCGATATTGAAGGTACTGGCTTAGGATTAATGACCATTAAATATTTCACTGATCATCATCATGGTTCTTTTAGGGTAAGAAGTAAAAAAGATAAGGGTACAGTAGTTACTATTCGATTCCCTTATGACATGAATAAAACGGGTAAATAATGAGTAAAAAAATTTTAGTAGTAGAAGACGAAAAAGATATTCGTGATTCTTTAAAAACAATTTTAGAGTTGAACGACTATGAAGTGGAAACTGCAGAAAATGGACAAATAGGATTAGATAAGGCAATAGAACGAAAGCCTGATTTAATTCTTTGCGATGTAATGATGCCTGTTTTAGATGGGTTTGGATTATTAGAGCAATTGCGTAAAAAAGCAATAGAAACCCCATTGATTTTTCTCACTGCAAAAGCCCAATACAACGATTTAAGAACTGGGATGAATTTAGGAGCAGATGACTATATTTTTAAACCTTTTAAAAGTGCAGAACTGCTTCAGTCTATTGAAAGAAGATTAGAAAGAAAAGATCAATTGGAACACCATTTAAAGAATTTGATTAATAGCCTTGAGCAAACTATTATTTTAATGGTTGGTCATGAGTTTAAGACTCCAATGCATGGCATCTTATCTTTTACCAATTTAATTAAGCAAAAGGCCAATGATTTGGCCAACGATGAGATTGAAGATTTTTGCAACTATTTAGAAAGATCTAGTAATAGGTTAAAACAGACTTTTAATAAAATTAAAGTTTATTATGACTTGAAACTATCTGGCATTGCTCCAATGAGTGATCGGAGTAAGGTTCGGCTAGATATATTGTTGCAGCATATTGCCAATCAAGTTGCTTCAGATCATGATAGGGTTGAGAATTTGTGTTTAACAACTATGGAACCAATAGAGGTTAATATTAGTGTTGAATTATTTTCTATTGCATTGTACGAATTAATTGATAATGCATTTAAATTTTCGAACAAGGATGGAATGGTTACAATTAGTCTTGCTGCTGGATTGAGTGGGGTTAGTATAGAAATAATTGACCAAGGAAAATTGTGTAAAGCTTCTGAACTTAATGTTCAATCTGGAGCAATTGGTCAAATTAAGCGTTCCAAATTTGAGCAACAAGGCTTAGGAATCGGTCTTGCATTAGCAATGTTAATTGTGAACAGCCAGAATGGGCAAATATTTTTTGAAGATGTAAAACCGCAAGGCATTAGAACTGAAATTTCATTGAACCAATAATTTATATTCATGAACGAAAGAAAAAAAGTACTTATAGTAGAAGATACCAAAATGCTGAGAATGTCACTTGAAGTAATTCTTCAAGAAAATTATGAAGTAGCAGGGGCTGCCGATGGCAATGAAGCATTAGAAATATTGCGCAGCTTTACACCTGATATTATACTGCTAGATTTAATGTTACCCTATCCTTTAGATGGTTTTTCACTGTTACGGTTATTTAAAAGTAGCCCTACAACCAATCGAGTTCCCGTTATTATTATTTCTGGAATGTCTGGTGATGATAAAATTATTCAAGGATTGGAGTTAGGAGCCAATGACTTTATGGTAAAACCAATTAAGTCTAAAGAGCTACTACTTAAAATAAGGAATTTAACAGGAATTGTACAGATTAACGAAGAGAATGCGAAACAAAAAAGACTGCTTTCAACCCGTGGCTCTTCTAATGGTAATTCAAAAGACTTTTTTGAAGACTCATTTGAAGCAATTGTTGAAAAGCTAAATGAAGACGAGTTAAATACTATACCTGCTATTGCTAAAAAAATGTCTGTTAGTGTGTCTACTCTAGAAAGAATGATTAAGGCTAAATACAAAATGACACCAAAGCAATATATCACTGAAATCAAATTAATGAAAGCAGAGGTATTATTACGTCAAGGGAATACGAGTGTAAAGCAAGTTTCCTTTCAATCTGGTTTTAACTCTGTGGCTTATTTTTGTCATTGCTTTAAAAAGAAATACGGTAAGCCCCCTAAAGCTTATTCAGCCAATTTTGTTGGCAAATAAACTTCCATTATGCTATAATGGGTAGGGAGAGTGTTACTTTAGTTCCTTTATGAAGGGTACTTTCTAAACTAATCTTACCTCCATGTATTTCCATAAACTGTTTAGCAACGGATAAGCCTAAACCAGAACCTTGATATGTTTGGGTATTAGAAGCTCTATAAAATGAATGAAATACTTTTTCAATTTCATCAGCTGGAATACCTATGCCAAAATCTATAACACTTATAAAGGCGTTGTTGTCTTTATAAAAAATGAATATTTCAGGATTTGCACTTCCTTTTGAGTATTTAAATGCATTGGATATAATATTGGTTAAAACATGCATAAATAGTAATTCGTCTGCTGCTACTTTATTGTCCGATACTTCTTCTTTTAGTAAAATGGTTCTACCATCTTGCTCATTTTGGAAATAGGTCTTGATAATTGACCTTACAAAAGTGGACAAACTAATTGGATTCAAATTATAGGCAAGCTGTTTTGCATCGTATCTACCCACTAAAAGAATATTGTCCATTAACTGAGTCATTCGATCAATTTGGTCTTTGATCATTTCTGCAGATTCTTTGATTGTATCAGATAAGGCAATATTTAATTTTTTTGCAGATAATTCAATCACTTCAATATTAGAGAAAATAACAGTTAAAGGTGTTCTAAACTGATGCGAAGTGAGAGATACAAATCCAGCTTTTAATTCTGACAATTCTTTTTCCTTTTCTAGAGCAATTTTTTTGTCATGAATATCAATGATGCTTCCTGCAATAAAGTAATCTTTAACAGAAGCGGCTTTATTTTCTCTCAGTGATAACTCCACCCACCGCCATTGGTTTGTTTTTTGTTTTAGTTTAACTTCTATAGTAGTTCTTCCTGTTTCTGATTTTTTTAAATTTTCTAGTTGTTCAAATATTAAGATATTATCGGAGTCCTCAAAGAATTCTGTAATTGGCTCCATCATGCAATCTTGAATATCAAACCCTGAAAGTTCATGCCAGTAATTATTCATGAACGTGATTTGATTGTAGCTATTTAATCTAAATACCGCTTCACCTAAGTTATTAATCAGTTTATCAAATTCATTTTTCTGTTCTTCTAAAATTTCTTGTTGCTTTTTGAGTGGTGTTATGTCTACATGTGTACCCACCATATAAACTGGCCTTCCCTCTTCATTCCTTTTGGCAATACCAAATCCATTGATCCATATATAATGACCTGCTTTGTGTTTGAGCCTAAATTCGTTCTGATAAGTTTCTGATACTTTATTAAAATACTTGTTTAAACTATTTTCTGCATTTTCAATATCGTCAGGATGTACTCTAATTTTCCAATTGTCGTATGTGTGTTCAAATTCATGGGGTTCATAACCAATCATCTTCATGAAAATGGGTGAATAGTTTAGTTTATTGTTAGCTATATCCCATTCCCACATGCCTTGCTGTGAAGCTTTGATGGTCATTTCGAATCGTTCAAGTAATTTGTTTTGTTCAAGCGTTGCCCTTTCTCTGGATAATCTTAGTCCGATATTTCTGGCAACGGTATAAAGTGACTGAACTACTTCTTGCTCCCATTTGTCTTTGGTTGTACAATTGTCGTAACCAATCCATCCCCAATAATCACCATCACAAAATATGGGTGTAAATAAATAAGTTAATATGCCCTGAGATTCCATGATTTCTTTAAAGACTTCATTGGGAGAGTCTTCCACTAACCCATACATATATTTATCTTGAGAAAGTGTTTCGTACATGAAAGGAAAGAAGTCATAGGATATATCACTCAACTCTGGATTTCCCAGTTGAGGTTCTATTCCCTCCCTACACCATTCATGGGTATAATATAATCTTAACTCGTTGCTGATTTTTTTATTGGTGAAAACGTACACGCGGTCTACTTGAGTGGCAAAGCCAAGAATAGCAATAACATCATTGATAGCTTTGTCTATATCTCCTTCTGATAATAAGGCACTATTGGCTTGAGAGATGCTATTGAGTAAATGTAACATCGGGGGTTAAATTGGGTTCGGCCAAAATTATCAATATTTCATCAGGACCACTATCAATTAATCGCTAATCAAATATCAATTATTCGGATTAAGCCTTATTTAACAAACCGCGTTTACCACATTCCAAATTACCTTGGGTTTTCCGAGTGTATAATAGTGTAAAACAGGTACACCAAAGGCTTTGAGTTCTTTGCTTTGTTGTATTAACCATTCAGTTCCTACCTGCTCACAATCGGCATCAGTTTTACATTTTGAAATGGCATTGGATAAATCGGTAGGGATATCTACATGAAATATTCTGGGTAATACAGACAACTGTTTCTTATTGGTGATGGGTTTCAGTCCTGGAATAATGGGAACGGTGATGCCCATATCTCTGCAGGCTTTCACGTAGTCAAAAAATTTCTGGTTATCGAAGAACATCTGGGTCATGATATAATCTGCCCCGGCATCTACTTTCTCTTTCAAGCGTTGTAAGTCTATTTCTAAATTGGGCGCTTCAAAATGCTTTTCGGGGTAACCAGCTGTACCAATACAGAAATTGGTTTTACCTCCATTTTGAATGTCTTCGTCCAAATAGATACCACTGTTTAAATTCACTACTTGCTTTTGCAAATCAATGGCATATTTATGTCCATCGGCTTCAGGTTCAAAGCTCGCTTCGTTTTTAGCTGCGTCGCCTCTTAAAACCAATACATTGTCAATTCCTAAAAAGTTGAGGTCTATGAGTGCGTCTTCACTTTCCCTTTTGTTAAAACCGCCACAAATAAAGTGGGGCACAGTATCTATGCGGTAATGGTTCATAATAGCGGCACAGATCCCAACGGTACCTGGGCGCTTGCGCACTTCTACTTTTTCAAAAGTGCCATCAACTTTCTTTTTAAAAGCCGTTTCGCTTCTATGATAGGTTACATTAATCCAAGAAGGCTTGAACTCCATTAATGGGTTCAAATGATCAAAAACATGTTGGATGGTCTTTCCCTTTAGTGGAGGTAAAACTTCAAATGAAATTAATGTGTTCTTGGCCTGTTGAATATGTTCAGTAACTTTCATGCCGCAATATACAAACGACATATTACATTTGTACAAAGCGTTACCGGTGAACTTGACTATACAAACTAATAACCTCTACAAAAGTTACAAGGGTAGAACCGTTGTAAATAATGTTTCTGTAAACGTTAAACAAGGAGAAATAGTAGGTTTGTTGGGTCCTAATGGGGCAGGAAAAACAACTAGTTTTTACATGGTGGTTGGTCTTATAAAGCCCGATGAAGGAAGCGTTTTCTTGAATGATCAAGACATCACCAAGTTACCCATGTATAAAAGGGCTCAGATGGGTATTGGGTATTTACCCCAAGAAGCCAGCGTTTTTAGAAAGCTTACAGTAGAAGACAATATCATGGCTGTTCTAGAGATGACTAATCTTACAAAAGCAGAGCGTCTTCATAAAATGGAGTCATTGTTAGACGAATTTAATTTACACCATGTAAGAAAAAATAATGGCGATAGTTTAAGTGGAGGTGAAAGAAGAAGAACTGAAATTGCTAGAGCATTAGCTGTTGATCCAAAATTCATTTTATTAGATGAACCTTTTGCAGGGGTAGACCCAATAGCTGTTGAAGATATACAGGGAGTTGTAGCTAAATTGAAATACAAGAATATTGGCATTTTAATAACAGACCATAATGTAAATGAAACCCTTTCTATTTGCGATAGGGCTTATCTTTTGATAGAGGGTAAAATATTCAAACACGGAACAGCAGAAGAATTGGCAGAAGATGAGCAAGTTCGCAGACTTTATCTTGGTACCAATTTTGAATTAAAGCGCAAAGATTGGATCATAGATATGGCCAAGGAGAATAGTGAACAAAATTTATGAAATTATTAAGTCCTGCTATATCACGTTTGGCCCGAATAAGGCACTGGCGTATTGCTCAATGGGCTAATGATCCAATTGCATCTCAACGTGAAGTACTCCAAGACCTTATTACCCACGGACAATACACCGAGTTTGGAAGAAAGTACAACTTTAATCAACTCTTTAATATTAGAAAATTTAAAGAAGCAGTTCCTATTCATGAGTACGACGATTTAAAACCTTATATAGATCGGATTATGGCTGGTGAAGAAAATGTGCTTTGGAATACGCCGGTTAATTGGTTTGCAAAAAGCAGTGGTACTACTAATGATAAAAGTAAGTTCATCCCTATTACACAAGAAAGTTTGGAAGACTGCCATTTTCAAAGTGCAAAAGATGTGCTTACCATGTATTATAACAATAGAAACGAAAGTGATCTATTAACAGGAAAGGGCCTGGTCATTGGCGGCAGCCATCAAATAAGCCAATTAAATGAAGACATGCAGTATGGCGATTTAAGTGCTGTCTTATTACAGAATACACCCATTTGGGCCAATTGGATTAGAACCCCTGAACTATCTATTGCTTTAATGGATGAATGGGAAGAGAAGATAGAAAAAATGGCCCATCATACCATTCAGGAAGATGTTACATCCATTTCTGGGGTTCCTACTTGGACATTAATTTTAATAAAAAGGATATTGGCCATAACAGGGAAGAAAACTTTGAAAGAAGTATGGCCTAATTTGGAATTATATATTCATGGTGGGGTTTCTTTTACACCCTATCGGGCACAATTTCAACAGCTCATTGGAGCAGGTTGTAGTTATTTAGAAATGTATAATGCCAGTGAAGGTTTTTTTGCAGCTCAAGTTTCTCCGGAAGAGGAGGGTATGTTGTTGTTTACCGAAAATGGAATTTTTTATGAGTTTATGCCGGTTAGTGAATACGGGAAACCCAATCCAAAAACAATTGGCTTGAAAGATGTAGTTGTTGGAGAAAACTACGCTTTAGTCATTAGCACCAATGGTGGTTTATGGCGTTATTTGGTAGGAGACACCATACAGTTTATTACTAAGTATCCTTTCAAATTAAAAGTAACTGGCAGACTAAAACAATATATTAATGCGTTTGGTGAAGAATTGATTGCAGACAATGCTGATAGGGCAATTGCTATAGCAAGTGCTAATACAGGGTTGATTGTAACTGACTATACAGCAGCACCCATTTATTTTAGCGAGCAGCATCAAGGGGCCCATGAGTGGTTAATTGAGTTTGAGCAAAAGCCCGATTCTATTCAAGATTTTGCCTATGAATTAGATATTGCCCTTAAAAGTTTAAATAGTGATTACGAAGCTAAAAGGCATAAAGATATAGCACTATCAATGCCAGTAGTGCACGCATTAAACCCTGGGATATTTAATCAATGGCTAAAACAAAAAGGCAAATTAGGTGGACAACACAAAGTGCCTAGGTTAAGTAATGAACGATTGTATATAGATGAAATAAAAAGTTTTTATTTGTAAAATATTTAATTGAATCAAATGAAATTATTAGAAGGAAAAGTTTCAATAGTTACAGGGGCAGCTCGTGGAATTGGAGCAGCCATTGCTTTAAAATTAGCAGAACAAGGAAGTCATATTGTATTTACATATGTTAGCGACAGTAGTGCTGAAAAAGCCGCTGCATTGGCTACACAAATTGAAGCATTGGGTGTTAAAGCTAAAGCGATAAAGAGCAATGCAGGCGTTTTTTCTGATTGCGAATCTTTAGTAAATGATACCATAAAAGAATTTGGTGCTATTGATGTATGTGTTAACAATGCTGGTATATCAAAAGATAATTTGTTGTTGCGAATGACCGAAGAGCAATGGGATGAAGTGATTGATATTAACTTAAAGAGTATCTATAATATGACCAAGCAAGTGATTCGTCCAATGATGAAAGCCAAGCAGGGAAGTATTATCAATATGAGTTCAATAATTGGTATTAGAGGGAATGCAGGACAAAGCAGTTATGCTGCTAGTAAAGCGGGTATTATAGGATTTACCAAGTCTATTGCTGCCGAACTTGGTTCAAGAAATATTCGTTGTAATGCAATTGCCCCTGGATTTGTGGAAACAGATATGACCCATTATTTAAAAGATGGTGAGGGAGCCACACAGTTTTTGCAAAAAATTCCTTTAGGCCGATTTGGTAAAGCGGAAGAAATTGCTAATACAACTTTATTCTTAGCGAGCGATATGAGTTCTTATATTACTGGACAAGTTATTAGCGCTTGTGGCGGATTAAATATTTAAAATGAAAAAATTAGTACAGCATACAGCATCAGATCTTTCCGCTTCTATTGTTGTTTTGCTGATAGGGCTGCCCCTTTGCCTTGGCATTGCATTAGGTTCTGGGGCACCTTTATTTTCGGGCATCATTGCAGGAATAGTTGGTGGAATTGTAGTTGGTTTCTTTAGTAAGTCTCAATTAAGTGTAACAGGTCCGGCTGCAGCACTAACAGCTGTAGTGGTTATGGGAATAACTAGTTTGGGCTCGTATGAAGCTTTTTTATTGGCCGTAGTTTTAGCTGGTTTTTTTCAAATTGTTTTAGGCTATTTTAAAGCAGGCGTGATTGCCCATTATGTTCCTAACTCGGTTATTAGAGGAATGTTAACTGCTATTGGGCTCATCTTAATACTAAAACAAATACCCCATTTTCTTGGCTATGATGTAGATTTTGAAGGAGATGAGCGTTTTTTTCAGAACGACCAACAAAATACATTTACAGAAATTCCGCGAGCACTGAATGCTGTTAATTCAACTGCTTTATTAATTGGAATATTCAGCTTATTTATTTTATTGATTTGGCAAACCAAATCAATAAAGAAATCAAAAACGCTAAATTTAATACCAGCCCCATTGATGGTTGTGTTGATTGCAACAGTTACCAATTATTATTTAACGTACACGGCATCTAGTGCCAAATTAGAAACAAGCCATTTAGTAAGTCTTCCCATTGCTAAAGATTTAAGCGATTTTATTTCTTTTTTTACATTGCCTAACTTTAGTACAATATTCAACCCTTCTATTTGGGTAATTGCATTTTCAATTGCAATTATTGCAAGCTTAGAAACACTATTGGCTGTAGAGGCCATTGATAAGCTAGATCCGTTAAAACGAATTACTCCTACAAATAGAGAATTAAAAGCCCAAGGAATGGGAAATATCATTTCAGGCTTAATAGGGGGTTTACCTATTGCGTCGGTTATTGTAAGAAGCTCAGTAAATGTAAATGCTGGAGCAAAATCAAAAAATGCAACAATAATTAATGGAATTTTACTCCTGCTCTGTGTTGTTTTCATTCCCGCACTATTGAGTAAAATTCCATTATCTGCACTAGCGGCAGTTCTTATATATACTGGTTTTAAACTCGTAAGCTTAAAGGAAATTAAATTATTTTATACCAAAGGATGGGATCAGTTTATGCCTTATATGGCAACAATTGTTGGAATATTTTTGACTGATATGCTTACTGGGATTGTAATTGGAATGTTGGTGAGTTTGTTTTATTTAGTTAGAAGTAATTTTAGGTCGGCTATTTTGGTAGTTAGAGATAATAATAACTATTTGATTAGGCTACGAAAAGATGTTTCTTTTTTGAATAAACCCATCATCAAGAAACATTTGCAGTCATTTCCCGATGATTCTTTTGTAATGGTTGATGCTACTAGAGCCGATTTTATTGATAAAGATATTATTGAGGAAATTAATGATTTTATTGAAACAGCACCTTCGAGAGGAATTAAAGTGCATATTAAAAAAGGCAATTATCAACCCATGCATTTATTATTTAAACAGCCATAATTTTTATATATGAACTCATACGAACGGTTACTTTTAGAAAATAAGGCTTGGGCTAAAGAAAAACTACTTGACGATCCAGATTATTTTAATCGATTGGTTGATGTACAGACTCCCGATTTTTTATGGATTGGGTGCAGTGACAGCAGGGTTCCAGCGAATGAAATAACGGGCACACAACCTGGGGAAATATTTGTACATCGAAATATTGCTAATATGGTCATACATACCGACCTCAATTTATTAAGCGTATTGCAATATGCTGTTGAAGTACTAAAAGTGAAACATATTATTGTTTGCGGGCATTATGGCTGTGGAGGGGTAAAAGCGGCCATGACCAACCACAATTTTGGAATTATTAACAAATGGATTCGAAACATTAAAGATGTACACCGTTTTCATAGAGAAGAGATTGATGCGATTTCCGATGAAAACACCCAATTGAACCGAATGATAGAGTTAAATGTGCAAGAGCAGGTATTAAATTTAGCTAAGACCTCTATTATTCAAAAATCATGGAAAGAGCGGCAAGGTCCAGACCTTCATGGTTGGGTTTATGACTTACACGATGGGTTGGTTAAACCCATCTATGAAATGAGTGCAGGAACCCATATAGACGAGATTTATGAATTTGATGACCTATAGTAGAAATTGGCCAATTATTCATTTTAGGAATATTAAGCTAAGTACTTTCACAAAAGCTTATTGGCAGTTAAACGACTTTAGGTATAATACTTGTAATATTTGCCCGCAATGGAAAAAAGTAAGAATGTAGTATCACCCATGGGTGCAGCTCGAAAGATATTAGAGCTACTTAGTTTAGACAAAAAAGACGTTTCTTCCATATATGCGTTTGCTATTTTAGCAGGTATTTTAAGTCTTGCTATGCCATTGGGAATTCAAACCATTATTGGTTTTGTAATGGCAGGTTCCTTATCTACTTCTATTGTTATTTTAATCATTTTAGTAGTTGCGGCTGTACTTATTTATGGTCTCTTACAAGTAAGGCAACTTCAAGTAACCGAAAAAATTCAACAAAAATTATTTGTTAGATATTCCCTTGAATTTGCTGATAGGCTTCCAAAAATGAACATAGAAAAATTGGACGCATATTATTTACCTGAATTGGTTAACCGTTTTTTTGATACTGTGTCTTTACAAAAAGCAGTGGAAAAATTATTGTTAGATGTACCTGCGGCTATTATTCAGATTTTCTTTGGGCTAATATTACTTTCTTTATATCACCCTGTATTCATAGGCTTTGGAGCTGTTCTAACGTTAATAGTTTATTTGATTATGAGATATACTTTGCCTGCAGGGTTTCAGGCAAGTATTGAAGCAAGTAACCAGAAATTTGCAACAGCAGCTTGGTTAGAAGAGATGGCAAGGGTTATTAAATCATTTAAATATTCAAGAGGAACTAAGCTTAATATTCGTAAAACAGATGGCATTGTAACACAATATTTAGATGCCAGAACCAGCTATTTTAAAGTTTTACTTACCCAATATTGGAGTCTAATCATTTTTAAGGTTGTAATTACAGCTGCAATGCTTATTGTAGGAGCTGTTTTATTGGTTGATCAGCAGATTAATATTGGTCAGTTTATTGCAGCAGATATTGTTATCTTAAGTATTATAGCTTCAGTGGAGAAGTTGATTCTGAATATGGATAAAGTATATGATTTACTTACATCTGTAGAAAAATTGAGTAAAATAACGGAAAGCGAAATTGAAGTACAGGGAACGGTTCTATTGGCAGACACCCCAAAAGGAGTGTCTTTATTATTCGAAAATGTAGGATTTACTTATGGGAATAATGCAAAAGCGCTGGAAGGTTTAAGCTTAAATATAGAGCCTGGTGATAAAGTATGTATTATGGGAGAATCTGGATCTGGAAAGTCTACCATTTTAAGATTACTAACTGGAGCGTTTAATAATTTTACTGGTTCCATTTTATTAGACGGAATTCCAATGGGAAACTATAACCTAAATTCTGTAAGATCACAAACAGGAATTCTATTAAGTCAACAAGATATTTTTCATGGCAGTATCTGGGAGAATATCACCATGGGAAGTGAAGAAATAAAATATGATGAAGTAACAGATTTAGTGAATAGATGTGGTTTAACCAGTTTTGTGCAAGGACTTCCAAAAGGATATGATACCATTTTAGATCCTACTGGTAAAAGGTTGAATAGTAAAATTAGACAAGACATATTATTATTAAGAGCGTTGCTAGGGAAAAAACGACTCTTATTATTAGAAGAGCCGCTTAATTTTTTAGAAAAAACATATAAACACAATATTCAAGACTATATATTTTCAGAAGAGAATGCAACTGTAATCATTGCAACCAATGACGTTGAAACTGCAGCTCGTTGTAATAAAATTATTTACTTGCAAGATGGCTTTGTAAAAGCGGCTGGTAATTGGTCTACTATTGCTCCACTTTTAAATGAAAATTATGGACAGTAATAAATTTATAAGTACTGTAATAGAGGATGCTGTTGAAAATAGTTCAATTAATTCGTATCAGCATATTTATAGAATACAGAATAAGAACAATGTTAAGAAATGGCTTTGGGCATCATTAATTTTATTAATTATTGTTTTGTTTTTGCCTTGGACCCAAAATATTAGAGCTAAAGGTGCGGTAACAGCATTAAGACAAGAAGATCGCCCACAAGAATTAAATACGGTTTTGGCTGGAAGTGTGGTTAAGTGGTATGTTAAAGAGGGCGATTATGTAAAGAAGGGAGACACCATCATGCAGATTGGGGAGGTTAAAACAGATTATTTTGATCCTCAATTACTAAATAGGACTAAGAAACAAATTGATGCTAAGCAAATTGCCGTTGATGGGTATAGTAATAAAGCAGCAACTGCAGTATCTCAAATAAATGCTTTGGAAGAAGCAAGAGATTTAAAGTTAGATCAGTTAGACGTTAAACTTCGTCAACAATCATTAAAAGTAGTAAGTGATAGTATTGATTTAGGTGCAGTAATGAATGAATTGTCTGTAGCAAAAAGACAAATAGACGCAGCAAAAAACATGTTGGATAGTGGAGTAATTTCTTTGGTTGACTTTGAAAGAAGAAAAGTTAGTTACCAGAATGCATTGGCTAAAAAAATCAGTGCTGAAAATAAATTTTTACAAGCCAAGCAAGAATTAACCGCGATCCGAATTGAAAAAAACGGTACAATTCAAGAGTACACCGATAAAATAGCCAAAGCACAGGGTGAACAATTTGGTTCATTGTCTAATATGGCAACTGGGGAAGCTGACGTAGCAAAACTGCAAAATGCCTATAGCAATTATGATATCAGAAATAAGCTCTATTATATAACGGCACCTCAAAATGGTCAAATTACCAAAGCTAGAAAAGCAGGTATTGGGGAAATGGTAAAAGAAGGTGACATGATTGTAGAAATTGTTCCAGACAATATAAAATACGCAGTGGAGTTATTTGCAGAACCAATGGACTTGCCACTCTTAGCTATTGGTCAAAAAATTAGGTTTGTTTTTGATGGATTTCCTGCAATTGTTTTTACTGGCTGGCCAGCAGCTTCTTATGGAACATTTGGAGGAAGAGTTGCAGCAGTAGAAACTTCAGTAAGTACTAATGGAAAGTTTAGGTTATTAGTAGTTGAAGACCCTTCTGAAAAGCCTTGGCCTCGCCAATTACGAATGGGCGGAGGTGCTAATGGAATAGCTTTGTTAAAAGATGTACCAATAGGCTACGAGTTATGGCGTAATATCAATGGATTCCCTCCTGAATATTATACACCTATGCAGGGGAGTGAGCTTAAAGAAAAAAAGGGAAAATAGCCATGAGAAAATATTTATTCTTAATTGGCTGTATATGGGCATTCAATTTAAATGCACAGGTATTAAGCCCTGAACAATTTATTGAACAGGTTAGGTCTTTTCATCCAATTGCTAAACAAGCAAATATTAAAGTAGAAAAAGCTAATGCAGCATTATTAAGTGCCAAAGGTGGGTTTGATCCTACACTTGAAGTAGATGCAAGTAGAAAAACATTTGATGGAAAAAATTATTATTTCTATACCAATCCAGAATTAAAATTGCCAACAAGAATTGGAGGCATGGATATAAAAGCGGGTGTTGAAGATAATGGAGGCTTGTTTTTAAATAATCAAATTACGCGAGGGCAGAGTAGTTATTTAGGATTAGAACTGCCGCTTGTAAAAGGCTTGCTATTAGACCAACGAAGGGCTAATTTACAGCAAGCAAGGTTGTTTACTCAACAGAGTGAACAAGACCGACTTAAAATGCAGAATGATTTACTATTTGATGCCTACAATGCATACTGGCAATGGGCTGGTTCGTATCAGTTGTTTAGTATTTATCGCCAGTTTTTGCAAGTGAGTCTAGATCGATTTCGGTTGGTTAAATTGGCTTTCGAAAATGGAGATAGGGCATTAATTGATACCATTGAAGCACTTACTCAAGTTCAACAATTCCAATTATTGCAAGCAGATGCCAAAGTTAAATTAGTAAATGCTCAACTTGAATTAGCCAATTTTTTGTGGAACGAAAATGACGCCGCCTACTTGCTCAATGAAAAATTTGTGCCTGATACGGTACAATTTCAAATGTATATGACTGTTGAAAATCCAGATCAACTTATTATTAGGGCAAACGCAGAAAATCCATCTATACAAAGTTTGAATGTAGAATTAGCTGCTTTGGAAGTAGAACGAAAATTAAAGTTTCAATCTCTGCTACCTTCTTTAAATATCAAAGCTAATTTATTAAATCAAGGCTATAATGTGATGAAGAATTTTGGCGGTGCACTCTTGCAAAATAATTATGTATGGGGCGTTCAGTTTAAAATTCCTTTGTTTTTAAGAGAAGGCCAGGGAGCCTATAAACAGGCAAAGTTGAAAATTGCAGAAACCAATTATGAGTTAAATGCAAAGCAATGGAGTATTGCCAATAAAATTAGAGCCTACTATGCAGAATCCATTTTATTAAAAGAGCAAATTGCTGCTGCTCAACAAGCATATAATGGTTATACTTCTTTATTAAAAGCCGAAAACCTTCGTTTTCAAAATGGGGAGAGCAGCTTATTCTTACTCAATACTCGTGAAAATAAGGTTATTGAAACAGCAGAGAAGCTTATTCAATTAAGGGCAAAATACCTTAAAGCCAGTTATGGAATTAGCTGGGCTGCAGGTATAATTCGCTGATTCTCCATCAAAAATTATATATAGTGTAGGCAACCGTAATGCTAACTTTGCTGTATTATTAACAGAATAGATTAATTATTAGCAAGGGTTGAGTTTATCTGATGAGCAAATTAAGCACATAATTGATGGCTGTCGAAAGAATAATCGCCAAAGCCAAAGGGCTCTTTATGAGTGGTTGCAAGGGTATGCTAATTCTGTTTGTAAAAGGTATGCGAATGAGGTAAACTTAATAGAGGATTTGGTCATGGATGGGTTCATGAAAATATTTAAAAATATAGCACAATACGATATGAGTAATTATGCTGTTTCAGAAGCAGCATTTAAAGGCTGGTCTAAAAGAGTCTTTATTAATAACTGTATTAACTATTCTAAAAAATATTTTTCTGATGCTATTTCCATAGAAGAGTTAACTGAACAGCAACAATATGAACCAGCAATTAATGAAGAAATCATTCAGACATTGGGCTACCAAGAAATCATCCAATTGGTCATGAGTTTACCCATGAGCTATAAAACGGTTTTTTGTTTGCATATTATTGATGGCTATAGCCATCAGGAAATTGCTAATTTATTGGGTATTAATGAGGGTACTTCTAAATCTAATTTGTTTAAAGCCAAGCGACACTTACAATTATTATTGTCATCCAAAAGCAAATTGAATGGATAAATTCTACTCAAAATCAATTGAAGATCTTGCTAAGAATGCTTTTGAAAAAGAAGCAGAAGATGCCAATAGTGATGCTACTAATTGGAGCAAGATGCATCAATTATTAGATCAAGAAATGCCTCAAAAAAGAAAAAGAAGGCCAGTTGTTTTCTGGTTCTTTATTTTTTTAATGGCTGGGCTACTGATTACAGGTGCTTCGAGATACTTTTCAAGAAAGGAATCAGTTGATGCGGTTCATACTATTCAAACCGTTGATCCAGGGAATAAAAAAGCACTCCCTTTCAAAAGTGAACAGAACAATTTGAATAAGGAAATTCTAACAACTAAAAAGAGTAATATCAAATCAAATAAGGAATCTACAATAAAAACTATTGCACCACCCCAAATAAATGCGGCAGCACCCAACATAAATAAGACAACCCCCAACATAAATAAGACTCCAGATCAAATAGATAAAACTCCGATTCCTACGCCTACAACATCGGCTAAGGACTTGCAAGTTTTTGTTACAGAAACAAACGGTAAAGACAGCTTGAAACAACTAGAACAAACACAAAAAGAAGCAATTGATTCGGTAAGGCAAGAGAAAATTGAGGAGAAAAATGATTCTGTTATTTCAAAAACTGAAATGTTGAATTTTGTTTCAAAAGATACTTCTATTGAAAAGGATTCTCCTATAGTTAAAATCAGCGATAAAAACTCGGAAAAGAAACCTTCTAAATGGGAATGGAATTTAACAGCTGCTCCGGATTTTTTATTGGCTAATATGCAACCTCTACATCAACCTGGGTTTACCATAGGCGTAGGAGTTAATTATATTTTAACACCTAAATGGAGAATTAGATCGGGGCTATTGTATAATTATACCACTGTTAACGCTTCTGGAGATGGCTATTTGTATAAGCCTTCCCCTAACTTACCTAGTTATACTAGTTTAGAATTAAGAAATGTGAAAGGTAATTTGCATGTTTTTGAAGTGCCACTTTCAGTTAGATATACCGCTCGGCCCAATAAAAAATGGTCTTTTATCTCTTCTGTAGGCTTGTCTTCATTATTTTTCATAAAGCAACAATACACGTATGATTTATTGTTAAATGGAAGCACTCCTTTGCTTTGGAATAGTGCCAACGACACAGACGATGATGGGGAATCACATATTTTAAATAATCTTACCATTGGTACAGGGCTTTCTGTTAAAACAAAGCGAAATCTGGTACTTGAAATTGAACCAACTTTCAAGCTTCCTTTAGAAGAACTAGGCGAGGGGCATAATAAATTGGGAACGATTGCCCTATATTTCAATTTAAGAATACCAATTACTAAGCAAAAAAAATAATTTTCTGAGGCAACCCCTTTTTCAATAATAGTGTATTGACTATTATGAAAAAGATCATTGTTTCAAGTTTAATGGCCACATTGTTCTTGTTGGCTTGTAAGCATGAATTTTTGAATTCTGCAATTAATCCAACACCTGTAATTGTTCAAGGAGGTACAACAGGAGGAGGTACAACTGTATCGGATACTGTTTGCTTTCAGAACGATGTACTGCCCTTATACGTGAGTTACTGTGCAAGTGCAGGTTGTCATAACGCCAATACAAGAGCAGATGGTGTTCAAACTACCGATTATACCACCATCATGAAGGGCATCAAACCAAGAGATGCAGCTAATAGTAAATATTATAAGGAAATCACCAAAGGTGAAATGCCTCCAAGAGGATATCCGGCATTAAGTACTGCTCAAATAAGTTTAATTAAAAAATGGATTGATCAAGGTGCTTTAAATACCAACTGTGTTAATAGTTGCGATACAACTAAGTTTACTTATTCTACTTCTGTACAAACCATCTTGTCTAATAACTGCAACGGTTGTCATGGTGTTGCACCAGGATCAGGCAATGTTTATTTAGGAACACTTGCAGCAACTCAATCTTATATCAACGCAAATAAGCAATTATTCTTAGATGCAATTAATCATGCGCCTAGTTTACCAGCAGCACAAAGAATGCCAATAGGCAATCCAATGGACGCATGTAAGATCAAGCAAATGACCAAGTGGATTAATGCAGGGATGCCTCAATAAAAATATAATTATGCGGAATTTGTTTCTATTATTTTTTGCGCTATTCTTTTTCAGTGCATGTTATTATGATAAAAGTGAGTTGGTGTATCCAGCAGCTTCTGCTATCACTTGTGATACGGCTAATGTAAAGTTTAGTACCAGTTTAATGCCCATTCTAAACGCTTCTTGTAATAGTTGTCATGGTGGAAATGCAGCTGCAGGTGCTGGAATTGTTTTGGATACTTATGTAGGAGTTCGGGCTTCGGTTTTAGGTGGAAAGTTCATGAACTCCATTATTCAGAATGGACAAGCATCTGCCATGCCAAAGGGGGGCGGAAAATTATCGGCCTGCGATATTTCAAAATTTCAAGTTTGGATTAATGCTGGAATGTTAAACAACTAAATAAGTATCATGAAAAAATGGGTTATCATAATTAGCTCTGTTATTCTAATTGCATTGGCTATTCTTTATTATGTATTTATATACGCTGCACAATACAAACGAAATGTAAATGATGAAAAAGCTATTGTAATTAGTGCAGTAGAATTGGTGTATGCTTATAACAACAATGAGCCTGACGCAAATGCTAAATATTTGAACAAAGCATTAGTGGTAGAAGGAATTGTAAAAGAAGTTGGTCAAAATCAAGAAGGGAATACCACCATTACCATTGATGGTGCGAATGATTTTTCTGCGGTTTTTTGTACCCTAAAAGAAGCAGATAAAAATATTGAAGTCAAAAAAAAGATCAGTATTAAAGGGGTATGTATCGGATTCACCTCTGATGTTGTTATAACAGATGCTTTTATTCAATCTAAAAATTAATTTATGAAAAAATATCTTTTTTTATTCTTGTTGTTGAGTTCAGCTTATGGTGTGAGTGCTCAAGCTTTATTATCTACAAAATCGGGTGTTGCTAAGTTTAATGCAACAGGTGGTTTAGTAAAAATTGAAGCAGTGAATAATCAGGTTGATTGTAAAATGCTTCCTACTAATGGACAAATTGTAATTGCATTATTAGTTAAAGGTTTTCGATTCGAAAACCAATTGATGGAAGATCATTTTAATGAGAATTATTTAGAAAGTACTAAATTTCCTAAAGCAAGTTTTAAGGGATATATCACCAATATTGCCACTGTCAATTTTACTGTGGATGGTGTATATAAAGTAACAGCTGATGGCGTGCTTACTATTCACGGTGTTGATCAAAAAATTCAAACCCCAGGAACTATTACTGTTAAATCTGGCAAAGCATCTTTAAAAAGTGACTTCAGTGTAAAATTAGCCGATTATAAAATTGCTGGTTCGTATATCGGCGAAAAAATTGCTGCTGAAGCCAATATTCAAATCAATTGTAATTTTTAAAATAGGGCTATGAAATTGAATCTTAGACAAGTTGTTATTTTGTTTTTTTGCTTTGTGAGTTCTGTGATAGTAAGTGCACAAGAAGTTGATTTATTTAAATTACAAGAAAAAGAAGAAAAGGAAAAAGAAAAGAACACAACAGATATTACTACTGCAATATTTAAGACCACTCGTATTGTAAATGGACATTCTATTGAAAATATTGGCGCTGGTTTGCTGGATGTAAAAATTAATCATCGCTTTGGAAGAGTCAATACTGGAGGATACAATTTATTTGGATTAGATCAGGCATCTATGCGGATGGGGCTCGATTATGGTATTAACAGCAGATTAATGATTGGAGTAGGAAGAAGTACTTATCTAAAACAATATGATGGTTTTGTAAAATATAGAATTCTAAGACAAAGCACTGGGAAAATCAATATGCCATTATCTGTAAGCTATGCAGGGGGAGTTATTTGGAAAACAATTGATAATCCAGCAGGTACAGGATTCTATTACACAGATCGCTTTAGTTATTTCAATCAGATTTTGATTGCTAAAAAATTCAATGACTATTTCTCCTTGCAGCTAACGCCAACTATGGTTCATTATAATAATGTTCCTTTAGCAACCGACCCTAATGATCTTTTCTCATTAGGAATTGCTACTAGAATCAGAATAAGTAAAAGAGTAAATATTACTGGGGAATATTATTACCAGTTTCAACATTTTAATGGTTATTATAATAGTCTTTCAGTGGGTGTAGATATAGAAACTGGGGGGCATGTATTTCAAATGCATTTTTCTAATTCTACTGGTATGACTGAAAGGACTTTTATTCATGAAACAGATGGTCAATGGGGAAAAGGCGATATTCATTTCGGATTCAATATCGCCCGTATTTTCACCATCAAAAAACCAAAAATTATTTAACCGAAATTTTAAGACAATTTCTGTTTAAACCGTTGAATAAAAGCTTTGCTGTGTTCGCTTAGAATTAACCGTCCACTAATGGCAGCCCTTTCTTTCAAGAGCTCATCCCAATGTTCTGTGCCTTTCCAAAAAATGGTTTTTAATTCATGCAATGCATCTGGATTGGAATGAGATAAAGTGGTTGACAGTCTAATGATAGACTCGTCCATGCCTGCTACATCTGGATGTAATTCAGCATATAATCCTTTTCTTCTCGCCCAATCTGCTGGTCTAAATGTTACCGCATCAATGGTTAATTGTGAGAATGCAGATAAGCCAATTTTTCTTTCAACTGCAGGACCTACCACAAATGGTCCTATACCTACTGCGAGCTCGCTTAATTTAACATCGGCTCCTTCGCATGCAATGGCGTAATCTGCCGCAGCAGCCAGCCCTACTCCACCCCCAATACATTTACCTTGAATTCGAGCTATAATTATTTTTCCGCAAGTGCGCATGGCATTAATAACATGGGCAAAACCACTGAAAAATTTAAGACCTGCTTCTTCTGAATTGATGATGGATAACTCATCAAATGATGCACCTGAACAAAATACTTTTTCACCAACAGAACGCAATACAATTACTTTGGTGTCGGGGTTTAAACCTTCACTATAAATTTCTTTTGCTAGGGTATCTAATATTTTCCCTGGCAATGAATTGCTTTGTGGATGAAAGAATTCAATAGTTGCAATACCATGCTCGCGATCAACTTTTACAAACCCTTCTTTAATATGCTCTATCATACAAATGATTTTATTGTATTGGTTTTTTAGCAACCATGGTTAAGATAGTTGCTATTCCTGTTAATTCATTGGTTTCATCAATCATTTCTACCAACCATTTTACAATTCCTTTATCAATATCGGTTGGTTCTTTTTTTTCTTGCCTTATTTTTTCTTTGCAAGTAAATCGAATATGCATTTCACTTCCAGGATAAACCGGTTTAGTAAAACGCAATTCATCAATACCATAATTTAAGAGAACAGGGTTTTTTTCGTAGCTGTCTACAAATAAACCAGCAGCCATACTCATAATTAAATAACCATGTGCTACTTGTTTCTCAAACATTGTGCCATTGAAATCGGTGTTTTCTAAATGCGCATAAAAATGATCGCCACTTAAATCGGCAAATGCATTGATGTCTTCCGCAGTAATTAATCTTTTCTCGGTGATTAATTGATCGCCAATGACTAGTTCTTCAAAGTACTTTTTGAATGGATGGATAGTTGGGGTATTTCCAGTTGCACCAGGTTGATATACTTTGCTGATGGCGGTGATCATATCTGGTGAGCCCTGAACCGCTACTCGCTGCATATAATGTTTAACGCCCCTTAATCCCCCCATTTCTTCTCCGCCTCCTGCTCTTCCAGGACCACCATGCACCAATAAAGGCAATGGAGATCCATGCCCAGTACTTTCTTTGGCACACTGTTCATTTAGCACTAAAATTCTACCGTGATAATTACCTGCACCTATTACATAATCTGTAGCAATTTTTGCGTCAGCAGTTACAATGCTGCTCACCAATGAGCCCTTTCCTAATTTAGCTAATGAAATCGCTTCTTCCGTATGCTTGTATGGCATCAAGGTAGCTACTGGTCCAAATGCTTCTATTTCGTGTACGCTTGAATTCCCAAATGGATTTTCGTTCAACAATAGTAAAGGACTTACAAATGCTCCTTTAATGGGGTCTGCATCTAATACTTCTACAGAATCTAATGAACCGTATAAAATACTTGAAGTCTCCAATAATTTGTTTACTTGCGCTTTTACTTCGTTGCGTTGTGTTTCTCCTGCCAATGAACCCATTCTTACTTTTGGATTCAAAGGATTGCCAATAATATTTTGTGCAAGGGCTGCACTCAATGCTTTTTGTACATCCTCTAGTTTATTTTCAGGAACAAAAATTCTTCTAACTGCTGTACAGCGTTGTCCTGATTTGGTAGTGATTTCTCTTCTTACTTCTTTAATGAAAATATCCCATTCAGGCATTGCTGGAGTAACGTCTTCACCTAATACGATGCAGTTCAATGAATCTGCCTCCATAGTAAAAGGAACATTTTCTCCTAATATTTTTTTGCCTGATTTTAATAGCAACCCTGTAGTAGCAGATCCAGTGAATGTGACTACATCTTGAGATTGAACATGGTCCAATAAATCACCCGCACTGCCACAAATCAATTGCAATGCGCCATCTGGCAAAATACCAGCAGCAATGATTTTTTTTACTACGGCTTCTGTTAAATAAGAAGTGACCGTTGCAGGTTTTACGATGGCAGGTACACCGGCCAATAAATTCACGGCTATTTTTTCTAACATTCCCCATACGGGGAAGTTGAATGCATTAATATGTATGGCCACCCCTTCTTTCGGAATGAGTAAGTGATGCCCCATAAATGTATTGGCTTTTCCTAAAGGATGGTGTTCTCCATCTAAACAATAAGGCGTGTCTGGTAATTTTCTTCTTAGTGAAGCATAAGAGAATAAATTTCCAATACCGCCTTCTATATCTACCCAGCTATCTGCTTTAGTAGCTCCTGTTTGATAACTGATATTATATAACTCTTCCAAATGTTCCCTTAAGTAAATGGCCAATGCCCTTAACATTAACCCTCTTTCGTGAAAACTCATTTTTCTTAGCGCTGGATTACCCTTGGTTCTAGCATAATGAAGAGCAGCTGCAAAATCCAACCCTTTTGAAGTGGCATTGGCAATTGGTTCGCCTGTTACGGCATTATACAATAATTGGCCATCTCCTTCTCCTTTTACCCATTGGCCCATTAAAAAGTTTTCTACAGTATACATATGGTCTGGTTCGTTTCGGCACAAAGCTAACGATTGATAGCTTTATTAAAAAGGCATAAAAAAACCCGTCCCGATTATATCGGGACGGGTATAGCAGTTGGTTATTGGTCAAAAAACTTTAACAGTTCTATTAGTTAAGACAGTCTTTTATCGATTTCGCTGCAAAGAGCAGAAAAAATTTCTTCAACAGTGCCTTCCCCCTTAATCGTGACTACTTTATCAAATTGACTATAGTAGTTGGCAACCACTGTTGTTTTGTCTTTATATTCTACAATACGGGCTCTAATAACAGTTTCATTGGTATCATCGCTTCTTCCACTGGTTAATCCTCGGTTTAGTAAACGCTTCACTAATTCCTCCTCAGATACCTCCATGGCCAATAAAACCCCTATCTCGGTTTGTTTGAGCTTTAATAACTTATCTAAAGCTTCACTTTGAGCAGTGGTTCTAGGGAACCCATCAAATAAAAAGCCTTTTGCGTCCGGATTGGCTTCCAAAGCAGAAGAAATCATACCAATTACCACTTCATCGGGTACCAATTGGCCCTTGTCCATCAAGTTCTTTGCCTCTAATC
This sequence comes from Sphingobacteriia bacterium 24-36-13, assembly GCA_002281875.1. Lineage (GTDB taxonomy): Bacteria > Bacteroidota > Bacteroidia > Chitinophagales > Chitinophagaceae > Sediminibacterium. The sequence continues at coordinate 73,755 of NCHN01000003.1, read as the reverse complement.
CTAGTGGAGTTTGACGTGCAATTTCACTACGGAGTAAATCTCCAGTAGACAAATGCTTTAAGCCATATTTTTCAATTAATTTCTCACTTTGCGTTCCTTTACCACTTCCGGGAGGACCGAATAAAATAATATTAAACATGTAGGTTCGATGCTTGCTTGAGCTACAAATATACAAAGGGCTTGTTAAAAATCCTTTAACAAATGAGCTCCATCCATCAAAAACAAGGGTTTTGGCTAAATTTTTGGCGTTTGGGCTAAACAAGTACAAACCTAAACTGTCTTATGTACGTAGATTCAACTAATTAAACATTCCCAAATATGAAATGGACAGCCATTTTGCTTTTAGCGGCTTTCAGCCTTAGTAGCTGCCAAGCACAGAACAATTCAAGTAAGAAACTTGTTAATGATAGTATGAGCAAAAAAGACAACCCCTATTTTGCAAAAGGAGAAAAAGGAAAATTAACTATTAAAGACAGTGAATGGAAAAAAGTACTCTCTCCTGAAGTATATTATATAGCCAGAGAAAAAGGCACGGAGCGACCTTGGACTAGTAAGTTCGAAAACTTTAAAGAAGTAGGAACTTATTACTGCGCAGTTTGCGGAAATGGTCTTTTTAAGAGTGATACCAAGTTTGATAGTGGATGTGGATGGCCGAGTTTTTATGAGCCGCTCACCAAAGGTGCCATTATTTATTTGCCAGATAATACCCACGGCATGCAGCGAACTGAAGTTCAATGTGGTCGTTGTAAATCACACTTAGGTCATGTATTTGAAGATGGCCCACCCCCAACGGGCTTGCGATTTTGCATCAATGGGGTAGTACTCGATTTTGAAAAAGCTGCTGAAGCAGAAAAAAAATACAACGAGAAGAAAGGATAGTGAGACTGAGAATGAAGGGGCCGGAGTAATCCGGCCCTATTTTTTTTGCAGCTACCTAACTGATGCTACGCTAAAATATCTTGCACATTTTTATTAATATTTGCGGCAATTCTTTCCATGGGCAAATCGTTATCATCGTTTCCAAATGGATCTTCAATTTCTTCGGCAATTAATTCTAAACTGGCTAGTACATAGGAAATAAATAAAGTAGCTGGAATGGTAAAATAACCCAAGGTTAATGCGAAGCCGAGCGGCAAGGTGATAATGTATAAAAAGATAAACTTCTTGATGAATGCACTATACGAATAAGGAATAGGCGTATTCTTAATTCTTTCACAAGCACCGCATATATCCATGAACGATTGCAACTCATTATTGATAAATAATAATTCGAACTCAGAAATTACCCGGTCTCTTTTTAATAAATGAACTTTATTCAAAAGTACAGCCACTACCTGATTTGGAATATGTTTACTCGTATCAAATCCGGTAATTTCAGGGTGCGGTTCTGCATCTAAAGCCAATCTTGTTTTTTCATTTTGCAAATGATTTTTTAATTCAACCGCAAACAAGGGAATAATTTTTTTGAAGAAGCTCCTATTTTTTTCGTCGTCATGAGGTAATAGGCTGTTCATTTTTAAGGCGAGATTGCGGCTATTATTTACCAATGAACCCCACAATTTCCTTCCTTCCCACCAGCGGTCATAAGCCGTATTGGTTCTAAATACCAATAACATTGAAATGGCAAAGCCCAATAAACTATGCATTACCGTGATATTTTTTGCATAGCTGGTACTAGACAATTGTAAATAATTGATTTCGATGTACACAACTCCCCAAGAGAAAACACCCATGCCCAAAATCAATGGTAATAACTGTCTTACAGTATCCGTTTTATGAAACTGAAAAATAAATCGTAACCAATCTTTGGGATTATAACTAATCATGAACTGCTTTTTGCTTTTGGTAAAAATAATACATGGAGTAACTAGTAATTAATACACCAGCAACAGACAATAACATCACACTATTCGAAAAAAAATGTACCCAGTTCAATTGTACTTTGAAAATTTCTTTGCTCAACAGAACACTAACGCTCCCTAAATAGCCAAAGGAATCTGCCACATAAATCAAGAATCCTGCATTACCCGTGAATCTGAATGCTGCAATCATGCGTTCAAAAAAAACAGAGTTGAATGGAATGTACACCATGTATAAACCTAGCCCAACCAATGTCATCCACCAAATGGGTGCAATGCTGCCCTGGCTAAACAACCAGGTACTCAAACCCGCTACCACAAAGCCTAATCCAATAAATACATGCGCCAACATAAATGCTTTGAAACTATTTTTAATCAACACCATGCTCCCAATTAACACCAAAATAATCAACGTGATTGGGGTTTCTGTTTTTGAAAAAATGGCGGGTTGATTTAAGTAGCCCATTTCCTTCCACATATCTGCACTAAAATTATCTCTGATATCTCTAAAGATGGTAGCGAATGCATAAATGAATACAGCAGCAATAATGCCTGGTAAAAAATGTTGGATGAATTTTTTTCGATCATCCGCATTCATCGCCGTTCGGTTCATGCGTAAATCAATATCTTCTTGTGTGGGCGGTGGAATCCGCTCCATCAGATAAATAAATAACAATAAGGGTAGGGCAAATACCAAGCCTGTTGCAAAAGGCACCCAGAACTCACTCATATTAAATTGCATGATGAGCCAACCACCTACCGACTTCACAAATCCAGATGAAAAAATAAAACTCACTGCTAGTGCTGCACCAATAAAATCAGTGGTTTTCCTTCCCTCTATATAAGAGAAAATAACGCCCCATAACATGCCCAACGGAAATCCATTAATGAAAAGAAATACAATATTATAAGGTGCAGGTACCAGGGCAAATAATAACCAAGCCAACCATGCAATGCCTACCAAGACCAACACAATTTTATCTCGGCCCAATCTTTTTAATTCAGAAATAAATTTGATGCCATAAAATTTCGCCATTAAATAACCCATCATCTGGCTCAACACCAATAAGGTTTTATAACCCAATCCCCAATAAGCCATTCCGTCGAAAGTGCATACTGTAAAGGATTTGCGAAATCCAAAAATCATGGTATAAGTAAGAAACGCTACAATAGCAGCGTATAAGCCTATTTTAAAGCTGCTTTGTGGTACTGATAAATTGTTTTTCAATGGCGTTGTTTCTACCGATAAATATAAGCCACTCATCCTTAGTTTTTGGCAATTGGGTCTTTATTTCAGAAATTACCCGTTCTTAAAACTAAACTTGAATATGAGAAAATTACTCTTGGCCTTTGTAGCAATTACTGCTGTATGCAGTTTGTATGCGCAACAGGTAGATTTATCCAAGCATTTTAAAAGCATGAAGCCCCGAAATATTGGGCCTGCAGGAATGAGTGGTCGTGTAACTGCAATTGATGCAGTTTGGACCAATCCTAATATTATCTTTTTAGGAACAGCCAGTGGTGGTGTTTGGAAAACTGAGAATGGGGGTGCATCTTGGACGCCCATTTTTGATGAACAACCCATACAAAATATTGGAGCCATTTCTTTGGTACAATCCAATCCCAGTGTGGTTTGGGCAGGAACAGGAGAAGGAAACCCACGTAACTCAATCAGTTTAGGAGAAGGTATTTATAAAAGTTTAGATGGCGGAAAAACATGGAAGCGCATGGGTTTAGAAAAGACGCGCAATATCCATCGCATTATTATAGACCCAACTAATCCAGATGTAGTATATGTAGGTGCAATGGGTAATCCATTTGCAGATCATGCTGAAAGAGGCGTATATAAAACCACTGATGGTGGAGACACTTGGAAACAAATTTTATACACCAACCAAAATAGTGGAGTAGGTGATATGGTGATGGATCCTGCTAATCCCAATAAGTTGTTTGTGAATATGTATGAGCACAAAAGAACACCTTGGAGTTTAAAAGGTGGTGGTAGTGGAAGTGGTTTTTATATGACCATGGATGGTGGCAAATCTTTTACCAAATTGGGTAAGGAGCATGGTTTGCCCGAGGGGGATTATGGTCGTATCGGAATCAGCATTGCTCGTACCGATCCAAACCGCGTTTATGCATTAGTAGAAGCCACTAAAAATGGTTTGTACAAATCTGATGATGGAGGATTTAAATGGGAGTTAGTAAACAGTGATCCTGCAGTGGTAACCAACCGTGCATTTTATTTTCAAGACATCGCAGTAGATACTAAAAACGAAAATAGAATTTACAATATCAATCAGGTAATTAATGTAAGTGATGATGCAGGTAAAACTTGGAAGCCAGTGATTCCATACAGTGGTATACATCCTGATCACCATGCATGGTGGATTCATCCTTATGATGCTAATTTTATTATTGATGGAAACGATGGTGGTATTGGTATTACACGCGACCGTGGTAAGACCTGGCAGTTCGATGAAAAACTACCATTAGGACAATACTATCACGTGAATGTAGACAATCAAATTCCTTACAATGTAATGGGCGGTTTGCAAGATAACGGTAGCTGGCATGGTCCAGCCTATGTTTGGAGAAGATCTGGAATCAGAAATGCATTTTGGCAAGGAGTGAGTGGTGGAGATGGATTTGATGTAATGCCAGATGCAGAAGATCCTAATTGGGTGTACACCATGAGCCAAGGAGGAAATGTATCTCGTTATAATATTGCTACTGGAGAACAATGGAGCATTCGTCCTCCACGTCCTAGCAAATCAGTTAAACAGCGTTTCAACTGGAATGCAGCGATTGCACAAGACCCATTTGATAAAGCCACTATTTATTATGGAAGTCAGTTTGTAAATAAGAGCACCAATAAAGGCGCAGCTTGGGAACAAATTTCAGGAGACCTTACTACCAATGATTCTGCAAAAATTGATCAAAGTAATAACGGCGGAATTTCTGTAGACATCACAGGTGCAGAAAACCATTGTACTATTTTAACCATTGAACCATCACCAAAAGAACAAGGTGTTATTTGGGTAGGTACCGATGATGGCAATGTACAATTAACCAGAGATGGCGGAAAAACTTGGACCAATTTCAGGGGCAAATTACCAGGAATGCCTTTAGGAGCATGGGTTCCACAAATTAAAGCGTCTAAGCACAATGGCGGAGAAGCTTTTGTAATTGTGAACGATTATAGAAGAGGCGAAATGCGTCCATTTGTTTATAGAACAGCTGACTATGGAAAAACTTGGACAAGAATGGTGGATGAGAAAAAAGTTGTGGGGTATGCATTGTGTGTGATTCAAGATCCAGTAGAACCCAATTTAATTTTTGTAGGAACTGAGCAAGGATTATTCATCAGCTTAGACAATGGTGTTAATTTTCAACAATTCAAAAATGGTTATCCTTCTGTGTCAACTTATGATATGGCCATTCAAGAAAGAGAAGCCGATTTAGTGATTGCAACTTTTGGTCGTGCTCTATGGATACTCGATGATATACGTCCGTTGAGAAAATTAGCGGCAAACAAAGGTCAAGTTTTTGCAAAAAAATTAGTAGCATTTGAAGCGCCTCAAGCTTATCAAGCCAAGATGAAAAATGCTTCTGGTATTGAATACAGTACTTATGGTACTTATGAAGGGGAGAATAAAAGAACAGGTGCGCCTTTAACTTTCTTTGTAAACAAAACTGCAGCAGATACTGGAAAGAATAAAATTTCAGACACCTTGCAAATTGCCATTTACAATGCGAATGGAGTGAATGTAAGAAACCTCAGAACCCGCGCAGATTCTGGCTTCAATAAATATTATTGGGGAATGGAAGGACGTGGTATTCGTCAAGCTGGTGGTGGTGGAAGAGGCGGTGGCGGCGGTGGCCGTTTTGGTGGAGCAGGTGGTGGTGGTAATGAGCCAGGCGGTCTACCAGTTGACCCAGGAACCTATAAAGTTGTGATGAGTTTGGGCAGAGACCTCAAAGACAGTACCATGGTAGTGGTGAATGATGATCCCAATGCACCAACACCTTTAGCAGTAAGAAATGCTATTAGAGCAGCTAATGCAAGAATGGAAAAATCAATTGTAAAATTAACTGCCTTAAATGATCGCTTAACTGAAGTGGATGAGATCATGAAAAAAGTAGAAGCAGGTTATGCGAACATGGATCGTAAAGCTGCTGATACCATTCGCAAAGCGGCTAAGCCAGTTGCAGATGCATTAAAGGAAATCCGCGAAATGCTGAATGGCAAACCACAGTTAAAGCAAGGCTACGGCAATATTCCTCAAGAAACCGTGAATGGTATTTTAGGCGAAGCTCGCCAGGTAGTGATGGGTAAAACCACTATGCCAGGCGAACAAGAAAATCGCATCATGGGCTATGCAGAAGAAGCAGTAAATGGCGTAATAGTAAAAGCCAATGCCTTGTTTGAAGGCAGCTGGAAACAGTACCGCGCTTTAGCAGAAGCTGCACCGCTTAAATTCTTTAAAGATTATAAGCTGTTGGATTAAAATAATAGTATAATCGTTGAAAAACGCAAGACAATCCCCGCTATAGAAAAAGTAGCGGGGATTTTTTTGTTAAGGGTAATTAAAATATTTTAACATATCAGTCAACGCCATGGTTAGGTTCAGACTCTGTGTTTAAACAACAAACATTTTTCAACCAAAACTACTCCACATGAAAAAGTTATTGATCCTTTCTATAATGGTTGCTTTTGTGGCCATTGCCTGTTCTAAGTCAGATTCAGGTACAACAACCCCAACACCTGGTACGGGTGGTACTACACTCAACTGCACTACCATTGATAGCAGATTTACTGCTGTTGTTTTCCCAATCATTCAAAACAGCTGTGGCGCAGTGGGTTGCCATAATACTGGCAGTGTAAACGGTCCAGGTGCTTTAACCAATTATACCCAAATTAAAGCAGCAGCTGCTCAAATTAAAAGTTCAGTTGAGTCTGGCACGATGCCTAAAAATGGCGCTTTAACTACCGCCCAAAAGAATGCCATTTCATGTTGGGTTTCATCCGGTGGATTAAACAACTAGTTGAATGAAAAAAATAGTTATTGCAATTTTACTGATGCTGGCAATCCAAAGCCAAGCGCAAGAGCGACTGCTTTGCAGAAATGCTTCTGTGAAATTCTTTTCTAAAATGCCTTTAGAAAATATTGAAGCAGTGAATAATCAAGGTCTTTCTGTGATTGATTTAAAAACGGGCAATATTGAATTTAGTGTGCTCTTGAAAGGATTCATTTTTCCCAATGCTTTAATGCAAGAACATTTTAATGAAAATTATGTAGAGAGTAGTAAATATCCAAGGGGTTATTTCAAAGGCAGTATTCAGTTGGTACCAACCATTGATTTAACTAAAAATGCCAACTACCAATTCAATGTAAAAGGCACGATGCAATTACATGGTAAAACCGCTGAAATGGCTACTGTTGCTCAATTACAAGTAAAGGATGGAATCATTTCTGGAGACTCCAATTTTGATTTATTATTGGAAGACTACGCTATTCAAATACCCAAATTGGTTAAAGATAAAATTGCAAAAAGCATCCATATTAATGTTAAAGCAATCTATCAAATTCAAAAACCCAATCTATGATGCAAAAGATATTTACTACTGTTGGTTTAATGATACTATTTACTTGTTCTGTAATTGCACAAGACAATTTATTGAAGGAATTAGAGAAAGACCAAAAGGGGAATAATAAAGTAACCGGTGCTTTTAAATCATCTAGAGTCATCAATGGTCATTCAATGGAAATGTTGGGAGCGGGCATGTTAGACTTTAGAATCTTGCATCGATTTGGTCCAGTAAAACAAGGCATTGGTGATTTATTTGGGCTAGACCAAGCCAGTATGCGTATGGGGTTTGATTTTGGATTGAGCAATGATTTAACCATTGGCTTTGGTAGAACCACTTTCAAAAAAGAATACGATGCTTTTATTAAATACCGTTTGATTCACCAAGAACAAGCAGGTACGCCTGTTTCATTAGTAGCGGTTGCAGGTACTTCTATTTTTACTTATAAAAGTCCGGACCCACTAAAGCCGTTGACTTTTAATGATCGAACAGGATATTATGCACAATTGATTATTGGCAGAAAATTCAATGAAGCATTTTCTTTGCAATTGAGTCCCACATTGGTGTACAGGAATATGATTGATCCTGCTGACAAGAAAACCATTTATGCATTAGGTATAGGAGCCCGACACAAGATTTCAAAACGAGTTGCTTTGGTAGTAGATTATTCATTGGTGGCTAATGGACTGCCTATGTCTGTTGGAACCAACCCATTGTCTATTGGTGTAGATATTGAAACGGGTGGGCACGTATTCCAATTGCATTTTTCTAATTCAACAGGAATGAATGAGCGCTCCTTTATTACAGAAACTACCAATAGTTGGTCTAAAGGAGAATTCCAGTTTGGATTTAATTTGTCAAGAATATTTTCATTGAAAAAGTGATTTGAAAATAATCAATTTTATTTCCAAACGCTATCAAATGCAGTATAGCCTTTAAGTATAAAAGAAAACTTTGCGCCATTGTTGTCTACAAACTTTCCTTTCTTCGTGTAGATGGCAATGGCACCCCCAAATCCTGTGGTAGAACTGTATTGAAAAGGAGGTCTAAAAACTTTAATCATTGCAATATCCCTGGGAAATACCATTGTTTGTTCTCCAGGCATTACTTCGAACTCATCTATGAAAATGGAGCAAATCTCTTCTCTCCATTTAAACACTTCATTATTGGCGGAGTCTATTGCAACGTTTAAACCGGGTACTTTTTGTTGTAAATACCAAGCCAATGATTGCGATTGGGCCAATTCATCATTTCCTAATCCATCAAATACATAAGCATTATCATTTTTAAATAATCCACTGGTATAGGATTCTGCGTATTCTTGCACTTTTGTTTTTGCTTTTGTGTACACCGTTACATTGGGTAAATCACTCCCGAATTCAGGATCATCTAAAGAAAGATTGTAGTCTATTTTTTTGTTGATAAACTCTCCAGGTTTTCCAACACTGAAGAAAGCCGTTTGAATAGCTGCTGGTTCAAAAGCAGAATCAACAGGCGTTTTCAATAAAATGGCTAAATAGTTTTTCTTGGGTTTTTGAACAGGAGAAAAATAAAAAGAAGCAGTGTCTTGAAACAACATAGGCTTCATGGTAAAAAAGCCCTTAGCATCAACTTTTACACGGTCTACCATCATTTGTTTAGTGCTGGTACGCATCATATAATTGATGACCGTATCTTTTTTATCTCTTTCTATCACTTGCCCTTGCATTCTGTAAAAGCCTGATTGAATTAAACAACTAATGGCGTAGTTGCCACTAGGAATTTGCTCACTTATTTTTAAAGCAGCATTTACTTCACCTTCAATCATGGGATAGCGAAACTTCCATCTTTGCTTAGTGCCCAAATGATCTATCCAAATATGTGCAGTGGCCGATTTTAATTTTTTGTTGATATAGTTTGGATAATACACACGAAGCTCTAATGAATCACCTTGCAGATAAACTGGCTTAGATAATGAAATGGCAATGGAGTCAGTTTCTGTTTGTCCATAAATATTGGAAATACTCAGTGATGCTATCAATACAATAACAGTGACAAAATATTTTTTCATCATATACTTGTGTTGCGCTAAGAAAGTCTAGGATGCTTTTCTAGGTGTTACAGAAAAACCACCCCCTTTTTTAGACGAAGAAAAGTTTTTATTATTCATTGCACCAGGTGCTTTATTCATCATACCTGAAGGTCCTGCAGACTTAGATACCATGCCCGATGCAGGAGTTGCTTTCTTTGTATTCTTTCTGGTTGATTTAGCTTTTCCCATATATTTTATATTTTAATAAAGTTAACTTCTTTTCGTGTAAAGCAATTTGTTAAAATGGTATAATCGGTCCAAAATAAATGCAATTGCTTACCTTGCACGAAATTTTTTTTATGAGCCAGTTGAGTCATTTAGCAGAAACCTTAATAGGAAGTGAAATTGTGAAGTTGGGAAATGCCATCAACGAAAGAATTAGAAACGGAGAGACCATTTATAATTATACCATTGGCGATTTTAATCCTAGTGAATTTCCAATTCCTGCTGAATTAGAGCAACTGATTATTGAAGCGTATCAACAAAAAAAGACCAGCTACCCAGCTGCTGAAGGTATTTTAGATTTGCGTAAAGCCATTAGTGGATTTATTCAAGATTGGGAAGGGCTGAGCTTTACACCAGCTGAAATTCAAGTAGCATCGGGTGGCCGTCCATTAATTTATGCATTGTTTAAAGTAATTGTAGACAAAGGCGATAAAGTAATTTATGGGGTACCTTCTTGGAACAATAATCACTATGTTCATTTAACCGATGGAGAACATTGTGAAGTGCCTTGTTTACCTGAAAATGATTTCATGCCAACAGTAGAAGATATCAAGCCACATATAAAAGGAGCTACTTTAATATGCTTGTGTACTCCACAAAACCCTACTGGAACTACATTAAGTAAAAGTGCATTGGCCGAAATTTGCGAATTAATTCTTGCAGAAAATGCAACCAGAACCCCCGATCAAAAGAAATTGTATTTAATGTTCGATCAAATGTATTGGACGCTTACCTATGGTGATACGGTTCATTACAATCCATTAACATTGAATCCTGCCATGAAACCGTATACCATTTTTATTGATGGTATATCAAAAGTATTTTCTGCAACAGGCGTAAGAGTGGGATGGGCATTGGGTCCTGAGAACGTGATTGCAAAAATGAAAGCCATATTAAGTCATTTAGGAGCATGGGCGCCAATGGCCGAGCAACATGCGGTTGCCAATTATTTGCCTATGAAAGAAGCCATTGGAAATTACCTCACTCATTTTAAATCGGAAGTTGAATATCGCTTAAGAACCATATACAATGGTATCAGTGCATTGAAGCAAAAAGGATATCAGGTAGATGCTATTGCGCCGCAAGCTGCAATCTACTTAACCATACAAATTAATTTAAGGGGGAGTAAAACTGCCGAGGGACAAGTATTGGCTACACAGTCCGATGTTACTACTTATATACTAAGCGAAGCCAAAATTGCCATTGTACCATTTTCAGCATTTGGTGCAGGGGCAGATAGCAGTTGGTACAGATTAAGTGTGGGAACTTGCAAGAAAGCAGATATCCCAACTATGTTACAACAATTAGAATCTGCTTTGAGCAAACTTTCTTAATATTTTTTGTTGGGCTTTAGTACTTAATAATGGGGGAACCCTCCATCTAGTTTTTATTGCAAATAAAGATAAATGCCTTGTTTGGCTTGTCTTGCAATATTTGTTTTACCAAATGCGTTTTGGTAACAATCTTATGTTTATTAATGTCTATGATTTCGTTCGCCACACAAAATGCAGCCCAGTTTTCAACTGGTCCCAAAATTTTATTTAAACCAGCAACAACAGAAGCGGCTTCTGCTTCGGTTAAATATGCTTGTTTAGTTAAAACCAACAGATCTCTGTTCATAGTAAACAAATTCAGTGTTTAGGGCAGCCACAAAATTTGGTTTTATTCGATTTTTGAAAAACACCACAAGAGCTAGATGCCAACATGATAACTAACACTAAAAGAATAATTTGGTTTATTTTCATTTTCATATACTCAACTAAAGTAACAAAATAGCTTCAATAATTCAACAAACGCAACTTTGAAAAATCAATTTAACATTTCTACCGTTTTAATTGCTCCACTAGATTGGGGACTCGGTCATGCTACCCGTTGCATCCCAATTATCAAGGCTTTCAGGCAATTAAATATCAAAGTGATATTGGCTGCAGAAGGCCATCAAGCTGCATTGTTGTTGAAAGAGTTTCCCGATTTAACCATTTTACCTTTAACAGGTTATCGGGTACATTATGCAAAATCACGCTTGTTGCTTTTGTTTAGTTTAATACTTCAGATTCCCAAACTCTATAAAACAATTAAAGCCGAAGAAGCTTGGCTAAAAAATGTGGTTGAAGAAAATCAAATTGACTTGATTATTTCCGACAACCGTTTTGGGTTGCACCATCCTGTTGTTCCTTCTGTATTTATTACCCACCAGTTAATTATAAAAGCACCCTATCAATGGGTGGAATATATTTTTAGACGGATCAATTATTATTTCATCAATCAGTTCACTGCATGTTGGGTACCCGATATGATGACCAATCCGGGTTTGGCAGGCAAGCTATCGCATCCTTCAGTAATGCCTAAGGTACCTGTATCATATATGAAATTACTCTCTAGATTTACAAGGGTGTCCTGTGCTACAAAATATAGTTTTGCCATTGTGTTATCTGGTCCTGAACCACAAAGAACCATTTTAGAAAACAATATCTTGATAGATTTAGAAGCATTCACCAAGCCGGTAGTATTGATTCGGGGGCTTCCAACAGAAACCGAACCTATAGAAGTACCTCCACATGTGAGGGTTTTCAATCATTTAGACACTATTGATCTTGCATTAGAATTGCAACAAGCAGATTATATCATTTGTAGAGGTGGATACACTTCATTAATGGAGTTATTATCTATCGACAAAAAATTAATTGTAGTTCCAACACCAGGGCAAACAGAGCAAGAGTATTTGAGTGAATTATTGATGAATACAAAAAGGCTTTTGCGTATATCGCAATCAGGATTTAGTTTAGAAGATACTTATACTAAAGCCCAAAGCTTCACATACAGTAAAATGAATATTGATCAGTTTGATGTAGAGCAACTTAAAGCATTATTGCTAAATTTGCCTAAATGAACCAATCCTACAAAGCATATACTGCTGCCCTTGTTGCAAACTTGATTTTTGGTAGTAGTTATGCGGCGGTCAAATTCATTACTCCAGGGTATATTCATCCATTTGCGTTGAACTTTGTAAGGGTAGCAGTAACGCTTTCTTTATTTTGGATACTATTTTTATTTAAGCCAGGTAAAGTAAAATTTGATCGAAAAGATTTACCCCGTTTTTTGATATGTGCGCTTACTGGCATTGTGATTAATCAATTGTTTTTTATCAAAGGAGTTTCATTAACTACTGTAATACATAGCTCTTTACTATCATTAGGTTCACCTATTTTCATAACCATCATAGCCGCTTGGTTATTAAAAGAAGGTTTTACTTTATTGAAAGCAATTGGACTGGCTTGTGGTGTAGGAGGTGCAAGTATTTTAATATTAATGAAAGACCAATCAGGTGGTGCAGCAAGTAATATGGTTGTAGGCGATATACTCGTGCTTATTAACGCCATATCTTATGCTTTTTACTTGGTACTAGTAAGACCTTTGATGGCTAAGTATTCAGGAATTCAAGTACTACGTTGGATATTTACATTGGGGGCTATTGGCATACTACCTGTTGGCCTTCCTTATATGTTAAGTACTAGTTGGGAAAGTTTTGATTTCACCCATTGGGTGGTATTAGGCTATGTAGCCATCTTTTCAACTTTTGTAGCATACCTATTAACGGTCCAGAGTATACAGCTAATTGGCTCATCTGCAACAGGGGCTTTTATTTATACGCAACCAGTATTTGCAGCAATATTTGCGATGATATTCACAGGCGAATATTTTACTTTTTATAAATTAGTGGCTGCCATTTTAATTTTTACAGGCGTATTTTTAGTGAACACCAAGAAGTTGACTAAACCTGCTTAGGCCAGTCGGCAAACCAATATTCTTTTTTTGCTTTTGCCCAGTTTTTCCAGCTGGTCGTATGCATTGTAATTGCGAATATGGCGCAAGTGGGCATATCGTCAATTTGTGTAGATGTTAATTGGTTTACAAAATCGGTAATACCCGGATTATGCGCAAAAATAGCAGCCGTATTTATTTCATCTGGTAGGAGTACAATCGCTTTGGCAAATCTTTCAGGAGGTGCATGGTATAAAAAATCGTGTTGAATCATTTTGCTTTTAGGTATTTCATTAGCATGAGCAAAATATTCCGCTGTTGTTAAAGCCCTTAAAGCAGTACTAGTAATAATTGAATCTATTTTAATACCTCGATCAAGTATTCTTTTAGCCATCATTGGGGCATCTTTATGGCCTCTTTCATTTAAAGGTCTATCAAAATCGTCTTGCCCTGCATTGGCCCAACTACTCTTTGCATGTCTTACGAGTAATAAATGTTTCATGATGTTAAGTTAGTTCATTTGAATTGTACATTTGTACCGTGGCAGTTACAAAATTATTGATTGATGAATTTATTGTTTTAAGTAAACAATACCCTGTTTTTGATGTAAGAAGCGAGGGTGAATTTGAACATGCCCATATACCAGGGGCGCATAGTTTACCATTATTTAATAATGCAGAAAGAAAAATAGTAGGTACCGCATATAAACAAGAGAGCAAACAGAAAGCCATTAAAATTGGACTCAAATATTTTGGAGTCAAGATGGTTAAAATGGTTGAAGCAGTAGAACAATTAACAGAAGATGCCAATACTAAAACTGTATTAGTACATTGTTGGAGAGGGGGAATGAGAAGTGCAGGTGTTGCATGGTTACTAGATCTTTATGGCTTCAAAGTATATACTTTAGTAGGGGGATATAAAACATACCGAAATTGGGTACTCAAACAATTTGACCTGACTTATCCCATTCAAATTGTTGGAGGATATACAGGCAGTGGTAAAACGGAAGTATTACAAGAGTTGAGTAATAGAGGAGAACTTGTTATAGACTTAGAGGGATTAGCGCATCACAAGGGTTCAGCATTTGGCGCATTAGGGCAACCGCCACAACCCAGGCAAGAAATGTTCGAAAATTTATTAGCTGCTCAGTTAAGTGATAAAGCTGTTTTATTGACTAGTGAAAAAGTAATTTGGCTTGAAGACGAAAGCCAACGTATAGGCGAAGTAAATATTCCAACGATTTTTTTTAAACAAATGCGTGAGAAGAAAGTATTGTTTCTAGATATTCCATTTGATGAAAGACTGCAGTATATTTTGCAAGGCTATGGAAAATTTAGTAAAGAGCATTTAGTAAATGCAGTCATTAGAATCAAAAAACGCTTGGGAGGATTAGAAACCAAGACTGCTATTAATTGTTTAATTGAAGACGATATTATGGGATGCTTTGCCATCTTATTAAAATACTACGATAAAGGATATTTTGCAGGATCACAAAAAAGGGAAAACCCCGAACAATTAATTCATAAAATACCTTGTAATAGTGTGGATGCCAAAACCAATGCAATCAGGCTTTTGCAGTAATTAATTCTACACAGTGGTAAGATTTAAAAATTAGAAATCCATTTGTATAAGGTTAGCCCACTCATCCAACTCATTGCAATCACTACCATCCAGCCTGCAATACTTAACCACAATGGATGCTTATAAGTTTTAATCAATTTCTTCTTGGTGGCTGCCAATAAAATAATAGCCAATGCTATGGGAAGAATTAACCCGTTGAGTGCCCCCACAGTAACCAATATTTTTACGGGATTTCCAATCAACTGATAAGCAAGCGTACTCGTTATGATAAAAAAACTAATGATCCATTTTTCGTTTTTTTCTAACCAAGGATGAAAAGTTTTGATAAAAGATACAGAAGTATATGCAGCTCCAACAACAGAAGTGATTGCTGCAGCCCACATAACTACTCCAAAAAAACGATATCCCAAATTGCCAGCAGCCAATTGAAATACGGAAGCTGGTGGATTATTAGGATTGATGATTAATCCCTGATTAATAACCCCCAATACACAAAGGAATAATAAAAAGCGCATGATTGATGTGATCACAATGCCAGAAACAGCACTTTTATTTACTTCGGGTAAAGCCTGTTCTCCCTTTATTCCAGCATCTAGTAAGCGATGTCCTCCTGCAAAGCTGATATAGCCACCAACGGTTCCTCCCACCAAAGTAACAATTGCCAATGCAGAAAATTGTTCAGGAATAAAGCTGCGATAAATTGCTGTACCAATAGGTGGCGCTGCTTTAAATACAATATACAAAGTGAGTGCAATCATTAATAAGCCTAAAATTTTCGTAAATCCATCAATGGCTTTTCCTACTTCTTTATACCAAAATATAATCAACGCCACAATACAACTAAAGATGCTGCCATAAGTAGGATCAAGGCCTGTCATTACTTGCAGCCCCAATCCACTCCCTCCTATATTGCCAATATTAAAAGCAAAGCCTCCTAATACAATAAGGGCTGCTAAAAAATAACCCATACCAGGTAAGAGTTCATTGGCAATTAATTGCGCTCGTTTTTCAGTAGCAGCTATCACTCGCCAAATATTCATTTGTGCCCCTATATCCAATAAAACAGAAATCAAAATCACAAAGCCAAAACTGGCAGTTAGTTGTTGAGTAAATACGGTGGTTTGTGTAAGAAAGCCTGGACCAATAGCTGAAGTAGCCATTAAAAAAGCTGCACCTACTATTGCAGATTTTGTTGAAGATGGTTGAGGACTTTGCTTTAGCATTAGATGGATGAACAGGGTTTAATCAAAATATTGTTTGCATGCATTGCTGTATAAATACTTCTTGCAAAAGATACAGCATGATCTCCATCTCCATGTATACAAATGGTTTCAGCTTCTAACGACACAATAGATCCATCGGTTGCAATTACTGTTTTGTGTTCAATCATTTTCAATACTTGCGCTAATGCATTTTCGGTAGTATGAATCATTGCATTGGGTTCAGATCGAGGTGTTAATTGTCCTTTAGCATTATAGGTTCTATCTGCAAATACTTCTGATGCTGTTTTTATATGCAATGCTTCTGCCTCAGAAATCATATAACTATTGCTTAGTCCATACAGCACTAATTGTGGGTCTAATTCTTTAATAGCCCTAGCAATAATATAACTCATGGTAGCATTTTTAGCAGCCATATTGTATAAAGCACCATGTGGTTTAACATGATGCAAAATGGCGCCCATTTCTTTGCAAGCATCTTGCATCAGCGTGATTTGTTCCGCTACCAAATCATATAATTCACGAACAGATAATTCCATTTCCGTTCTACCAAAATTGGCTTTGTCTTTAAATCCTGGATGTGCGCCAATAGCAACCCCATTTTCTACACAGTAGGCGATGGTTGATTTTATTGTATCTATATCACCTGCGTGATACCCGCAAGCAATATTGGCACTACTAATGAATTTCATGAGTGCTTTGTCGTTGGGGAATCCTTCTCCTAAATCGCAATTAATGTCGATGGTATGCATTGAGTTGTAAGGTACAAGCATTCTTTAATTGTTGCAAATATTGCCCCTGTCTGTTATTGATTTTTTCAGCTGTTTCCATATTAACCGGAATTAGCCGGATGATAGTTCCTGGTGATTGTTGGACCAATGTAGGAATATCCGATTGAATAATATGGCCAATTCTAGGATAGCCCCCTGTGGTTTGGTGATCGGCTAATAAAACAATGCATTGACCACTAGGCAATAGTTGAATGGTGCCATTGGTTACCCCACTGGAGATCAATTCAATTTGTTTTTTGCATTTTAATGCAGGTCCTTTTAACCGATAACCCATTCGGTCACTATCAGCAAGTATGGTAAACTGCGCATTGGTCATGAATTGTTGAGAAAATGTATTCAATAGTGAAAATTCATTTCCAGGTAAATACCTTAATGATTGTGTTTGATACAATCCTTTGGTATCGGCCATCCAGGGGAGTACCTGTAATTGGCTTTGACTATTTTTTTGAATCGCACTTGCTTTTAATTTTAGTTCATCGTCCTTTTGTAATGCACGTCCTTCCATACCTCCTGCACCTGCGCGGGTATTGGTGCTATAGCTATTCATCCATTCATTCAGTTCTAATCCACCCTGAATAGCCAAATAACCAATATGTCCTGATTGCTTTTTAGTAAAACTTAATACTGCATTTTCAGGAACAAATATTGGATGATTAATGGGAACAGGAATATCATTAATGGTGGCAACAAAATCGGCACCACTCAATGCAATAAAAGCAGCTGTGTTAAAACGAAATACGGGCGCAGGGTAAAAAAATTCAATAACCGCTTCATCTGCTTTATTTTGAATTAGCAGGTTGGCTATTTGCATAGCTAATGGATCCATGGCTCCGTTTGGATTGATGCCAAGGTGTTGAAATCCTTTACGGCCAGTGTCTTGCACCGTACTAAATAACCCCGCTTTAATGATGGTAATACTCATAACTTAAGCGGCATTAAATTGATGAAACTGTTCAAGGGTAATGGCTTCAAATTTGACCCAATTGCCTGGTTTAAATAAACAAGGTTCTTCCTTGGTTATATCAAATATTTTCAAAGGAGTTTGGCCAATTAATTGCCATCCTCCTGGAGCTTCTAAAGGATAAATTCCAGTTTGTTCTCCTGCAATACCCACACTTCCTGCAGCAACTAATTTTCTAGGGGTGGCTTTTCTGGGTAGTTGAATTTGTTGATGAACAGATGCCATATAAGCAAAGCCTGGTAAGAATCCCAGCATATATACTTTATATATTTTGCTGGTATGTAAAGCAATGAGTTCTTCAATAGAGCATCCGGTTATTTGTGTTGCTTCTACTAAATCGGGTGCTAAACTGGTATCATAACACACAGGTACAACTATTGGTTCTGTTTCTTTAGCGTTGATTGAAGGCGCTGCCGTTAATGCAGCTAATTTTTTCTTCAGCCATTCAAAAGGAGAACCCCCCATTGCTTGTTTACGAATTATAGTTGGATTATAGATTAAGGTTAAACTGCTGTAAGCAGGTATCATATCGGTCACTCCTTCTATAGGATGTATTTGAAAAAAATGAAATGAATGCATTACCTGATTGTTCACTTCTTCTGAAATGCTTGAAGACCATTCAATAGTGATGGCTTGGTCTCCCAATGCATAGATATGTGCAATCGTTTTTTTCACTGTATAAAGTTACTTAATTAAAGCCCCGCGTTCATACAATTGATTTTATATTCAACGGGTTCTTCTTTATCTTTCCAATCAACAATAAACTGTATGAAAAAAATAATTTCACTTTTTACGCTTGCAGCTTTAATGGCTGGACAAGTGAATGCCCAATCTAACCCCAAATGGTTGCGGTATTCGAATATTTCGCCAGATGGTAAAACAGTCGTGTTTACTTACAAAGGAGATTTGTATACTGTTTCATCTTCAGGCGGTAATGCTACTGCATTAACCATGCATGAAGCACATGATTTTATGCCGGTTTGGAGTAAAGACGGTAAAACCATTGCTTTTGCAAGTGATCGTTATGGTAATTTTGATGTATTCACTATTCCTGTTACAGGTGGAGAAGCCAAAAGAGTTAGTTTTCATTCGGCTGCAGAATATCCCTATGATTTTTCAGCAGATAATCAGAAAATTATTTTTGGATCATCAAGAATGGACTTGGCAAGTAATAGACAGTTTCCTACGGGATTTATGCCCGAGCTCTATAGCGTGGGTATAAACGGAGGTAGGCCCACTCAATTATTAACCACTCCTGCAGAAGAAGTAAAGTTTAGCAAGGATGGAAATAAAATGATTTATCAGGATAAAAAAGGAGGAGAGAATACTTGGAGAAAACACCATACTTCTTCTATTGCCAGAGATATTTGGATCTATGATGTTAAAGCAGACAAGCATACTAAGCTAACTAACTTTAATGGAGAAGATCGTAATCCAGTTTTTGCCAATGCAGAAAAAGATTTGATTTATTTAAGTGAAGAAAGCGGCAGTTTTAATATTCACAAAATGCCTGTTGCAGGAGGGAAGAGTGAAAAATTAACTTCATTCAAAAAGCATCCAGTACGTTTTTTAAGTACCTCTGCAGATGGTACACTTTGCTTTAGTTATGATGGTGAATTATATACCATGAAAGCAGGTGGTAACCCACAAAAATTATCCATTAATATTTTAATGGATGCACGCAAGAACGATGAGCAAGTAATGCGCGTGAGTAGTGGAAGTAATATTGCTGTTTCGCCGAACGGAAAAGAAGTTGCATTCTTATACAGAGGAGATGTTTTTGTTAGTAGCGTAGATGGAGGTGTAACTAAAAGAATTACAGCAACCCCAACACAAGAAGTAGGGATTGGTTTTTCACCAGATGGCAAATCAATTATTTATACTGCAGAGCGGAACAATAAATGGAGCATTTTTGAAAGCACTAAACTACGTGCAGACGAACCTTATTTTTATGCATCAACCCTAATTAAAGAAACACCTGTATTAGAAAATGCGAACGATAATACACAACCATTGTATTCGCCTGATGGAAAAGAAATCGCGTTTGTAGAAAATAGAAACAATGTTCGTATATACAATATTGCCAGTAAGCAAAGCAGAACAATATTAGGTTCAGAGCAAATTTTTGCTTGGACAGAGAATGATCAATATTTTCAATGGAGTCCAGACAGCAAGTGGTTGTTATTTGATTATGCAGTAGTAGGAAGTGCAGTAAGTGAAGTGGGTTTAGCAAGTGTTGATGGAAAGAAAATCATGAATATTACAGAGAGTGGATTTAATGATTATCGCCCTAAATGGGTAATGGGTGGTAAAGCCATGTTATGGCAAAGTAATAGGGATGGATTAAGAGGCGCTGCTATGAGCGGAGGCGCACAAAGTGATGCTTACTTAATGTTCTTCACACAAGCGGCTATGGATCGATTTAAATTGACCAAAGAAGAATTGGCGCTAGTAAAAGAAATGGAAGAGCAAAAAACCAAAGCAGATACTAGTAAAAAGAAAACTACTACAGTAGAACCAGTAGAGATAGAGTGGGAGGGTTTAACACAACGTAGAGCAAGAGCAACCATACACTCATCTGGAATGGGAGATGCTTTGGTGAGCAAGGATGGAGAAACATTGTATTATCTCGCTCGTTTTGAAAGAGGCATGAATTTGTGGACTACTAACTTAAGAACCAAAGAAACCAAAATGCTGGTTCCATTAAATGCCAATGGTGCAAGTATGGTTTGGGATAAGGACCAGAAAAATATTTTCATCAGCAGCGATGGCAGCATTACCAAATTAGATGTGGCTAGTAGTAAGCAAGATCGAATTGCCATCAATGGCGAAATGGCCATCAATATGCGTGAAGAAAGAGCAGCTATGTTTGAGCATGTTTGGAGAAGAACCAAGAAAACTTTTTACAATAAAACTTTCCACGGAATTAATTGGGATAGTTATAAAACCGATTACGAAAAATACCTACCATCAATTGGCAACAATTATGAGTTCAGTGAAATGTTGAGTGAGCTGTTGGGAGAATTGAATGTGAGCCATAGTGGAGCTGCATTTGGCAACTTTAATGCCAATGGAGATGCTACTGCATCCTTGGGTGCGTTTTATGATGCGGCTTATTCTGGCAATGGTGTAAAGATTGAAGAAGTAGTATTAGGCGGTCCATTAGACAAAGCAGGATTAAATGTAAAAGCAGGAGCCATCATTGAAATGATTGATGGGGAAATGGTTACAGCAGACAAAGACCTTGCGCAATATTTAAATAGAAAATCTGGCAAAAAAGTATTACTGTCTTTGAATGAAAATGGCGCAAAAAGAGAAATCACCGTTAAAGCCATTAGTACAGGAGAAGAAAACGGATTATTGTACAAGCGTTGGGTTAAAAGAAATGCGGATGAAGTAGAAAGATTAAGTGGCGGTGCATTGGGTTATGTACATATTCCTGGCATGAGTGATGGTACATTTAGATCTACTTATGAAGACATCATGGGTAAACATTTCTTAAAGAAAGGCGTAGTAGTAGATACCAGAAACAATGGAGGTGGAGACTTAGTTGCAGACCTAGCTGTTTTCTTGAGTGGTAAACAATTTATGAACTATACCAATGATGTAAGAAGCAATGGATTTGAACCCAATTTCCGTTGGACTAAGCCGAGTATTTCATTGGCCAATGAAGCGAACTACAGTGATGGACATTGCTATGCATTCATGGTACAAGAATTAAATGTAAATAAGTTGGTAGGAACGCAAGTTCCAGGTACTTGTTCATTTGCAGCATGGGAAAGCTTAATGGATTCAGGCATCAGATGGGGAGCACCAACCGTGGGTGTTAAAACCAATGCAGGTAAGTATTTAGAAAATGCAGCCACCGATCCAGACTTCTTAGTGTACAATGAATATGAAGTAGTGAAGAAAGGAGTAGACCAGCAATTAGAAGTTGCAGTGAAAGAATTGATGAAGACGATTAAGTAAAAAATAAATTGTGTTAAGCAAAAGGCCTCGAAATTTTCGGGGCCTTTTTAGTATTTTATTATCCAACGTGCAGGTGTATGGAGCATTATGCTTTTCTAATTATATCCGCCCCCAAACTTTGCAAGCGTTGATCAATAAATTGATAACCACGATCTATTTGCTCAATATTTTGAATGGTGCTTTTGCCTTCTGCGCTCAATGCGGCAATCAAAAGTGCTTGTCCTGCCCTGATATCGGGGCTGCTCATGGTGATGCCGCGTAAAGTATTTTTTCTGCCGAGTCCTATCACGGTTGCTCTATGCGGATCGCACAAAATAATTTGTGCACCCATATCAATCAATTTATCGGTAAAGAATAAGCGGCTTTCAAACATTTTCTGGTGGATCAACACTGATCCAATGGCTTGCGTAGCCACTACCAATACAATGCTCAATAAGTCGGGGGTAAAACCAGGCCATGGATGGTCTGAAATAGTCAGTATTCCTCCATCCATAAATGTTTGAATGGTATATGATTCCTGAGAAGGAATATATATATCATCTCCTTGTATATCAAATTGAATACCTAGTTGCAGAAATTTTTCTGGAATAATTCCTAAGTGTTGTACCCCTGCATTCTTAATAGTGATTTCACTTTTTGTCATTGCGGCCAAACCTATGAAACTGCCTATTTCAATCATGTCTGGAAGTAATCGGTGGTCTGTTCCGCCCAGCGTTTCCACTCCCTCAATCACCAATAAATTACTTCCAATGCCACTTATTTTTGCACCCATTCGGTTGAGCATACTGCACAACTGTTGTAAATAGGGTTCGCAGGCTGCATTGTAAATAGTGGTAGTACCTTCTGCTAAAACAGCGGCCATTACAATATTGGCGGTGCCTGTTACAGAGGGCTCATCCAATAACATATAACAACCTTTCAATGCATTGGTGGTTAATGTAAAACAACCAATGCTTTCATCGTAGGCATAATGCGCACCTAGTTTTTGAAAACCGATGATATGGGTATCTAATCTTCTTCTGCCAATTTTATCGCCACCTGGTTTGGGAATAAATGCTTTTTTAAATCGAGCTAGTAATGGACCTGCTAGCATTACACTGCCTCTAAGTCTTCCACTTTTTTGCCTGAATTTTTCAGAAGCTAAATAGTCAACATCAATTTCGTTGGCTAGAAACTGGTAAGTATCCTGATTAATGCGGTTTACTTGTACACCCATTTCTTTCAATAACTCAATGAGTAAATTAACATCGAGTATATCAGGAATATTTGAAATGGTTACAGTCTGCTTCGTTAATACAACAGCAGAGAGTATTTGCAAAGCTTCGTTCTTTGCACCTTGCGGGGTGATTGATCCCTTTAGTTGCTTGCCACCTATGACTTCAAAACTGCTCATCAAATATTAATAGCGCTTCTTAAATCCACCTGGGTTTCTATCGTTGCGATTACTGCCGCCGCCATTTCTTGGATCGTTGCGCTGACCACCGCCTTGATTTCTATCATTGCGTTGTCCACCGCCATTTCTTGGATCATTGCGTTGCTGCTGACCTCCACCTTGATTTCTATTATTTCTTCCACCAAAGTTTTGTTTCCATCTACCGCCACTGCGTGCTGGATAATCATCACGCTCGAATGGTTGATTGCGGTGTTTAATATATGGCGTGTTGCTGAATTCCAGTTGACCACCAGTTATTTGATCTAGCTCAGAACGTATGGCATCATCGTGTACCAATTCCTTATGCCAGTTGCTATAAGACAATTTCATATAGTACGCAATGGCATTGGCAAATCCTACTTTCTTCTCGGGGTCTTCTTCTTTTAAAGCCTTATCTATCACTACTTCTAAGTTCTTTCCTAAGTGTGCATATTTTGGATTGCGCTTTGGATAAGGAAGTGGATCTGGCTTTAACTTATAGGTTTCTTTTTGTGGGATAGGATAAGGGCTGTCTACATCCAGCGTAAAATTGCTGATGAAAAAAAGATGATCCCATAATTTATGCCTGAAGTCTTCTACGTTTTTCAGGTGTGGGTTCAAAAATCCCATTAGCTCAATCACAGATTGTGTCTGTTGTTGTCTTTTATCTCTGTCTTCAATTGTGAGGAGGTAATCCACCATTTTCTGTACGTGTCTTCCGTACTCCTTCATTCCCAGGAGTTTCCTGGAGGTATTATATTCCATGTAAAATTGCTTGGTGCAGCAACAAATATAAGTTTTTATATTTGCAACATGGAATCGCTTTTGCAACAAATTAATGATCATAAGTTAGCTATCACTGCTTTTACCGCTAATAATACAGACGAAGTAGAACAATTCAGAATAAAATGGCTGGGAACCAAGGGCTTGGTAAAAGCCATTATGGGCGAAATGCGTAATGTACCCAACGAACAAAAAAAGGAGTTCGGACAAATTCTAAATGAGTTCAAACTCTTTGCTGAAGCGCGTTTTCAAGCATTGCAAGAGCAGTTTGCAGGGGCTTCAACAGCAACTGCTGGGAAGTCTGCTCAAGATTTATCGTTACCTGGTGATGCGGTTTCAGTAGGAAGTAGACATCCACTTACATTGGTGAGAAATGAAATGGTTTCCATCTTTAAAAGGCTTGGATTCTCTGTTGCAGAAGGCCCTGAAATTGAAGACGACTGGCACAATTTCGGTGCTATGAATCTTCCAGAAGACCATCCTGCTCGTGATATGCAGGATACTTTCTATATTAAAAAACCAGAAGATGGAAATGGCCCAACTTGGTTGTTGAGAACCCATACCAGCAGTGTTCAAGCTAGGGTGATGGAAAATCAAAAGCCGCCCATTCGAGTAATTTGTCCAGGAAGAGTGTACCGAAATGAAACCATTAGTGCCCGTGCACATTGTTTTTTTCATCAAGTAGAAGGGTTATATATTGATGAAAATGTAAGTTTTGCCGACCTAAAGCAAACCTTATACTTTTTTGTACAAGAGATGTTTGGCAAAGACGTTAAAGTACGTTTTAGACCAAGCTATTTTCCTTTTACAGAGCCGAGTGCCGAAATGGATATCAGCTGTTTAATTTGTGAAGGAAAGGGTTGTAATATTTGCAAACATACTGGTTGGGTAGAGATATTAGGAAGTGGAATGGTACATCCTAAAGTGTTGGAGAACTTTGGAATAGATTCTAATAAGTATACTGGCTTTGCATTTGGAATGGGTGTGGAAAGAATTACCCAATTAAAATACCAAGTGAACGATTTGAGATTGTATTCTCAAAATGATGTTCGCTTCTTGAAACAATTTACTGGTGTTGTTTAATCTTTAGACCTCCTTTTTGCTGAATATTTGAATATTAGAGCATGCTTGGTTGAATTGGTTTATATTCATTCAACTTATTAACCTGTTATGCTTGCTATTCTTGTATTCTTTTTTGCCCATTGGTTTGGGTCCTTGTTTTTTCATTCGTTTTTTCTACATCGTTTTGCTTCTCATAAAATGTATGAGTTGAGTAAAAACTGGGAACGATTTTTTTATTTGAGTACCTGGTTTGTACAAGGCTCTTCCTATTTAGTGCCAAGGGCATATGGAGTGATGCATCGAATGCACCATGAATTTAGTGATACAGAAGAAGATCCGCACTCGCCGCATTTTTTTAAAGATGTGTACCAGATGATGCGCAGTACTATTTTAATCTTCAGAAGTTTTTTAACGGGTAAGCGTATGCCCGATCCCAAATTCACCAAAGATTATTTACCAGTTTGGGATAAATTAGACAAGTTTGGACATCATCCATTAACAAGATTGGTTTTCATGGCAGCGTATACTAGTTTTTATATTGCTTTTGCACCCAATGCTTGGTGGTTTTTATTATTACCCATTCATTTTTTAATGGGACCTATTCAAGGTGCTGTGGTGAATTGGTGCGGGCATAAATATGGCTACAGTAATTTTGACAATGGGGATCATTCTAAAAATAGTTCGCCATGGGGAATATTATTAATGGGAGAACTGTTCCAGAACAATCACCATTATGCTAAAGACGATGCCAATTTTGCTAAAAAATGGTTTGAGTTCGATTTAACTTTCATCATCATGCGAGGTTTCCATGCAGTTGGAATAATAAAATTAAATCCAGTTCATTTACCTCCAACAAAGCTTTCCCAACAATCAACTGAATCAGCTTTGACTGCAACGCACTAAATTGCAGCAATGAGTACGGTGCATTCAACAAAAGGTGTGGTATTGCGTACCATTAAATATGGCGATACCAGTATCATCACTTCTGTGTACACCGAATTGTTTGGGATTCAACAATACATTGTTAAAGGAGTAAGACAAAGCAGTAAAACATCTGCTGGAAAAGCCAGTTATTTTAGCCCCGCCGCAATACTAGAACTTGAAGTGTACCATAATGAAATGAAGCAATTGCAGTTCATTAAAGAGTACCGATGGGGATATATGTATGAATCGGTTTTATTTAATGTGGTAAAGAATACGGTTGCCCTATTTGTAATGGAATTACTACAGCATAGCCTAAAAGAACCAGAAGCTAATCCTGAATTATTTTATTTAATTGAAGACACGCTCAAACAATTAGACAAAGGAAATGCAACTTTAACCGGTAATCTTCCATTGTATTTTACCTTGCACTTAGCTTCCGAATTAGGCTTTCAATTACAAGGTGTATATAGTACTAAAACACCCATCATAGATTTACAAGAGGGGAATTTTGTTGAGCACATACCATTGCATCCTTATTACTTAGAAGGTCAGCTTGCGGAAATTACTTCCGCTATTTCTAATTTGTCTTTTTACAACGAACTAGAAAATATTCCATTAAATAAAAACATTCGCAGGCAATTACTAGAAGCCTATCAACTCTATCTATCGCTTCATATTCCTGGCTTTGGGCAAATGAAGAGCTATGCTATTTTACAAGAAGTGTTGGCTTAAATCCATTTTTGTTTTTGGGCAATATTGATAGCTTGAGTTCTATTATTCACGTGTAACTTCTCATAAATATTTGCAGCATGTTTTCTAACAGTTAGAGGGGATATGAAAAGTTTTTCTCCAATGGCTTTATAATTTTTCCCGCTAACCATTTCTTTTAAGATTTCTATTTCACGTTCACTTAAATCTGAACTATTTTCATTTAGTTGTTCTTTATGTTGAACAATGGGGTGGGTTGGAACTTGCTTTAAAAGCTCCAGTGTTTTTCTGGCAATTGATGGACTCATAGGAATTCCATTATGCTCATATACGTTATTTATAGCATCTAAAATATGAATAGCGCTGTCTTCTTTTAATAAATAACCACTCGCTCCAGCTTTAATTGCTTCAAATATTTTATCGGTTTCTTCAAATACAGTTAAAACAATAAACTTAATTCCGGGATAAGCAGCCGTTGCCATACTAATGGCATCAATCCCATTCATTTCAGGCATTTCGAGATCCATTAATACAACATCAGGCTTGGTTGAAACCAATTTTAATTTTTCCAAGAAATCAATTCCATTTTTTGCTTCAAATAATATTTCAATTGATGAGTGCTCAATTAGCTTATCCTTAACTGTTTGACGGTTAATGGGTTTGTCATCAACTATGGCAATTAGAATAGGCATTGGGTAAAATTGTGTTGATTTTAGATAAATGTCAATACTCTATTAAGAGCATATTTTTGTAATGGTAATGGTAGTGCCCAAATTCTTATTGGATAATATTTCAATTTTTACCCTTGCATCTTTTGCCCTCCACTCAATATTTTCTAGTCCATTACCTAAGTGTTTTTTGTCAGTTTCAAACCCTATGCCATTGTCTTTTATGGTAATGATCAATTCTGTATTGCAATCAACAGTAAAAATAATTTTATTTGCATTGCTATGTTTAATGATATTTTGAAGTGCTTCTTGTAAAATTTTATTAAGATTAATGGCATCAGATGCTTTTAATAAACAGTTGTTTTTAATGTTCTCGATTGATTCAAATTCAATGTATTCAAAATTTTTAAGAACATTAAAGCAGTAAGTTTTAAACTCGTCACTAAAATCGGCGATATAAATTTCTTTATTGTTCAATACCCAAATAGTTTCACGTAAACTATTCAGAATATGTTCTGCGTTATTTTGAATTTTATCTAACTCTTTTGTATTGCCTTGAATGTTTTTAAGCTTATCAACATTGGCCAATAGTGCAGAAGTATATGCTCCCATATTATCGTGTAAGTCTCTACTAATTCTTTGCCTTTCAAATTCAAGCTGTTCTTGTAATTGAATGGCTTGTAATTTTTTGCGATACTTTCTATTGGTTATATATTTAGCAGCAAACCATATGGCTGTAACTGATATGCCACCACCCAACAAAAGAAACCACCATCTTGAGTAAATGGGGGGCAAGATTCTTATTTGTATACTTTTTTGTACAATGGCACTTTTATTGAAAAATCTGCCACTTGCTATTTCTATGGTATAGCTACCGGGATTAAGGGCTAAATTTATTTCCCTTGTGTTTCTTAGATTTTTCCATTCTTTATCAAAGCCTACTAACTTATACTGATAATTATAAGCTGTAGCAGTACTATACCCAATTGTAGATAGTTGAATTTTTATTCTATTATCAGTATGTCTAAATTCCAAATCATTCAAGTTCCAAAAAGCAGTGTCTTCAGGTAAATGCTGTTCGTTTGAGCTAATTTTTGTAACAATTAGTTTACCATTATCATGATTGGTATTTATTTCGGTAGGATGAAATGCGTTTAATCCATTTATTCCGCCAAAATACAATTCGCCATCTGTTGTTTTTGCAATTGCCCCATAATTGAATTCTTCATCTTGTAAGCCATCTGGTTTATTTAAGTTTGAAATAGTGCCATTGGTATCAATTTTACTAATCCCTTTTTCGTGGCTACACCATATATTATGATCATTATCAACAATACCAGCATAGATATAGTCATTCCCTAATCCATTTTTGGTTGTGTAGGAATTCAATAACGTGCCTTTATTCGAAAATTCATATAAGCCTTTACTGGTTCCGAAAATCCAATTATTCTTTCTTTTGTCAATATATACCAAGCTGCTTTCTATTAAACCAATTTTTTGTAAACAAGCCTGTACAAAATCGGAACTACTTATTTCTAATAGTGCCTCATATTTTGTATACGCTGGAAAGCTATTCAGTTTAAGAAGGCTGATGGTATTTGTTCTTTTTTCAAATGATACTAATCCGTTTTTGTACTTTATACTAAGTTTTAAGTTCCCTAGATTGTATAAGAATTCAGTCGGGTTTACTTGAAGTGGAATTGAATAATAGTTCGGCCGTTCATTAGCCAACTCTTTTTCTTTATAATCAATTTTTATTTGCTTTATCGATAAATTCTTTCTATTTAAAATATAGAAGTCGTCTCTGCCATAAAGCATTACTAAGCAAAAGATTTCATCTAATGCTAAAATAGAGGTTACAATTGTGCCTGTTTTTGCTCCTAATTTTTTTAAGGGGTATTTTTTTAAAATATTTCCAATGGTGTCATATATAATTAAACCAGCTCCAAAAGTGCCACATACAATTGTGTTATTCCATTTGTCAGGTAAAAAGCATTTAATAAAATTTTCTTCTGGTACTATAGATGAAAATAACTTGATTGGTTGTTTTTGAAGTAAGATTTCATGTAGTCCACTTAAAGTAGTGTTGGCCCATAAAACCCCTTTTGAGTCTAAAAATAGACTTGTATAGTATCCTTGTTTTAAGGTTGATGTACCATTTAACCCCACTAGTTTAGTTGTAAAATTCAATCTTGATTTATCAAATTCCCAAATCTCGTTTTCCATTATTATCAGGAATGCCTGATCATTTTTATTGATAATATCTTTATTCTTAATAAAGGATTTCATGCCAAATCCAAAAGGATAAGGCAATTGTTTAATGATTTCTTTGTTCTTTATATCGTATGCTAAAAAGTGTTTTTCAGCAAATGCTACAACAATAGAATCATTCACCCTTTTCAAAATATAGTAGGGTACTTTTTGAGGATTAGGAATGGAAACCCGGCTATTTTTCTCAATATTTTCTATGTGTATTCCAAATCCGTCTTCGGTAAAAAACTGCAATTGACTGGTATTATGGATTGAAGCCAAGCCAATCGTTTTTGATTTCTTCTTAATTAATTGAGTGGTTTGCTTTGTTATTGTATTGATTACTTGATAATATCCGTTATTGGATAAAATGATTTGTTTTTTATCAGGACTAACAAATATTTGCTCCTGCCAATTGATTTTTTGATTAGGTAGTTTAACATGATTAAAAGAGAACGTTTTTGGATTGTAAATGGAATAGCCGCTATTGTAAAATATCCAAATATCTTTTTCAAATCCTTGATGTATTTCAAAGAATAGAGAGCCCGGTATCTGGTGTATTCCTTTGCCAAAAGGAACTGTGTGAAAGTTTGATCCATCAAACCATTGAAGCTGGTGGTCGCTTAGCAGCCAGATAAATCCGTTTGTATCTTCAGTAATTCCTTTAATTACTTGTTTACTAAGCCCATCGCTACTCTTGAATACATTGAATTTGACCCGTTGTGTTGATTGAGCATTAGTGCTTATTACCAATAGTAATAAACTCAAGTATGTTAATATATAAATGCGCTTACTCACTATTGTAAATGTACTGTTTCAAATAGAATTAGTAACTCGTTCAAAATACTCTATTTAGAGTATTTTTTTGATTCGGTTATGCTTTCATATTTGTACGAATAAATATGGAATATGCAAGTAAAACTGATTCTTTCCCTTTGTTTTTTAGTCAGTGCAAGTGTTTCTGAAGCACAATTTTGGAAAAAAGATAAAACGGAGACTACTACAGAGGTCAAAAAAGATGAATCCAAAAAAGGAGGTAGCATATTTCAAAAAGCCATGTCTAAAGTAACTAAGCTGGTGGGTAATTTGGCAGGTGAACTAGGGGGTTCAGTTGCTGAAACCCCCAGTTTGGATAATGTTGAAGTACTTGCATCAGTTGGTACCAATATTTTCCCTAGAGATCTTGGTTTAGCAACAAATGATTTTTTAAAAGGGGAGTGGGTAGACAATGGTGATTTTACTATGTTAATGTTGAGTTCACCTAACGGCTTTCAGTTTTTTAAATACGCAGGTACTATTAAGTTGAATGGTAAAGAGCTAAAACACCAGTCTTTTGGTATTCACACTGCAGTTGAAGCCCCCAATAGTGGTAATAAGAAAATCAGTTTTGAAAAAAATGGGGTTGAAGAAGGAAGCTTTACGATTCCACCTCCTGCTAAAAATATTCAACTACTTAGTATTAATGGTGCAAAGTCTTCTATAAATATAGACTTAACAAAGGATGTAGTACTTGAATTGGCTAATTACACAACAGGTCCCGATGCTTTAATAAGGGTAGATATTGTTACATCAATTATTGGTATGCGTTCTTTAACTATGGCTGCCTATGTTAAGCCTGCACCTAAAGTGGTTATTCCGGCTGCAGCATTTCGAAATATCGAAACCCAAAACAAGGGTATAGGGTTTAAGAACAGCTATTTAATGGTAAGTGATCAGCAATTGGTAAAGTCAATTGCACAATCGGGTGTTTTTAAAGAGCCGATTGTAGCTGTTACGGGATCTAATGCTGGCATGTGGGTAAATGTTACCAATTCACCTGAAATAGAAAAAGGTATTGTATTTTCTGAAGTTGATAAAGTGAATGGGAGTGAACTGGAAGTTTCTGTAAAGAAATTAAATGCGGCCTATGCAATGCCATTGTCTTTTGCAAAAAAGATTGCTGTTGCGTCTATGAGTATTCAAGGAACCACACAATTATATGAAAGCAAAACCAATAATTGGACCAAAACCGAAACAACCAAATCAATTGATTTTCCTCAAATTCCTGAAGAATGGCTGCAAGAAGTTTTAGCTGGAATGTATGCACAATTTACCCAAGCAACGGCTGCAGTATCCAATGGCCAAGTACTTCCAGAAAATGCCATTCCTTCTGCACCTTCTTATGAATTGGTTCAAGATTTCTTTAAAGATGAGATGAACACAGCGGATCAATTCTTAACTGTCTATAAAAATCTGAATCCTATTAAACCACTTACTTCTAGCAGCATGCGCTTATTTGGAGAGAATGCATTGCTAAAAGAAACTGGTGCAGATGCCTTGTTAAAAGTAAGCATTGCTTTACAGTTGTCTTACGATGGAAAGCCTGCTATGACACCCTATTTAACAGTTGAAATGGATGGAGTATCCAATGGTGGTTTCCGTTCTTTTGTAGGCAATACAAAATATTTTTCTGTTACAATTAAAGGAGCTCCTTATATAATCAAAAAGGGTAAAACCCTCACTAAAGAAGAGATAACTAAAATTGTTCAAGTTAATGACCTAGCTGCAGCTTATAAAAAAGCATTAATCAATTTAAAAGAAAAGGAAGCAGCAATAGGAGACTATGAAATTGTTTGGAAGCTTCAACAGTAATTAGGAGTAATCAATAATATCAAAATAAATATTTTTCATTCAATTATTTTTTATGCGAATTATTAAAGCATGTAATTATTTTTTTTTCTAAGCTTATTTTCTATTGCCTGTTCTAAAAACAGCTCCGATCCCAATGGTGGCGCCACTGGAACTGTTGCCAATAATGTAGTATACTACATAGATAGTGCCAATATTCATACGACTGATATCAATGGAGCAAATGCCAAATTGGTAGTAGCAGTAACGCCTCCATCAAATTTGAATTCTTATATCGGGGATGCTTGTGTTGCTAGCGATGGCAGTAAACTGTATTTTTTTCATATCACAAGTGGCTCTAATCCCTCCACTAAAATCGTTTCAGTTAATAAAGATGGTTCTAGTCTTACTAACATTGCTACATTGGCAATTTCAACTGGTGTAAATTATAAAAGCATTAAGCAGTTAAGTAATGGGAAACTAGCTTTTATCAAAAATAATTTTGGATCTAATCCAATTTCAACATCAATTGAAGTGATTAATTCTGATGGAACTGGTCAAGAAAAATTAGCCACTGTGCCATTAGGTTTTACTAATCATCAAATAGCTAATGATGGTAAGCGTTTTGTAATTACTTCTTCTGCAGCTATTCCTTTGGCCTATTCAGGTACAATTGTAAACAGTAATATGGGTGACCCTAAATCGATCGTAAATTCTAGAAATGTTTTGACAACCAAAATCAGTAGCGATGGAACTAAAATAGTATATGCAAAAATGAATGGGACCAATAAAATAGACCTGTACAGTTATACTACAGCAACTGAAGCGGAAGTGTTGGTAAAGACAGTAACCCTGCCTGCAGATATTACTAGTTTATCTACATGGACAGTTCGATTAAATTGGATGGAAGGGTCATCTAAAATATTATTGAGTTTTGCCAAAGACAGCAATTTTGGTACAGTTGATGGGTACTTAAATTGTGTTCTAATAAATGCCGATGGTTCCGGAGAAAAAACTTGGAAAATCAATAACCAAGATGATTGGTTGGCATTTACAGAGTAAGAAATTCTTCTCTTTGGGTCTCCTCATTCGAGCTAAATGCTGGGATGAGGAGTTTTTTTACATTTTTCTCAAAATTTTTTGAAAACCCCTTTACGTCTGTTTGTTTAATCTATTAAATCTATAAAAAGCAAAATTCGTTCTTATAGTATATTTAAAATCAATATGATGTAACCCCTATTGTTAGTGAGTTTCAACCATTTTTCAATATTAGCGTTTAACTTAGAGATGTTCATTCTTAAACAATCTTTTCTTAAACCTAAAAACTTCTAACATGCTACAAGTCCTCTTGAATGCAACTCCAATTGCGAGTGACAATTATGTTGCGTTTACCTTTTTCATTGGTACGATGGCCATGATGGCTGCATCGGTATTTTTCTTCTTTGAATTAA
Source organism: Sphingobacteriia bacterium 24-36-13 (assembly GCA_002281875.1). Classification (GTDB taxonomy): domain Bacteria; phylum Bacteroidota; class Bacteroidia; order Chitinophagales; family Chitinophagaceae; genus Sediminibacterium. Next base: position 39,859 of record NCHN01000003.1, on the reverse strand, counting down.
ATAATACCGACAAAAAATGGCGTACCTCATTATTGGTTTCTGGATTAATCACTTTTATTGCTGCGGTTCACTATTATTACATGAGAAGCTACAATTTAGAAACAGGTGAATCACCCACTTTCTTCCGTTATGTAGACTGGATTTTGACTGTTCCTTTGATGTGTGTTGAGTTTTACTTAATTACTAAAAAAGCAGGTGCTAAAGTTTCTCTATTGTGGAAACTAATTTTTGCATCATTAGTAATGTTATTAACTGGATACATTGGTGAAGTACTTGACAGAAATGGTAGTGTACTATGGGGTGTATTATCAGGATTGGCTTACTTCTACATTGTATACTTAATCTGGTTTGGTGAAGTGGCTAAACTTGCTCAAAGTGCTGGTCCACAAGTTGCAAAAGCTACTAAAGTGTTATCATGGTTCGTATTAGTAGGTTGGGCTATTTATCCATTAGGATATATTCTAGGTACTCCAGGTGGATTGTTTGGATGGCAGCCAGTTGCTGATACAGCAGCAGCATTAAAAGCAATGGATATTGTTTACAACATTGCAGATGCTATCAACAAAATCGGTTTTGGTTTAGTGATCTATGCATTAAGCCGTAGTGAAGAAAAAGCATAAATCTTTTCAAGCTTAAGTAATAACTGGGTTGCAATAGTTTGATTATTGCAACCCTTTTTTATGAATACTACTAACTACGATATTGTCATTTTAGGTGGAGGATGCGCGGGTATGCAGTTGATGTACCAGTTCATTCATCATGCTCAATATAAGGGTGAATCTATACTTATACTGGATGCAGATAAAACCTACTTACAAAGTAAATCTTGGTGCTTCTGGCATACCAATGATGCTCATCCTTATCAATCTATTTTTAATACTACTTGGAATAATTTATCTATTGGGTTTTTAAACGAGACACTTGAAAGTGCAATTAATCCATATCGATATAGTTTTATTAAAAGTGAGTCTTTCTTTGACTTTCATTTCAATGAAATAAAACATAACCCATCAGTTGTTTATTCCAATGATGCGGTTTTATCGATTGATAAAGATGCCAATCAATTTATCATTCACACCAATAAGGGTATTGTTACTACTCCAGCATTATACTCTAGTTTCTGGAACCAACAACAGATATCCAAGGAAACCAATCTGTATTTAAAGCAACAATTTTTTGGATGGGAAATTGAAGTTGAGCAACCCGTATTTGATGCTTCAGCTGCTACATTAATGGATTTTAGTATTACTCAAACCAAAGGTGTAAATTTTGCGTATGTGCTGCCTTTTAGCACCCATAGCGCTTTAATAGAAATTACTGGTTTTTGTTCCGAAGATTATACTACTGAATTTTTTGAGGAAGAGTTAAAGAAATATATTCAGCGAAAATGGAACTGCTCTTTCAAGATTGTTAAAACAGAATATGCTAGTATACCAATGACCAACTTTTTGTTTAATAGGTTTACTAGCGAAGGAGCTATTGCAATTGGAACTGCTGCTGGTATGATTAAACCTACCACCGGTTATGCCTTTAATAGAATTACTAGAGATAGCAAATTGTTGGCTAACCAGTTTTTTAATAAAGAAACACCAGCTGAATTTACGCATACTCGATTTAAATTCTATGATCGATTACTATTACAATTACTTAAGTATAGCCCAGCTAAAGCATTGCATATATTGATGCAGCTTTTTCGCAAAGTTCCCTATCAGCAAATACTTCGTTTTTTAGATGAAGACAGTTCTTTGTTTCAAGAAGCGGTATTGTTTGCTAAATTGCCTAAGAAAGATTTTTTAAAACAGGTATTCAAGCATGGCAAAAAGAACTAAACAGTTACATTTTAATCGAGCACTTTTTATTTTTCTTGCATGCTTTACTGGCATTATTGGAATAGTACATCATTTTCTTTTTTCTATTCCCGATTATATTCAATGGGTTTTCTTTAGCGTTGTTATTATCATTACTGGAATTCCTCATGGTGCATTAGACCATGAAGTTGCTAAACAGAGTAGTAACTTAAATAATCAAGTTTTTTCCGCAAAAAAATTTCATGCTAAATACCTCTTTTCAATGCTGTTGTATGGAATTGTATGGTATGTATTTCCAACGGTATCCTTCTATCTTTTTTTATTGATTTCTGCTTTTCATTTTGGAGAAACCGATTTGCCCATTGACTCGCCCAAAGTTCCTTTACTGGGCGTTTTGTTGCAGGTGTCGTACGGTCTGTTGATTTTATTTATTATTCTATTTGTGCATATTGATACTGTTTTACCAATCATACAAAAGATCAATATTTTCAGTCCAGGATTAATCAATTATTTACAAGGGGAACATATTGCCTTATTGGCTATTAGTGGGAGCTTTGGCTTTTTCATTTTAACAATCATTGCTTCCTATATTATTTATAAAAAAAATATTGTTGATTTAAAACATCTTTTTACGTTGGTCATTTTTGTTTTTATTAGTGCGTTGATTCTTCCGCTGCCTTTATGCTTTATTATCTATTTTGGTTTATGGCATTCTATTAGTTCTCTAGAAAATATTCGGCAGCATTTATCTAAAACAAAAAAGGAAACATTATCATGGAAATCATTAATGATTCAATGTGTGCCGCTCACTGCTATTTCATTGGTGGGTCTTTTTTCTATTATATTTTTCTTAGACCTTACCAATAATATTAATTTGGTAATCATGGGCTTGTTCATTGGAATTTCTATTTTGACTTTGCCTCACCAAGAAGTAATGAGTAAAATGTATTTGCTGGTCAGAAAAAAATCGGCCAATTAACCATTCTATGTTAAATCGGGTCAGTTGAACAATGTTAAACTAAGCGCTTAACAGTGCTAGCCTCGCTAATTTGATTGTTTACTAGTTGGTCAATTACAATCACTCCTGGTTTTTTACCTATTCCAAAGCTCCCAAATTGTGAATCAAGTTGTAATGCTTTAGCACCATTCAGTGTTGCCCATTGAAGCATTTCTTCTAATGATATGTTTGGAAAATGTTTCGTGATGGTTTTTATTTCTGACAAAATGCTCAACTCGTGGTTGCTCGATAAACTATCGGTTCCTAAAACGATATTGGATTTTTTATTGCGCATTAATTCAATAGGTGGCAATTTATTTTCTATGTATAAATTGGCATTCACACAAAGGGTATAATACAAGTCTTGTGAGTTTTGCTTAGATAATTGGTTTGCATAATCCATATCGGCTTCGCTGGTGGTTGTATTGTGCACCAATAGAATATTTTTGGCTTTTTCTAATTGGGGGAAGTAAGACGGCAGACTGTTTTGGCCTGTTGGGGTAAAATGGGTCTGGTCTATATTCATGGCATTGTACATGCGCACAAAGTCTCCAGTGCCTTTTGTAAATAATTCATTTTCGGCCGGGGTTTCCTGATTATGTATGGTTATTGTATTTCCTTCAAAATGCGGCATCATCATTTGCCAGAGCTCATTAGAAACGGAATAGGGCGCGTGCGGACTAAATGAACTTTTTAGTGGGTTGGTCAAAGCTTTTAGTGGGCTCAATGAAGCGGCGGCTTCAATCAACCTAAATTTCGATAATACTTCTAAGGCATTTGCAAAACGTGGTTCAGCAATGGCTGGCTTCCATCCACTAATTTCTACAAATGTGTGATAAGCTAAATTGCCTTGTTGTTTTTGGGGGGCTGTTAATGCATTATTACTGATATCGCCTACTGCCACAATTCCTGCTTCAAGCATTGCTGCTTCCCCTTGAGCTATAGCAGCTAATATGGTTTCTTCGGGAAAATGTCTTTCGTTCACAATTTTTAGAATAAAATCGGGCAATCCAGTATGTTCTGGAATAATGCCCTTCATATGGCTCAACTCTAAATGACAATGGGCATTAATAAAGCCGGGCGCAATAATGCCGTTGAGTTGTTGCACCTGCTCACCTGCATCAGATTTTGGAATAATGGCTTTTATAATCCCTTCCTCAGTAGTGATCAGTACTTGGTCTGGTCCTAGAAATTGGGTTCCATCAAATAAATTTTGCCCTGAAAACTGTAAATATGCCATGATTACAAAGGTAGATGAAAAAAAGATGCGCAAATTTTTATTGATAATCAATGCGTTACAAATGTGCTTGTAAAAATAGTTCCTGAATTTCTTGGTTTATCCATTGCAGTATCAGACCTTTGCCCTCCCAAAAAATGGGAATATTCTAATCGGTGGGATAGCGCCGATTTCACTTAAAACAAAGAATCATGAGTAAACTTCATTTCACCACCAAGCATGCGAATGCGGCTACCGTTCAACACAACTGGTATGTAGTTGATGGTACTAATCAAACCGTGGGACGTATTGCATCTAAGATTGCTGCTGTTTTACGCGGTAAAAACAAAGCTTATTACACTCCTCACGTTGATTGTGGAGATTACGTAATTGTATTAAACGCAGAGAAAGTTGTTTTCACTGGTAATAAGTTAGAAGACAAAGTATACCTAAACTTTTCTGGTTACCCAGGTGGTAAGAAAGAAGAAGTTGCTGGAAGCTTATTAAAGCGTCGTCCAGAAGTAGTAATGGAAAGAGCTGTAAAGGGAATGCTACCAAAAAATAAATTAGGTCGTAAAATGATCAAAAAATTATTTGTGTACGCAGGAACTACACATCCTCATACCGCTCAGCAACCTAAGGAACTTAAATTCTAAAACATTGTCTGGTAGCAATGCCAGACGCCAAGCATAATCAAAATGGAAAAACAAAAAAATGCAGTTGGTCGCCGTAAAGAAGCCGTAACACGTGTCTTCATTAGCAAGGGCGAAGGTAAAATAACTGTAAACGACAAAGATTACAAAGCTTATTTCCCATTGGTTTATTTACAGAACCAAGTTGAAGCTCCTCTTAAAACAACTGAACTAGAAGGCAAGTTTGATATCGTTATCAATGCTGCTGGTGGTGGTTTAAAAGGACAAGCTGAAGCAGCTAAATTGGGTATTGCCCGTGCGTTGCTTGAAGTTAATCCTGAATTACGCCCTGCATTAAAAGCTGCTGGTCAACTTAAGCGTGATCCTCGTAGTGTTGAACGTAAGAAATTTGGTCATAAGAAAGCACGTAGAAGCTACCAGTTCAGTAAGCGTTAATCGTTGTATTGAATATCTACTGAAAATAAATTTTAAAAAATTATATAATTCACCACAATGGAAAATAACACTTCACTACAACAGCAACTATTGGAGGCCGGCGTTCACTTTGGTCACCTTAAAAAGAAGTGGAATCCTAAGATGTTGCCTTACATCTTCGCTGAGAAAAAAGGTATTCATATTATTGACCTTAACAAAACAGTAGATTACTTACAAGAGTCTGCTGCTGCTATCAAGCAAATTGCTAAGAGCGGTAAGAAAATTATGTTTGTTGCTACTAAGAAACAAGCTAAAGAAATCGTTACTGAGTGTGCTAAGCGTGTAAACATGCCTTATGCTACAGAACGTTGGTTAGGTGGTATGCTTACCAACTTCAACACTGTTCGTAAGAGTGTTAAGAAAATGCAGAGCATTGAAAAAATGTTGGCAGACGGTAGCGCTGAAAGCTTAACTAAGAAAGAAAGATTGACCCTTACTCGTGATAAGGATAAAATGGAAAAAGTATTAGGTGGTATTGCTCAATTGGGCCGTCTTCCTGCAGCTTTATTCCTTGTAGATATTGGTCATGAGCATATTGCTTTAGCTGAAGCTAAGCGTTTGGGCATTACTACTTTTGGAATGGTTGATACCAACTCTGATCCTAATAAAGTAGACTTTGCTATCCCTGCAAATGATGATGCTACCAAATCTATCGCAATCATAACTAATTACATTGTTGCTGCTATTGCAGAAGGTTTAGCAGAGCGTCAAGCATCTAAGGATGAAGACGAAACTGATGATAGCAACAACGAAAATGAAGCAAGGGCTCGTCGTTTAGAAGCAGAAGCACAATCTGAAGCTGGTCGTGGCGGAAGAGGTCGTGGTGCTGGTGCTCCAGCGGGTGGACCAGGTGGTGCACCAAAGCGTCGTACTCCAGCGGGTGGCGGTAATCGCAGACCTGCAGGTGGTGGCGGTAGATAAGCCTTATTTGAGAATTTTTAAATTGAAATAATTATGTCAACTGCAACTATTACAGCTGCCGATATAAATAAATTACGTCAGGCAACTGGTGCCGGAATGTTAGATTGTAGAAAAGCTTTAACTGAAACCAATGGTGATTTTGAAGCTGCTATTGATTGGTTACGTAAGCAAGGTCAGAAAGTGGCTGCAAAGCGTAGCGATAGAGAAGCTAAAGAAGGAGTGATCATTGCTCGTACTTCAGCGGATAACAAAGTTGGATTTGTAGTTTGTATTAGCTGTGAAACCGATTTCGTTTCTAAGAACGCTGACTTCGTTGCATTTGCTACTTCTATTGCTGATGCAGCTGTTGCCAACAACGTTAAGAGTGCAGAAGAGTTAAATGAAGTATTGATTAACGGTGCTAAAGTAGCAGACTTAATCAATGATAAATTAGCTGCAATTGGTGAAAAAATTGGGGTTGCTAAATTTGAAAGAATTGAAGCTCCTTATGTTGCATCATATATTCACGGTGCAAACCGTATGGGTGTTTTAGTAGGTTTAACTACTGATGCTCCTGAAGCAGGTAAAGACGTAGCAATGCAAATTGCTGCTATGAATCCTCTAGCGGTAGATGCAAATAGCATTCCTGCTGAAACCATTGAAAGAGAAAGAGCAATTGTTATTGAAACAATGAAAGCTGATCCTAAGATGGCTGGTAAACCTGAAGAAATGGTGGCTAAAATTGCAGAAGGCAAGTTAAATGCGTTCTTTAAAGAGAACACATTATTGGCTCAGGCTTTTGTAAAAGATGGCGGCATTACTGTAGAAGCTTACTTAAAGAGTGCTGGTAACGTTACTGTTACTGAATTCAAGCGTGTTGCGCTAGGATAATTTGTACTCATTGAATATTTTTTCAAAAGCCTCTCCTATTTATCGGAGGGGCTTTTGTACTTTTGTAACCTACTCAATTATAAACGAATCTCATGCTACCAAAATTCAAACGTATCCTACTTAAATTATCCGGTGAAGCTTTATTAGGTGACCAAAGAAACGGAGACCCTTTTAATCCTAAGATTATTGAGCAATATGCCCATGATATTAAGCGTGTAACCGATTTGGGGGTACAAGTAGCTATCGTAATTGGTGGTGGTAATATATATCGCGGAATGAACGAGGCCGATAGCGGTATTGAAAGAGCCCACGGCGATTATATGGGAATGTTGGCAACGGTAATTAACGCCATGGCTATGCAGGCTATGTTGGAGAAGATTGGGGTGTATACAAGATTGCAAAGTGCCATCAATATGGAACAAGTGGCCGAACCTTATATCCGCAGAAAAGCATTGCGTCATTTAGAAAAAGGTCGTGTGGTAATATTTGGGGCTGGTACAGGTAACCCTTATTTTACTACGGACACTGCTGGTTCATTAAGAGCTATTGAAATGAAGGCAGATGTTATTTTGAAAGGTACAAGGGTTGATGGGATTTACAGTGCTGATCCAGAAAAAGATCCAACCGCTACGAAATTTGAAAAACTAAGCTTTCAGGAATGTATTTCTCAGAATCTGAAAGTGATGGATATGACCGCATTTACTTTGTGTATGGAGAATAAATTACCCATCATTGTTTTTGATATGAATACTCAAGGAAATTTACTTCAAGTGGTAGAAGGGGCCAATGTAGGTACGCTGGTGAGCTAGTTGCCCGTTCGTGTAATAATATAAGCTATTCAATCATCCTATGGTAATTTCATACTGATGCGTAAGTTAATTCTGTTTGTTTTTTTAGGAACTGTTTCTTCTCAGTTTGGGTACAGTCAAAATAGACTGAGTTTGTCTGATGCTTTGGCTATTGCTCTAAAGAACAGCTATAATATTCAACTGGCTAAAAACAATGTTGAAATAGCGACTATTAATAATTATGTAGGGGTTGCCGGGGGATTACCCACTGTTAATGCTACCGTTAACGATGTAGAAAATATTACTACAATTAATCAAAAATTTCCAGACCCTTCTAGAGATGTAACCAGAAGTGGTGTTTCATCAAATAATATGAATGCCAATATTACTGCAGGTATTTTATTATTTAATGGATTTAGGGTTAAGGCAGCACAGCAAAGATTAAATGAATTACAAAAAATGAACCAAGACATGCTGAATGCACAAATTCAGAGTACCATGGCTTCGGTAATCACCAGTTATTATGATGTAGTTCGTCAGCAAAATTTACTCAGCACTATTAATAAATCTATTGAAGTTTCTCAACAAAGAATCGATATTATTAATAGCCGTAAAGAAGTTGGCCTTGCCAATAATGCAGACTTGTATCAAGCTCAAATTGATTTGAATGCATTGGTTCAATCTAAACAAGCACAACAACTAATTATAGACCAAGGGAAAACCAATTTGCTGAGTTTGATTTTTGTGAGTCCTGATTCATCAGTGGTTATTAATGATACCATTGTGGTAGATGAAAAAATCAATTTCAGCCAATTAAAAACACTGGCTTTAAAGAATCCACAAGTTTCAGTAGCAGAGCAGCAAATAAAAATAAATGAGTTAATCGAAAGAGAAACTGCTGCGCTCCGCGTTCCTACTTTACGTGCTACCACTGGAATTAATTTTAGTAATACCAAAAGTGGGGCAGGATTTATTCTTGAAAATAGAAGCTATGGTCCATTCTTGGGAGTCAATTTAGCTATTCCTATTTACAATGGACTAATCAATAAAAAACAACAACAGGTTGCGGAAATTAATACACGCAATGCAAAAGTGCAGCGCGATCAATTCTTATTAGATATTGAAACAGGTGCAGTAAGAACTTATCAAGCTTATGCAAATACTTTGGCTCAATTGAAAACTGCCCAACAAAATCAAGTATTAAGTAAGCAGTTATTAGACTTAGTGATGCAACGTTTTCAATTGGGTCAAGCTACTATTGTTGATGTAAAACTAGCCCAGCAAAGTTTTGAAAATGAATCGTATAGATTGGTTAACTTGGCATTTACAGCCAAAGTTGCCGAAGTTGAATTAAAGCGCTTGGCCAATATTATTGAGCCTTAATTTTTTTAAAGTGTCTATAGCTATACAGTCTAAACTACCCCACGTAGGAACTACCATTTTTACCGTAATGAGCCAATTGGCCAATGAATATGGTGCAGTTAATTTAGGGCAGGGTTTTCCCGATTTCATGATGAGTGCCGAATTAACTGGATTGGTTGATAAAGCCATGAAAGATGGTTTCAATCAATACACCCATATGAATGGGTATCCGCCGCTGCTGTCTGCATTGTCTTTGAAAGCAGCTAATTTATATAGTGCTTCGGTTGATTCAACGAGTGAAATTACCGTAACACCTGGAGGCACTTATGCTATTTACACTGCACTCACCACAGTATTACAACCTGGCGATGAAGTCATTTTATTTGAGCCTGCTTATGATTGTTATATCCCTACGATTGAATTAAATAAAGCGATTGCTGTTCCTATACAATTGGAATATCCCAATTATGCTATACCATGGGATGAAGTAAAAGCCAAAATTTCTCCTCGCACTAGAATGATCATGATTAACTCGCCCCATAATCCAACGGGTGCGGTAATGTCTGCAAACGACATGCAAATATTAGAGGGTATAGTTGCAGGTACTGATATCTTAATTTTAAGTGATGAAGTATACGAACATTTAATTTTTGACGGGATTGAACACCAAAGTATTTTGAAATACCCTGGATTATTCGAAAGGAGTTTTGTTTGTTTCTCTTTTGGTAAAACCTATCATTGTACAGGTTGGAAATTGGGTTATTGTATGGCACCTGCACACTTAATGAAAGAGTTTAGAAAAGTGCATCAGTTCAATTGTTTTTGTTGCAACACCCCACAGCAAGTTGCTTTAACTACATATATCCAAAACGCAGATGCTTATCTACAATTGGGCATACAAATACAAGCTAAGCGAGACTATTTTAGAATATTGATGCGCGATACGCCATTTACTTGTATTCCCTCTCATGGAAGTTATTTTGAGTGCTATAGCTATGCTAATTTCAGTCAGGTTTCCGATAAAGAATTGGCCACAACGCTCACCAAAGAATTTGGCGTGGCAACCATACCAGTTTCGGCATTCTATCAAAATGGTCAAGACAATAAAGTATTGCGTTTTTGTTTTGCCAAAAAAGAAAGCACTTTAGAAAAAGCAGTAGAAGGGTTGAAGCGATTGTAGGGTTAAGATATATTAGTCTACAAATGTTTCTTTAATAATAGACTTCACTTGTTCTATTTCATTACTTAGTAAGTTACCAGCTACTTTGATTATTCTATTTCGATCAATCGTTCTAATTTGATCGAGCACAATCCAACCCTTTTTCTTTTGATGTTTAATTTCTACCCTTGTTGGGTAAGGTTTTGATGTGCTAGTCATTGGAGCAACAACAATTGTTTGAAGGTATTTATTCATCTCGTTGGGAGAAATGATAACGCAGGGTCTTGTTTTTTTCATTTCACTTCCAATAGTTGGATCAAGGTTAACCAACACTATTTGGTATTGATTTAACTCCATTCTTCAAGATTTTCATCTTCAAATACATCTGGTATGAGTTCAGTATCATCGCCGGCATCATGCATTTTCTTGAATTGTTTTTCCCAACCTTTTCTTGCAACCGTTTTTGGTTTTAAAATAATCTGATCTTCTTCAAGTATCATTTCTATGCTGTCGGTTATTTGATATTTTTCTAGAATAGTTTTACTCAATCGAATTCCTTTTGAGTTGCCAATAGGTATGATATTGATGTCCATGGAAGTAAATTGTATGTACAAAGTAATTACAAAATTATGATTTATTGCTTAATATTTCTTGAGTTTTTTGTTTATTTTCAACAAATGGAGTTGAAAAATCAATCTAAATGAACAGTATTGTCCATTTATGGGTTTATTATGCCCAATTAATTAAACACTATTGTTTATTTCTTTACGCTATTGAAAAACAATAGAAAAAAACTGCATCGAGGGCATTTGCTTAAAGAATTAGTAGAAGCAAATGGTATTTCCATTACCAAATTAGTTGACAGGGTAGGAGTTAGTAGGTCTAGTTACTATAATCATATTGAAGAACCAGAATTAGACTTTGATATACTCTTTGATTATGGAAAGGTCTTGAATATAAATTTTACGGATTATTTCAGTGATTTGTTGGTTCTTGAAACGCAGGATCCAAATCCTAAATATCCTGAAGAACTTGACCCCCAAAATTTTGAGGAAGCACTGACTCAATACAAGATCTTACATAAGAAGTATGTGCAATTACTTGAAAGACATAATCTATTACTTGAACAAAGTTTGAAAAACCAATAGTATGCGTGTATTGGATTTACCTATACGAGTACTAATTCTAGATGATCAGGAAATTTTTACTGATGGAGTTAAGCATTTACTGGAAAGCCAACAATCAATTGATTGGATTGATCATACACTGAATGCAAAATCAATCGAAGAAACTATCATTAATTTCCAACCTGATATAGTATTAATGGATTCAGAATATCCAGGGCTTTCTATTTCTTGGCTTGATAATTTTTTAAAGCAACATTCTGCACATAGTAAATTGATTGTTTTGAGTTCAGTTCAAAATGATCAATTACTCTTAGATGCAATGGCTATTGGCATTAAAGCCTATTTAATAAAGACTTGCAAAAGACAAGAATTAATTGATGCAATTAATGCAGTTAGCGAAGGCAATACTTTCTATTGTAAAGAAACCACCAATCGGTTACGTGAACTGATAGCCAATGGCAGGTATCATCCACATCAAAAAAATGTATCCATTCAATTATCTGAAAAAGAGAAGTTGATTCTGCAATTAATTTGTTCAGAATATACCAGTAAAGAAATGGCAGATCATTTAAACATGAGTTTAAGAACTATAGAAGCTTATCGCCAATCTTTACAAGAAAAAACCGGCTCGAAAAATTCGGCCGGCTTGATCCTTTATGCTATTCGCTCTGGTATTGTTGCTTTAAAAGCATCTTGATTACCATTTGCCATCTCCGTCTAATATATTACCTAATCCTCCTAGTATACTTCCTTCCTCTTTTCGGGCTCCTACACCATATTGTAGTATTCTGCCTGCTAAGCGGCTGATTGGTAAAGTCTGAATCCAAACAGAACCAGGTCCAGTAAGGGTGGCAAAAAATAATCCTTCCCCTCCAAATAAGGTGTTTTTAATCCCACCTACAAATTGAATATCATAGTTTACACCAGAGGTAAAACCTACGATGCAACCTGTATCAATTTTTAGTGTTTCGCCAGGATGTAAATCTCTCTTGAATACGTGGCCACCTGCGTGTAAAAAACTCATGCCATCGCCTTCTAATTTTTGCATGATGAATCCTTCCCCTCCAAACAATCCTGTACCAAGTTTTCTTTGAAATTCAATTCCTACATTCACTCCTTTTGCTGCACATAGAAAACTATCTTTTTGACAAATAATTCTGTTGTTATATGCAGATAAATCAAGTGGTATGATTTTTCCTGGATAGGGTGAAGCAAAACTTACTCTTCGTTTACCTTGATTCACATTGGTAAAGGCAGTCATGAATAAACTTTCACCAGTCAACATTCTTTTTCCTGCACTCAAGAGCTTTCCAAATATGCTGTTGTTTTGTTGTGACCCATCACCAAACATGGTTTCCATCATCACTCCATCATCCATCATCATGAATGCGCCTGGCTCGGCAATGGCTGTTTCATTGTAGTCTAATTCTACTTCTACATATTGCATTTCTTCTCCAAAAATGCGGTAGTCTATTTCGTGATTTCGCATATTCTAATTTTTTACTAAAATAAGTTTTTGTTCTCCCATCCAAACTTTCTTTCCTTGAATTTTCCTTACACCAAACATAATTCCTACAAAAATAAAGAAGAGTGGTCCGGTAAATCCAAATAATGCTACGTATTTAGTTCCGTAAAATCTTTCCATTGGTCTTCTTAATCTTTCAGAAATTAAGTACATACTTGGTACCATTATTAAAGTCAAGAAGAAAGAGAATATTAAACCATAAATAATGGTCCAAGCTAAAGGTCCCCAGAATACTACTGAGTCGCCACCAATAAAAATCTTAGGGTCTAAATGCGTGAACATAGACACGAAATCAATATTGAATCCTACTGCCAATGGCAACATACCCATGATGGTAGCTAATGCTGTTAACAATACCGGAATAATCCTGATTTTTCCTGCTTCAATTGCTGCTTCTCTGGTTTTGTAACCACGTCCTCTTAACTCATCAGTAAATTCGATGAGTAGAATACCATTCTTAATTACAATACCCGCTAATCCAATGATACCAACCCCTACCATGATAGTAGCCATACTCTTTCCTGTTAATGCATATCCTAAGAATACGCCAATGATAGAGAAGAATATTTCGGTCAATACAATAAACGGTTTACTCAAACTATTGAATTGCAATACCAATATTAAAAAGATGATTAGTAGTGCGCTTATTAAAGCAGTTCCTAAGAATGCACTGGTTTCAGCTTGTTGCTCTCCTTCACCTGTTTGCTTTATAGTGATATCTGCTGGGATAGGTGTTTTAGCTTTAAATTCTTCAATCTTTTTAGCCAATGCCTTATTAATTTCTGGAGTTAATGAAGGGTCTGTTACAGCTGATTGAATTTGAATGGTTCTTTTTAAATTCTTCCTTTTAACTCCACCTGCTGTATTGGTGTACTCCAATGTAGCCACACTGTTCAATGGAATTTGTTTGATTGCTCCAGAGGTGAAATCTCTGAATACAATACGCATATTCATTAACTCATTGATATCGTTTCTAGACTGTGCATTTAAACGCAACTGGATTTTATATTCATCTTCGTCGTCTTTTAGTTTGCTCACTTCTTTACCAAATACAGCCGTTCTTAATTCCATTCCAATTTGCGCTGTACTCACTCCTTCTGCTAAAGCACGTTGTCTATCTATATTAACCGTTATTTCAGGATTATTCAAGTCTACATCCATTTCTAAGTTTTGCATTCCTGCAATTCTATTGGTGTCTAAGTGATTTTGTAACTGAATAGCTGTTTTAGCTAGTGCATCAAAATTGTCACCAGAAACTTCAATATTTACAGGAGGTTCAGTTGGAGGACCTGCATCTTCTTGTCTTACTTCTATAGAACCACCTGGAATCCCTTTCATTTGTTGTCTGATTTCTTCTTGAATGGGGGCTGAGCTTTTGCCATGTCTTTGTTCAAATTCAACAAAAGAAATTTGTATTCTTCCTAAATGCGTTTGTGTACTTCTATTGTTGTCTCTAGGATTATTGGCTCCAACGGCAACGTTTGAAATTACACTCTCTACAATACTGCCTTCTTTACCAGGTTGTTCATTCCCTAGTATTTTATATACCCTTCCTTCTAATATTCTCAATACTGAATCTGTTGTTTGTGACTTAGTACCGATGGGCATTTTTAAATACACATAAACAAATTTTGGATCACCGCTTGGAAAGAATGGTTTTGGATTATCTCTAAGAATCAAAAGGATTAAAGAGATAGGGAATAATACAAATAATCCTATTAATAAATACACGGGTCTTTTTCTAACCAATATGTATTTCAATAAAGATTCATAACGGTTCATTAAACCTGGTAAAGCTCTTTCTTGGAAAAAGTGAATGATATTTCTAAGTACATATCTTTCCAATACAATCAAACCCATCATAAAGATTAAGAAATTACCAAACCCATGCCAGCCTGCTACATTAAATAAAACACCTAATATAGCTGAACCCCAGAACCACCATTTTTTGAAGATGGCGTTTTTAGGAGATTCAAATTCGCGCCCTTCAGGCTTCATAAAGCTGACCGCAAATACTGGGTTGATAAAAAACGCAACCACCAATGATGCTGCCAATGTTAAGATAAGCATGATGGGTAAGTAAATCATGAACTTACCAATAATGCCCTTCCATAGTAATAGCGGGAAGAAAGGAGCTAGCGTGGTAGCTGTTCCTGCTAACACTGGAATAAATACTTCTCCTGCTGCTTCTTTTGCTGATCGTACAATTTTTACTTTACCATTATTATATATTCTATGGGTGTTTTCAATTACCACAATTGCGTCGTCTACAATAATTCCCAATCCAAACAATAATGCAAAGAGTACAATAAAGTTGAGCGTGATTGCGCCACCTGCTATTAGTTCGCCCAATGGTAAAAACATAAAGGAAACGAATACAGAAAGTGGCACACTTAATGCCACAAAGAAGGCATTGGTTACACCCATAAAGAACATTAAAATTAATAATACCAAAATGAATCCGATGATAATGGTATTCACCAATTCATTGAAAGAGGTTTTGGTTCCTTTACTTTGGTCACCTGTAATAACTACTTTAAGGTTTTTGGGTAACTCTTCGCTTTGTTGCATTTCTGCAACAATTTTATTAATACCATCTGCTGTGTTAATTAAATTTTCTCCAGCTCTTTTTACAATATTAACTGTGATAACGTTTTCGCCATCTAATCTGGCATAGCTTTCAGTTTCTTTTACTGTATCTATAATTTGCGCAACATCTTGTAAATAAATGGGTGCTCCATTTACATTCTTGATTTGAATATGCTGCATATCATAGGCGCTGGTGAACTGGCCTTTAATTTTAATGTTGCGCTTCATGGTTCCTACTTCTACCAATCCGCCACTAATATCTTTGTTCTCTAAATTAACAGCACTTTCAATATCTCTAAATGTAAGTTTAGCAGCTGCTAATTTTGCTGGATCTATGTTAATTTGAATTTCTCGTTCTGGTGCCCCTACAATCTCTGCACGGTTAACTTCTTTTAATTCTTCGAATCGATCTTGTAGTTTATCTGCATATTGTTTTAACTTAATACCATCAAAATCACCACTTATATTAACGAACATGATAGGCTGATCACTAATTGAAAACTCTTGAACATTTGGTAAAGAAGTTAAATCAGTAGGTAAGTCTGTTTGTGCCTTATCTACTGCGTCTTTTACTTTTATTTTGGCAATTTCTGGTTTTACGTCGGTATCAAACTCAACCACAATCAAACTATAGTCTTGTTGAGAAGTAGATTGAATTTTGTTCACCTTAGCGCCACTTATACCCTTCAATTGTTTTTCAATTGGCCTTGTCACCAAGTTTTCTATGTCTTTGGGCGAATTGCCAAAATAAACTGTGGTAATAGATATGGTAGGAACTACAATATCCGGAAACTGTTCTTTTGGGAGG
Source organism: Sphingobacteriia bacterium 24-36-13 (assembly GCA_002281875.1). GTDB lineage: Bacteria > Bacteroidota > Bacteroidia > Chitinophagales > Chitinophagaceae > Sediminibacterium. The sequence continues at coordinate 23,562 of NCHN01000003.1, read as the reverse complement.
GTTGTGAACTTGTTTAATCCATATAATGAAATTAATATAGTGATCACATACACTGCCGTTCTATTGTCAATGGCCCAACTGGTGGGTTTAAACTCTTTGAATTTTTTGGCTATGCCTTCAATGAAATTCATGCTTAATTGTTTTTATTGTGCTAAAACCTTTACAGTTTGTCCATCATAAATATTCTGATATCCTTCCGTAATCAGTAAGTCTTTCTCGTTAAGACCTGTTTTTACTTCTATTAACTTGCCATAAAGTTCACCTACCGTAATCATTTTCTTGCGAGCAACTAATTTTTTGCCCTCCTGAACGGCAACATATACATACTTACCCTTCTCTTCTGTTTGAACAGTATTTACATTTATTGAAATTGCATTGGGTACTTCATAGTCTTGAAACTTCACTTGAGCCAGTTGATTGGGTCTTATATTGGCATCATACGGAATCTTTATTTCTACGTCGAAGCTTCTAGTATTGGCATCAATAGATCTGCTAGCTGTTGTTACAGTTGCTTTAAATTCTTTATTTAAGTCGGGTAAGCTAATGATTGCATTAGCTCCTGCTTTAATTCTATTGCTATAGTTTTCTGGAACACGTGTAACCACTTTCATATTCTGGGTATTCACGATTTTTATTTGCGGGGTAATTCCTGCAAGACCTACAAAAATTTCGCCTACTCTTACATTTAGCTCGTCTACTATACCACTTACATCTGCAAGAATATTAGTTGCGCGTAACTGCTCTTCTGTAACTTTTATTTGTTCCTCTGCAGCAGCCAATTGGCGCTCTAAAGACTGTACATTGTTTTTAGCTGATATCAATTGAACTTCAGTTCCAATTCCTTCTTTCCAAAGATTATTCTGTCTGTTGTATAAATCTTTTGCAAAGCTTAATTGACTTTTTACTGTTTCAATAGATTTTTGAGCAGCAATAACTGATTGTCTAATCACCGCATCGTCTAACTTGATTAACTGTTGTCCTTTAGTTACAATATCTCCTCTTTTAACATAAATAGCTCTTACTTGTCCTCCACCCATTCTAGGAGAAACATATGATATATTATCTGAGGTAATATTTCCTTGTAAGTCTATATAGTGAACAAAGTTTTCTCTTGCTACCGGAGTGATATTAATTAATTTGGCATTAGCTCCAGCATTGGCTGTATCTAATACATTGATTTCATTTTGTAAAACCCCAATCTTTTCAGCTAGTGCGTTCTGTTCAGTTTTTAATTTTTCTAAAGCAGCTTTTTTTGAAGCAAGGTCGTTCCCTTGTTTGCTATCACTGCCGCAACTGCTAAGTATAGCGATTGATGTTAGGATATGTAATAAATAGATTGTTTTTCTCATTGTTTATGGTTTAATGTTTTTATAATTTTCCTATTGCAGTTAAGTAATCAACTCTTGCTATAATGGCATCGTATAACGCACTGATATAATTGGTTTGAGCAGCTTTTAAGTCTACGTCTGAAGCATTTATTTCAGTATTTGATCCGGTACCTGCTTCGTATTTTTTCTTTGTTTGCTGGTAAACTTTTTCCGCTAATGCCATATTGTTTTTTTGAAAATCTAATGTTGCAATAGCCGTTTTGTATTTTAATCTTGCTTGCTCTACTGATTGATCTATATTCAGTTTTAAGTTTTCTAACTGATTATTGGTTTGCTCCAATTCAATTTTTGCTTTTTTAATTCTTGCATCTTTAGCAAATCCGCTAAAAATGGGTACGGCAATATTCACCCCAATAGAAGAAGAAGTAAACCAATCTCCTTTGCCAAAAAAGTTGAATTGATTTCTTTGAGCCAACTTACTATAATTAGCGCCTAATGCTACCGTTGGTAGTTTGCTTAATTCGTATCGTTTTACGTTAAATGCATTCAATTGTTTAGCAGAACTTAGGTATTGAAAATCTCTGCGATCCTCGTAGTTATAATCCCCCTTTGTAATGTCTTCTTTAATTTGTGTATAGTCTAAAGTATCCGTTAAAACTAAAGTGTCTGTTACAGGCATTCCCATTAAGGTCTTTAAACCTATATATCCCATTGCAATGCCGTTAAGGGCTTTGATTTTTTCAGTACTTAGGTTATTTAACTGTACAGCTATTTTATCTATATCAATTCTCTCTGCAAAGCCATTCTTATACAAAGCTTTTACATCATAGTCTAGTTTTTCTAGTCTTTTAATATTTGCATCTAATAACTCAATTTGGGTTTTACTTACTACTAATTGATAATAGACTTTGTATAAATTGGTTTTTATATTTTCTTCAGTAACTCTTGCAGCTGCTTCTTGAAAATCGATGGATGCTTTTCTGGCTTGTAGTCCAATAAACACTTGTCCATCAAATAGTAATTGCTGTAATGAAACACCTGCACTCGCATTCCATTTGGTTCCAAACTGTGCCGCAATAAATCCAAAGTCATTCGGCATTTTTATAGGATTACCATTGCCATCTTTAACACCTTGGTCAATCAACACTTGATAGGTGGCCGGAGAAATAAAGTTGGGTAAGGTTTGAACTGCAACGTTGGGTAAATGTTGTGTTCCAATACTACCTGAAATGGTAGGTAACGCAGAAGCAGTAATTTCTTTATTGGTTTGCATTTGTGCTTGAATGGCCAATAATGCATTTTTTACTTGCACGTTGTTCTTTTTTGCATAAGCTACTGCTTGCTCTATACTGAATTCGTACCGATTGGCTTTTTGTGCCATTGCGGTTTGCATCATAGCCATCATGCAAAGCAGTGCGATTAATTTAATTTTGGTGTGCATATTGTTTATTTTTCTCTTTGCTGTTTATATTTGGTTATTAGTTTTTGTCCTTTTGGTGTACATATGCCATATAAAAAATGTTCCATTAATTCCATTTCAACTTGAACAAGAGTGAACTTGCTTTGCATAAAAACTTCTGGGTTAAAACCTAGGAAAATACTTTCCACTCTGTAACGTGCTATTACTTCTACATTAATATCTTCTCTGTAGTAACCTTCTTTAATTCCCTTTATCAGGTTCTCTTTCATGATGTTCACAAAAAACTTATTCTTGTGTGCATTCATTTTTTTATATGCTTCTGGATGGTATTTCTGCATTTCAAAAATGATTGCAGGGTTCATGGTGGTGAGCATTTCTTGCAACATTTCGAATCCCCTAAAAACTTCTTGAACTGCATTGTCGCAACTGCAGGCAATACTGGTGCATTCGTGCATGTCTTGCTCAATTTCTCTTTGAACAACTGCATCTACTAAATGATCCTTGTCTTTAAAGTATTGATAAATAGTCTTTTTGCTGGCGCCCAAGTTGGATGCGATATCGTCCATAGTAACACTCTTTAATCCGTATCGGAAAAAGAGTTCCTGGGCTTTTTCTACAATTCTTTGCTCCATATTATTAATTTCGGAGGGCAAAACTATGGAAACTATTTTCGTTACCAAAGTTTCCATCATTTATTTTTCATTAAATTATTGTTAAACGCTATATATCTTGGATAAGCGGTAAACCTACTCAACTGCAATAGTTGCTGTATCTTGCAGGCATTATGACCTTCAAGTCTTTGTTAAAACGCTTATTGCAATATTTTTTTCAGGGCTTAATTGTATTGGCGCCCATTGGCATAACTATTTGGGTAGTAATCAGTTTGTTTAATGTAGTAGACGATATTTTACCGAGCATTATTAGAAATGTAGCACCCGATTTAGCTCAAAGAGATGCAGATGGCAATATTATTAGAATGCCTGGTTTAGGGTTTCTAGTGGTGATTGCATTGGTTTTAGTGGTTGGATGGCTTTCGTCTTTATTTGCGATTAATCGATTAGTAGCACTGTTCGACACTGTATTAGAAAAAACCCCCGGAATTAAATTCATTTATTCTTCTGTAAAAGATTTTTTAGAGGCTTTTGCTGGTAATAAGAAAAAATTTAATCAACCTGTTTTAGTAAATGTAGATGGAGTAGATATTTGGAGAATTGGATTTATCACTCAACAAAGCAGCGAAGATTTTGGTTTGGAAAATCATGTAACGGTTTATGTACCACATTCTTATGCAATCTCTGGCATTACCTATTTTGTTCCTACTAATAAAGTAAAACCACTTCCCAATATTGGTGCTGCTGATGCAATGAAGTTTACTGTTTCTGGTGGAGTAACAGATGTACATGATTAGTTTTTATTAGCAGTTAACTTTGTATCATGACTATTGCAGTAAATGCTATTTTTTTTAACTCAGCCAATTTAGAAGGCTACGGTCATTATACGGTGTCCATCTTTAAACTGTTGGTTAATCAATATCCCCAGCATCAGTTTGTATTTATTTATGATCGGCCTCATGCTGCTGATTTAATTTCAGGACCCAATGTTCAATCGATTACAGTTGCTCCCGCTGCCAGACATATTCCTGCCTTTTTTTATTGGTACAATATTAGTGCGGCATTGGCTGTAAAAAAATTGAAAGCCGATGTATGGGTTCAGCCATATGGTTTTTGTAGTATTAGTACTGGCATACCACAATTATTGGTGGTGCACGATTTAGCTTTCAAACATTTTCCTAAGCATATTAGTTGGACCCAGCGCTGGCATTACGCAGCAATGACTCCCCGCTTTTTAAAAAAAGCCAAACGAGTTGTAACTGTTTCTGAATTTTCTAAACAGGATATCATTCAATCTTACCCTAAACTAAAATTAAATCCAAGCGTGATTAGTGGGGCTGCCCGTAATGGATTTATGCCATTAAGTTGGGAAGAAAAAGAACAAGTAAAAGAAGCCTATACGGATGGTTATGAGTATTTTCTGTGTGTCGGCGGCATTAATCCCCGAAAGAATATGATGCATATTTTAAAAGCATTTTCTCTTTTTAAGAAATGGCATAAGAGTAATATGAAATTGGTTTTTGCAGGCAGACTTGCATGGCAATACCAAGATTTTGTAGAAAAACTCAAAACATATAAATACAGAAATGACGTTGTGCTAACAGGTTATGTAGAAGAAAGTATTTTGCAAAAGCTTACTGGAGCTGCTTATGCAGCATTGTATGTAACCCATTTTGAGGGATTTGGGCTGCCGATAGTGGAAGCCATGCAATCGGGCGTGCCGGTTGTGGTTGGAAACAATTCGAGTATGCCAGAAGTGGGTGGAGACGCTGTTTTGTATGCAGATGCAGCTCAGCCAGAAACCATTGCGGAACAAATGCAACAGCTTTACCGCAATGAACAAATGAGGGAAAAATTGATTAAAAAAGGGATTGAAAGAGCTGCTCTTTTTAGTTGGGAAAAAGCGGCCCAGTTATTTTGGGAGGAAATACTCGCTACAAAAGCGGTTTCGTCTTAGTTTTGCGCCACTTTAAATGATGTATATGAAGCAATCTACTATTTCTGTAAATGTTACTTTAGATGAAAATAAAGTTCCTCAACATATTGACTGGTCTGCATCAGACAGCACAGCTGATGTAAAACAAGATGCCAAAGCAATGATGTTGGCTTTTTGGGATGGTGCCGATAAATCTGCTATGCGAATAGATCTTTGGACAAAAGATATGATGGTAGACGAAATGGCCGATTTTTATTACCAAACTATGATGGGTATGGCCGATACCTATTTAAGAGCAACTCAACAACAAGATTTGGTAGAAGGCATGAAAAACCACGCAAAGGAATTTTATAAGAAGTTTCGCGAATCTCAATTAAATCAAAATAAATAATACACCATGAGCTTAGAAGAAAAGGTAATGGGTGGCATGAAAGATGCCATGAAAGCCAAAGATGAAGCCTTGTTAAGAGGGTTAAGAGCAATCAAGGCCGAAATAATTAAGGCTAAAACTGAACCAGGAGCCAATGGTCAAATTACCGAAGAACAAGAGCAAAAGTTGTTGCAAAAGTTGGTGAAACAACGAAAAGACTCTTTAGAAATATATCAGCAACAAAACAGGGCCGATTTAGCGCAAAAGGAAACGGAAGAAATTGCGGTAATTGAACAATTCTTACCTAAGCAATTAACTCAAGAAGAGTTGGATGCCGCTGTAGCTTCAATTATAGCAGAAACTGGTGCAACTTCCGCAGATATGGGAAAAGTAATGGGTGCTGCATCTAAACAATTAGCTGGTAAAGCAGACGGCAAGGCAATTGCAGCTGCAGTTAAAGCGTTATTAAGCAAATAACCTTTATGTTTTTAGATATAATGGTGCTGGCATTGCTGGTTCTTGCTTTAATAAAGGGTTTAAAACAAGGATTGGTTGTGGCAGCACTTTCATTTGCAGCTGTTTTTATAGGATTAGCTGCTGCATTAAAGTTGAGTACATGGGTAGCTGAATGGTTGGGTAATACAGTTAATATAGCCGCAAGCTGGCTGCCATTCTTGGCATTTATAGTAATCATGTTGGCCGTTTTTATTGCGGTAAGAATTTTAGGTGCAGTATTAGAACAAGCCTTGGAGTTGTCTTTATTAGGATGGGCCAATAAATTAGGTGGATTTGTTTTATATGCCCTTTTGTACATCACTGTTTTTAGTGTGATAATTTTTTATGCAGAAAAAATGCAAATGCTTAAACCCGAAGCCGTTGCTGCTTCTAATAGCTATCCCTATATTCACTTTTGGGGACCTTATTCGGTAGAAGCATTGGGTAAAATCATTCCTTTTTTCAAAGATATGTTCACCGATTTGACCATTTTTTTTGGTTCAATTAATAAAAATATCACTTAAAAATCTCTAGTATTTTAACTACTTTAGCAAGAATTGCTAGGCCAAAAGAAAAACAACCCAATGAACTACGAGCTAAAAGAAGTTGATAAGTTTAAATTTATAGAAGAAGGGGAAGGAGAAACACTCTTGCTTTTGCATGGTTTATTTGGTGCAATGAGCAATTTTGCAGATCTCATTGAGCATTTTCGTAAAAGCCACAAAGTAGTAGTGCCCATTTTGCCTCTATTTGATTTAGATATCTTTCATACCAGTGTGGGTGGATTACAAAAATTTGTAAATAAATTCATTGAAACCAGGGGTTATTCCAATATTCATTTATTAGGCAATTCATTGGGCGGACATGTTGCATTGGTGCATGTTTTAAAACACCCTGAACATATAAAGACCCTCACATTAACCGGCAGCAGTGGGTTGTTCGAAAATGGAATGGGAGACAGTTATCCTAAACGTGGAGACTACGAGTATATTAAAAAGAAAACACAGCTTACTTTTTATGATCCAGCAATGGCTACTAAAGAACTGGTAGACGAAGTGTTTGAAATAACCAATAGCCGAGTTAAAGTGATTAAAATCATTGCTTTAGCAAAAAGCGCTATAAGAAACAACTTAGGTGAAGAATTGAATCAAATTAAGCAACCTACTTGTTTAATTTGGGGAAATAACGATACCATTACCCCTCCATTTGTTGGAAAAGAGTTCAATAAATTGATTCCCAATAGCGAACTACATTTTGTAGACAAGTGCGGACACGCTCCCATGATGGAAGTTCCAGTTGAGTTTAACAGTATATTAAGTGCATTTTTAGATAAACACAAGGGTTAAACTAACGCTGGTGCGTAATTCATTTTGTACATTTGTAATTGAATGATCGTATCTCAATTATTAAATACCAGTTTCCCCTCACTGAATATTTCGGATAAGCCATCATTTGCTTTGCAGTTAATGGATGATTATGATGTGTTGCATTTGCCTGTATTAAGTGAAGAAAAATATGTTGGCTTAGTATCTAAAGAAGATTTATTAGATGCAATAGATGCAGACATGCATTTATCTGACCCCGAAATATTGAAGCAGTATTTGATTCATCAAGAAGAACATTTTTTGGGAGCGTTAAAACTAATTGCTTCATTTGAACTCTCTCTACTGCCAGTAGTTAGTGCTCAAATGGAATTACAAGGAGTATTGCTTACCAAGGAATTCTTAAAAGGGATGTCTACTTTTTTAGGCAATGAAGACAAGGGCGCTATCATTGTTTTAGAAACCGATAAGCGCAATTTTTCATTTGGTGAATTAAGTAGATTGGTTGAAACCAATGATGCCTATATTACTCAGCTGAATACTTATACTGAAGCCGCTACTGGCTTGGTTGTTATAACTATAAAGATTAATAGAATAGAAGTGTCTGATATTGTTGCAACATTTCAACGATACGATTATGCTGTAAGACATTTTTATGGAGAAGAAGAATATGCCAATGATCTGAAAGAAAATTATCAGCACTTGCTTTCTTATCTCAACATGTAGTCAATTAAAATTTCCCCCATGAAAGTTGCCATTTATAGTCGTGGTTTAGATATAGAGCAAGAAAATCCATTATTAATTTTATTAGAAGAATTGAATAGGCACGATACCGAAATATTGTTGTTCAATACTTTGTTTGAGCAATTTAATATTCCACAAGAATTGTGCAACAAGATTCAGCAGTTTTCTGGTTATGAAGACTTAGGCGAATCGGTTGATTGTGTAATCAGTTTAGGTGGAGATGGCACTATGCTAGATACCATTACACTAATTAGAGAAAAAAATATTCCCGTATTGGGTATTAATTTTGGAAGGTTAGGATTCTTAGCGAGCATCAGTAGAGAGGAGCTCGCTACTGCTGTAGATGCTTTGGTGAATCATACTTTTATCATAGACAAGCGAACCCTGATCCACCTAGATTCCAATACCCCTTTATTTGCAGACGCTCCTTTTGCTTTAAATGAATTTACCATTCATAAGAAAGACACTTCTCCCATGATTAAAATTCATACTTATATGAATGGGGAGTTTTTGAATACCTATTGGGCAGATGGATTAATTGTTTCAACGCCAACGGGTTCTACTGGATATAACTTAAGCTGTAATGGTCCTATTTTATTTCCAGATTCTTCTAGTTTAGTGATTACACCAATTTGTCCGCATAATTTGAATGTTCGTTCTATAGTTATTCCAGATAATAATATTATTTCTTTTGAAGTGGAAGGCAGGGCCGATGAATTTATTGTTGCAATGGATGCAAGAAGAGAATTGGTTCCTAAATCGGTTCAGTTGGCAGTAAGAAAAGAGGCTTTTAACATTAGTTTAATAAGATTAAACGAAAATACTTTTCTTTCTACGCTGCGAACCAAGCTTACTTGGGGTCTTGATAAAAGAAATTAACAATTTAGATAATGATTTTTGTTGCTATTTTACAATAGCATCCATTGAACCCAATATTTATGTTGAAAAAGCTTTTAGTTGCAACAGCCTTATTTGTAGCCGGCACTTCGGCTAAAGCCCAGTTGATGGAAAGCTTTCAGCATTCTGGAGAAATTGGTATCGGGGTTGGGATGGGGCATTATTTTGGAGATTTAAATCCTGAAATAAGGTTCAATAGGCCCAAAACCGCTTTTGGTATTTTTTATAGAAAGCAAATCAACAACTATATCAGTGTTCGTTTATCTGGAGAATATGCTTTATTAGGATATTCGGACAGGTACAGCAACAATGATGTTCAAAGAGCTAGAAACCTAAGCTTTAACAGTAATGTTTGGGAAGCGGGTATTTCCGGGGATTTCAATTTTTTCCGATTTCAACCAGGCTTTGAAGCTTTTAGTTTTACCCCCTATATTGGCCTTGGAATTGGTGCTTTTTCCTATGATCCCTATGCTTATTTGGGCGGCCAGAAATATTTTTTACGATTATTAGGTACAGAAGGGCAGGGATCTTCGCTTTATTTAGACAGACCAGTGTATAATCCAATTGCGATCAGTATTCCTTTCACTTTTGGAGCCAAATATGCCCTAAATGCAAGAACCAATGTTTTTGCAGAGCTCATTTATCGATTTACCAATACTGATTTTTTAGATGATGTAAGCGGCCAAACCTATGCCCCTGACGCATTTTCACCATTGCCAGACGGCTCGCCCAGCCCTGCTTTTTTATTGCAAGATAGAAGTTACGAAACAGGCGCTTCTATTGGCGTTAAGGGCCGCCAAAGGGGAAATAGCCTTAAAGCAGATGCTTTTGCAACCATTAAAGTGGGTATTTCTTTCAATCTTCAGAGCTACCGCTGCCCTACTTATTAGTGAATAAGCTAGTTTTAAGGTATTTAAATCGGCAGAAACCATTGATTTTGTTAATTTTGCACACTAAATTAAACCCATGGTTAAAAAGGAAGACCTTTTGCCACTAATTAACAAGGATCGTTTGCCCAAGCATATTGCCATAATTATGGATGGGAATGGTCGTTGGGCAGAGGAAAAGGGACAAGATAGACTGTATGGTCATTTTCATGGGGTGGAGAGCGTTAGAGATATTGTAGAAGGTGCGGCTGAGTTGGGTATTGGCTATCTTACCCTATATGCGTTTAGTACGGAGAACTGGGACAGGCCTCAACCAGAAGTGGATGGCTTAATGGCTTTATTGGTAGACACTATTCGCAAAGAAGTACCCATCCTCAATAAGAATAATATTAGGTTACACGTTATAGGAAATACCGAGTTGTTGCCTGAATTTGCTAGGAATGAATTGCAAGAAGCTTTGCAAATGACTGAACAGAATACAGGGCTCAACTTAGTGATGGCATTGAGTTACAGCAGTAGATGGGAGTTGGTAAACGCGGTAAAAAATATTGGTTTAGATGTAGAAAAGGGTTTAATTCGTGCTGAAGACATTAATGCCGATACCCTTCAGCATTATTTGGCAACCAGTAATTTGCCTGATCCTGAATTAATGATCAGAACCAGTGGGGAATATAGAATTAGTAACTTTCTTTTGTATCAATTGGCTTATGCGGAATTGTATTTTACCAATACCCGTTGGCCAGATTTTAGAAAAGAAAATTTATATGAGGCAATCATCGACTTTCAATCTAGAGAACGGCGTTTTGGCAAAACCGGTCACCAGATTCAGTCAGAGACTCAAATAGCTTAGTTTATTTAACAAACAGTTTTCATTATTCGGGGTAATTTGCCCAGCTTAAAGAACCAAATTAATTGCTGCGTGTGCGGATTTAACCAAAGCCGCCAACAGAACAAACAGAAACGGGATGCAGAAAGTGTTTAAATTATCATTGTTCGCTTTAGTTGTTTTATTATTTACTAAACCTGCTTTTGCACAAGAAACCTCCGATACAACCATCCGCTCTATTGACGCAGATTTGATCAATCTTTTTAATCAAAAGACGCCTAAGAAATACAAGATTGCATCGGTAAAAGTAACTGGCAATCGTTTTTTTGATGAGAACTTGTTGATCTCAATAGCTAATTTGAATATTGGGGATGAAGTCACAATTCCTGGAGGAGACAATTTTTCTAAAGCCATCACCAAATTATGGAGCCAGAATTATTTTAGTGATGTAGAAATTTATATTACCAGAGTAGAAGGAAAAGAAATTGACATTGAAGTATCGGTTACTGAAAGGCCTCGTTTATCTAATTTTTACTTTAAGGGAATTCCAAAAGGACAGTCTGACGAAATCAGAGGAAAAACAGGATTGGTTCCCAATCGTGTGGTAACTGAAAATATGAAGATCACTGCAACGGAAGTAATCAAAAAATTCTTTGCAGAAAAAGGATACAGAGATACCAAGGTAAAAATTGCAGAAAGAAAAGACACCACTTTTGAAAATACTTTAGCACTAGACTTTTTTATTGATAAAGGACCTAAAGTAAAAATCAACAATATCAATTTGGGCAATGTAAGTATTGACGAAGCCAAATTGAAAAAGCAATTTAAAGGTTCTAAAGAAAGATCTAGGTTCACTTTGTACCCAGTAATGGACAGTGGAAGAATTGTTATTCCAAAACATTACACTTTTGAAGAGTATATGAAAGAAAAGGGCTACCTCACTTTTAGTAAAACCAAAAGAGTGATGGATCCTTATGTGAGAATCAAGTTCAGTTCTGCAAAGTTTGATGAGAAAAAATACACCGAAGACAAAGAATCTATACTTGAGTATTACAATACCTTGGGATATAGAGATGCCGTCATAGACAATGACACTGTGTACAGTGTAGGAAATGGTAATTTAAATATTGACCTCAAAATGAACGAGGGTCGTAAATATTATTTTGGTAATATTTCTTGGAGAGGAAACACCAAATATTCAGATTCCATTTTAACTACTATTCTTGGAATTCGTAAAGGAGATATTTATAACCTAGATGTGTTGAATAAAAAACTAGGAAAATCTTCTTCACCAGATGGTGCTGATATTAGTGGATTGTACCAAGACGATGGTTATTTGTTTTTTAGAACAGAGCCCATTGAAACTGCGGTATACAATGATACCATTGATTTCGAAATCAGAATTATTGAAGGCCCTCAAGCTACCATTAAGAATGTGCGCATTTCAGGAAATGATCGTACCAAAGAATATGTAATCAGGAGAGAAATTAGAACCATACCTGGTGAAAAATTCAGCCGTCAATTATTGATTCGTTCTGTTCGTGAATTGGCGCAATTGAATTATTTTAACCAAGAAAAAATTACTCCGAACCCAGTACCTAATCAGGAAGATGGAACGGTTGATATTAACTATAGTGTTGAAGAAAAATCAAGTGACCAATTAGAATTGAGTGCTGGTTGGGGAGGATTGATTGGACTAACTGGTACACTGGGTGTTTCCTTTAACAATTTCTCTGCAAAGAATTTATTCAAGAAATCAGCTTGGGATCCATTGCCAATGGGTGATGGTCAAAAATTAAGTTTACGTGTACAAAGTAATGGTAGAGCGTTCCGTTCTTACAATTTCTCTTTCACCGAACCATGGTTAGGTGGTAAGAAAAGAAACGCATTAACGGTAAGTATTTTCAATACTAAGTTTGGTCAAACTTTTGATCCTTTAACTGGCCGATACGATCCAAATATTGCCAACGACCGTTATATTTCCACTACTGGTGCAACAGCAAGTATTGCTAAACAATTAAAATGGCCCGACGACTATTTCTCTTTGTCGATGGGATTAAACTATACCCGTTATAAGTTGAGCAATTATGCCATTGACCCAACCAATTTACCTGGTTTTGAAAATGGTATCGTAAACAACTTGAACTTTAGAATTGCGTTACAGCGTTCGTCTATAGATCAACCCATGTTCCCTAAAACGGGTTCTAATTTCATGGCCAGCTTACAAATTACCCCACCTTATTCATTAATCAACAGCAGTATCAATCCTGCTGGTAATCCATACAAATGGATTGAATACCATAAGTGGCGTTTTAATGGAGAGTGGTTTGTACCGTTGGGTAAGCCACATGGAGAAGACCGCAATAAGCAGTTTGTAATGCGTTTTGCTGCTAAGTTTGGATTTGTAGGTAAGTTTAATGAAAACCTACAAGTATCTCCTTTCGAGCGTTTCCAAGTGGGTGATGCGGGTTTAACCAACCAGTTCGCTTTATTAGGGTTCGATATTGTGGCCCATAGAGGTTACCCCGTTTACGACAACTCTAATCCACGCGTAAACCCAGATCAGCAAAGAGCTAGTCAGTACTTTACCATCTTTAATAAGTATACCATGGAAATGAGGTATCCGCTGAGCTTAAACCCCAGCAGTACCATTTTTGGATTGGCCTTTTTTGAAGCTGCCAACGGATGGTATTCATTTAAAGATTATAATCCTTTCCAGCTAAGACGCTCTGTGGGTGTAGGTATGCGTTTCTTCTTACCTATGTTTGGTTTGCTTGGATTTGATTATGGCATAGGATTGGATAGGTTTAATGGAACCAATCAATTAAGGGATGCAGCTCGCTTTACCTTTATGCTTGGATTTGAACCTGAATAACCATAAAAAATTAGGTATGAAAAAAATTCTAGTAGCATTCGCCACATTATTATTACTTACAACTGCTGTTGAAGCACAACAGCGTTATGCCATTATTGATACCAAGTATATCCTGAGTAAAATTCCGGAATACAGAGATGCCGATAAAAAACTACAATTAGTAGGAGAGCAATGGCAAAAAGAGATTGATGATAAGCAGGCCGTTTTAGATAAAATGTACAAGAATTATGAGGCAGAGCAGATTATGCTTACCGATGATTTAAAGAAAAAGCGCGAAGACGAATTGTTTGTGAAGGAAAAAGAGATTCGCGATTTGCAAAAAAAGCGCTTTGGTTACGAGGGTGATTTGTTTAAAGAGCGCCAAAAATTAGTTAAACCTATACAAGATAAAGTGTACAATGCTATTCAAAAAATAGCCGTAGCAAGGGTTTATGATTTTATCTTAGATAAAAGTGAAGGAATTACCGTTATATTTGCCGACCCAAAACTGGATAAATCGGATGAGGTTTTAAGGGAATTGGGCATTAAAAATTAGTCAATCAAAAACAAACAATAAATTTCATTACAATGAAAAAATTTCTCTTCGTGTGTGTGGCTTTTGCAGCGGTTACACTTTTTTCTAACAGCGCAAGTGCACAGGTTAAAATAGGATACTTTGATGAGCAAGCGGCTCTTTCATTATTTCCTGGTATTGCTAAGATTGATACCTTGTTGAATAGTTACAGATTAGATTCTTTGCAAGAAGAATACAAATACAATGTATCTGACTTTCAGCGCAGAGACAGCATCTTCAAAAAAGATTCTGCTACTATGCCTGCTAAAGCAAGAGAATTAGCTACTAGAGAATTATTACAATTGCGTTACAAATTGGTAAACTGGCAAGAGTATTCTCAGCAAATGGAGCAAGCTAAATATGAAGAGCTAGTAGGGCCATACAGACAAAGATTATATACTGCTGTGCAAGAAGTTATTGCAGAGCAGAAATATACAATTGTATTAAAAGCAGAAGTAATTTCTCCTTATGGAACTCCTAATTTGTTGGATAATATTACTATCCGTGCTGCTCAAAAATTGAAGTTGGCTTTACCTAAAGAAATTGAAGATGCTTGGAAAGCTGCATCAGGTAGCAGTTCTGCTCCAGCTAAGCCTAAGCCTGCAGGAAAAGGATAATTTTAGTCAAAACTATATATACAGCCTCTCTGATTTATTTCGGAGAGGCTTTTTGTTTTTATCTTTAGTTTATGCATCAACAATCTCCCATTGGCGTTTTTGATAGTGGATATGGAGGGTTAACCATTTTGAAAGAATTGGTAAAGCAACTACCTCAATACGATTATTTGTATTTGGGGGATAATGCCCGTGCGCCTTATGGAACCCGATCATTTGAAACGGTTTACCAATACACTTTAGAAGCAGTACAATGGTTTTTTAACCAAGGTTGTGAGTTGGTGGTGTTGGCTTGCAATACGGCTTCAGCCAAAGCCTTGCGTACCATACAACAAAAGGATTTAGCCCAGTTTGGGCCCAGTAAAAGAGTATTAGGGGTGATTAGACCCACCGCGGAAGTGATTGGTCGTTTTTCAGAATCAGGGCAGTTGGGTGTGTTAGCCACTAAGGGGACAGTAATCAGTGAGAGTTATCTGTTAGAGATTGCCCATTTCTTTCCAGATATGACCGTGTTTCAACAAGCATGCCCTATGTGGGTACCATTGATTGAAAATGGCGAACACGAAGGAGCGGGTGCAGACTATTTTGTGAAAGATAGTTTAGATCAACTAATGAGCCAGTCGCCAGCCATTGACACGGTTTTATTGGCTTGCACGCATTATCCATTATTGATTCCTAAAATAGAGGCCCAGCTTCCTAAGCATATTCAAGTGGTTTCCCAGGGTGAAATAGTTGCTCAAAGTTTGGCCAATTACCTAGAAAGGCATCCTGCTATGGCCGATCATTGCTCTAAAAATGGGCATATAAGGTTCTGTACCACCGATTCAACTACCGATTTTGATGAAAAAGGAGCTATTTTCTTCGGAAAATCCCTTAAATCGGAGCATATTCTGTTGGGTCATTAACCTTTTTTACTTAATTTTGCCGTCCTTTCACAAGCGGCGGTATGGTGACTGCAGCAATGAAATGAAACCATATTTTAGGGTTAGTAAAAAAAGACATCAATGAAACGTACATTCCAACCACACAAGCGTCGTCGTAAAACCGTACACGGTTTCCGTAAACGTATGGAGTCTGCTAATGGCCGTAAAGTACTGGCAAGCCGCAGAGCGAAAGGTCGCAAGAAACTTAGTGTTTCTAGCGAAAAAGGATTAAAGTAATCCCCCACACCCTTTAGGGTACAGCATTCTGTTGAATGTTGTAGGGCATGATCATATTAAGCTCCGTCTTTGTGACGGAGCTTTTTTAGTTTTGTAATCAAATGACAAAAAATAACACTTATTCAAAGCAAGAAAAACTCAAGAGCAGAAAAGCACTGGAGCAATTATTTGCCAAGGGTAAATCATTTAGTGTCTTTCCAATTAAAGTGTTTTACACTGTTTCTGATCAGTTGGTAGGTGATGTAATCGACAACCCGGAAATCAAAATCAATGAAACTGGGTTGGTTCAAGCTGGGGTTGGTGTTAGTTCTCGGATTTTTAAAAAAGCACACGACAGAAATAAAGTAAAGCGTTTGTTGCGCGAAGTATATAGAACACAAAAGCAACCGCTTTATACAAGTGTTGCATCAAATCAACAACAACTCAATGTGTTCTTTTTATACATTGGAAAAGAGTTGCCTGTGTTTGCCGATTTACAAATTGCAATGGAAAAAACTTTGGAAAAATTGATTCGAAAAATTAGTGAACCCACTCCGAATGTGCAGCAGCTGTAATCAACCCGCCATAAAAAACGATCAAACACTAAAAGCGTTTTCTATCACGCGGATGCTAGGGTATTTATTGATTCCTTTTATTAAAATTTACCAATACATTATTTCCCCAGTGATGGGACCCAAGTGCAGATTTGTTCCCACCTGTTCTCAATATGGAGAACAAGCATTGAAAAAATACGGCTTGTTTAAAGGAGGATGGTTGTTGATTAAAAGACTCAGCAAATGCAGACCTGGCGGAGGTTCTGGCTGGGATCCAGTACCTTAAACCTATTCGGGGGCAACAGTAAGTGCTTGTAGCTTGGTAATCATTTCTCTGATTTCCTTGATGCTATAAAAGCGATAGATTTCAGGATCTTTTCCATCTATTTTTTCTGCAGAACGCATTTGATGATAAGGACCTACAACTTGTGCTTGTGCGTTGGCGGTAATGAAAGTTGCTTGGTTAGGAAGGATGAAAAAATTTCTATTGACAGCAGAAACATTTTTTCCTTGACTTAATTGTTGTAGTGAATCTATTTTTTGAACTAAGCTTTCTTGTGTAATTACTTTCTGTGCCTGACCTGCGCTTGAATATTGTTGATAGCTACCAATAATGGTATCATTCTTTACATTAATAATATACAAGCCATTTTCTTTTAGTTGAACAGTCGCTTCACCAGCAGGGGTGTTTAATTTAAAACTGATATCTGCTTTATTAACGGCTACTAATTTTTCTTCATGACCCGCGCCATCTTTAGCTTGTATGGTACCCGCGTTTAAATCAACGGTTGCTTCTCCTTTACTCATGATGATAATGGTTTTATCATTTCCTGCGCAAGCGATTAAGAAACTGCTGACTAATAAAATGGCAAGTAGGTTTTTCATATAAGCTTATTTAAAAAAAATCACGCTGCAGATTGCTACAGCGTGATGTGAAAATACATGATTTTATTTATTTAGCTGCTGCAAAACGCTCAGCTACTTTGCTCCAATTTACTACGTTCCAGAATGCTGCTAAATAATCAGCTCTGCGATTCTGGTATTTTAAATAGTATGCATGCTCCCAAACATCGGCTCCTAAAATAGGCGTGCCTTTTACTTCAGCTACATCCATCAAAGGATTGTCTTGGTTAGGCGTAGAACTTACTTCTAATTTACCTTCTTTTACAATCAACCAAGCCCAACCACTACCAAAGCGAGTCATGCCTGCTGCTGCAAATTTTTCTTTGAATGCATCAAAAGATCCGAAAGCGGCGTCAATAGCTTCAGCTAGAGCGCCAGTAGGTGTGCCACCTGCATTCGCAGCTAAGCTCTCCCAGAAAAAAGTATGGTTCCAATGACCACCACCATTGTTACGTACTGCAGGGCTAATGCTGCCAGCAGCTTTCACTAATTCTTCTATAGACTTGCCTTCGTTGAGAGTACCAGCAATGGCTTTGTTTAAATTGTCTACATAAGCCTGGTGGTGCTTACCATGGTGAATTTGCATGGTAGTAGTGTCAATATGCGGTTCTAATGCATCATGTGCATAGGGTAAAGGTGCTAGTGTAAATGACATATTTATCTGTTTAAATTGTATAATAATTGATTACAAATTTAAGCTGCAATGGTTTAACTAGGTGTTAAAGGGAGGATTTGTTTCGGAATTCGACATTATCTAAGTACTAGCTGAGTAAAATTCCACGTTCGCTGCCGATTATTGCAAGAGCTTAACTCTTTAGCCATTCATGAACAAGCAATAATCGAATGCTCATTCACGTAATTACTTGAGTGCATGAAATGTGTTTTGGTCAGTTATCTTTTATAATGTTGTCATAATAATTAAAAATGTCTATGCACCGTTTTACAACTAGATCTGCATAAGAACTACTTACAATATTCGATTGTATTGTGCCTCCTCTTGAGTATTCATCTTTAGAGAAGGTTCTGATTAATTTAGATTCTGCATCTCTAAATTGTAGCCATGCTTTTTGTGCAGTCACAAGTGCTGTTTTATCTTGTGGCTTTAATAATTTTAAAAGCTTTTTATAATATTTATTGAGCAATTGGTCATATAAGGAAGTCATCTCTTCTATAGCTTTATTCATACCAACTGTGGTATAATCTTTTTTCATTCGTTGCATCAATACTTGTCCTATGAAAGAAGTGTCTTTTGAAAACTGAATTTGAGGATTTAATTCTTTAAGTTCATCAACTTGTCCCGCCGACAGCTTAGCAATAAATGCGAATAGGGCAAAAAAAACTACTTTCTTATACATGTCTTATAGAAGGTTTAAAAGTTTTTTGGATTCGTTTTTTATTTATTCATGGTTTACCAAAAACTAAAAAGTCTTTTGAAAATGATTTTATCAAAAAAAGCCGCCAATAAAACACCTGCTGCATACATGATAAAATCTAAAGGGTCAAAGACACGGGCGAGTGCGTAAATACCGAAATATTGTAGCGTTTCGGAGAGTGAGCATAGCAAAAATATAGCCAATGCTTTTGAGTGCCATTTTTGGAGTCTCTTGAATTGATCTTCTACAAGAAACAATAGCATATAGTATCCAAATGGGATAGCAATGTCTGCAAAATAGCTGTGAAAAAGAATACGAATTCTTTCATTTGCCCAATCTGCACCTATAATAAATAAGGCTGCAATAATTAAGATATTAAAGACTACGACCTGTTTTTTTGTTTTCAAGATGAAAATTATTTGTGTTTCTAAATCAAATATTCTGAAATCGCAAGAGCACTATTCTAATGAAATATGCTTCTGGATTAGTATCTGGATTTTCATGCACACGACTAGTGGTACATGAGATAAAAAGTACGAATAAAAGTAGCATTCTCATAGTTAAATCATTCATTACTCAAACAAACACGTAAGCGAGCATTCGAGGATTGCACAAATAAGTAAGTTATGAAATAAGTACATGCAATACTCGGCCGCGAGCGAAGAGTTTGTTTGAGTAAGACTGAATAAGCTGAGTAAGATGAGGCAGTTATCGCTTCGATCTAAAGAAAGACTTCATTAAAAAAGCACAATCAGCTTCAAGAATGCCTGCAATTAATTCGGTTTTAGGATGAAAAGGCCATTGCTCTTTAGTGAGATGTCGATAGCCATTTTTTTCATCTGATGCTCCATAAACAATGCTCCCTATTTTCCCCCAATAAATAGCACCACAACACATGATGCAGGGCTCAACAGTAACGTATAATGTAGCTTCGGGTAAATACTTTGCACCGAGTGAGCTGTAGGCAGAAGTAAGTGCGAGTATTTCGGCGTGTGCGGTAGAATCGTTTAAGAGTTCTACTTGATTGTGTGCCCTTGCAATAATTTGATTGTTCATTACCACCACTGCGCCCACGGGTACTTCATCGGCATCAAAAGCTGCTTGTGCTTCCTTTAATGCTTGTTGCATAAAGTACTCGTGGTTCAGGGTCGGCATTATAATTCTCTAATTTGGATATTGCGAAACCATACATCATCTCCGTGATCTTGTAAAGCAATATGTCCACTAAAAGTTCTTGCAAATGCAGGCATGGTTTTGAATTTGCTATTGCCAATTAAGCTGTACCAAATTTCATCACCATAGGTAGTTTTAACAGTGGTTACTCCATTGAGTTTTAATTCAAGCGTTCCATCTTTTGCAATGATTTCTGTTTTGTTCCATTCGCCTACAGGTTTAACCGCAGTGTCTGGTCCTTCAATTAAATCGTACAAATCTCCAGCGCGGTGTTTTCTGATTTTTGCATCAGGGTGTCCTCCATTGTCTAATACTTGCATTTCTGGGCCTGTATGCCAAACTGCTTTGTATTTAGAGGGATCATTCTGTGCCCAGAAGATGATGCCACTATTTCCATTTTTTGAAATCTTCCATTCAAGTTTCAAATGAAAGTTTCCAAATGATTTTTCATGAATAATATCACCGCCGCCTAACTTCTGTTCTTTCTTGGCTTTGGAATCTAAGTACAACATTCCGTCTTGTACTTTCCAAGCACCACCAATACTGTCCTTGGCATAGGTTTTCCAGCCATTGGTTGTTTTGCCATCAAACAATTTAATCCACTTACCTTTCGAGTAATTAGTATGGGTTGTAGAAACTGCCGCAGGCTCATTTGCGGAAGTAGATAAATTTTTCTTTGTTACCGGTGTTGAAACCATTGCAACTGTAATGGCAGTGATCCATAGTAGATTAGTCATGTAAATTACTTAAGTAGTAAAACGTATTTCACCATTGCTTTTGCATCTTCTTCACTCACTTGAGGGTGTGGTGTCATTGGAACTTCACCCCAAACACCTTTACCACCTTTGATGATTTTACCTGCTAGCATACTGATATTTTCTTCAGTTGCCTCATACTTATTCGCCACATCTTTATAAGATGGCCCTATCAATTTATCATTTATTTTATGACAGGTTAAGCAATCTGATTTACCAACCAATTCTAATCCTTTGGTATAGTCTGGATTACTGCTTAAATCTGCAACCGGAGCCGCTGCTGGAGCAGTTTCTGCGGCTTTGTCTTCTTTCTTTTCTTCACTACCGCCGCATGCAGCAGCTACTAATCCTGTGATGGCAAACAGCACTAAGTACTTTTTCATAATCGTTCGTTTAAAATTTAAAATTGCTGCACCTATTCTTGTGCACTCGTTAAAGTTAGTTGATACCTAATATTTTTTTATTAAAATTTTCGTCTGATCCGGTACCCGCGAAATCATCAAATGTTTTATCGGTTACTCGAATAATATGTTCTTGAATAAATGGTGCCCCTTCTGCTGCACCTGTTTCAGGATGCTTCAATGCACATTCCCATTCCATTACCGCCCAACCAGTATAATTATACTGCGCTAGTTTACTGAAAATGGTTTTGAAATCTACTTGCCCATCTCCTAATGATCTAAAGCGTCCTGCTCTGTCTACCCAACCTTGATAGCCGCCATAAACACCTTGTTTACCTGTTGGGTTAAACTCTGCATCTTTTACATGAAACATTTTAATGCGTTCATGGTAATGATCAATGTAGGCTTTGTAATCTAAGCATTGTAGTACAAAATGAGATGGATCGTATAACAAACAAGCCCGCGGATGATTATTTACTTTTTCTAAAAACAATTCATAAGTAACACCATCGTGTAAGTCTTCTCCTGGATGAATTTCATAACACAAGTCTACTCCATGCGCATCAAATTCATTCAGTATAGGCATCCATCTTTTTGCCAGTTCAGTAAAACCTGTTTCTACTAAACCTGCTGGTCGTTGAGGCCAAGGATAAACGGTTTGCCACAATAACGCTCCGCTGAAAGTAGCGTGGGCATTGAGTCCTAGGTTTTGAGATGCTTTGGCTGCATATTTTAATTGCTGTACTGCCCATGCTGTTCTTGCACTTGGATTTCCTCTTAGGTCTTCGGGAGCAAAGCCGTCGAATAACGCATCATACGCAGGGTTTACGGCTACCAGTTGTCCTTGTAAGTGGGTCGATAATTCAGTGATTTCTAAACCCGCGGCGGCTACAATCCCCCTAATCTCATCCGCATAAGTTTTGCTTTCTGCTGCTTTTTGTAAATCAATACAACGAGCATCCCAAGAAGGAATTTGCACCCCTTTGAAACCTAAAGAAGCAGCCCATTGGCAAATAGATGCCAATGAATTAAAAGGGGCTGTGTCGCCCATAAACTGAGCCAGAAAAATTCCTGGGCCTTTAATATTGGTCATTGTTTAGATTTTATATTCGGTCCACTTTAAATCAGATTGTGCAGAAGCAACTACATTATCTATGAATGCCATACCTCTAATTCCATCTTCTACTCCTGGAAAATCCAATTGTTCTTTAGTAGGTGTGGTGCCATCTATTTTTGCTTGAACGGTCGCAGTAAAGTTTTTGTAGATATTGGCAAATGCTTCTAAATATCCTTCTGGATGTCCACCTGGCGTTCTGCAATTACTGGTAGCAAAACTTGATAAGCGATCGGTATAGTTAGCGCCTGCACGCAATATTTGCATGGGTGCTTCTAACCATTTTATTATTAATGTATTGGGTTCCATCTGCGCCCATTCCAATCCACCTTTTTCACCATACACGCGAATCTTCAATGCGTTCTCTTCACCTGCTGCAACTTGTGATGCCATTAACACACCTGATGCTCCATTGCTAAAATGCAATAGCACCGATCCATCATCGTCTAATAAACGGCCTTCTACTTTTGTATTAAGGTCTGCACATAATTTTGTGATTTGTGCGCCTGTTATATATTCTGCTAAATGTGCTGCATGTGTGCCTATATCTCCCATGCTTCCACTCTTGCCTGATTTTTTAGGATCGGTTCTCCAAGCTGCTTGGGCATTGCCTTCTCTTTCGCTTAGTTTACTCAACCATCCTTGTGGATACTCTACCCACACTTTTCTAATTTTTCCTAGAGCACCATCAGCTACCATGGCTTTGGCTTGTTTAACCATTGGGTATCCTGAATAAGTATGGGTTAAGCAAAGGGTTAATCCTGTTTCAGCAACTACGGCTTTTAATTTTTTAGCTTCTTCCAATGTAAATGTGATGGGCTTTTCTATCACTACATGAAATCCATGTTCCAATGCCATCATGGCTGGTGCAAAATGCGCAAAATTGGGTGTTACAATGGTAACAAAGTCCATGCGTTTGTCTGCTGGAAGTGCAGCTTCCTTGGTAATCATTTCATCATAAGTAAGGTAAATGCGATCTTTTGGTAAATACAACATTTCACCAGACTCTTGTGCAATGGTTGGGTTGATGCTTAATGCACCACATACCAATTCAATTTGTCCATCCATATTGGCTGCCAAACGGTGGATAGCGCCAATGAACGCATCTTTACCACCTCCCACCATTCCCATTCTTAATTTTCTAGGCATAGTATTTTTTTTATTGTGATTTGTTTTTTTAAAGGAGCACTAATTTAAACATTCTCACCGATTATATTCATTTAACTCTTATTAATCATTGTTGCAATCTGTTTACCGAATGATTCGGCTTAT